>JAQXHN010000060.1 GCA_029007295.1 Clostridia bacterium | reverse complement strand
CAAGCCGCTATGGCGGTGGAAAAGCTCCGGCGGGGATTTATGTGAAGTAGTGGGGCACCCTTCCGTGACAGTGGGGCACTTAATCCGGCACGGTGGGAACAAAACGCCGTGCAGGTGGGGTACCGAGAGCGGTATTTGCAATATTCCCATCATCCAATTTACTTTACCACAACAATGCTCTTTGGGTGTCTCTTGATGCATGAGATTTTATTCAAAGTATATCAGTAAGTCTCAATGATAACGAACATATAAATATAACGAATGAGGATCGAACAATACTACAAATTTTATAAATTTAAATATAAAAAATCGAGATTCTATTTTTCAGAACCTCGATTTTTGAATACGATCCTATGTTTTTGATATTTTACAAATCAATAGGCAGAGTCGCCGTATGTATCAATGTTCTCAACAGTACCGTTGCGATGAACATCAGCAGTTACCGTAAGACGATAGGTATATCCGCTTGCAACTCCGTCAACCTCATCATAAAAACGAAATTTAGATCCTGTAGCAGACAAATTCTCCCATTCTTCAATTAGGATCAAAGCATTTCCTACTTTTTTATATAATGTTATGGTTACATTGTCTATTTTACTTGTGCCTGTATAACCGATAATCTCAACATTACAGCAGGCTTTTCCATCTACTAAACCATGAGTTATACTGACGCTGTAGGTATTATCCCATAATGGCATAATATCACTCGCAAAAGCAGTATACACTAAAGTACTCATAAGAATAATGACAGCTAAGAGGGAACATATAAGTCTTTCTTTATTCTTCACAACATATTCCTTTCTGAATCGCATTCAAATTAATAACGAAAAAGAATGTAAAATTACTACTAATGTTATTAATTTCTCTCATCAATATTTTCAGAAATTTTTATCAACTCCTTCACAGAGATATTTCCTAGTGCAGAAAACATAGATTCATTATTTGTCCAAACAATCCCATTAATATCATCGATAGTAGAAGTTATAATATATCCGCTATATCCGTTAATAATAACTTTTTCTACGGTTGTATGTTCATTATCATATTGTTTTATTTCAAAAATGCCTTTGCGTATACTTATGGAAACATATTCTTCCCCGTCAACCGATGTAAAAGTATAAACAGCCGAAACAGGATTTTCATCGACTTCAATGTCAACCAAATAATCAGGTATATATTTGAAAATATAATCTGACGTTTCATAACCTGCAGTTTTATTCGCTAATGATATTGAAAAATACTTTTCAAAGAATTCTGTTGTCAAGTTGAAGAATTCTGCTCGTATGGTTGGTGCTGAAAACATAATTATACTACAGGTAAATCCAATAATAAGGATAAAAGAAGCTGCACGTTTTAATGGGGTAACCCAAAAAGGTGTTGTATGAGTCTCTCTGCAAATCTTATCGTATTTTTTTCGCTCTATTTTTTGAAATTTTTCAGAATATTCAAGCGTTTTCTGCTCTTCTTTGATAATCTGCTCCAAATCTTTTTCAGATGCTTCTAAAAAAGCTTGTGCAAGTACTGCTTCAAAAATTGACTCATCTACTGATTTATTAATCAATATGATCTTCCTCCTTCAACATTTGAATTAGTTTCTTTTTACCCCGTACAATACGAACGCTGACATTTTTAGGCGTCACCTCCAAAATGTCAGCAATTTCGGCTTCTTTACAATTATGTATAAACTTAAGTTCACATGCCAGACGATAAGTATCCGGTAAAGAACGAATGCATTTTACCAACTTTTCATAACCATCTTTTGTAAGAACCTGTTCAAGCGGAGATGGTTCCGGTGATTCCAATTCATATGCAACAGAATCAAGTTCCGTATCAGAATAATTTTTACGTTTTCGCAGCCAGTCGATCGCACAGCTCTTGACTATGATACAAACATAATTCTTTGATTTCGCAGGATTCGATATATCCACATGGTCCAGATTATCTATGATTTTCAAGATAGCGTCGTGCACAATGTCTTCTTCTGCCTGATACTGACCGACATATTTTTTGGCTGTGAACAACATAGCATTCAGATAATTCTCGTAAATCCACGATAGTTTATCTTTTGATTCTTCATCTTCAATTAACTGTAAATAAAACGATAACGCAAACATTTTTACTACACTTCCCCCCGAAAAATTACTTGGTATTTCTGAAAGCGTCCAATAAAGAAGGAACAGCAGCCGCAATAAAACGAAGTTCTGTGGGAGTGCAGGAATTTATTACTTCAATCAGATCACAAGTATATGCCGGAACAGAGTTTTCAAGGCTGTCACAGAGAAGCATATCCATAGAAACGCCCAGAGCATTGGCAATACGGACAACTGTATTCAGTTCAGGTTTTCCCGAACCAACTTCTATATGACTGATTGTCGTATTGGATCTTTGGACGGCTTCGGCTAAATCACTCTGCGACATTCCCTTTGCCATTCTGTATTTACGGATTCTCTTTCCCATTGAGACGTAATCGATAATTTCCATTTAGATACTCCTTTGCTTATACATATATATATTGTAAAGGCAGAGTTGGCACGATGGAATATAACAGAAAGGCACGTTGCCCTTTCAGAGAAAGCATGCTGCGTTATTTACAAAATGTTATCATTTTATATTTAAGATTAAATGGAAAAACTATGTAGGGATTCAATGTATTATGTCGTTATATAGGTAATGATATAGGATATAATCAAGTACACTGGTTCAAATCTACTTAGCTCTTACTTGAATTACTTGAATATCACTCCATATTATTAGTTTTCAAGCTATCTAATATCTTATACAATACTTTTGGCAGTGGAACTCCGCTAGCACCTACATTTTCCAGGATACTAAGACTTTCATTAGCTATGTAATAGCTTACCACCATGATTCGGATAAAAACATCTTCCGGTGATATTATGGTGTCCAATACGGTTCCTAATGCAACCATCAGCAAAATAAATACTTTTTTAATTCCACCATGAAACATACTGGCTGAACTTAATCCACCACTTTCACTTTTATTTGATCGCATGAGAATAGCCTTAATGAGTCCTGTTAGTATATCTAAAAACATTACGGTTAACAAAGACATCAGCCAAATATCCCATCCTCCTAACACCTTGATGATAATACTGAAAATAAAAGATACTAATAATTTGATTTTTTCTTCCATAACAAATACTCCTTGAATTTTAAATTATACAGAGTTTGCTTTATCTACAACATAACAGATAGCGATATAGTCATAAAGTAAACCTCTGATTATGATTTTTTACTGCATTTACTTTTAACATAACAATCACTCCTTAACAGTCAGGGGTGATTGTTATGAAAAATATCGCAGAAAAAATCAGACTTGCTAAAACTGGAAACGAAGAAGCAATGATGGAAATACTGGATATATGCAATCCTATGATAAGAAAATACACACGTTTATTGAATTATGATGAAGACTGTAAGAGTGAGTTGGTATTAAAAGTAATTTCGCTTGTGAAAGAAGAAATCAATCTGGATAAAATGGAAAATCTGTCAGATGGTGTAATGATTAATTATTTAAGCACAGCTTTACGAAATCAATACATAGCTATATCTGTTGGCAGATGCCGCATCCGTGACAACGAAATTGCATATGATCAGGATTCATTTGGAGAAATGTTAGAAGGCAATCCTCAAACAGAAACTGGAATGGAAGATAGTATTTTATTTGAAACGATAAAAACCACACTGACAGAACGAGAGAAATTGTGTGTTCAGCGAATTGTATTAGAAGGATGGACTGCGGAAGCCCTTGCATCAGCTTTGGGAATAACCAAACAGGCGGTCAATCAGTGTAAAAAACGGGCTTTAGAAAAATTGAAGAAAATTTATACTTGAACTAATTGACATATTTGCCTTTGTAATTTATAATATAGGTAAAAATACTATAAAGGGGGTGTCATTTTGAAATTCTTGACGTCAATTATTATTTTATTTCTTCTTTTATTTTCTTCATGTGATAACGAAATTTTTACAAATGAACAATCTTTACAAGCCTGTCAAGCTGTTTTGGAAAATAATAGTATGCTATATGATGCCGAAATAAAAAAAGAAATGTATCTCAGTGAATATACCCGGAGCAGAGGGTTGTCAATAAGAAAGTATTCCGTTATTGACTTGAACGGCGACAGTTCTCCCGAAATGGTTCTGTGGCTGGATCATGGTGCGTCTACAGATTACGGTTTTCTGATTTTACACAGCGATGGTGCTACAGTCTATGCTTATTCTCTTGTATACAGAGCTTTTTATACTTTGAAAACGGACGGAACGTTTCATTTTTCCGGCGGTGCGTCGGATAACGGAATAGGAATGATAGATTTCACAGGTGATACATATATAATAAATAAAATTGCATACTGCGAAACTGTATATGATGAGCAAGAAGAATCTCAATTTTCAGAAAACAAAAGCGTTCAGTATTTTATTGAGAACAATAACGTTTCTGAGGATGAGTATAATATATTCATGAATGAGCAAGACAACAAGCAAGATATAACATGGTATGAATATATAGTTTAACAAAATAAAGATATCTCTTGCGTAATTTGGCTAATTAATATAATGTTATTTAAAACAGCCTGTTACCTTAACAATATGAGTTTAAATCAGACGAAAACAAAAATATCGTCTGGAATATATAGATATATTTTCGACGATATTTTTTTATTATGTTATGTATCTATTTAAAATAGTGATTAGTTATAAATTAACTAAAAAAATTATACCATGTCGAAGCGGGTGTTGCTCTATTAGTCTGGATCATTTCTAATGTATCTGCCGATCTTTCATAATGATCATGGAATACAATTGCTAATGTATATGCATCACGAGTAGATTCTTTGAATTGACTGAATGTCATATAATATCCTGAATGATCCATCGCACTGTTTTGGGCTGGTGCAAAGAAATATCCTGGTTCTGTACAATTGTCAATAAGATAATCTAGTTCAGCATTCATGAGAACTTTAGGATTGCTATTTGTTAGGTTATTTACTGCTGATGCTGTAGCACTTGATATAATATTATGATTGCACGCATAATTGATAAATTTTGTAGCAGGTGTCCACTGAACAATTCCAAAACCATAAGATGTATTATTGGTTTTTTCCCATATTCCGGGGTTAAATCCACTTTCCTGTTGTATATTACCAAGTATACCACAAATAGCATTTTTTGTGAACCCAGCATTATATAAATAATTATATATGTATGTTGCATTAGCTTCTCTCTGTGCTGTTGTGAGATTAGATGTACTGCTAGCATATACTGTATTTTCTTCATTAACATCAGAAATATTCTCACAGAGCCACTGTTGATATTTTCGTCCATTTGTAGTTGTTGCAAGAGATTCCCAAGTTACATTAGCCCCATTGTAGTTTCCAGACGCAGTAAGATAAAGATTAACATGAGAGAGTTTTATTAAATAATATCCACCTTCTTCAATAAAATCCACATGAGCATTTGATTCATTAGCGTAATGTGGATACATATCGCAATTACCCGGATCGCCATATTCAGAACCGTTTGCTTCACAATAATTAAGTGCGTATTCAGTGTTAATCACAGACTTAATTTTTGTAAGATTACCGGGAGAACTAAATACCCACTTTTGTTCATTTGTACCGCTCTTACTCCATAGTGTAACATTCTGATGATAACTGATCGATGTTATATTATCTCCATAAATGTTTAAGTATTTACCGTAATAGTTTTTAATATAATATACTGACATTGTTTTTCTCCTTTTATATTAAATTATTTTTGAACGCGTTCGTAATATAAAGAAGAAAAACACATCAATAAGTAAACCTCTTCATCACAAAAAACGGAGGAAATCATGAAAAAATTTTGCCTGATTATATTGGCTCTCGCCGGATTGCTTTTTTCGTGTGCCAGAGAAACATATCCGCCGAATGAATATTCCGATAATAACGACGACTATTCATCCGCGATCGTTCTCACCCAGCAGATAATTGAGTATTCCCTCACGGACAGCTGGTTTCCGACGTACTCGTATATTTCAGAGGAGGACATCCGCAGCTTCATTAACTCAATTCAGCTTTACGCGGGCAGCGAAAACCATCCTTATACGGAAATGCTTCAGTCGGTTGACGGAAAATGCGCCGTAAGTATCTCGGACGCCGAAAAAATAGCTGCTGAACTTTTCGGATATACCGACGCAAGCCTTATTTCCCCATCGGACTATACCGAGGGCGAATATTACACATTAAACGAGTCTGATTTAGAGAAAAAACCGTACAGCGGCGAAATTCTGTCGGCATATACGGAAAACTCAAAAATTTATGTTGAATGTAAAATAATCAACACCTCAGACTCAATAGATTTCGGGACCTGCAGGTTCATATATGAAAGTTCCGGGGACGGCCTGAAGCTTGTCGGATTGAGCGCGGACTACAATTGTCAAAGCAGCGATCCCGATTCCCCGATTATCAGCTATGCGGCCGCAGCGCACTCGTCTGTTCCGGATTTTCTTGATGAAGAGCAAAAGGAGCTGTATCTTCGCGCGAAAACTATATATCCCTTGTTTATCGGCCTGGAGGAGCCTGATAATTTTCCTTTATCGGACGGAAGCCGGCTTGAAAAACGGAATTATGAATCCATAGAGGGCGAAAAAATCGGCGGAAAATACCCATGGTACACGGCGGCAGAGGGCAGGTATGCGGATTACGGCAGCTTTATCGACATGGTTCATACGGTTTTCACGGATGAATACGCTGAGGTGCTGGCGGCGGATTACATAAATGTTGACGGAAAGACGTATTATCCCTCAGCTTCAAAAGGCGGCAATGCTTCGTACGTACCGAAATTATATCCCGACACCTTCAATCTGACAGAAAAAACCGACGAATTGATTGAATTTGAAATTACAGGTCACTATATCTTCGAGATTCTCGGAACCGGCTTCACATACACGGACGATGAAGTTTACACAATCAGCGCTCCCATACGCATGGTCAGGACGGAGAACGGCTGGCGGTTTGATTTGTTCAATATGGCGGCGGACTTGTTTGACGAAGACATATGGAACGAAAAATACAGCCAATATATGAATGACAGGCCGAAAGAAAACTGATACAATATCCCAAATCAAATAGATTATATCAGATTTAGTGATAAAGTATCAGTTTCAGTTATTATTTTTTATATAATGCTTTTAGCGTCCTGATGTAAAACGAACTCTTTTGCTCATTGATTTATTATAGTTATTGATTCCGGCTTCTTCTAAAGTACAATCACTTCCTAATAAATGGTTTGTACTGCTTCCATTTACACCTGGATCAAATACTAAGATTTTAGTTTCATCATCACCATTACCTGTATAACCATAAGCTACAACATAATGATACGCTGATGAGTTTTTTAATTCAACAATTACAGGTCTGTTATTGTCTATTTCATTACATATAGCTTCCAGACATTCTGATTTATCAGAGTATGAAGTATATCCCGCAATAGAACCTGTACAAGTATCAGGAAGTTCCCAAGTACAACCCAATGTTCCCCATGCAGAATCAGGCATATTTCTGGGTGCATACGCAGAAGGTCCATAAATATTTGCTACATCAAGAACACAAGTCCAACTACATCCATTTTCACTTCCGATTTTATTTACTATTGAAGTGCATTTCTGATACCAATTACAAATCCTATCCGAAGGAATATCAATTGTTACTGTTGCATTTATCATTTTATATCTCCTTTATATTATTATATATTGTTTTTGAACGCGTTCGAAATATAAAGAAGAAAAACATAGCAATAAGTAAACCTCTTCATCACAAAAAACGGAGAAAATCATGAAAAAGTTTTACCTGATTATATTAGCCCTCGCCGGATTGCTTTTTTCGTGCACCAAAGACATAGATACTACACACGAGAGTTTTGAAAATTCATCATATAACATCTCGTATATAAATCAATATCTCAAAGAGGTTGAAACTGTATCAGGTAATTCTGCGAATTTTGACAGTATCTCTCGTTATC
>JAQXHN010000059.1 GCA_029007295.1 Clostridia bacterium | reverse complement strand
CTCGGAATAGGCGAAGTTGAAATCAACAGTAGAAGTCAAGGGCATAAAGTTATAGAAATATCCGGCCGTATCTTCGTTCAAATACGCCGTGTCCGACCAGCCCTCATCAGCTTCTATTATGCCGTCGATTGTCGGTACCTTTTTAGATACGATAATCGGGTCGTTTTCAAATATTCTTGTGCATTCTGCATTTGAAATAAGATATGTTATCGGTATCATAATACAGAGTGCCAAAAGCACTGCGGTTATTTTTTTCATACATTTTACCTCTTTGTGATTTTTCAATATTATATCATATTTTTGTCTATTGTTGATAAACAAAGGGTGAATTTACGGTAACTGTTTAGTGTTTTTGTTCATATATGTACAAAATTTAATCATTATTCCGTTGGTTTCCTGCCATTCGCTCTCGCTTTTCAGAACAAAATCGGGACGTTCGTCAAGATTTTCAAAGAAAGCATCCGCACCGCCTACGCAATCAACCTTAGTAACCAGGATTTCATCGCAATAAGGAAGCATTGTACGGTACATCATCGCCCCTCCGATAACAAAAATCTCGTCGTCGCTATGCTCTTTTATTTTTCCGTAAAATTCCTCTATCGTTTCACAGATTATGCAGTCGTCCCTCTTTTCACCGCCGGGATACAGCACAATATTCGTTCTGTTTTTAAGAGGCTTTCCGCCCGGAAAGGATTTAAGAGTGTTTGAGCCCATAACAACGGTATGGCCCTTTGTCGTATCCCTAAAGAATTTCATGTCGAGGGGAATATCGAACATTAATCCGTTTTTCCTGCCTATTCCCCATTCTCTGTCACAGTGTAGTATAGCTTTCATTTTTACCTCATTCAGCAACCGGAATATTATATTTTGTGGGATTACACTCGTAATTATCAAGCTTAAAGCTGTCCACGGTGAAATCGTAAAAATCGGTGATATCCGGGTCAACAATAAGCTTCGGAGCTTTATACTGCTTATGTTCAATTATCTCCTTTACCATCGGAATATGTCTGTCGTAAATATGTGCGTCCGCTATCACGTGAACGAGCTCTCCCGCCTTAAGCCCCGAAACCTGAGCCATCATGATAAGCAAAACCGAATACTGAACTACGTTCCAGTTGTTTGCGGTCAGCATATCGTTTGAACGCTGATTTAAAATTCCGTTTAGCGTGTCATTCGAAACATTGAATGTCATTGAGTATGCGCACGGATAGAGATTCATTTCGTGCAAATCGGCAAAATTGTAAATATTGGTCATAATCCTTCGGCTTGCCCTGTTATTCTTCAGGTCGAAAAGAACGCGGTCAACCTGATCAAATTCGCCCTCTTTATATTTGTGCTTCACGCCGAGCTGATAGCCGTACGCCTTACCGATAGAGCCGCTTTCGTCGGCCCACTGATCCCATATCTTAGAGTTTAAATCCTTAATGTTGTTGCTCTTTTTCTGCCATATCCATAAAAGCTCGTCAATACAGGATTTAATATATGTGCGTCTTACGGTAAGAATCGGGAACTCCTTTGAAAGATCGTATCTGTTTACAATGCCGAATTTCTTTACGGTATGCGCCGGCGTACCGTCGCTCCAACGGGGTCTGACATACATATCGGTATCCCAAACACCGTTTTCCATTATATCCTTCATATTTGAAACGAAAATTTCGTCTGCTCTGCTCATTTTTAACTCCCAATTTAAATTTTCGGCTCAAACTGAGGCATCAGCTGCAATTTGAACTGATTCATTTTATGCAAACGGTCAATCTTTTCCTTATGTTCTTTATTATCTATCTCGCCTGTTCTGATATATCTGTCAAGCTCCGAATAGGTAAATCCGAGGTTTTCCTCGTCTGTTTTTCCGCAAAGACCGTCGATAGGAACCTTGTTTACAAGCACCTCGGGTAAGCCCAGGACTGCTCCTATCTTCTTTACCTCGTCAACGGTAAGCCGCGACAAGGGACTGAAATCTCCTGCAGAGTCGCCGTAGCGGGTGGAATATCCGACCCAGTCCTCGGAGAGATTGCAGGTGTTGGCGACTCTTCCGTTGTGGCTCTGCGCTACCGCATACAACGTCGCCATGCGAAGCCTCGGGGGAATATTCGTATCGGCCTGCACAGTCAAATCAAACGGCAACGCCTTTTTAAGTCCGTCAAGGGCTTCTTTGATATTCACTGTATAGTGCTTAATACCGAGGTGAGATACCAGCAGCTTTGCCATATCAATGTCATGCTGCTCGCCGCAGGGCATTAATACTCCGATTACCCGCTCGCGCCCGAGTGCCTCTGAGCAAAGCGCCGCAACAACGCTTGAATCCTTACCGCCGGAAATTCCGATTACCGCATTACAGCCTTTTCCGTTTTCTTCAAAAAAATTGCGTATCCACTCCACGCACTCGTTTTTAATTTTTTCTGCATTAAACATTATTTTGACTTTAACTCTTTCCTGCATTTTTCAAGCACAGCCTTTACGGTTGCGTCCATATCGTAATATTTGTATTCTCCGAGTCTGCCGCCGAATATTACTTTTTCTTCCCTTTCGGAAAGACACCTGTATTTCCTGTATAAAACGGTATTCTTTTCATCGTTCACCGGATAATACGGCTCGTCGCCCTTTTTCCATTCGGAGGAATACTCCTTGCTGATTACGGTTTTCGGTATATCGTTTCCGTTTTCGTCTTTTCCGAATTCAAACCATTTATGCTCGATTATCCTTGTATACGGAACGTCGGACGATGTATAATTTACAGCCGCATTGCCCTGATAGCTGGGTATATCGAGTATCTCATTTTCAAATCGGACGCTTCTGTATTCGAGCGTTCCGAGAGAATAATCAAAATATGAATCCACGGTCCCGGTAAACACAATTTTCTTTGCTATACCGTTCCAATAATCACGTTTCTCAAGATAATCCTCGTTTAGTCTGACCTCAATTCCCGAAAGAATGTTATTTATCATTTTTGTGTAACCGCCTATCGGAATACCCTGATAAAGCGCATTAAAATAATTGTTGTCGTAGGTAAATCTGACAGGAAGTCGCTTTATTATAAACGGCGGTAATTCGGTGCAGGCTCTGCCCCATTGCTTTTCGGTATAGCCCTTTATAAGCTTTTCGTATATATCTCTGCCTACAAGGGAAATCGCCTGTTCCTCTAAATTTTCCGGCTCCCCTTTTATTTCGCCTCTTTGCTCCTCAATTATTGCTTTTGCCTGCTCCGGAGTCACAACGCCCCACATTTTGTTAAAGGTATACATGTTAAAGGGAAGCGAATAAATCTCGCCCTTATAGTTTGCAATCGGC
>JAQXHN010000058.1 GCA_029007295.1 Clostridia bacterium | reverse complement strand
TATAAGCGGATAGTGTATCAGCTGAGCACTGTTCAGATTCTCCTTGTGCATATTTACTGCTGAAATCTGATGATTGTCATAGGTTGTGTAGTAGTAGATTCCTTTATCGGCGTTGCAGCAGGAAGTGTAAATTGTAATTTCAAATTTCCCATCGCCGACATCACAGCATCCTCTTTGCTGGTCGACGGAACCCATGATATGGAAAAACTGACTGACGCTTTCGTTCTCCGAATTCCCGGACACCGAGTTCATTTTTACGAAAGCGGCTCTGACAAAGCGAGACTGGGAGGATAAATCACCCGGAAGTCCGAGCGCACCCATTCCTCGGCTGTAGGTATGCAACGGAAGTCGGTCGGAGAAGTGATTCTGCGGGGATTTCGGAGACAAATGCATATAATTGTTCAATTGAAACATCTGCTCGTCAAAGGGAGGATTGTTTGTTAAAACTCCCACGGGATTTTGATAAATTTTAACTCCTTCCTTAACCGCTTCCACCGTTATTGCCTGCTCACGGTCGGCAATCAGCCAATGTAGCTGCGCCGTCGGCAAAGCGTCGCTGAAAGGGGTATCGGTAATATTGACATTCTCTAACAATTCTTTTGCTTCACGAACCGAAGCGCAATTTCCGAGAATCCAGGGAATCAATTCAAACTGAGCTACATTGTTTTTATTCGGCAGTACTTCGTTGTAAAATGCGTTTCCTACAAAATTTAAACCGGCAGCGGCAAGTCCTTTTTCATTACATGCGTCATAATACAGCGGATAATCCTGTACAATGTACGCCATGCCTATCATGGCATAGTGGGTTTTCATTACCTTTTTACTACGAAATTCAAACGAATAATTCCTCGGCGTTACGGTAATCTCATCGCCGTAGGAAAATTCATAATCCAGTGTTCTGCCAAAATAAAAATCCTTTGTTTTGTATGTTACCGCCGTACACATAGTTCCGTCTCCTACTTATTGTAATATGCCGAGCGCATGCCCGGTATTTAAAAAACTCTCTATTGGTATAAATTCTGAACAAAACGAAAAATCAAGCTTCCGTCATGCATAAATAAGCGGACAGAATAAATCGGGCGTTCATTAAAAAAACGCTGTGAATTCGGATATGCGATGTATGTTCGGAAAAAATGAATGAAATCTGCCCGTTCAGTCTTGCAATATCTTGATTTTTATTATAAATTATTGTATCATAACAGTTCGGATATTACAAGATGTTTATGTTTTTTTAGGAAGCTTTTCCGTGTTTAGAAGTATTATTTACTGCTGATTATTTGAGGAAAGGATATTAATATGATAAATAAGAAGCTAACGATTCGTCCGGAAGGACATAAAGATTATAAGGATATTGTTTCTCTGATTTTGCGTTCATTTCGAGAGGGAACCGACTATTCCGACGGAACGGACATAATTGCATTGGTGGAGGAAATCAGAGATTCAAAATATTATATTCCGGAATTGTCTTTCGTTGCAGAATCAGATAACAAGATAGTAGGACACTTTTTGTTTTCAAAATTTCCGCTATCGTCAACCCGTGAAGGAGGGCACGGCGACGGAGGCGATTCTGAAATTGTCATGTTAGCGCCGGTATCGGTTCATGCTGACTTTTTTCGACAGGGAATAGGAAGCGCTATGCTGAGGATGGGAATCGAAAAGGTTAGAGAAGCGGGCTTTAAAGGCATAACGGTTGAGGGAAATTACAAATTTTACAATCAAGTCGGATTTCGAACATCCTCGGAATATAACATTTTTCCGACAGGCGGATATCCGATGAAAGAACCCAGGTGCATGATGTGTATGGAGACGTATAAGGGGTCATTGGACGGCATACACGGCTATGTCGTTTATGACATGTACTTCAATGCATGAAATTTACCGATAGCATCGCCGAAAACGGCAAATTGCGGTTTGTTATTCGGATAAACCGTATTCGTACTGTCGGCGTATTTGCACTATCCAGCGGCATATACCTAAAAAAACAACACATTACCATATAAAAACAGCCTATAAGTTATAAGGATAATCCTGTAAAATATAGGCTGTAAATTGTGAGAATTGTAGATTTTTTTGACCTGAAAAATCTATACGGTAATGCCGGACAGGCATACATTTTAAATTAAACAGCTGAAACTAAAATTTACGGAGGGGTTTATGGCGTTTGACTTTAAGAAAGAATATAAGGAATTCTATTTACCGAAAAACAAACCGGAGATTGTAAATGTTCCGCGGGCAAATTATACGGCGGTAAGGGGTAAAGGCAATCCCAATGAGGAGGGCGGCGCATACCAAAAAGCAATAGCCGTTTTATATGCGGTAGCATACACCCTGAAAATGAGTTATAAAACCGATTACAAAATTAAGGGCTTTTTCGAATATGTTGTACCTCCGCTTGAGGGATTTTGGTGGCAGGATAACGTGGAGGGCGCACATTACTCCGATAAATCAACCTTCAACTGGATCTCGGCTATTCGATTGCCGGATTTTGTCACGAAAACGGATTTTGAATGGGCGGTAGAAGAGGCGACGAAAAAGAAAAAGATTAACTGCTCGGCGGCAGAATATTTAACTGTCGACGAAGGGTTATGCGTACAGATCATGCATTTGGGTCCCTTTGACGATGAGCCTGAATCGGTTGCGCTGATGAATGATTTTTTAGAGCAAAACGGCTATGTAAATGATATTAATGAAACAAGATTACATCATGAGATATACATGTCCGACGCAAGAAAGATTCCCCCGGAAAAATGGAGAACCGTTATCAGACATCCGATAAAAAAAGCGTAAGCCTTTGCTTTTCGATAACGGGAGAGTCGTATATTAGGATAAAACACATAATGAATATTGATTATAAGGATACTCATGATTTCAGCAGTAACGAGCTTGAACGATTATTCCTCTCGGTTGAGTGCTCGTCCGGCCGTTTTCCTGATAAGCTTGCGGTTGCAATGCGAAATTTTGATACGGTTTATTCTGCTCGGGACAGTATGCCCTTGATATTAGGGACAATACAGAGGAGAGCTGTCAATTCTTAAGAACAATCTGTATAAAGTCATTATTCTATTGCGTTCACAAAACGATATGCTGAAAAAAGATACGACTCTACTGAGGAATAATACGGTTCCCGAAAAGCAACAGGAGTATATCGGCATTATGGAAAAACAGCTTAATAAAATGAAGTGGCTGATTACAAACCTACTGAAGATGTCAAAGCTTGACGCAGGAACGGCAGACTATAAAAAAGAGAATTTTCTGTTTACTCTGCATTAAATCAAAGCATAAACCCGTTTCTTATCACTATGGATATAAAGGAAATCACACTTGTAAATGATGCAAAGGATTTTACTGTGCGTGGAGATGAGGACAGGACAGCAGAAGACTTCGGTAAAATTATTAAAAATTGCATTGAACATACACAAAATGGCGGCAGACTTGAAATACATACTCAAACAACCACAATATTTAACAGTGTATAATTAAAGATAACGGCTGCAGAATTTCGAAAGAGGATTTGCCCAATATTTTTCAACGTTTTTACCACGGAAAAACGTTGCAATCAACAGCGTAGGCATTGGTTTTGCTCTCGCTAAAATGATTTTTGAAAAAGAAAGCGCTACGATGGAAGTCAAAAGCGAGGAGGGAAAAGGCATTCAGTTTGAAATTAGGTTTTACAAGGCGATTGTTTGACTGTGACAATATTGTAATATTAAATACATAGGGTTAAAAGAAAAGCATAGTACCAAAAACCAAAAATTTAAAACAATAATCAAAAGATTGGAATGGGGAAAAGAAAAATATAAATATAGAATAACTTTTTCCGAAGAAAGAAGACGATTACCGTTTAAGTGACGGCAAATAAACAGAAATCCAAAAACAGAAGCAAAAAACGGCAGTATCTCTGCTGACTCATGTTTTTTAAAATATAACAATATAAAAATAAAGAATTAAAAGAGTTGTTAACTGCACATTTATTAAAATATAAAACCCGTAAATCATGAAGAAACTTTTATACATTGTTTTGTTTAAAATTATTTATTTCCGGAATACTGGTTCGTCCCATAATATAGTCCATACTTACATCGTAAAAATCAGCAAGCAACATTAGTGTTTCGGTCGGGGGTATACGTGTGCCGTTTTCAAATTTGGAAAGAAGAGCCTGGTCAATACCGGTCTGCATTTGCAGAGCGATTTGAGTTAGGTTTTTTTGTTTGCGAAGTTTTTTTAAATTGTTTTTCATATAAACACTACCTTTTTAATTAAATAATAGATTACTATAAATTATTTTTGCATTTCCTGCGTAAAAATATATGACAATTAGTCATAAATCTTCTTTGTTATTTCTTATTAACATTTTCACATAAGAAACAGTTAAAATAAAGTAACAAACTTAAAGAATGTAAAAAGGGAAATAAGCGTGGTATATCCTCTGAAATATAAAAGTTTATAAAAAAATTAAAAAAAATAGATAAAAACCCTTGACAAATATGACAAATAGTCATATAATTATGTACAACAAATTGTGAATTGCCGGAAAGGTTAATTCCAACCAAAATCATTGCATCACCCCGTTCAGGTGATTATATGATGAAAAAAATTTTCAGGAGGATGAAATGAAAAGATTCATCAGCGCAATTTTAAGCATTCTAATGTTAATAACACTTGTTCCCGGTATTGGCCTAAGTGCTAATACACATAGGCACAGTTGGTCTGAGTGGTACATTTTAGACACTGCCGATTGTGAAAAGGACGGAATTAAATACCGCTACTGCACGGAGTGTAAGGAGTCGGATGTTGAAATCACCGATAGATTGGATCACAATTGGATTATTGGGGAAAATACTGATAGTTACGGTTGGTATTGTGAAACCGAACCTAATTGTACCCAAACAGGTAAAGAAGTAAGAGAATGTAGTAGATGTGGAAAAAAAGAAAACAGAGAGGTACCTGCGACTGGACACAATAATGAATGGATAACGATTCAGGAAGCTACCTGTACCACGGATGATGTCGGACAGGAGGGAATTGATCAACTTATTTGTAAAAATTGCGGAGAAATTTTTGATAAAAAAATAACTCCTGCGCCCGAGCATGAGTGGATAATTAACGACAATACTGATGAAGAGGGTTGGGAAGTTATAGCAGAAGCTTATTGCAACGTAGACGAAGGTTCTGTTAATGGATTGATTAAAAGAACTTGCTCCCGTTGCGGCAAGGAAGAAACAATTGAAACAAAGCCTTTACATGAGCTTTCCGATGATTGTATTGTTGTAAGTCCCACATGCACGAAAGAAGGATATAAAGCTGGTATTTGCGTTATCTGCGAGCAGTATATTTCAAAGATAACTCTTAATGCACTCGGACACGGTCCTTTTAGTGAGTGGGAAACAACAAAGGAACCTACATGCACAGAGGAAGGTGAAGAAATTCGCATTTGTACTGTATGTGAGGGTAAAGAAGACGGCGGTATTGAATCGAAGTCTATTAAAAAAATTCCGCATATCGGCGAATGGGTAACCGTAAAAGAGCCAACATGTACCGAAAAAGGACAGTTAAAGCGTATTTGCGAGGTATGTGGTTTTGAAGAAACAAAAGATATTAATTTGCTCGGACATAACTGGACACAATGGGTTGAAACAAAACAGGCTAATTGTACAGAAGACGGTGAGAAGACACATTTCTGCATGAGATGTAAGAAATTGGAAACCGAAGTAATACCGGCTTGGGGACACAATTGGCATACTTCTGATTATTCGGATAAGGAAGGCTGGGAAGAAATATGGGCTCCCACCTGTGAAGAAGTTGGTTCAGAATGCCGTTACTGCACAGTTTGTAAAACAGAAGAATCACGTGATATTCCGGCACTCGGACATAGTTGGATTAGAAATGAAGACACCGATGAAGAAGGCTGGATAATTGACGAAGAGCCCACATGCACCGGTGAAGGTCTTAAGCATCGTATATGCGGACGTGAAATCGAGGGCGAAGAGTGCGGATATATTGAAAATGCGGATGTTGAAGCCCTCGGACACTATTATACACAGTGGGTCGTAGTTGAAGAAGCATCCTGCACAAAAGACGGAGTACAGCTTCGTGCTTGCAAGAGATGTAATATAATTGAAAAGGAAACAATTCCCGCTGCACACACGGAAGGCGAATGGATTACGGAAATTGAGGCAAAGTGCGAAGAAGACGGAATAAGCCGACTTCACTGTGCAGTTTGCGATGAAGTAATCGATGAACAAATACTTTCTGCAACAGGACACACTGAAGGCGAATGGGTTACGGTAAAAGAAGCATCATGTGAGGAAAACGGGCTCAGACAGCTTTACTGTGCAGAATGCAATAAAATCCTTGATGAGGAAACAGTCACAGCAACCGGACATAAGCTCGGTGAATGGGAAACAGTTAAGGCGGCTACATGTACCGAAAAGGGAATCAGCGAATGCAAATGTGAAAACTGCGACTACACCGAGACAAAGGACATAGAAGTTCTCGGACACAAATTCGGTGATTGGAATGTAAAATTATTACCTACGGAACTTAAAGAAGGTTACGAGGAACGTATCTGTACTGTATGCGGAGAAGTTGAGGGAGTGGTAATTCCCGTACTCGAGAAGACAAATCCCTTCAAAGATCTTGAAGCTGATGCTTGGTACACCGAATCTGCGCTCTGGTGTAAGTACAGCGGTTATATGACAGGTGTCACTGAAACATCCTTTGAGCCGAAGTCAAATATTACCCGTGCACAGTTTGTTCAGATTATCGCAAAGATTGACGGCGTTGATCTTACAATGTACGACGATAGGTCAACATTTACCGATGTATTGTTCGGCAAGTGGTATCACAATGCAGTTGAATGGGCAAATGAATACGGTATCGCAGTAGGTAACGGAAACGGTACATTCTCTCCGAACAAAGCCGTTACAAGACAGCAAATCGCAGTTATTCTCTATGCTTACAGTGAAAAGAAAGGCGTCGATATGAATTATACTATATCAGATTCAACATTCAAAGACGCCGGAGATATTTCAGACTGGGCAGTTAATGCAATGAATTGGGCAGTTGCAAACAAACTCATTTCGGGCGTAGGTGAAGGATACTTAGCTCCGAACGGATTCGCAACAAGAGGACAGGTTGCGGTAATGATAAAAGCATATTGTGAAAATGTTCTTTCCAAATAAAAAATAGGGTAATGAGAAATGCCTCCGGTATTATTCCGGGGGCATTTTGGATTATGGTGAAAGATTGACAAAGCGGAAAATTTCGGGTAGAATGATTACTTTAAGCAGAAATAGAAAACTTAAGGGAATATCATTTTTCTGACCGAGGACGGTAAACTTCCAATTTATAAAATTAATCTGACAAAAAGGTATTTACGATCTCGAAGTCAAAAGCGAGAAGTGAAAAGGCACGCAGTTTGAAATCAGGTTTTAGAAGGCGATTGTTTGACTTTGACAATATTGTAATATTCAATTCACCGAATTGTAAGGTTGCTTTGGTAAGATGTTGTCACGAAAGGAGATAAAACTTATGAAAATTCTTAAAGTTAATCATTTATCAAAAACTTACGGTAAGGGTGATACGATGGTAAAGGCGCTTGACGATGTGTCATTCACGGTGGAGTAGGGTGATTTGTTGTAATTATCGGTCCCTCCGGCTCGGGTAAGTCCACGCTTTTACATATTTTGGGCGGAGTAACACCCCGTCCGGCCAAAGTGTTATTATAGGAGACGAAGACATTTCAAAATTAAATGAAACGGCACTTGCCTAATCAGCTTTCGGGCGGTCAGCAGCAGAGGATTTCAATAGGCAGAGCGCTTATAAATAATCCTGTGCTTATGCTTGCGGACGAACCTACAGGTAATCTTGACAGTTAAAACAGTAAGGAAATTGTTTCTCTTTCAACCGAAATTGCTATGCGAAAAAAAGTTGCATAAAAAGTTGCATATGTGTCTAAAACGTTGTATTTTTTCATAAAATCTTATACTTTAATTTATGATCTGAAAACGCCTCAAGCCTTAATATTGCTGGATGAATTGAAAAAGCCTTGATAAATCAAGGCTTTTTTGTTTGGCCCGCCCTACAGGATTCGAACCTGCGACCATCGGAATCGGAATCCGGTACTCTATCCAACTGAGCTAAGGGCGGTTACAACAAACTAATTATATCATAAATAACTCAATTTGTAAAGAGTTAAAAGCATATTCCCGTTCGGCAAATATCGAGCCGAACGGGAATATGCTTTCATTATATCACTGTTTATTATTTTACTGTTTTTCCTTGAGTAAATCGCGGATTTCGGTAAGTAATTCCTCCTGAGTGGGGGCTTTTGGCTCCTCCTCCTCCTTCTTTTCTTCCTCTTTCTTCTTCCTTAATTCGCCTAATTTGCGAGCTTTATTAAATGATTTCACAATAAGGAAGACAACGAGAGCAACTATAAGAAAATCAATAACCGTGCTCAAAAAAGCGCCGATACCGATAACGGTCGCTTCTTTTACTACTTCACCGGCGTCGTTTACTTGTGCGGCTCTCAGAGTGATGTCCAGCTTTGATAAGTCGATTCCGCCGAAAATCCAGCCGATAAAGGGCATAATAACCTTTTCTACCAGCGCCGCCGTAATCTTGCCGAACGCAGTTGCGATAATAACGCCGACTGCCATGTCAAGAACATTGCCTCTTGCAATAAATTCCTTAAATTCCTTAAAAATTTTCATTTTTTTCCTCCGAATTTTCTATATTATCAGCCTCAAAGGCTAAATTAAACAATTCTTTCAAGCGCTCGTGCTTTCCCTCAATAAAAAGAGCGGCAAACAGTGTTTCCATACCCGTTGCGCGTCTGTACTGAGCAACGCTTGCGCTTTTAGGGACATTAGTGTGCATATTTCTGCCCCACTTGAAGAAGGTCATTTCATCCTCGGATAGCTTATCAAATATTTTTTCCATCGCATTTGACTGCGAAACAGCGCTGACATAATCTCTCGATAGGCTGTTCAGCATACCGGCGTCGGAAATTTTGCTCATAACAAGGCGGTTCCTCACCATCAGTTCAATTACGGAATCGCCGAGATATGCAAGGGAAGCGGGAGAAAATTCTTTTGCAGTCATTTGTTGTGAATACATCCTTTTAATTACTTCAAAAAGTATATCATAATACGGGAATAAAATCAACCTTTTGTTTTCCGTTTTTTAAATTATATTTAAACAAGCGAAAGAAAACACAGTCAAAAAAGTGACTGTGTTTTCCGGTATCAGTATTTTGCGCCGAGTGAAACAGCGTTTAGATTCACATCAAGCATATCCTTGTGCTTTGCCGAAATAACCTTGGACAGAGCTTTTTTTACGCCCTCCTCGTCAAAACCGCCTGTTTCTTTTAAAACCTTTCCCATCAAAATCATATTTGCAAGCGTAGGAGTGCCGTTATCGCTTGCTAATTTAGTAGCGGGAAGAGCAAATGCTTTTACATCGGTTCGATTAACAGCTCTCTCTATAAGGGTAGAGTCTGTAAAAATCATTCCTCCCGGCACAACGGAAGCCTCGTATCTGTCAAGAGAGGGGAGGTTCATTGCAATAAGTATATCGGGATTAGATACTATCGGGGAGCCTACGGTTCCGTCGCTGATTATTACGCCGCAGCTTGCCGTGCCTCCTCTCATTTCCGGTCCGTAAGAGGGAAGCCAGCTGACATTTTTACCGTCCGAGAGTCCTTTATACGCCAAAAACTTTCCGGCGAAAAGTATTCCCTGACCGCCGAAGCCCGAGAAAAGAAATTGCGTAGTTTTCATATCTTACCCTCCTTTTCGGCGCTTCTGTCCTTGTAAACGCCGAGAGGATAATAGGGAATCATCTTCTCGTCGATCCATTTAAGAGCGTCCGACGGAGTCATACCCCAGTTTGTCGGGCATGAAGAAATGACCTCGACCAGCGAAAAGCCCTTGTTGTCAATTTGATTTTGGAACGCCTTCTTAATTGCTTTTTTTGCCTTCATAACATTTTTAACATTATTAACGGTAACTCTTTCAAGATATTCGGGTCCTTCAAGCTCCGACAGCATCTCGCAGACCTTTATAGGATATCCGCAGAGCTTAGGGTCTCTGCCGTAAGGAGAGGTTTGCGTTATCTGACCGGGAAGAGAAGTGGGCGCCATTTGACCTCCCGTCATACCGTATATCGCATTGTTAATGAAAATTACGGTAATATTCTCATTTCGTGCGGCGGCATGAACAGTCTCAGCCATACCTATTGACGCAAGATCCCCGTCGCCCTGATAGGTAAATACGATGTGATTTTCGGGGTCTGAGCGTTTGACTCCGGTGGCAACGGCAGGAGCTCTTCCGTGCGCCGCCTCAATCATATCACAGTTAAAGTAGTCGTACGCCATAACCGAGCATCCGACAGGCGCAATACCGATTGTTTTGCCCTCGATATCAAGCTCATCAATGCACTCGGCAACAAGACGGTGAATAATACCGTGTGTGCAGCCGGGGCAGTAATGAAGCGGAACGTCAATTAAAGAGTGAGGCTTATCAAATACTGTCATCATTTATTACCTCCTTTGTCGGCTTTAATAATTGCGTCTAAAACTTGCTCGGGAGAGGGAATCATACCGCCTGCACGGTTGCACAGAGTAACCGGCTTTTTGCAGTTGACGGCGAGCTTGACATCCTCTATCATTTGTCCCATTGAAAGCTCGACCGAGATAAACGCTTTAGCTGTGTCGGAAAGCCTTTCAAAGGGCTTTTTCGGGAACGGCCATAATGTAATCGGGCGGATAAGACCTGCCTTTATTCCTTGTTTTCTTGCTTCGTCAACGGCATTTCTTGAAACGCGTGCGGCAATCCCGAAAGCGCAGACGACAATATCTGCGTCCTCGGTTAAGTATTCTTCATATCTTGTCTCGGTATCCTCGATTGTTTTATAGCGTTCAAATCTGTCAAAATTTGTCTTTTCCAACATCTCGGGCACAAGATAGAGGGAATTTACAATGTTGTGCTTTCTTTGCATTTTTGTACCGGTTGTGGCCCAGGGCTTTTCAACGGACTCTTCAACCGTAAGATTCAGGTCAACCGGCTCCATCATCTGTCCCATAGTACCGTCGGCTAAAATCATGGAGGTCATACGGTATTTATCTGCAAGCTCAAAGCCCTTTACGGTGAGCTGTGCCATTTCCTGAACGGAGGCAGGCGCCAAAACTATCATATGATAGTCGCCGTGACCTCCACCTCTGGTTGACTGAAAATAATCGCTCTGACTCGGCTGAATGCCGCCGAGCCCCGGTCCTCCGCGCTGTACATTCACAACAAGAGCGGGCAAATCCGCGCCTGCCAAGTAAGAGATACCCTCGCCCTTTAACGATATTCCGGGGCTTGAGGATGATGTCATTACTCTTTTACCTGTAGCGGCAACTCCGTATACCATATTAATTGCGGCGATTTCGCTTTCTGCCTGAAGGAATACGCCTCCGATTTTCGGCATACGCTTTGCCATATATGCGGCAACCTCCGTCTGAGGAGTAATCGGATAACCGAAATAGTGACGGCAGCCTGCAATTATCGCAGCCTCTGCAATCGCTTCGTTGCCCTTCATCAATACTTTTTCTTGCATAATATACCTCACTTTTCAACCTTGATTATGCAGTCGGGACACATCGTAGCACAGAAAGCACAACCGATGCATTTCTCTTGGTCAGTAATTTCTGCGGGGTGATGTCCCTTTTTGTTAATCTTATCTGCGGCAAGAGTAAGAAGCTTTTTCGGACATGCCTCTACACACAGTCCGCAGCCTTTGCAGTTGTCTGTTTTAAATGTTAATTTAGCCATATTCTCTCCTTAGCTTTTAATCAATAGGTTTTCTTTGCAGTGAAATGGGAAAGCTGTTTTCTGCATTTAAGCTCAACTTATTTGAATAAGTAGTTGCTAAAAGCGGCAATGAAGCAAATTTGCTGACCCTTTCGGCATACTCCATGCTCGACAAAACGTCGTCTTCTAAAGTCTCGTCTCCTAAATTGGAATTGTTAATAATCCCCGTAAAGGCAATGCCCGAAGACAGTTCAATCTCCCTTTTTACCGTCAGTACATCCTCAGGCGTTCTCGTAAGCGGACGGAATTTGTTGATAACAAGAAGCATTTCATAATTGTTTTCCTCGATGATTTTCGGAGCAAGCCGCCCTAGAACATAAGCGCCCCTGTCGTCGCCGCCGATGTCGAGAACAAAATTTTTCGATTTATCGTCTGTTATCGAATAAAGCTCTGCGGGTAAGGACGGTAAATCCACCGACGAATTGGCAAAGCGTGAGCAAATAATTCCGACTCCTTTCTCACGGAGCTCGTTTTGGCTGTCGACAGCTCTGAAATACGGATTAACTATATCTAAATCGCATAATACCGTATCAATGCCGAGTGAGCTTAAATAAAGGGAATAATTGACTGCAATATTGGTTTTACCGCTTCCGTAATGTCCTGCAAAGACGGTAATTCTTTTCATTATTTATTGATGTTGAGAGGATAAGTCCAGCCCATGAAGTCTTCAACGGTTCCTGTCTGAATACCGTAAAGCGTATCATAGAGCTTCTGTGCGGTTTCGCCTACCTTGCCGTTTGCAACGGGAATATCGGTTCCCTTATAATTGAGAGTACCGATAGGAGAAATAACCGCAGCGGTACCGCTGGCGAAGATTTCTTTCAGCGTACCGTTTTCGGAAGCTTCAATAACCTCGTCAATGGAGAGCTTTCTCTCGGTAACCTTGACGCCCCAATGCTTTAAGAGCTGAATTACCGAATCACGGGTGATACCGGGAAGAATCGTACCCGATTCAAGAGATGCGGTAATAACCTCGTCGCCAATTTTAAAGAACGCATTGGAGGTACCGATTTCCTCTACATATTTGTGCTCCTGAGCGTCAAGCCACAAAACATCCTTGCAGTTGTATTTCATTGCGTCCTGTGAAGCTCTCATACCGCCGCCGTAGTTGCCTCCTACCTTTGCATATCCGGTGCCGCCGCGCGCAGCGCGGATGTATTCGTCCTGAACATAAATACGGGTTGTTGAAAGACCTCCGTCATTTGCGGCATAGTAAGAGCCGGTAGGACTCAAAATAATTAAAAATCTGTAATGCTTTGCAGGGAGAACCGAAAAGGAAACCTCGTCGCCGAAAATAAACGGACGGATATAAAGCGCGGTACCGGGGGCTGTTGGAATCCAGTCCTTGTCCTCGTTGATAACAGCCTCTACTGCGGCAGTAAGCAAATCATCAGGTAACTCGGGTATACACATACGCTCGTTCGTGCGAGCCATTCTCTTTACGTTCATATCGGGGCGGAAAAGCTGAATTGTGCCGTCCGGGCGTCTGTACGCCTTCATGCCCTCGAACATCATCTGCGCATAGTGAAGAACGCATGACGCAGGCTCGATTTCAATAGGTGCATGAGGAACTACTCTGCCGTCATGCCAGCCGATTCCCTCGTCATAGTCCATAACGAACATGTGGTCGGTAAAATAACGGGCAAATCCGAGCTTAGTTTCATCCTGCGGACGGGGCTTCGGATTTGTTGTTCTTGTAACGGGAAAATTGTACTTCATTTGTCTGTCTCCTTATTTATGTTAATTTTACTGAATACGATTTTACTTTATCGAATATAATTCGCTTCGTCTGTCCCGAAATACGTTTATCGAATTTCTGATATTTTTTATTATATCCGTATCGCAGTCGGCGTAAATTATTTCCTCATTTTCGTCTGCCTTTGCAATCAGCTCTCCCCAGGGATTGAATATGGCGGTATTTCCCGCATAAACGGTTCCGGAGAGCTTTTCGCAGGAATTACATCCGCAGACAAACATTTGATTTTCTATTGCCCTTGCTTTTAACAGAGTCAAAATATGCTCGACTCTTGCCATCGGCCATTGAGAGGGCAGAAAGAGAAAATCAAGGCCGTCCAGCGCCAATGTTCTTGTTAATTCAGGAAAGCGGATGTCGTAGCAGATTAGAACCGCACACTCAAAGCCGTCAAGCTTAAAGCGGCAAAGACGGTTACCCTTTTCAAAATAATTATCTTCTCCCATAGGGGTAAAAAGGTGAGTCTTATCATATTCCGCAATACACGATCCTTCTCTGTCAAAAATATAGCTTGTGTTGTAAATTTTACCGTTTTTGGAATTTGCAACGCTTCCGGCAACTATATTTACGGAATTTTTCCTTGCAAAATTCGACATCATTTTCTTTGTTCTGCTGCCGTTTCTGTCGCAAAGCCCATGCAGATTTTCTTTCGGAAAAAATCCGGTATTCCATGTTTCGGGAAGAATAATTACATCAGGCTTTTCCGACAGCGATTTTTTCATCATTTCCTCTGTATGAGCAAAGCTTTCGTCAGGCTTTGCAAAGGGCATATCTAACTGAATTGATGCAATCTTCATTATAACCTGTTCCTTTGTATTTTTCCGCTTACCGTTTTGGGAAGCTCCTTGCGAAATTCTACAATTCTCGGATATTTGTAAGGAGCCGTATGCTTCTTAACATAATCCTGAATTTCCTTTTTAAGCTCGTCGCTCGGCTCCTTGCCGTTTACAAGGACGATGCAGGCCTTAACAACCTGACCTCTTATCTCGTCGGGCGCAGCGCATACTCCACACTCTAAAACATAGGGAAGCTCCATAATAACGCTTTCGATTTCAAAGGGCCCGATACGGTATCCGCTGGATTTAATAACATCGTCAACTCTTCCGACATACCAGAAGAAGCCATCCTCGTCCCGATATGCAAGATCTCCGGTGTGATACCAACCGTCGTGCCATGCATTTTCCGTTGCCTTCTTATCGTTGTAATAACCGACGGCAAGACCACAGGGAGAACCGTTTTTGAGATTTACGACAATCTCGCCGTGTTCGCCTGCCTGAACGGGATTGCCGTTTGCGTCGTGCAAATCAACATCGTAAATCGGCGCAGGCTTACCCATAGAGCCTACCTTGTGAGGAGCGCCTACCAAATTTCCGATAATCATTGTGCTTTCGCTTTGACCGAAGCCCTCGATAATCTGGAGTCCGGTAGCCTTTTCAAATTGCCGGTAAACCTCGGGATTTAACGCCTCTCCCGCCGTTGACATATGCTTTACTGAGGAAAAATCGTATTTTGAAATATCCTGCTTAATCATCATTCGGAGCATAGTCGGAGGCGCGCAGAAGGTTGTAATATGATATTTTGCGAACATCGGAAGAATCTTCGTTGCGTCAAATCTGTCAAAATCGTAAACGAACGTTGCGGCCTCGCAAAGCCACTGTCCGTACAGCTTACCCCACATGGCTTTTGCCCAGCCGGTGTCGGATATTGTGAAATGCAGACCGTTAGGGTCGACATTGTGCCAGTATTTTGCGGTGTGGAAGTGTCCTAAGGCGTATTTGTAATTGTGTGCGGCAATTTTCGGATAGCCGGATGTTCCCGAGGTGAAAAACATCAGCATTAAATCATTGCCGCCGGGGGAGTCTTCCTTTCTTTCGTAATGAGTTGAATACAAGGGGTACTCGTCGTCAAACGAGCGCCATGAAGCTCTTTTTCCGTTTACAATCAGTCTGTTTTTCAGTAACGGGCAGGAGCTAGCAATCTTGTCAACCTCGCTTGCACTGTCACCGTCGCAGGTACAGATAACCGTGCTGATTTCCGCCGCTTTAAAGCGGTATTCAAAATCGTGAGAAAGCAGCTGACAGGTGGCGGGAATAGCTACAGCGCCAAGCTTATTAAGAGCGAGCATAGCAAACCAGAACTGATAATGCCTTTTCAGAACAAGCATAACCTTGTCGCCTTTTTTGATGCCCAGGGATTTAAAATAGTTTGCACATTGATTTGACGCCTTTTGCATATCCCTGAAGGTAAATCTGCGTTCTGTCATATCATTTGAGACATGAAGCATTGCAAGCTTGTTGGGCGATTTCTTTGCAAGCTCGTCAACCAAATCAAAAGCAAAATTGAAACTGTCGGTATTTTTGAATTTAATTTCTGTCGGCGTACCCTTCTCGTTTTCGGTAACGTCAATATATTTTTGGTATATTCGCTCCTCGGTATCGCGGACGATTTCGCTTTCATCGTCGATAGCCTTTGTCGGAACAAGCTCGGGTATAGGCTCACCCGACGGATTTAATACGATTGCATAGAAGACGCAGTCGCTTCCTCCTACCGCAATCATTCCGTGAGGAGTTGAGGAATCAAAATAAATGCTGTCGCCCTCCGATAAGGTTTCTCGGTGCTCTCCTATCTGCACAAGGAGCTTTCCGGAAACAACTATATCGCACTCCTGACCGTCGTGAGAGGTCAGCTCAATATCTCTGTGCTGCGCTCCTTCGTCGTATGTACTGCGAACATACAAAGGTTCGGCTATTCTGTTTCTGAACGAATATGCCATATTATAGTACGTCATACCGTGAGCTTGCGAAATCTGCTGACCCTTTGCCTTTCTTGTTACGGCGTAGGATTTAAGGGTAGGGGATTTACCTTCGATAATATCTGTGACGTCAACCCCCAGAGCCAGAGCACACCTGTAAATAAACGTAAAGTTAAGGTCTTGTTCGCCCTTTTCGCATTTTGCGTACTCTTCAACGGTTAAATCGGTTTTGTCTGCCATTTCCGCAACCGTGAACCCAACTATTTCACGCAACTCACGAATGCGGCCTGCCATTTCCTTGATTTTAAAATCCAATGCTGTAATTGCTTTCATAATATTCTCCGTTTCCGGGACAAATAATAAAGGCATTCGTCCCAAAGCCGTTCTTTGAGACGAATGCCGTAAAATGCATCCGCGGTACCACTCAATTTGCAGTAAAACTGCCACTCATCGACGTCGCAAAACATCTATGCACTAACGTAGCAAACACGGGAAGGGTCTACTCTGCGTCGCTGCAATCGGGATAATATCCGAAACGCCGCCTTTCTTCCTTCCGACTCGGGAGCTACAAACGATGTAATCTATCCGCCGGCTTGCACCAAACGCCGACTCTCTGCGGGGAATCAATTATTCGCTTCTCTCCGTCCTTGTCTTTCTTGTGAGTGATTATATCACAGCTATGGGTATTTGTCAATACTTTTTTAAATTAAAATATTAAAAAATTAAACTGTTACGCCGTAGGATTTAGCGTATAAAAAGAAATTATAATTTATTTCTCTGTACCTTTCCGCTGATCGTTTTAGGCAGAGAAGTACGGAATTCAACGATTCTCGGATATTTGTAAGGAGCCGTATGCTTCTTAACATAATCCTGAATTTCCTTTTTAAGCTCATCACTCGGTTCTTTGCCGTTTACAAGGACGATGCAGGCCTTAACGACCTGACCTCTTACCTCGTCGGGTGCGGCGCAAACTCCGCACTCTAAAACATAGGGAAGCTCCATAATAACGCTTTCGATTTCAAAGGGTCCGATGCGGTATCCGCTGGATTTAATAACGTCGTCGACTCTTCCGACATACCAATAAAAACCGTCCTCGTCCTTCCATGCGGTATCGCCCGTATGATATAATCCGTCGTGAAGCACGGCTCTTGTAGCCTCTTCGTTCTTGTAGTATTCGTCGAAAAGACCGCAAGGAATGTTTTTGTCTATATGAACTACTATTTCTCCAGGTTCTCCTACGTCAACGGGATTGCCGTCAGAATCGACAAGGTCAATATCGTAAAGCGGAGTAGGCTTGCCCATTGAGCCTATCTTATGATTTTCACCCATAAGGTTAGCTATGGCAAGAGTCAGTTCGGTTTGACCGAAGCCCTCCATTATCTTTAAGCCCGTTGCTTTTTCAAATAATCTGTAAACCTCGGGATTCAACGCTTCGCCGGCGGTAGTCATGTGAACAATAGACGATAAATCGTATTTGGAAATATCCTCCCTTACCATCATACGGAGCATGGTGGGCGGAGCGCAAAATGTGGTAATTTTGTACTTTGCAAACATAGGCAGAATATCGGACGCATCAAATCTGTCAAAATCGTAAGCAAAGACCGCACCCTCGCAAAGCCATTGACCGAACAGCTTACCCCATAGCGCTTTACCCCAGCCTGTATCGGAAATTGTAAAGTGAAGACCGTTGTCTGTAACCCCGTGCCAGTATTTTGCGGTTATGTAATGACCTAAGGGATATTTACAGTTATGAAGCGCAATTTTTGGATAGCCCGTTGTTCCCGATGTAAAGAACATAAGCATCGGGTCGCCTCCGCACGGTGAATTTTCCGTCCTGTAGAAATGTGCGCTATATAACTGATACTCTTCGTCAAAGTCGTGCCAGCCGTCTTTGGTGCCTCCTACCAAAATTTTGGTTTTCAGAGTCGGACATTCCTTTTGCGATTCGTCAACGTAATCGGATGCAGCGCCGGAGGCGGTACATACAATGGCGTCTACCTCTGCCGCATTAAAGCGGTAAACAAAATCGTGCGTCTTTAGCTGATCGGTTGCCGGAATTGCAATAGCTCCCAATTTATTCAGCGCAATAATGGCAAACCAGAACTGATAATGGCGCTTGAGCACAAGCATAACCTTGTCGCCCTTCTTAATACCGAGGGATTTAAAGTAGTTAGCGCACTGATTTGACGCTCTTTTAATATCCTTAAACGTAAATCTTCTTTCGGTTTTGTCGTTGGCTACATGCAAAAGCGCAACCTTTTCCGGGTCCTTTTTCGCTATTCCGTCAACAATGTCAAAGGCAAAGTTAAATTTGTCTTCATTATTAAAAGAGATATTGAGAAGAGAGCCGTTTTCGTCCTCAACGGTCTGTATGAATTTGTCGCATACAAGATTTCCCTGCGTCTTTTTGGACACTAAGGTATCTCGTATTACATTTTCTTCTTCGTTTTCGCCGGGCAGTACAACAGCAACAAACAGGCAGTCTTCACCGTCAACCGCAATCATACCGTGAGGTGTGGAAGAGTTATAATATATGCTGTCGCCCTCCGACAACACTTCAATATTGTCACCGACCTGAACCTTAAGCTTGCCTTTTAAGATAAGGTCAAATTCCTGACCGGAATGCTTCGTCAAATGAATGGGCTTGTTTTGCAAATCCTCATTGTATTCGTAATGCACCCAGTACGGCTCGGCGATTTTCTTTCTGAACATGGGAGCGAGATTGGAAATTTCAATGCCGTTCTCGGTTGCGGTACGCTTGCCGTGTCCCTTTCTCGTTACCGTATAGGATGAAAGATGCGCCGATTTACCCTCAAGCAAATCCGTAATTCCTATGCCGAAGGCAAGGGAACATTTATGGATAAATGTAAAAGGAAAATCAAGCTCGCCCATTTCGTATTGTCTATATTCTTCAACTGAAACTTCGACTTTTTCGGCCATTTCCTCTTCCGTAAAATCACAAATTTCGCGCATTTCGCGAATTCGTAAAGCTACCTCAAGAAGAGAATCGTTTGCAACAGTGCTCATTGGAAAATCCTCCTGAAAAAAATAAACCCGTCTCAAAATTTCTTTGAGACGGGTGAAATAACATCCGCGGTACCACTCAAATTGCAGTAAAACTGCCACTCAACAGGATCAATAAATCCCTACACATTAACGCAGTGAATAACGGGAAAAGTCTACTCGATTATCTTTCGGTTTTCCGGCTCAGAAGGGATGGGCTTAACGGGTAATAATGTCGGCTTACACCAAACGCCGACTCTCTGAAAAAATCACTCCGATGCCGTCTTCGTCATCGCTTTTGTATTCAAGTATATCGGTATTGTATCACGATAAATCGTATTTGTCAATACTTTTTTGAAATAAATTTTAATTCATTTTTCATATCATTTTTATTAAAAATCAACCTCTTAAACCCCTAATTGTTTCGCTTATGTCGTCGCTTTTGAAAACAGCGGAGCCTGCTACTATTACATTTGCTCCTGCGTTTAGTACCGTACGGACATTTTTGGGAGAAATTCCTCCATCGACCTCAATTTCGGCGTTGCTGTTTTCTTTCGCTAACAAATCTCGCACCTTTTCGATATGAGGAACCGTCTCCGGTATAAATGACTGACCTCCGAAGCCCGGCTCCACCGTCATTACAAGAATCAGGTCGCATAACGGAATGTAGGGGATGATTTCGACGGGATCGGTGCGGGGCTTAATCGATAGTCCTGCTTTGCAACCGAGCTTTTTTATTTTCTCCAGTGTTTCCCGAACCCGTTCGGTGCTTTCCAAATGAACGGTAATTATGTCCGCTCCCGCCTTTGCAAAATCCTCTACGTAGCGAATAGGCTCGTTTATCATTAAATGTACGTCGAATACGAGCTTTGAATGCGGGCGAATTGCCTTTACAATCGGAGCGCCGAGAGTAATATTCGGTACAAATGCGCCGTCCATTACGTCAATATGCAGATAATCGGCGCCTCCTTTTTCGACTTTTTCTATTTCTGTCTGTAAATTTGCAAAATCGCTTGCAAGTATTGAGGGTGATACTTTAATCATTTTATTAACCTCTGTATCGAATTTTATTTTTTTACATATTATGATATCGGTAAGGGAATTACCGTTGTACCGACAGACATTATCGGTTGGGAAAAAGAAAATAACGGAAGTGAATAATTATGTAATCGGTAATGTCTGTCTGAATATAAATTACAGCTTTTCAAAAATCATTGCAACTGCGTGTGCCGAGATTGCCGACTCATTGCCGGTAAAACCGAGCTTTTCTTCCGTTGTGGCTTTTACGCTTACTCTGTTTACGGGAATACACACGCATTTTGCAATGTTTTCTCTCATTTTCGGAATATAATCGGCCATTTTAGGCTTTTGAGCCACAATTATTGAATCAATGTTCGAAACTGTAAAGCCGTTTATGTTTAATATTCTCACCGTTTCAAGAAGAATTTCCTTACTGTCTGCGCCCAGCCACTTATCATCGGTATCTGGAAAATGCGCTCCGATATCGCCGAGTGCAGCCGCGCCCAGCAGAGCGTCGGAAATTGCGTGAAGCAGAACGTCTGCATCGGAATGACCCGACAAACCGGTTTTATGGGGGATTTTCACTCCTCCTATAATAAGGTCTCGGTTTTCAATAAGACGGTGAACGTCATAACCGTGTCCTATTCTCGGTATAAAATCTGTCAATATTTCTGCCCCCTCATTTTAAGTATTGCCTCTCCTATGAATAAATCCTCGGGTGTTGTTATTTTAATATTTGTCCTCGTACAGTCAACCGGCTTAACCTTAACTCCCATTTGTTCGACGACCGAATTATCGTCTGTAATATTTGAAAAATCGGAGCAGCTGTATAAAGCCTTCCTGTATGTTTCGGTCTTGAAAATCTGCGGAGTCTGAGCGTTCCAGAGCGTTTTTCTGTCCGGAGTATAGGAAATAAAGCCGTCCGATGAAATAACCTTAACGGTGTCTGTCGCAGGACAAGCCGCGGTAGCCGCTCCGTAAATAAAAGCGTTTTCGGCAATACGTGAAATCATGTTCGGCGTAATAAGGCATCTGGCTCCGTCGTGAATGGCAATATAGTCGGCGTCTGAAGGGACCTCCTTCAAACCGTTTTTAACCGACTCTGCTCTGGAATTACCCCCTTTAATAACACTTATAACCTTGGTATATTCCGATATGATATCTCCGTATAACGGTATCTCATCTTTTTTTGCGACAATGATTATGGAGTTAATCTCAGGACATTTTTGGAACTGTCTGACCGTTCTCTTTATGACAGGCTCTCTTCCGAGAAACATAAACTGCTTTGTAGTAGGCATATTTCCCATTCTGTTCCCGTTACCCGCAGCAACAATTATTGCACAGCAATTATGTTTTTCCGTAAAATCACCTCCGATTGATTCATTATACCATATAAAACCGTAAAAGTACAGAAAAAAATAATAAATCTGCGAAAAAAACTCTCAAAAACGTTTGTATTTTTACTTGAAATATGTTATAATGATATGTGGTTTTATTATAATGGGTTTTTATTCAAAGAAATCGGTAAGGAGGGCAGAATGGATTTTATAAACGAATTTCTGCAAAAGGGCTGGAACGGGATATTAGCTCAGATTAAATCAATAGGAATATCCGATATTTTTGATATTTTACTTGTTTCGGTTCTGATCTATTATGTTTATATTTTCATAAAGGACCGCAGAGCGGGAAAGCTTGCATTGGGAGTGACTGCGCTTATTTTGCTTCTTGTTATCAGCGATTTTGCAAATCTTACCGTAATGAAGTATCTGTTACAGAATATTTTCCAAATAGGCGTTATTGCAATTATTATTATTTTTCAGCCTGAGCTTCGTTCGATGCTTGAAAATTTTGTCGGCGAATCTGTAAGGGGCTTGCGCAGCTTCGGGGACAGAAAAAGCGAGACGCAAAAGGAAAGTTTTCTTCACGAATTAACAGATTCCGTAACTCTTCTTTCATCGTCTTATACCGGTGCGTTGATTGTAATTGAGGGTATGACAAAGCTCGGTGACATAATTGCAAACGGAACGCTGATTGATGCGGAATGCTCATCCTTACTTATCAGAAATATTTTCTTTAACAAATCTCCCTTACATGACGGAGCGCTCATTATTCGCAATACAAGGCTTTATGCGGCAGGCTGCACGCTTCCCTTGACGTCGAAGAACAACTCCATAGAAAGGGAGCTCGGCACAAGACACCGTTCCGCTCTCGGAATGAGCGAGCAGAGTGACGCTCTTTGCATTATCGTATCCGAGGAAACGGGAATTGTTTCCGTAGCATATAAGGGCGTGCTCACAAGAAATGTTGATGTAATATCTCTTCGCAATTTAGTGAGCGATATATTCTTTTCTGCACCGATTAAAATATCGGACAGAAAAAACAGAAAACGAAAAAATAAAGAAAAAACGGTAAAGGCGGATGAAACCGATGAATAACGATAATTTCGGCAATGTAAGCCTTCAGAAAAAAAAGAAGAAAAAATTTTATATTATTCCGTTTGTCATCTCCGTTTTGGTTTCGTTTCTATTGTGGAACTATGTAATGATGGTTGAGAGTCCGACAAGACAGGTAACTTTTGAGTCGATACCAATTTCCATAGTTAAAGGAGACAATTCGCTTGCGGTTATTTCGGGAGCGTCGACAACGGTCAACCTTACGGTAAGCGGTAAAAAGAGCCTGACTGCGTCACTGACAAAGGACAATTTTAAAATTACCGCCGACATTTCGGATCTTACGAAATATTCAACGGCGGGTGAATACAGCAATATTCCTCTTAAAATCGAATTGCCCGATGAAATATCTCTTGTTTCCCAGAGTGCCGAAACAGTTACGCTTTATCTCGACAACAAAGAGGTAAAAACGTTTCCTTTGGAGGTTGATTTTCCCGGCAGCCGCACCTTTGAAGGCGGTTGCGAGCTTGCCGCGGATATGGTTGAGCTGTCAAACAGCGAGGTTAACGTTACCGGTCCCTCGTCTGTTATTTCAAAAATTAGTAAAGCCGTTGTAATTATACCTATCGAAGGAGAAGTTACTTCGTCAAAAACATTTTCCGGAACGCCCGTGCTGATCGATTCATACGGCGGCGAGGTTATCAACCCTTATCTTTCAATGGACGTTTCTACGGTAACGGGCAAGGTGCCTGTGTATATGACGAAGGAGGTTAAGCTCTGCGTCGATTTTAAAAACGGATTTTTCAACGAGGATAATGTTCAGGTCAAAATTAATCCTGAGTCCGTTTCCGTGAGAGGGGAAATAGAAAAAGTCAGAAATATAGATTCAATAAATGTTACTACCGTAGACGAAAAGAAATTCACTCCGGAATTTACTGCGTCTCTGCCCGAGCTTGAAGGAATATCCGTATTGACTGCCGCCGATACAGTATCAATTTCGATAAGTGCGCCTTCATATTCGGAGAAAACATTAATCGTAAATAATATATCCGTCAACAATCCCAATAATCTGTCATATTCCGTACCCGAAGGGGGAATAAAGGTAAGCGTTATGGGGGAGAAGAGCAGTATAGCCGAAATAAAAAGCGAAGATGTTTTTGCCGTTGTTGATTTGGGCGGTATATCTTCTCTCGGCAACGGAGCGCAGAATGCGCCCGTTACGATAGTTTTTTCCGACAAATACGCTTCGACTTGTTTTGAAAGAGGCGAATACACTGTTCTGGTATCTCAAGCAAAATGAATGTAATTGTAAAAAACATATCTTTACCGTACAGAGAAAGCTCGGATAAGGCTATATATAAGGCGAAGGTCAGATTGAAAAAAATCGGAATTACGGCAAAAGAGTGCTCAATTTACCGACGCTCTGTTGACGCAAGGCGAAAAAACAATATTTTATTTGTATATTCCGTGCTTTGCAAATGCGATTGTAAAAGCGCCGAAAGACTTTCGGAAATAGATGCGGTAGTTGAAGCTGCGGGCTCTGTTGATATTTGCTTCGGCTCGGAAAGGCTTCAAAACCGTCCGATTGTATGTGGCTTCGGACCTTGCGGAATGTTTTCTGCCCTGCTTCTTGCGGAAAACGGTTATATGCCGATTGTTATCGAAAGAGGAAGCGACGTTTTTGAAAGAAAAAAGGAAGTCGAAAAATTTTATAAAACGGGAATACTGAATCCCGAAAGTAATATTCAGTTCGGCGCAGGAGGAGCAGGGAGCTTCTCGGACGGAAAGCTGATAACACGGATTAACGACTCAAGACAGAGATATGTTTTGACCCGCCTTTGCGAATTCGGCGCACCGAGTGATATTTTGATTAAGGCAAAGCCCCATATAGGTACGGATAAGCTTTTATTCATTTGTGATAATATTGCCCGAAGGATAACAATGCTCGGGGGCGAAATTCTCTATAATACAAAGCTACGTGAAATCAAAAAATCTGGGGAAAAGGTTGTTTGTGTTGTTACAGACAGGGGCGAAATTCCCTGCGGATGTCTTGTTCTTGCAACAGGACACAGCGCCAGAGACACATACTCGTATCTGCAAAAAAGCGGATATATGCTTGAGCCAAAGCCCTTCTCGGTCGGCGTTCGTATTGAACATCTCAGGGAGGATATTGATAAGGCCATGTACGGTGACTGTGCGGGAGATCCGATACTCGGGCCTGCCGAATATTCTCTGTCAAAAAGAGTCGGCGACAGGGGAGTATACAGCTTTTGCATGTGTCCGGGAGGGACCGTTGTCGCCGCCGCCGGCGAAGAAAACGCCGTAGTAACTAACGGTATGAGCGAATATGCCCGTAACGGCGTAAATTCAAACTCTGCCATTGCCGTTTCGGTGACAAGCGATAATCCGATGGAATTTCAGAGAATGCTCGAAAGAAATGCCTTTAGGCTGGGTGGCGGAGGTTACACCGCACCGTGTATTACCTTGGGTGATTTTATGAACGACAGGTGCAAAAACGAACCGAAAAGGGTGTTGCCGACGTATATGAACGGTAATACAAGGGTAGCCGATTTGCAATCGGGATTGCCGAAAGATATTACCGAGATGCTTAAAATCGGTATTTCCTCATTCGGCAGAGCGTTAAAAGGCTTTGATTCGCCGGACTCGGTATTAACCGGCTTTGAAACAAGGACAAGCGCCCCGTTCAGAATAATGAGAAACGAAAATATGACGGCGATTGATAACGATAATCTCTACCCCGCAGGCGAAGGAGCGGGGTATGCAGGCGGCATAACAAGCGCGGCGCTTGACGGTGTTAAGGTTGCACTGAAAATAATGGAAAGATACAGGAGCTATTCCGAAAAATGAAACAAACAGCAATGGTAATCGAAATAAACGGCGATAAGGCGACGGTTGAGGTTGAAAGAAGCTCTGCTTGCGCAGGTTGCTCAAAAAGCCACGACTGTTTTGCGTGTAAAAAGAAGATAAAAGTCATAGCAGAAAATACTGTCGGCGCCGATGTCGGCGACAGGGTAATAATTGAAAGCCCCTCCGAGAGAATACTCGGTTATGCAATTCTCGTATTTGTTTTACCGATTGTAATTTCATTTTTTGCTTTTTTTATATCGGACAAGCTCGGCTTATCCGAGGGTCTATGCATTGCAGTCTGCGCCTTGTCGCTGATTGTAACGCTTGGTATAGAATTACCTGTTTTAAATAAAAACGCTTCGAAAAAAAACACAATCAAGGTTATTTGTAAAGAATAAAGGAACTGTAGAAATGACTTCAGGCAGAATACTATGGAAAACTAAATACGACAGATCCGACAATAAGGCGTCGGCTCTTGCCAAGGCTCTCGGAATACCTGAGGTTATTGCGATATTGCTTTGCAACAGAGGCTACGGCGAAGCAAAAGCCGCGAAAGATTTTCTTTCAAACGCATATTCATTTAACGACCCGTTCGGGTTGCCGGATATGGACAGGGCGACGGATGTTATTATATCTGCGATAAAAGGGGACAAAATAATTGCTGTTTACGGCGACTACGATGTAGACGGCATAACGTCAACATCGGCTCTTTTCCTATATTTACAGAGTAAGGGCGCAAATGTAATCTACCATATTCCGAGCAGAAGCACGGAAGGGTACGGCATGAACGCTGCGGCCATAGACAATTTGCATAAAAAGGGCTGTAAGCTGATTATTACGGTTGATACGGGTATTACGGCAGTCAATGAGGTTGAGTATGCAAAAAGCTTGGGAATCGACGTCGTTGTAACCGATCACCATGAGGTGCACGGGGACATTCCCGACGCCCCGGTTATTAATCCCAAAAGACCCGACTGTACATACGGATTTTGTGATTTTGCGGGCGTGGGAGTAGTATTTAAACTGCTTTGCGCTTTGGAAAAAAAGATAAAAAACATTCCTTTGGAGCTTGCAAGCGCAAATATTGTTGAGAAATATGCCGATTTATGCGCACTCGGAACTATTGCGGACGTTATGCCTCTTGTATCCGAAAACAGATTATTGGTATATCTCGGACTCGGTATTATGTCGGAAAAGCCCAGACCCGGTATAGAAACGCTTTTATCTGCAAGCACTAATTTCAATAATAAAAAAGCTAAAATTACAACCTCCACCGTAGGCTTTGTAATTGCGCCTAAGCTTAATGCCGCAGGACGTCTGGCAGATGCGTCTATTGCTGTGTCGTTGCTTTTGGCTAAGACCGAATCGGAAGCAGGAAGATATGCGCTGGAGCTGGTAAATATGAATAAGGAACGGCAAAGAACGGAAAACGAGATTTTCAAGGAAGCCGTTTCCATGATAGAATCGGAATTTGATTTTGAAAACGACGGAATTATTGTTCTTGCAAAAAAAGGCTGGCATCAGGGAGTAATCGGCATTGTTTCCTCGAGAATTACGGAGAAATATTCATTGCCGTCCATACTTGTTTCATTTGACGACGACGGAATAGGCAAGGGCTCCGGCAGAAGCGTTAAAGGACTTAATTTAGCATATGCTTTGTCAAATTGCTCCGACTGTCTTTTAAAATTCGGCGGGCATGAGCTCGCCGCCGGAATGTCTGTTTCGGAAGATAAATTCAAAGAATTTAAAGAAAAAATAAACTCTTTCGTAAAGCAGAATGCAGGAGAAGACGAAGAAAGGTCGTCTCTTGTTGCGGACTGCGAGCTTTTCGCCGATGAAATATCAATGGAAAACGTTAAGCTGCTCGATATGCTGGAGCCGTACGGGACGGCAAATCCTTCCCCTTTATTTATTATCCGAGATGTGATTGTCCGTGATATTTCGGGCGTGGGCGAGGATAAACACAGCAAGTTTGTCTTCGAAAAGGAAGGAAAGCTTTTTTCGGGAATCCTGTTCGGAGCAAGTCCTTCCTCTCTTACCGTTACAACAAGGAATAGGGCGGATATTTTATTCTCATTGAGTATAAACGAGTTCAGAGGAGTATCCAATGTTCAGCTTCTGGTTAATAAAATCAGGATATCGGACGCCGAATATAACGACAGAAAAAAACAGATAGAGCTGTATAATGCACTGAAGCGCGGGGAATACCCCGAGTGCTCGCGCATAACGCCGAGACATTCGGAATTTGCTATTGTATACAGAGCGATAGGGAGGCTTTCGGAAAAAAGCTTTGCAAGGCTGAATGTATCATATTTTGCCGGTCTGCTAAAGGATGACAGGGAGAACGCCTATGTTCGGGTTAAATTTATCCTTGATATCTTATCCGAAATGCAGCTTTTGTCATTTACTTACGATGAAAACAACGAGGATATTTTTACGGCGAAGATAATTCCCGTAAGGGGAAAAACAAATCTCGATAAATCGGAAATATATAAATCGCTTAAACTACGGAATAAAAATTATGGAAGAAAAGTATAAACCGATACAAAATTTGTTGACGGCGCTTGAAGCCACGTCAAAGCATTACGACATAGAAAAAATAAAAAAGGCTTATCTCTATGCAAATGAGCTTCATGAAGGACAATACCGAGTCAGCGGAGAAGCATACATCAGCCATCCCATCGCAGTAGCCGAAATAGTAGCCACTCTTGAGCTTGACACGGATTCCATCTGTGCGGCATTGTTGCACGATACAGTTGAGGACTGCGGAAGCAAGGTCGATTTGGAAAAAATCAGAAAAGGCTTTGGCGAGGATGTCGCCATGCTTGTTGACGGACTCACAAAGCTTGTTCAAATTCCTTTTGACGATAAGGAGGAAGAGCATGTTGAAAATCTCCGCAAGATGTTCCTTGCCATGTCAAAGGATATCAGAGTCATTTTCATTAAGCTTTGCGACCGACTGCACAATATGCGTACCCTTGACGCAAAGCCTGATCCTAAGAGAAGAAAAACCGCTCTTGAAACTATGTATGTATATGCGCCTCTTGCGCACCGGCTCGGTATGCAGAGAATTAAACAGGAGCTGGAGATACTATCGCTCAGCTATCTCGACCCTATAGGATACCGCGAGGTTCAGGAAAATATAGAAAAGCGCTACGGACAAAGCCGCGCATTTATTGACAACGCCAGAGCCAAAATTGCGGATAAGCTCGACGAGGCGGGCTTAAAATATTCTCTTGAGGGAAGAGTTAAAACAGTTTATTCCATATATAAGAAAATGTTTGAGCAGAATAAATCCTTTGAGGAGATATTCGACTTTTACGCCCTACGTATTATTGTGGATAACGAGCTTGAATGCTATACCGTGCTGGGTATTATTCACGATATGTTTAAATCCGTACCCGGCAGATTTAAGGATTATATTTCCACACCCAAGCCGAATATGTACCGCTCTCTGCACACAACCGTAATCGGAAGAGACGGTATCCCGTTTGAGGTTCAGATAAGGACATGGGAAATGCACCGTATAGCTGAATACGGTATATGCGCTCATTGGAAATATAAGGCGGGAACTCAGAGTAAGGAAGAAATCGACCGTAAGCTTGAATGGATTGCCAAGCTTAT
>JAQXHN010000057.1 GCA_029007295.1 Clostridia bacterium | reverse complement strand
AATTAAGAACGCACCCGGAAGCAAGTTCATCCGTCCTGCGGACGTTCAGAACAATACCATCGAGTTAACAGGACTTACAGGAAAGTATACCTTCCTTGTAGAATACGACGATATGTCGCAGAACATAATCAATTTGGTATTTTGAAACCAATAAAAAAATTTATCGGCTCTCCTTTAAGGGGAGCCGATAAAAATATATATTTTGAAAGAGCTTAATTTATTGTTATTCTGAACAACATAAAAACTAAACTAGGTCTGCTATTCAACTAACGAACAGACTTCAACATTTTGTAACCTCGGTGTTTTCCTTGCCTTACCGCGCTAAATCAGTTGTTTTTGACTGTTTTCAAATTACTGCCTTATCACGGTTGGGCTTTTGTCCCGGCATTCCTTTTATTTATGCGAAAAATTTTATGCATTTAGGCTTAACGCCGATTCTGAGCGAATCGGCTTTTACTATTTCACCGTCTTGGCAGTATTCGGTTATTCCCGATATTTCAAATGAAGTGCATTTTTTGTAATTTAAAATTCCTTCAAATTTCTTTTTCATAATTCCGTTTCCGTCAAAGAAAGTCCCTTTTCTGTAGTCTCCGACAAGGGAAATAAACTTTAATCTGGAAATCTTTTCTACAATGAGAACGTCGAGTATACCGTCGTCGAGTTTTGCCAAAGGAGCCGCCTTAAAGCCCCCTCCGCAATAACAGCCGTTCGCAACTGCGCAAAGCAGGAGTTCTTTGTTATATTCCTCCGTCTTACCGTCCTCAAGCGTTATTTTTACACTGAAATTTTTACCCATTTTCGAAAAAAGGGTGTTAATAAGACCGAGGATATAGGCGACGCTTCCTTCGTGACGTTTTTTAAAAGAATCGGTTTTTACAACAACGTCGCAGTCAAAGCCTATGTTAATCATATTAAGAGCGTATCTGCCGTTTACGGTGATTAAATCAATCATATGGGATTTACGGTTTTCAAGATTATGCTTTGCAAAGTCGTTTCCGCTTCCCGTCGGGATAACACTGAACATGGCATTTTCGCCGGCGTTTGCTCTCATAATTCCGTTAACAACCTCATTTAACGTACCGTCTCCGCCACAAACCACAAAGTGCGTTTTCGGTTCCGCCAGGCATAGCTCATATACATATCTTTCTGCGTCGCCGATGCCTTTCGTAATGTAGGACGTGACTTTTTCATTATTTTTGTCAAGACCGATAGCGTCTCCGTGTCCTGCGAACGGATTGAGAATGCGTATCTGTTTCATGTATTGCTCCTTTAAATGCGTTGATGTAATTATACAACAACTAAACGGTAATGTCAAATAAAAGCGAAAAAAGGCGAAAAACCGACTGTTGACAATTATTCGGTTTTGTTATAGAATTATGATAATGCGAATTTCGGAGAAAATATGAGAAGAAAAAAGAAAAACAGATTTCCATACGTCATTCTTACCTTGCTCTCGATAGCTATTGTAATAGGTATTGTTTTTTGTATAAAAATCTTTATTCTGGATAATCAAAACGTATCTTACAGCGAGATTGATTATTATGAAATCGGAGACGATCCCGGAGATACATACGAGCCGGTTTCCAAGGCTCAGCCGCAAAGAGAGGTCGACGTTGTAATTACCGATAACAGACAGGAAGCCTCCTTTTATATTTCCGATGAAGAGTATAATGTTATATGCGAATATTTTAAGAGATATTATGTGTCGCTCGGAAGACTTTCTCCCGAAAGCACCGATGACTTGTTTGCCACGGGGGCGGCTTATCACCGTTCGCTTTGCGAGGCTGTAATATACTATATTACGGGCGTACGCAATGTTATGAATGTTGACCTCGGCTTCGGCTTATGCAATGTCGGACTGAATTTTACCTTTGCAACGGACAACGGTACGGAAAAAACCGTAAATCTTGTTGTAAACGATTATGTTTGTTTTGATTATATTCCCGATATTACATCGTATACCTGCGATGTGGAGCATACGTTTGTTCTGACATACGAGGACGGAAAATGCGTTATATCGGAGCATTCGGAAATAAGCGGAGCGTACGCCAATTTAAGCTCGGCATATAATAATTATATCGAAAGAAGCGGCTTCGGTTCATCCTATCTCGACAGCGACCAAATAAACGGAATATTCAAATCCTTCTGCGATGATTTTATTGACGACGCCGTAGAGGATATCAAGAGCTTAGAGGGCAAGAGAATAAGATATAACGAAAACCCCGATAAATACAAGCTCAAAATGACAGCGGACAACCCCTACAACGCAAAGGATGCGCTAAACTATTCGTACAAGTGGACGGGACTGTACGAAAAGGTTAGAAACCCCGATTATTACGAGTATGATAACTACGGCGGTAATTGCAATAACTTTACTTCGCAGTGTCTTCATGCAGGCGGAATACCCATGGATACCTACGGCGATATTTCCTGTCAGTGGAAATGGTATTCCGGTGACATAAATGTCGGAAATACTGCCTCGGGCAGGTCAATGAGCTGGACCGGCGTAGAAGAATTCTGCAATTACTGTATAAATAATAAAGGCTTCGGACTGTCATGCGAGGTCGGCGGAAATATTTACAGTGCGAGGGTAGGAGATATTATTCAATATGTTTCAAAGGACGGCAAAGGCGTTCACTCCGTAATAGTGTCAAAGGTAATTTACGACGAAAACGGCAATGTAGTTGATTTATTAATCAATTCCAACACTACCGATAAGGTTGACTGCCCCATGATAACATACGGATACACGTCGATACGTGTTATCAGAATTGTCGGATGGAACGATAACTGAGCTTTTTTAAGACGAAATTGCCCGACGGATTAATTATGATAATCTGTCGGGCGATTTTTTGTTTTTAACTGAAAATTTCTGAAAAAATATAATAATCTATTGACAGGTGACCGAAAGGTCACTATAATATTTATGTAACATAGGGGAGGTAAGAAGAAAATGCTTACGAAAGAACGAATACTTGAAAAAGCTCTTGATTTGTTCAGTGAAAACGGGTATTTCGGTACAAATATGCGTTCTCTTGCCGTCGGTCTCGGAATCAGCAAATCCGCTCTTTATAAGCACTACAAGGGCAAGGAAGATATATGGAATTCGATGATTTGTTATATTGAAAATTATTATGAAGATAATTTCGGTATCGGCCCGGCGGAGTTTAAAATGCCCGAAAATGCAAACGAGCTTCGGGAAATGTCGGCAAAGCAAATTGAATTCACGTTAAATGACGAAAAAATATTAAAGATACGAAAATTACTGACTCTCGGTCAGTATTCGGATAAAAAAATCGCAGAACTTGCGACAAAGCATTTTAATTTTGTTATAGAAAAGCTGTATTCTTCGATTTTTTCACATTTAATCGAAATCGGTGAAATGAAATGCAACGACTGCGATATGCTTGCGTTTATCTACTGTTCGCCTATCACGGAAATGATACATCTTTGCGACAGACAAAGCGACAGAAAAAGCGAAGCGATAATAAAAATTACAAGCTACATAGAATGGTTTATCAATCAATTTTTTGAAGTAAAATAGAAGGAGAAAATAATGCTGTACATAGAAAATCTTACAAAAAAGTTCGGCGAAGTCAACGCAGTTTGCGACCTTTCATTGCATATTAATAAAGGGGAAATATACGGGTTTATCGGTCATAACGGCGCAGGAAAAACAACTACGCTGAAATCAATTGCAGGCATTCAGGATTTTGACAACGGTACTATCAAAATCGGCGGCAAATCCGTAAAGGACGATCCTATAGAATGCAAGAAAATGCTTGCGTATATTCCGGATAATCCCGATTTGTACGAATTTATGACTGGTATAAAATTTCTTAATTTTATAGCCGACGTATACGGGGTTTCCGGCACAGAAAGAAAAGAGAAAATCCGCAATTATTCGGAACGGTTTGAAATAACCGACTCGCTTGCGTCGCCCATTTCAACATATTCCCACGGTATGAAGCAAAAGCTTGCAATCATCGCCGCATGGATTCATTCTCCTCGTTTGATTATTATGGACGAGCCGTTTGTAGGGCTGGACCCCAAGGCTTAGCATACCTTAAAGGAAATGATGAGAGAGGTTTGCGACGGAGAGGGCGCAATATTCTTTTCAACCCATGTGCTGGATGTTGCGGAAAAGCTGTGCGATAAGGTTGCGATTATAAAGCAGGGCAGGCTTATCCGTTCCGGAACCATGGAAGAAGTTAAGGGCGATACAAGCCTTGAGGATACATTCCTTGAGTTGGAGGCGGAATAATGCTCGGATTACTTGTCAAGAAGCAGTTATCGGAAATTTTTAAGGAGTATTTCGTCAACTCAAAAAAGAATGTCAAGCGGTCAAAATTATCTGTTTGCCTGATGTTTTTTATATTTGCGCTTGTTGTGGTAGGATTTATAGGCGGAATGAACGCATTTATTTCCGATGTTATATGTACTGCGTTTTGCAGTATAGACCTTACGTGGTTGTACTTTTCGATTTTCGCTCTCTTGTCTATACTGCTCGGCGTATTCGGCAGCGTTTTTTCAACATATTCGGGACTTTATCTTGCAAAGGACAACGATCTTTTGCTTTCAATGCCTATTCCGGTAGGATACATTGTTATCTCGAGAATTATCAATGTATATTTAATGGGCGCGCTTTATTCGGCGGTCGCCTTTATTCCCTGCGTTATTGTATATTTTATTAAAATGGGATTTAGTTTTCCCGTTCTTGTCGGATGTACGGTAATGCTGGTCGAGGTCACGGTTATCGTGCTGGTTTTGTCGTGCCTGCTTGGCTGGGCGGTTGCGAAAATAAGCAAAAAGCTTAAAAACAAGAGCTTCATTACGGTTATTATCTCGCTTGTTTTCATTGCCGTTTACTATGTATTTTATTTTAAGGCTCAGGAAATATTGAGCAATGTAATTGAAAATGCGGCAAAATACGGAAAAATCATTAAGGAGAGCGCCGGAATCATATACTTCTTCGGAAAATGCGGAGAGGGAGATGCGCTCGCTGTTGCGGTATCCGTTGCGGTATCGGTAATTCTGCCTGTTATTACGATATTCGTTTTGTCGAAAACCTTCCTAAAGCTTGCAATCTCTACGGGCGGTCAAAAGAAAAAAGTTTATGTCGAGAAGGCGGAAAAGCAAAGCTCGGTAGGGCTTGCCTTATTCAAAAAGGAGCTTGCCGGATTTACTTCGAGCGCAAACTATATGCTGAACTGCGGTCTCGGCGTATTGCTTCTTCCGGCTGCCGGTATTTTTATGCTGATAAAGGGGCAATCGTATTTAGGCTCGTTGGTCGCCTCCTTGTCATTGGAAAACGGAGTGATTTCCGTTGTTGCCGTGGCAATGATATGTCTGCTTGCGTCTATGAACGATATGGCGGCGCCTTCAGTTTCGCTGGAGGGCAGGAGCTTATGGCTCACACAGTCGCTCCCCGTTTCAATGTGGTGCATACTACGGGCAAAGATACTGCTGCAGCTTGTGTTCACGCTTCCGGCAGTTTTGTTCTGCGGTGTATGTATTTTGACAGCTTTTAGATTAAATCCGATCAGCAATATACTGATTATCGCCGTATCGTTGGCGTTCACGGTTTTTAATTCGTTTTTTGGAATGTTTCTCGGCGTTAAAATGCCAAACTTTACATGGACAAATGAAATAAAACCGATAAAGCAAAGCGCCTGCGTCTTTATTGCGCTTTTCGGAGCATTTTTATATTCGGCGGCGATAGGAGGCGGTTATTTCGTTTTCAGAAAATATCTTTCAAGCGAGGCTTACCTTGCGATTGTACTCGGTATCACCCTGACGCTTTCATTGATTTTATATAGTTATCTCAAAACAAAAGGAACAAAAAAATTCGAAGCTTTTTAAAAAGTCGATTTGTCGAATGAAAGATGAATTCGGCTATAACGGAAAACAGCTTTTTTAACGGAGGTCATTATGGATAATTTATGCGGAGCCGATTGTTCACATTGCGGATTTAAAGACAGGTGTGCGGGATGCCGTAATACCTGCGGAAATCCATTCGGCTGCGGCTGCCTTGCCGCTGAATATATAAATATCGGCGGAATGAAAAATTTTAATGAATTTAAGAAAAAATTGATTGATGAAATAAATATGCTTCATATTGAGGGTCTTCCCGAAGTCAAGGAGCTTTTTACATTAAGCGGATTTTATGTTAATCTTTCATATCCGTTGCCCAACGGCAATAAGGTTAAATTCATTAACGATAACCGAATATACCTCGGCTGTCAGCTTGAAAATGAATTTGATGACGGCAAGGGTGAAAGCTGCTTCGGAATAATAGCGGATAAGAATTTTATTTTGGTGGCAGAATACGGTATAAACGGCACAAACCCTGAAATCGTACTGTTTAAGAGGCGTTAAGAATGGTGAAAACGAAAATGAAATCAAGATACAATACGGCGCGAAAACAGTTGATTTTCTGGTGCTTGTTTATAGGGCTCGGCGCCGTTGCGGGATCGGTCGGTATGATAACGGATCCTACAGGAAGAGCAATGGGAATGGATTCAATGCTTTTGTATTTTAAAAAGCTTCCGTTTGCCGATGTTCTTTTTAAGGACTATCTGTTTTCCGGCTTTGCGTTGTTAATTGTGAACGGAGTGACTAATTTAACTGCGGCAATTCTTATGCTTTGCAAAAAGAAAATCGGCACTGTACTCGGAGGAATTTTCGGGGTCACTCTAATGCTTTGGATATGCATACAATTTTATATGTTTCCGCTGAATTTTATGTCAACGATTTATTTTGTTTTCGGATTTTGCCAGGCGTTAACCGGATATTGCTGTTATGTTTTTTCAAAGCAGGAAGCCTTCGTTACCGATGAGAGAGAATACAAAAATATCGGTACAAATCCGGAAAAGCTTGTCGTTTATTTTTCGAGAACCGGAAACACTAAAAGGATTGCTTATGAAAAAGCAAATCAAATCGGAGCCGAGGTATATGAGATCAAATCTACCGAAAATACCAAGGGAAATTCAGGATATTGGCAATGCGGCAGATTTGCAATGAGCCGACGTTCAATGCCGATAGAGGATATAAAGGTAACGCTTGAAAAATACGGGCACGTTACAATTTGCTCTCCGATATGGGTATTTCGCCTGTCGTGTCCTATAAGAGCCTTCTGTGAAAAAGCATCCGGGAAAATAAAGGAAGCGGACTTAATATGCGTCCATTTTTCGAGAGGAAAATATCTTAATGCGAAAAAAGAGGTCGAGAGACTCCTTAAGATAAAATTGACCGGGTATGAAGCCATCCTATCCCGAATGGGCAAAAGAAAATAAAATATAAATATGAAAAATACGAAACAAATAATAAATTGAAACGGAAATACAATCCCCTTTAAGGTTTAACGAAAGCAAGAAAACCTAAGGGGGTTATTTTTTATCGGCGCTTTTTCGAAAGACTTATATTTATGCAAAAGCAATTAATAATCAAATGAATAAATAATCAGTATGACAGACAGGGTGCGATAATTCATTAATTTCGTAAAACACCTTAAATTGTACGCTCTCTGCTAATAAAGATGTGGCTTTGCACTCTGTTTTTTGCTTTTTGAAAAATGCTGAAAAATGCACTATTTATAAAATAAAAAAGGTAAATAATCATATAAAAATTACAAAAAATAAAAAAATTAAAAAAAGCTATTGAAAAATAATTCAGATTATGCTAATATATATACATAACGATGAGCATGACGCACACAATTAAAGCCGTGACTTCGGCGACTATCGGAATTTATAAATATGAAAAAAAGATATTTGATTTTAGAAAACAAAGAAATATTGGAGGGCATCGCCTTCGGGTGTGACTGCGAGAGGGTCGGAGAGCTTGTATTTACAACGAATATGTGCGGCTATATTGAAACGCTGACAGATCCCAGCTATTACGGTCAAATTGTTATGCATACCTTTCCTCAAATAGGAAATTACGGGATCATCCCCTCCGATTTCGAGGGAAAAAGCTCCGTATTCGGCTATGTTGTCAGGGAATATTGCGATGAACCCTCTAATTTCCGTTGTGAAAAGACGCTTGACGCTTTTTTAAAGGAAAACGGTATTCCGGGTATTTCCGGCATTGATACGCGGTATTTAACCAAATTAACAAGAGAGTACGGCGTAATGAACGCAATGATTTCGAATTCACCTGATGCGGATTTTGATTTAATTAAGAATTACTGCGTAACAAATGCGGTGCCGTCGGTCAGCGTTTCGGAGCCGGAAATATTTTGTCCGGAAATAACGCCAAAATTCAGTGTTGCACTAATTGATTACGGGTCAAAGAAAAACATTATCAATGAGCTTATAAAGAGAGCGTGTAAAGTCACCTTGTTTCCGCATAATGTCTGCGCAGAAACTATTCTTGACGGGAATTTTGACGGAGTGATGCTTTCAAACGGACCCGGAGACCCGGCGGACAATGTATTTGAAATTTCGCAAATAAAAAAGCTGATGAACAAAATACCGATATTCGGTATATGTTTGGGTCATCAGCTGATGGCTTTGGCTAACGGCGCCAAAACGGAAAAATTAAAATACGGTCACCGAGGCGGAAATCAACCCGTCAGTGAAACAAACGGACACAGAACGTTTATTTCAAGCCAGAATCATGGGTATGCCGTTACGGCGAAAAGCGTAAAAAACGGAATAATAAGTTACGTCAACGCAAACGATAAAACGGTGGAGGGGATTGATTACAAAACCGCCTTCTCGGTTCAGTTTCATCCCGAAGCCTGCTCCGGACCGAAAGATACCGAATTTTTATTTGACAAATTTCTTTGTATGATGAAGGAAAAAAATTATGCCGAAAAATAAAGACATAAAAAAAGTTTTGGTTATCGGTTCGGGACCGATAGTAATAGGACAGGCGGCGGAATTCGATTATGCGGGCGCTCAGGCGTGCCGGGTGCTGAAAAACGAGGGTATACACGTAGTTCTCGTTAACTCCAATCCCGCAACTATTATGACCGACCGTTATCTTGCCGACGATATATACTTAGAGCCTCTGACCGTTGAAACCGTTGAACGGATAATCAAAAAGGAAAGGCCGGACGGCTTACTTGCCGGACTCGGAGGACAAACGGGTCTGACGCTCGGCGTACAGCTTTCCGAAAGCGGCGTTCTCGCAAAATACGGGGTAAAGCTGCTCGGCACGGATGTTGAGGCAATAAAAAAGGCTGAGGATAGAGAAGCGTTTCGCAGTGAAATGCGGAAAATAAATCAGCCGTGCGTGCCGTCCGAAATAGCGCAATCCTTGGAGGAAGCGGTAACTGCGGCTGAAAAAATAGGCTATCCCGTTATCGTCCGTCCCGCATTTACCCTCGGAGGCAGCGGAGGGGGTATAGCCTATAACGGGGAAGATTTTATAAAAATTGCCGAAAACGGCCTGAAGCTTTCGCCGATTTCACAAATTCTTGTAGAAAAGAGCATTGCCGGATGGAAGGAAATAGAGTTTGAAACAATACGGGACTGCGTCGGAAACGCCATTGCGGTATGTTCTATGGAAAACGTCGACCCCGTCGGAGTTCACACCGGCGATTCAATCGTTGTTGCGCCTACGCTGACGCTGTCTGATAAGGAATATCAAATGCTGCGAAGCGCGTCGCTCTCGATGATTTCTGCTCTTGGCATAGTCGGAGGGTGTAACTGTCAGTTTGCGCTTAATCCGAACAGCTTCGAATATGCCGTGATAGAGGTAAATCCGAGAGTATCCCGTTCTTCTGCGCTTGCTTCAAAAGCAACGGGATACCCGATAGCAAAAATTTCCACCATGGTTTCACTCGGCTACCGTCTCGATGAAATAAAAAACGAAATAACAGGGAAGACCTTTGCTTGCTTTGAGCCAGCGCTCGACTATGTTGTTGTAAAATTTCCCAAATGGCCTTTTGATAAATTTATCGGTACAAAGCGTGATTTGGGAACTCAGATGAAGGCGACGGGAGAGGTGATGGCGATAGGACAGTCCTTTGAAGAAGCCCTGATGAAGGCTGTTCGAGGCGCCGAAATTAAGCTTGACACATTAAATGCGCCTGCGTTGACAGACCAGGATATAATTAATCGCCTTAAAAATGTCGACGACAGACGAATATTCACTGTCTTTGAGGCGTTAAAATCGGATGTTTGCGCCGAAACCGTTCACGATATTACAAAAATAGACAACTATTTTATCTATAAGCTAAAACGGCTTGCGCTGTTTGAAAAAGAGCTTGAAGCGGCACCGCTTACGGATGAAATGTATCTAAAGGCGAAGCGATTAGGCTATCCCGACAGTGCGATACGCAGAATAGCGAACTGCGACAAGCTTCCTGAATTCAGCTACAGCTATCGGATGGTTGATACATGCGCCGCCGAATTTAATGCGGAAACTCCGTATTTTTATTCAAGTGCCGATTCTCACTGCGAATCTCGTGAATTTTGCCGTTCCGGAAAGCCTGTTGTTATGGTTCTCGGCTCCGGACCGATTCGTATCGGGCAGGGAATAGAATTTGATTACAGCTCGGTTCACTGCGTTTGGACATTGAGGAAAATGGGATACGACGTTGTTATCGTTAACAACAATCCGGAAACTGTTTCAACCGATTACGATACGGCAGACCGTCTTTATTTTGAGCCATTGACTCCGGAAGACGTAATGAATATAATCGAGGCGGAAAAGCCCATTGGAGTGGTTGTAGCATTCGGCGGACAAACGGCAATAAATCTGACTGAGTATCTTGTAAGTCAAGGAGTCGCTATTCTCGGAACATCCGCCGAGGGAATTGATACGGCGGAGGACAGAGAAAAATTTGACGCCTTTCTGGAGTCAATCGGAATTTCACGTCCTAAGGCGGTTTCCGTAAATACAGCGGAAGAAGCGCTGATAGCCGCAAAGATTTTAACGTATCCGGTTCTGCTCCGTCCGTCTTATGTTATAGGCGGACAGGGAATGTGTGTTGCCAGATGCGAGCAGGATGTCAGAACCTTTATGAACAACATACTCTCGTTCGGGATTTCAAATTCCGTGCTGGTCGATAAATATATGCCCGGAACCGAGCTTGAGGTCGACTGTATTTCCGACGGAGATACGGTGCTGATTCCCGGTATAATGGAGCACGTCGAACGGGCGGGCATACATTCGGGAGATTCTATTGCCGTATATCCTCCTTATAATCTTACCGAGCATATGACGGAAAAGATCACTAAGACGTCCGTGGAAATAGCAAAGGGGCTCGGAACAAAGGGTATAGTCAACATTCAGTACCTTGCAGAAAACGGAAAATTGTATGTAATAGAGGTAAATCCCCGTGCAAGCAGAACCGTTCCGTACATCAGCAAGGTGACAAATATTCCGATGATAGAGCTTGCAAGCAGAGCTATGCTCGGCGAAAAATTATCCGATATGGGGTATAAGACGGGTCTTGCTCCGGCGGCAAAATACTATGCGGTAAAGGTTCCCGTTTTCAGCTTTGAAAAAATTGACGACGCAAACTCGATAATGGGGCCGGAGATGAAATCAACAGGAGAGGTTCTCGGAATGGGAAGAACCAAAACCGAGGCACTTTATAAGGGTCTTGCGGCAAGCGGAGTCGACGTCGGAGCGATTCGTTCGAAAAAGAATGCGGGAATACTTATTTCGGTAGAGGATTACGATTATTCGGACGCAATAATGTTGGCGGAAAAGTTTACCGACCTCGGAGTAACGCTTTATGCGACCCCCGATACCGCAAACGCTATCCGCAAAAGAGGCATTGATGTTATAACGGCTCATAACGTATGGGAAAATGACGATATATACCGTCTTGTTGAGAGCGATAAGCTGAGTTATATTGTATATACCGGCGCAGTTATGGATTCAAGCGTCGGAGATTTCCGTCAGCTGCATCGTAAAGCGATGAGTCGAAAAATACCGTGTATGACATCAATAGATACGGCATTGGCTCTTGCCGATGTTATTGCGGCAAAATACACGCAAAAATCAACTATACTTGTTAATATAAATGAGCGCCGGTAATCGGCGCTCATTATTGTATTAAAACGGTGAAGTGATGTATGACGAGAAATTATTACGGTTATTTGAATGCTTTTTGGTTAATTACAAGAGAGCTGTACAGATAAAGAATATCCTTGCCGTCAAAGTCAATAAAATTACCGAGTACGTCCGGAGAAATGTATCTTATATCTACAAGGTAAATACTGCTGTAGGCTTGTGTGAGAAGAGGAGCAAAGCTTGAAGCGAACGAATCTCTGAAAATAACAAGCTCCTTTCCCTCGGTATTACCGGGATTGTCAATTCTGAGAAGAGCTTTAGCTCCGTAAAGAAAAACGTCGTAGCCGTCCTTACCTGAAATCAGCTCGGGGGCGTATATATTGATTGTTTCATTTGTTTCGTAGTCGAAGACCGTACAGGAGTCAAGCGTTTCGTTTGAGAGATATATAAGCGTGTCCTTTTCAGGGCGCAAACCGCTTTGCCCGTAATAAACGCCGGCAAAGCCTTCAAGTACGTTTTCCTTGTAATTCCACGAAATATTATCTTCGATACCCATTTCCGCAGCAACTTTTTCCGTAACCGCACAAAGTCTCTCCTGTCTCCAATGAGTGTCCGTATAATAGAAGTCGGAAAGCTTAAGAGTATCGAATATATCTATATATTGAAAATCCGGCAATGCTTTAACGGATTTATCCTTAAGTTGTTCGTAGTCGGGGGCGGGATAGTTGAATTCACTTTTAAAAAAGTAGTTTTTATCGGGGATTAAGCACAGATATTTGTTACCCTTACTATCCTTCAGATATTTGTTGTAGACATAATCCAGCCTTCCCAAGGAGTAGGTGCACAAAGCGTCGGAAAATTCTTTTTCCGTTTTTACGAAATATCCGTTCTTAACGGCTATACTGTTGTTTTCCTTCAGCTGAAGAATATTCAGCTGAACGTGCGCCTTCAGCGTCCTGAAAAACTCCCGGAAAGGGAATTGGTCCGCAGAATATGCTTCATACCCGGTCATAAAGCTCTTGTCGATTATGCTCTCTAAGGTGATATTTTTCGGAAATAACGCAAGGGGGCGTCTTTCCGATAAGGAAATATCAACGGGGTTGAAAAAACGATATGCGCTCATTCCTAAAAAAAATCCGAGGAACACGCAAAAGCAAACCGTGACCGCAATATATTTAACAGAATTTTTCATAAAACCTCCCGTTAAAATCGAAAGTATAAAAAGGGGCTGAACGAACCGTCAACAAAGTAAGCGGTAACGGTAAGAAGAATTGCGGCATGGAAAACAGGCTCCGAAACATTGATTATTTTGTTTACCTTTTCGTTTGCTTTAAGTCTATGCAAAATGTTTTTTGCGACAGGAGCGGCGCCTATTATTCCCACTGCAAGTATAAAAGCAGAGCCGCCGAGGTAATAGGCTGTCTCGCTGTTCCAAATAGGATTATTACCGCCTCCGAACATTACATAAAGGTCACCGAATGCGCCCGATATGCCGTCTCCGCTGAAAATAACAAAGCTTATTACTATTGTAGTTATTACGTATAAACGGGAGAATATCGAAGGGATTTTTGCAAAAAGCCTGTTGAGGAAAAATTTTTCCGCTGTAAGGAATACCGCAAAATACAGTCCCCATAGGATAAATGTCCAGTCGGCGCCGTGCCAGAAGCCCGTCAAAAACCACACCGTAAGAATGTTGAAGCACCAACGAGGGAGCGAAACTCTGTTTCCGCCCATCGGGATATAAACATAGTCTCTGAACCATGAACCCAAGGACATATGCCACCTTCTCCAAAACTCTGCTATGCTTTTTGAAATATAGGGATAGTTAAAGTTTTCGCAGAAGTGAAATCCGAACATGCGTCCGAGACCTATCGCCATATCCGAATATCCGGAAAAATCAAAGTAAATCTGCAGGGAAATACAAATTGCATAAAGCCACATACCGCAAACAGAAGGCTCGCTCATTGTATGAAACGAGCTTGCAAACGCTCCGAGCGTATCTGCAATAATCACCTTTTTTGCAATGCCGATAACAAAACGGTTTACACCGTAAGAAAAATTTTCAAAGCTGTGAGTCCTGTGAGACAGCTCGTTTGCAACCGTTGAGTATCTTACGATAGGTCCTGCGATTAACTGGGGAAACAGCGCCACATATGTAGCAAGGCGGATAAAGCTTTTTTGTACTGGTGCGTCACCGCGATATACGTCAATCGTATAGCTGAGAGTTTGAAAAGTGTAGAAGGAAATACCTATAGGAAGAGCCAGTCCCAAAAGAGAAAAATCCGCACCGAAGAAATTATTTATGTTTGATATAAAAAAGTCGGAATACTTAAAGAATCCGAGTGCCGAAACACCGACGATAATCGAGGAAATCAAGAAAACCTTTGAGGCTTTATTCCTTCGACAAGCATGAATAAGCAGTCCGTGAATGTAGGCGGAAACGCAAGTGCCGAGCATCAGGAGCGTATATATAGGTTCACCGTAAAAATAGAAGGCCAGGCTCGCAATAAGAAGAACAAAGTTTTTGAAACGAAAAGGGACGATGAAATATACCGCCAATGTAATCGGTAGAAAAACATATAGAAATCCGATACTTGAGAACAGCATATTATCGCCCCTTAATATTTTAATTTATATTATTTCCGAATATCCGAAATCAGCCTTCGTTAGAGAGAGGACACATGACGAAGAACACCATATTGTTCTGTGAACCGACAACGGTCTGTTCGGCTTGAACGCAAATATTCCAATTAGGGTTGCAGTTGCTCTTGAGCGTATTTACGAACTCGTCAATGTTTGCGCCCTCCTCAAGCTCAAATACATAAGAAACGAATGCGATTGAGCTGATCATGGGAGCAAACGTTGCGCCGGATTTAAAGCCCGTAACCTCGAAATTATCAAAGCCGGCAAGCAAACCGGGTTCAATTTCCATAACCATGGGCATAAATTGAATTGCTTCATTCTGAGAAATTGCGGTTGCGATGTCAAGTGGCGTAGCATTATCCTTGCACGCTTGCGTAAAAGCCGCCCACATTATGCCGCCGAGCGTGTTTTCGTCAACCTCCGGAACGATATCCTTTTTTGCTTCGGTGTCAGGAGTCTCGGTGTTTGATTTTTCCGATGTTGCTTCGGCGTCAGGAGTCTCGGTGTTTGATTTTTCCGAGGCACCGCAGGATGCGAAAGTAAGCGCTAAAATTGCGATGAGAATGAGAATTGATAGGATTCTGAGTGTTTTTTTCATGATAACTGCCTTTCTTGTTTTTAAACGAAAACGTGTGTTTTCAAATGTCTGTGACATTTCGACGGCGTTTTTGTTGCCGTCGGTTCACATCCATTATACCATATATTGTATTAAAAGCAAGTATTTTAAGGAATTTTTTCCCGAACATCAACAAGCGGTAAACAATTTTAATTTTATATGTGGATTTTTATCATCGGTAATCGGGCAATCTGAATAATCCGTTTACCGCAAATTATATTTGCAAACAAATAATGCATATCATACGGCTCTCGGGGGATAAATATAATAATTTCTATTTTATATTTTTTGAAAGTTGCTTTTTAAAGATTTTGTGCTATAATCAATGGTAAAGTATTAAAATATCAGAGGTTAAAATGTCAAAAAATTATTTTTTCGGTAAATATTATAAATTTATATCTTCCGACGGTTTTCTTTTTGCAATTATCGATTCCTATTCCGACGACGGAAAAGAAAAACAGATTATCACGCCCGACGGGGGATATTCGGTAAAAAATCCGGATTCAATAAGAATAGACGGTAAAAGGGTTGATATTAGCGTTTCGCAGGAAGGGCTTGAGATGAGAGGAACAATCATAATGGGAGAGTTTTCCCCCCTTAAAAGCAACGCAATGGGTCCGTTCAAGCTTTTCAGTATGGAATGCGCGCACGATATTTACTCCATGAGACATTCTTTGTCGGGAGAAATTACGGTTAACGGGCGCAATTACTCCTTTGAAAACGGTTTCGGATATATAGAGGGTGACAAAGGAAAATCCTTTCCCGAAAACTATTTTTGGTACAATTCCGTGGGAGAGGATTACTCCGTTACGGTCGCAGTAGCAACTATCCCCTTCGGCTTTATTAAATTTACAGGACTGTTGACCTTTATCCATTACCGAGGAAAAGAATACAGGCTTTGCACCTATAATTTTGCAAGGGCAGAAAAACTAAGCGAGAAGGGCGTAACAATAAAAAAAGGAAAATATAAATTAACTGTTTCTATACACGGCAGGATAGGCGGACATAATTTAAAGGCTCCGAAAAACGGAAAAATGGGCAGGTTGATAAAAGAAAATATCGCCGTAAAATCAAGCTTTACCTTTACATTTGAAAATAATGTAATTCTTGAAAAAGAGGATGATATTTCCTCTGTAGAGTATATGATAGGAAATGAGCAGTAACGTCGGGCAGGGAAGAGCGACGTTACTGCTCATTAATCGTCTTTATTATATTATTGCTCCTCGGAGCTTTACCTTATGCGCTCTACGGGAATCTGAATTTCGGTGAGCCATTTATTTTCCGTTTCTTTATTCCATACACCGTCGATATAAGATTCTCTTATATTATTACAAATTCTATATCCGTTTTCTTCAATATACTGAAGAAGCATGTCAATGGTTGTGCTTTTTCCTGCCCCGTTATGACCTAAAAGCCCAAAAACCTCTCCTTTCTCCACACGAAAGCTTATCCTGTCTACAACTACCCTTTTGTTGAATGACTTTGTCAAGTCGTTTGCCTCAATACATACATTCATACATAGCCTCCTTTTTGTTTGTAAGACTATGATACAACCTCCCCCAAGGGACGAGTCAAGTATTTTTTCAGACTTTTCTGTTCATTTTATTAATTTTCGATATATTCTTAAATTTTTGTCTTTTCTCAGTCAGATATTCTTTTGCGTCTTCTGAATATCGGTTTTCATTCAACAGCTTACGGTATGAAAGAAATCTGTCCTTAGAAATTTCACCTTGCTCTACCGCCCTACGTACAGCGCAGCCCGGCTCTTTTTCCGAATGAGTGCAATCGCGGAAGCGACAACGCCTCGCCAAATTTTCAATATCCGAAAAGGTTTGGCTGATACCGTCCTCGGCGTCCCACATTCCAAGCTCCCTCATTCCGGGCGTGTCAATCACCGTACAGCCGCAAGGCAATAAAAGCAGTTCGCGCCGAGTGGTGGTATGACGTCCTTTATCGTCGTTTCCGATCTCCCGGGTTTCCTGACGGTTTTTTCCAAGCAGACAGTTTATAAGGGTTGATTTTCCAACGCCCGATGAACCGATAAAAGCGACGGTTTTTTCCTTGGTAAGATAAGGGAAAATTTTATCACAGCCGTTTT
>JAQXHN010000056.1 GCA_029007295.1 Clostridia bacterium | reverse complement strand
TAAACATATTACGGAGGTCAAAAATGAAAAAAAGATTAGCAAGCTTTATTCTATGCATCGTGATGCTTATAGGCGTCATTCCCGGGGTGATGATTTCGGCGGAACAAATTGAAAGCAACCGCCAAGGCAAGACGCAGTCGGTGAGTAATTATGAAGAGCTTATTTCGGCCCTTTGTGATGAGGTCGTAACGAGCATTCTTATTACTGACGATATTGATATTCCCGCCGATAACGATTTTTCAAGTCTGGAGATAAGGAAAAGCGTTACCGTAGCATCCGGAAAGACTCTTAACGTAAAAGCGTATAACAGCGAAGAAAAATTCGGAATTGATTACAATGACCTTATTATATGCGATGGAGGCTCGCTGACGCTTGAAGATAATGCTGTCTTAAAGAATGAATGCTTCCAAAGCGAATCGGAGGAAGAGAATTATTTATATTTCGGCAGAGTCAGCGTCCGTTTCGGAGGAAGTCTCAATGCCGAAAACGGTATTATTGACGAAAAGTGTGTTATCAATTATGAATACGGCGAGAACGGCTCGGACAGCGACGCCTTAATTCTCGGAAATAATAAACCGGAGTATGTTCAATTTACCGTAAATAACGAATCTCAGCTCGTTTACGCACTGAAGGACATAAAATGTACGACCGTAGCTTGGCCGGAAAGAAGTATAGAAATTAAAAACGATTTATCGGTAACAAAAACTGTATTTATCGGTGATTTATGTACGCTTGAGGTACCCGAAGGCGTAACGCTGACTATTGAAGAAAGCGGTACGGTGCAGGTTAACGGATTAATATATGTCAACGGTACGCTTAATAATAAGGGCTGTATATTAAATCACAACCGTATTGAGATATCAAAAGGCACCTTAAACAACAAAGGCAATATTGAGGGTCTGGTTAACGGCGAGTTTGACGAACAGCCGACATATTCATCCTCCGTCGCTTTATTAGACGGTGCAACCGTAAACAACTTTATCGGTGAAGAAATCGGAACCTTAAATGATAATATCTCCGTAACAGATAATATATACGGAGATTCCTCGGACGTTAAATGCAGCTGGAATTATTTGTCCGGAGACAGTACTTTTTCGAGGGTGCACAAAAACGGATATGATAATCATAATTTCAATGTTGTGGCATACGTATTTGATTCGGAGCTGATACAGAGCACAATTGACGAAGAAGAATATCGGGCAGACAATAACGAAAATTGCGTCAGGAGATACGGCATTGTTATTCCGCAGGGAAAAAGCGCCGAGGATAACATAGTTGAAATCGGCGGTATAACAGTTCCGAAAGGAACGTCATTAATCCTCGAAGCTTATTATGACGGCGGTGAGGGCGGTTATGACAACAAATTTATTATTGGTCAAAATAAAACCTTGACCTTATGCCGCGATTCCGTTCTTGAATGCTACGGCGAGGGCGAATTAACCGTGGCAGGCGAGCTTAACAACCTCGGCGCATTCATCAGCTTCGGTCAGTTTACCGTTTACGGCGAGAACTTTATTAATAATTTAAGCGACTTGTATAAGGCTTTGTCAAACGGCGGATCATATATTTTGTTGCCGTTTAACCTTGATAATGAAGAATTCTTTTCAAATGTTACGCTTGAAGGCGGGGTTACGGTAAATAAGAATACCGAGCTTATTTGTTACAGTAACGACTTGTTTATTATACCCGGTCTCACAGTTGAAAAAGACGCTAAGCTTACACTTAAATATATGGAAGTCGTACTTTCCCAAGACAGTACGGTAAACGGCACCTTGGAGCTTAGCGGCAGACACTCTTTGCTTTTAAGAACGCCCGATGATGCGCAGGAGGAAGAAAAAACCGAACTTACAATATCAGACGGCGGACTGCTTGTAATCGGAGAAAATTGTTGGGTCGGAGGCGACAGTGAGCGCTTTTTATTGGTGAATAACGGAGTAATTGAAAATTTCGGTGGCTTTGAGCGTTCCGAAGAGCATTTTTCAGGAAATGAACCGATAGAATACGCTAATTTACGCGATGTTGTTTGTCGGCTTTATGATCGGTTTAACGGATATGATAATATGGCGGAGCTCGTTTTGGATGCCGAAGACATAATGGGATCCGTTGATTTGCAGCCGGCGCTCAGCTATCCTGACGTGCGAGAGCATATGGTTAACAATGAAGAGCCCGACATGTCTGACTTTGAAGGTCTGACGGCATTTTCTTGGTTTATTAAAAACGGTATAGTGCCCGAATATGACGGAAATCCCGAAAATTCTCTTAATCCCTACGGATTAATTACAAAAAACGGCATCGCCGAAATAATTAACAGACTCGGCAACAAAATTGCCGGAACCGAAGGCAAGTCTTATACCGACATTGAAGGCTATGAATATGTTCAAAGAAATTGGATTTATTTACCCGAAGAAGACAGATATACGGATGAACTGAGTATTATTGCGGACGATTTACAGAAATTACTGCCTTTACCGACGGTAGATTCCGTTGTTACATTAAAAGTTCGCCGTGTTTATGATGAAGATAACTATTTCTATGAAGAGGTTGAGGGCTATAACGGCAACACGGTACGAAACCGTCATTTTACAAAGCCCGTAGTTATTGAATGCGTTACCGAAAAAACAGACGATTATGATAACTGGGGCGGAATGGTATTCTTTGATAATTGCATCTTTGACGACAAGATAATTGTTATTTATAACGAAGATTTCAACTCGGGCGTCGAGTTTAATACGAATTGCGAATTCGAAGAGGACGCCGCCGTTTGCGTTATCAAAAAGGAAGGCGCAAAACTGTTTAATAATTCAAGGATTGAATTGAGAGGTCTTCCCGAAAATGCCGAAGTATTGGCGTTGGCTCCGACCGATGTTACCTATGCTGACAGAAGCTTCTACTTAAACGGTCTTCCGATAAAGGGAGGAGCAAGCATTGGCTTTGACTGTGAAGCCGATCACGGCGATGCAGACTTTTGGACAATAGACCACAATCAATGCGACAGCAGCTTTGCGGTAATGCGTCTTGATATTTACAGTGGCAGTTCCGTAGAAATCAAGGAGGGTGAAAGCGTTGATGTCAGCGCAATAGTTCAGCGCATAAACAATTCCGGTTTTATGGTAATCGACGGTACTCTCAAGGCAAATGAAATCAACAATGAATGCTGGTGGGATTTCTATGAGGACGAAGAACAGGGATATTATCCTCATTTAGTTATAGGTTCCATAGAGTTAAACGACAGCGGAGCTCTCAAATTGACCGGTTTAAATAATGAAGCATATTGGGAGGGCGAGGGAGATGATCATCACCTTGTCGGTGAAGCTTCCTTCAGTAATAACGGTTCGCTCAGCATTGATAAAAAACAACCGAGATTTGAAATTTCGGTTTCCGGTAAAATTTCCTCCTTTTCTGCAAAGAGCGATAAGATTACGGTTTCGCTCACAAGATACGGTGATGAAAAGGCTTCATATTCTTCAGAATTAAACGGAAATAATTCGAGATATGAGATAAATAAGGTTGAGCCGGGACTGTATATAATGAAGGTCGAAAAGGACGGTCATTTATCAGCCGAAGCATATGTCGCTATAATTTGTGATAACATTACACGAGATTTCTCACTGACATTGATGCAACCGATAGAGAACACTTACATTGACGTTCCCGAAAAATCATGGTATACCGAAGCTGCGCTTTGGTGCAATGCAAAAGGCTATATCACCGGTACAAGCGATACAACCTTCTCGCCGTCCGCTAAGCTTACAAGAGCGATGTTTGTTCAAATCCTTGCCAAGTTTAACGGAGTTGATCTGAATACCGTTGAATATTCAGGAAGATTCAGTGATGTTGAGGCGAATAAATGGTATACGAAAGCAGTACAGTGGGCAGTTGACTGTAATATTACGGGCGGAACCGGGGCAACCACGTTCTCTCCTAATTCTCCCGTAACAAGAGAACAGCTTGCCACCTTCTTCTATGCTTACTGCAAATATATGGATTATGATATTTCCGCTTCCGTCTCGATTGACGCATACTCAGACAAGGATACAGTGTCTAAATGGGCGCTAAACGCCGTTAAGTGGGCTGTTGCCGAAGGATTGATTTCAGGCACGGGTCCTACAACGCTTTCGCCTAAAAGCTATGCTACAAGAGCGCAGGTCGCTGTAATCTTCAAGAGCTTTGAAGAAAATTATGTAGCAAAGCAGGGATAAAAACCAATTTAAAGATAAATGCACTCCGAGAAAGAATCGGGGTGCATTTAATAATTAAAAAGGAATATATTTACACAAATATACTGAAATATGCTGAAAAACATGATATACTGTCGTATCGATATAAGGAGAGGAAAATGGACTCAAAGCAGGAATTATTTGAGAAAATACCGATACCGAAAGCGCTGTGTTCACTTGCGGTACCGACAATTATCAGTCAGCTTGTAAATCTGGTTTATAGCATAGTAGATACTTTTTTTATCGGAAGAACCGGAAATTCATATATGATGGCGTCTGTAACGCTTGCCTTCACAATATTCATGATGACTATTGCGCTTTCAAATTTATTCGGGGTCGGAGGCGGCAGTTTAATCGCAAGATTGCAGGGAAAACACGACAACGAAAATGCGAAGAAGGTTTGCGCATTCAGCGTCTACGGTTCGCTCGGAATAGCAATTTTTTATTCTCTTGTAATCGCCGTATTTTTAAAACCGATTTTGTATCTTTTCGGAGCAAGCTCAAATACAATTGGTTATGCGATACAGTATGTAACCGTTGTATGCATTATAGGGAACGTTCCAATGATACTCTCGATGTGCTTGTCTCATCTGCTCCGTAATGCGGGATATTCAAGGTATGCAAGCGTAGGTTTATCGGGAGGCGGAATTCTAAATATTATACTCGACCCAATTTTGATGTTTGCAGTCCTTCCGAAAGGCTATGAGGTTTTAGGCGCTGCACTGGCAACAATGCTGTCAAATGTTTTTTCTTGCGTATTTCTTCTTATTTGTACATATAAGGCGTCAAAAAGCTCCCCTTTGACAGCAAATCCGAAATATCTTAAAGGAATAAGAAGACAGGACATAAAGGCTTTGTTTTCGGTAGGAGTACCGTCTGCAATGCTGACGGGCTTGTTTGACATTGCGAATATATTTCTTAATAAGCTAATGGCTAACCACGGCGATCTCGAGCTTGCCGCAATCGGTATTGTAATGAAAGCTGAGCGCTTGCCGAATGCAATAAATATAGGATTATGTCAGGGAATGTTACCGTTGGTGGCGTATAACTACTCATCCGGAGATAGAAATCGAATGAAGAAAGCTATAAGCGTTGCAAGATATGCCGGAATGATTATTTCACTTTTAAGCGTTATATTTTTTGAGATTTTCAGAGAAAATATAATTAAGCTGTTTATGAATGCCGGGGTAGGAAATATTCAAGACGCCGTAAATACAATTGAATTTGCAACCGTATTTCTTGCCATAAGAGCGTTAGCTTCACCTATGCAGTTTATTAATTATCACTCATCCTTCTGTCTTCAAGCGATGGGCAACGGGATGAAAACTCTTATTCACGCTTTGGTTCGTGAGGCGGTGTTTTATATTCCGTTAATGTATATTATGAACAGCCTCTTCGGTATAAACGGCCTCGTAGGAGCTCTCGTTGCAGGAGAGCTGTTTGGCGGAATATTTGCTCTTTGGATGCTGAAATTAAGCACTAAACAGCAAAAAAACGAAATATAGATTAATAAAGCGCCTTCAAAATTTGCTGTTGAATGCGCTTATATTTTTGAGAAAACAAAAAACCGTAGAAAAAATCTACGGTTTGGTGACCCGTGGGGGAATCGAACCCCCGATTCAGCCGTGAGAGGGCTGCGTCTTAGCCGCTTGACCAACGGGCCGTGTCACCAACGAAAAATATTATAGCATACCTTTTAGAAAAATGCAATACTTTTTATCAAAAAAATATAAATATTTGTTCCGAGGCTAATTATAAAATTCCGGAATTATAAAGCAGATTATTCAAAATAGAAAATCTGCTTCATATCGGAATAGAATTCGTCATTTTTGTCCACTGCAAATCTTTCAAAGCAGGGTTTTGTATGCTTCCACCACTCCTGTGTTATCGGGTCTTCGTTCATTTTTCCCATATCTCTCCTCAATACTTTTTTAGATTATTTTACCGCAACGCAAGACAAATTTCAACACGATAGAGTTGTTATTGAAAAAAGTATGATTATTTATTATTTTTCTTATCCGGGATTATGAAAATAAATATAATTGAGCTCAAAAGAAGAAGGAACGGATAGAAGAGAAAGGGAATAATATCAAATGCGGAAACGGTAAATCCGAGCGTTTTAGCAGCAGAAACCGCAAGAAGCATTTGAGCTCCGTATGGAATAATTCCCTGGAAAATACATGAGAATGTGTCAAGTAAGGAGGCGGTTTTTTTAGGAGTGATACCGTAATCCTCGCTCATCTGTTTTGCTATGGGATTTGCCATTACTATTGCAACGGTGTTATTGGCGGTTGCAATGTTCATGGCGCCTACCAGTAAGCCGACGCCGAGCTGTCCCGACTTTTTTCCCTTGAAGAGCTTTCTTATACCGTAAAGTAATGCTTCAAAGCCACCGTTTTCACGGATTAGAGCGCACATTGCGGCAACTAATACGGCAACGATAGAGGTTTCAAACATTCCGGTAACGCCCGAACCCATATTGGCAAGGACATCGGTCGGAGCAACAGCACCCGTTACAAGCATAATTAAACAACCAGAAACAATACCGATCAGTAATACTAAAAATACATTTATACCTATTATGCCGCCGACAAGAACAAGAACATAGGGGATAATCTGAACGAGATCGTACTCCTTAATGTCAAGCACGCCGGGGTTCTTTGTAACGGTAAGAAGAGTGATAATTATTATTGTAACAACAGCGGCCGGAAGCGCAATCCAGAAATTTGTACGGAATTTATCCTTCATTTTGCAGCCCTGACCGTTACATGCCGCAATAGTTGTATCGGAAATAAAGGAGAGATTATCGCCGAACATTGCTCCGCCGATTACAGATGCCACGCAAAGCGCAATGGGATATCCCGATGCATTGGCAATGGCTATAGCTATCGGAACAATCAATGTGATAGTACCGCAGCTTGTACCCATAGCGGTTGAGATGAAACAGCTGACAATAAAAATAACGACAACCGAGAACCTCGGAGGAATAACCGACAAAAGAAAATATGCGACGCTCTCGGCTCCGGAACGTCCTACAATACCGACAAATGCACCTGCGGCAAAGAAAATCAGGAGCATAGTAATTATATTTTTATCACCTACGCCCTGACCCATGATAAAAAGCTTATCGTCAAATTTTACTTTTCTGTTCTGTAGGCAAGCTACGATAATTGAAATTAAGAAAATAACTACAATGGGAATCTGATAAAAACCCATTTCGATTTTCAGAATATATTCAAAAAGCACACCCATACCGAGGTATAAAACAAGGAATACCATAATGGGTAAAAGAGCTAAATAATTATTTTTCTTTTCCATAACAACCTCTCAAAATAAGTAGTAGAATTATTTCATATACATTTTAATCTGTTAACAGCCTATTACATGCACTAAAAAGCTCAATTTAAGGATATTTTCAGTCCTTTATATGCATATAATTTTCAACCAGCTTCCAGTTGACGTTAAATCCCGCCCAGTGAGCGCAGAAAACAGAATCCGGAGTGTTTTCATGGTCGGCAGTCGGAGAATAACGGTATTCTTCAATTACCTCGTCTTGATTATGACAGTCAAAATATCCTGCAAATTCGAGGGATAAATATCCTTTTCCGGAGGTGTATGAGGCAAGAATATCGGTATATCCGCATATAGTTGACACCGGAACTCTGCCACAAATTACAGTATCGCCTTCAATTGAAAATTCGGGATTGTTATATGTTCCGTTCATTGAGCAGATATCCGTGATAAATCGTCCCGAATACTCTGTGGGAATGTGTACGGAATAATTATAGTACGGCTCCAAAATTTTGCAATTTCCTTGCTCCATCGCCCTCATTAAACCGTGTCTGACGGCTCTGTATACGGATTCTCGGAAATCTCCGCCCTCGGTATGCTTAATATGAGCTCTTGCCGATAAAAGTGAAATTTTAATATCGGTTATCTCAGCGCCGATAAGCACACCCTTATGCTTTTTTTCCGTAAGATTGGTGTAAATAAGTCTTTGATAGTTTGTATTCAGCTCGTTAACCGGTAAATTTGTTTCAAATACCGTTCCCGAGCCTCTTTTCAGAGGCTTTAATCTTAAATGAACCTCTGCATAATGCCTAAGAGGCTCATAATGACCTACGCCTATTGACGCTCCTGAAATAGTTTCCTTGTAAACAACTCTGCCTTTATCGATAACACATTCGACGCCGAAGCGTGTTTTAAGTATTTCCGTCAGAATCTGAATTTGAACTTCTCCCATTATGTCGGCATATATCTCCGCCAAAGACTCATTCCATGTTAATCTTAACATAGGCTCTTCGTCTTCAAGAGGCTTGATTTTTAAATAAACGTTTTTTGGGTCAAGTGAGTCGGGCAAAGAGATTCTGTATCGCATAACACTCTCAAGAAACGGCTTTTCGTCATCCTTTTCACCGCCGAGCCCCATACCGCAGCTCGTTTTTGAAAGACCGCATAAGCAACAAACGTCTCCTTTTGACGCCTCATTCACACACTCATATTTAGCACCGTTGTAAATTCTGATTTGAGACACTTTTTCGGTAGTATTACCTATTGATATTCCGTCGCGCACGCATATTTTGCCTTCTGTAACTTTAATATGAGTCAGTCTCTCCGATTTGTCATGGCTAATTTTATATACTTTTGCGGAAAAGGGCTTTTCGGCTTCGCATTCATTAGAGAAGAGAGCAAGAGCGTCAAGTAATTCGTTAACCCCTGTATTTTTCAAGCCGGAGCCGAAAATGCAGGGAAACATAGCTCTACTGTATACGGCTTTTTTAACGCTGTCAAAGGATAAAGCTTCGGTCTTTATATATTCCTCAAGCAAGGAGTCGGAAAGGGAAGCGATGTTTTCGTATTCTGCTTCGAATTTACCCGAAGGAGCGTATTTTATGCAGGCTTTGAATTCGGAATTTAACTGCTCCATGATTTTATCTTCGGTTGAGCGCATATAGTCGCATTTTGTCACGAAAATGAAAGTCGGAATATGATAATCCGAAAGTAAATGCATTAATGTACGTGTGTGCGGGCGAACTCCGTCAACTGCGCTGATACATAAAACCGCAATATCAAGAACACGAACGGCTCTCTCGGTTTCGGCGGAAAAGTCAACATGTCCGGGCGTGTCGATCAGCGTAAACGAGGTATCCTTCCATTTAAAATTTGCTTCACCGGAAAAAACAGTTATACCCTGTTTTTTCTCGATATCGTGTGAATCAAGAGTTGAGGTGGCGTCGTCGACCTTGCCTTGTTTTCTTATTATGCCGGACAAAAATAGAATTGACTCGGCAAGCGTGGTTTTGCCTGCGTCGACGTGGGCAAGTATTCCTATAACGCATTTTTTCATAAGCTACCTTTAGTAATATACCCACTGAGTACTCAGTGGGTATTCATATCCTGAAGTAAATTACTTTATCATATCGCAAACGATACCGTATACGGCTTCCAAAGCCTTGTCAACAAGGGATGAGTCCTTAATACCGGAAACAGCACTGTCCGGACGTCCTCCGCCGTTACCGCCTGTAACTGCGCTTGCCTGTTTTGCTATCTTTCCGGCGTTAGCGCCTGATTTAACGGCGTTCTTACCGCAAACGCAAACAAGATTTTGCTTTCCGTCACAGTCGGTGGCAAGCACAATGATGATATTATCGTCATTTGCCTTAGCGTTGTCGCACATTGTACGGACAACGTCCAAAGGCATTGCGCTTGTCTTGTCGGTGATTAGCGTCAGCTCTCCTATTTTTTTACCGCCCGAAAGCAATTCCGAAGCTTTGGCTGCCGCAATTTTCGCATTAAGCGCTTCAATTTCGTGCTTCTCGTTTTTAAGCTCCGTCTGCAGCGCTAAAGCTCGCTTAGGCATATCTACAGGATTTGCAACCTTTAATTCCGAAGCGGTCTCGGCAATCAAGGTATCCTTTTCGGCAAGAAATTCAAGAACCCCGAAGCCTGTTGTTGCTTCAATGCGTCGAACTCCGGCGGCAACGGAGGATTCCGAAATAATTTTAAATAATCCGGCTTTTGCGGTATTGTCAAGATGAGTGCCTCCGCAAAGCTCGGTTGAATAATCTCCGGCTTTAACCATACGAACGGTCTTGCCGTACTTTTCGCCGAACAAAGCCATAGCCCCCATAGCCTTTGCTGTGTCAATGTCCGTTTCGATAGTATCAACGGCTTCTCCGAGTAGAATTTCGTCATTTACCGACTTTTCAACAAGCGCCAGCTCCTCAGGAGTTACTGCCGTAAAGTGCGAGAAGTCAAAACGGAGTCTTTTTTCATCCACATAAGAGCCTGCCTGCTCAACATGATTGCCGAGAACCCGGCGCAAAGCTGCCTGAAGCAAGTGAGCCGAGGTATGATTGCGGCGAATCGCATTTCTTCTTTCAACATCAATTTCAGCTCTTACGGTATCGTTCTTTGAAATCATTCCGCTTTCTATTTCACAAACATGCATAAATACGCCGTCGTGCTTCTTTGTATCAAGAACCTTGAGCGAGGCGTTGTCGGTTGCGATAATGCCTGTGTCGCCAACCTGTCCGCCGCCTTCGCCGTAAAACGGAGTTTTGTCGAGTACTACGATAACCTTACCTTCCGTTGCATTGTCAACAGCTTCGGTGGTTTCTGCATTGAATAACCCGATAACGCAAGCACTTGACTGGTTTTCGGTGTAACCTGTAAATTCGGTAACAGCGAGTCCTTCGATGAAATCAAAGCTTTCGCCGGTCCAGCCGAAGTCGCCGAGCTTTGCTCTTGCATTTCTTGCTCTTTCCTTTTGTTCTGTGAGAAGAGTATTGAAGCCTTCTTCATCGAGTGTAAGCGCATTTTCCTGCGCAATTTCTCTTGTCAAATCAATCGGGAAACCGTATGTGTCACCGAGCTTGAATATTGCTTCGCCGGGAATAACGCTCTTACCGTCCGCCTTTGTTTTTTCGATAACCTCGGAAAGAATTTCCATACCCTGGTCGATAGTCTGAGCAAAGCGCTCTTCCTCTGTGCGAATAACCTTTTTAATATAATCAAGCTTTTCGGTAAGCTCTTCATATTCGGAAATGTTTTCCTTTGCGACAACATCAGCAATTTCGTAAAGGAAGGGACCCTTAATTCCGAGCAGCCTGCCGTGACGGGCTGCGCGTCTTAAAAGTCGGCGGAGAACATAGCCTCTTCCTTCGTTTGTCGGAACAACGCCATCGCCCACAAGAAATGTCGTTGAACGGATGTGGTCGGTAATAATACGAAGCGAAATATCTGTTTTTTCCGAGTCGCCGTATTTAACTTTGGCTTTAGCTGATACGGCGGACATAATATTCTGTACAGTGTCAACTTCAAACAGATTGTTAACACCCTGCATTAAGCAAGCAAGACGCTCAAGGCCCATTCCGGTGTCAATGTTTGGATGATCAAGCGGCGTGTAATTTCCGTTTCCGTCTCCGTCAAACTGAGTAAATACGAGGTTCCAGAATTCCATATATCTGTCGCAATCGCAACCGGGCTTGCAATCCGGCGAGCCACAACCGTATTCTTCTCCCCTGTCAAAGTAAATCTCGGAACAGGGACCGCACGGTCCCGAACCGATTTCCCAGAAATTGTCGTCCTTTCCCAAGCGGACAATATGCTCTTTGGGCATACCTATTTCTTCGTTCCAAATTTTAAATGCTTCATCATCATTTTCGTAAATGGTAGTCCAAAGCTTTTCTTTAGGCAACTCAAGTACGGTAGTAACAAATTCCCAAGCCCAATGAATTGCCTCGGTCTTAAAGTAGTCGCCGAATGAGAAGTTGCCCAGCATCTCAAAGTAAGTACCGTGTCTTGCGGTCAATCCTACGCGCTCAATATCGGGTGTGCGTATACATTTTTGACAGGTAGTCATACGGTGACGGGGCGGCTCCTGCTCTCCTGTAAAATATTTTTTAAGCGGCGCCATACCCGCATTGATTAAAAGCAATGATTTATCATTTATAGGAACTAACGGAAAGCTCTTGTGACGAAGATGCTCCTTTGATTCATAGAAGGAAAGGAAAGCTTCACGCAGTTCGTTAAGTCCTGTCCATTTCATTTCTTGTTTCCTCCGAAATTGGCTAATATAACTAAATAATTATAGCAAAATATTCAAATTATGTCAATGATTTTACAGTATAAAATGTAAATTTTCACCGAGTATTTCAGTATTTTTATCGAAAAAAATGAAATTAATTTTAATTATCTTTTATAACCGCCGAAACTGTCTTGGCAACGTGCGGAAAAATGTGCGGTTAAATTTGATATGTTTACATTTTCGTCTGTTAATTACTATGCTAAAAAACACACTCCGCAAAAAATTTTGGGAGTGTGTATATGCTATTATTGAATATTTTTCTTCGATTTGTATTCAAGGCAAAGCATGGTAATGTCGTCAAACTGCTGGGCGTCTTTGACAAATTTGTCTATATCCTGCTTTACATAAGGCAGAATTTCGCTCGGAGGTTTTTTTGAACACTCGGCAAGAACGTTTGTCAGTCTGTCCATGCCGTAAAGCTCGTTATTTTCATTTGTAGCTTCCGTAATGCCGTCGGTATACTGGAATATTTTATCTCCGGGCTCTAACATCATTGAGCCTGCCTTGTACTGAATATCTTCCATACCTGCAAGAACAAATCCGGGTTTAATTTTATACGGCTCAAAGGGAGAACCCTTCTTTGAAATATAAGGCATTTCGTGACCTGCATTTACAAATTTAAATTCACCGGTAACTATGTCGAGAACACCCTCAAAGGCAGTAATAAACAAGCCCTCGCTGTTTGATTCGCAAAGCAGATTGTTAACCGTGGTGAAAACCTCACCGAGGTCGCAGTCGCAGCGGGTATGATCCTTTATCAGTGTTTTGCCGATAACCATAAATAAGGCCGCCGGAATTCCCTTACCGGAAACATCCGCCATTACTATAGCTATATGCGTATCGTCAACCATAAAGAAGTCATAAAAGTCGCCGCCGACCTCCTTTGCCGGATTCATCGTTGCGTAAATATCGAATTCGTTGGAATCGGGAAAAGCAGGGAAGATGCACGGTAGCATAGAGGACTGGATATGAGCCGCAACGTCAAGCTCGGCTCCTATTCGTTCCTTTTCTTTTGTGATTGAAGTTAAGTTTTCAATATATTGCTTAAGCGAAACCGTCATATCTTCAAACGAACGGCTCAGTAATTCTATTTCGTCGGCTGTTTTAATTGAAGACGAGTAATCCAGCTGACCGTCGCCGATTTTTTTAACGTCGTTTGTAAGCTGAATTATGGGAGCCGAAAGGCTGTATGCGTCTTTTTTTGCATAAAATATCATTACCGTAAATATGACTGCATTAATTGCAAGCAAAAGAAGTATTGTTTTCATAATATAACGCGAGGATTCCTTTGCCGGCGCAATAATACTGTCTACATCGAGAACGACTGCAAATGTCCAATCGGTATATTCTATAGTGTCGTAAATTATATATACCTCTTTTCCTTTAAGGGTTGTCTTGATAATTCCGTTTTGATTTTCTGCGATTTCCCTAACATTTTTCTCATTGCCGAGTAATTGAAGGGAGGTTGTATTTTCATTCATGCCTTTTGCGCATATCGGATACCCTTCATCGGAAAAAAGCATTGCATAGCCGTCCTTTGTTCCGGTGTCTATATTCAGTATGTTGTTTGCGATATTCTCAATAATAATATCGGCTCCGATAACGCCTCTGATTTCTCCGTCCACATAATAAGGCTCGGAAATAGTTACCGTCAATCCTCTGTCGAACGAATCGGTATAGGTATCGGAAATAAACTGCTCATGCGTATCCATAACCGCAGTATACCACAGAGCGCCCGATTCCTCAGGATTATATTCGTCAACAAGCTTTAAAAGAACATTTTGATCGTATCCTATATTAATATGAGTATTCGTTGCGACATACAAGCTGACTATCATAGGACTGTCTCTCATAATGGCTTCAAAAACAGGCTCTAAGGCGGTTAATTTTTCTGCTTCTCCCACAATTTCGGGATTGTTTATCTCGTCCTTGAAATAGGGAATCCAGTGAAATGTATTTCCGGTTGTATCAGACGGGAATTCCTTAGGAGTCATAATAGGATGCGGTGAAAAATAATCGGGGTTCTTGTAAATATTTTCGGCATATTGAGAAGCTAGACGTACATTTGACACAATTCCGGAAATCTGTTCGCTGATTTTTTCGGACTGACCTTCGGTAAATACGGTAGACGATTCTATTGCTCGGTCAACAAGAAGATTTTCGTTCTTTTTGCGAAGAATTATCATCGTTATTTCGCTGAATGTCAGCGATAGGACAACCGTAATCAGTAAAAGTACGGCAATTCTTTTAACGAGTTTTTTTTGAATGCTTTTTTTAATCTTAAAATCTTTGTTCATAGCCATGCCCTTTATATATCATTAATTATCCAGCCCTTGGAGTAAAGAATTTCCTTTGTTGTATTAAATGCCTTTTCGGTGTCCCAAAAGAACACGTTAGGAGTAATATTTACGGTAAAGGTGTTAAATTTTACCGTTTTCGGAGCTGTATGACCGATAAGGAAACCGGAGCTTTTGGAAAGAACGTTAAACGAAGGAATATTCAATAAATTGCAATAGGTTATTCCGCGAGAATCTTCATATGAATTGACCGTATATACTTCGCCTGTCATATAGGGCACCTTGTTAGTGAAATAATCGTACATCATAAAGCAGAACAAAGCATACGGAGCTATGTGGGGATTTGTGCAGGTTGAAATAATTTCTTTACCGAGACCGAGCTTTCCGGTTTCAAGATTTGATAAGACAAAAGATACCTTATCTTCACTGCCCGAATCCGGCTTTAGTGTAGAATACGTATATCTGTCGGGCATAGTATACCATATAACCGAGTCGGCAAAGCCGTTATATTCTCCGACATTTATTTTATACCTATCATCTTCAATTATTTTTATTATTTCTTCTTCCGACGGTATTTCAAACATACCGCCCCTCTTTGAAAAGGATTTTTCTCCGTCAGAGAGCACAAGTCTGTAATTATCATCCGTTACTGCAATAGCTTTATACATTTTGCCGATTGTCTTAGCGTCGGATAATTCAGCGGGTCGTACGGTAATTATATCGTTATCTTTTCTGAAATTCATTCTAATCATAAATTAAAATAGATAAATTGTTTATTCCGAATGTTGTTCTGTAATTTACAACATCACACGCTTTTGTAACCATTGCCATGCCTAAGCAATCACCCATTTCGAGCATGGCGTCAATATCCTTTGCGTCTTTTTTATTGTTTTCATAGTATGAAACGGGATTAAATACGGCGCCCTCATAACGAAGCCGCAAAACAAGCACGGTAGGAGAAATCAATACCCTTATCGAAATTACATGATTATTTGATTTTGACGTTGAATATTTTGACGCCATGTGAAGCATTTCGTCCATTGAAAGGGTAATAATCATGCTTTTTTTAGGTTCAATGCCGTTTGAATCACAGAATTCGCCGAGCTTTTCAACCGCCTTTGAAATGCTGATATCATCGTCCTTAATGCTCATATCTATTGCATTGCCGTTTTTCTCATATGAAGAGTCAAGCAGCAAAACAGGAGACAAATTAGGATTCTTTCTTCTTGCAAAATAATTAAGTATGGGAACCGTAAGAACGGTTGCGCCCTCGCATGCCGCAAAGGAAAGCCACAATCCGTTTACGCTCATAATATTCATCAAATACAAAGCGAAGATCAGCGGATATACAAAGGAGTGCAAAAAGGTCAGTATATTAGAAATTACGGTTTTCGAATTGGCAAGAAAGAAATAGACGGCTACATTTGCAAATAAAGCGAAAGGAAGAGAAAATGCGAAAATTCGAATTGCCTTGGCCGTTTTATTTAAAGCGGAGCCAACGCCGAAAAGCGAGGCAAGCTGAGGTGAAAAAACTATAAGTATAAGAATAAATGCAAGAAGAACGGCTCCGGCAGTTCTCAAAGCGTTTTTCAAAACTCTTCGTATACTGACATTATCTTTTTCAGACGCAAAAATACTGATAATCGGAACAAGAGAGCCGGCACAGCCTACCGTTATTGACATTGAAAAAGAATTAACAGAGCTGATAACGGAAAACGTCGACAATGTAAAAGCGCCGACATATGCTACAATCATCTGATTTAATATGTAGCTTCTGAATAATATGGACGCATTTTCTGTCGCTCCGGGAGAGCCGGTTTTCAAAATTTCAAAGGTATAACGGAAAAATTCTTTTAAGCTTACCTTGGTAAATTTGAGAGACTGACTGTTTCTCGTCATGAGTAAGCCGAAAAAAGTTGCGCTTATAACTCCCGTTGAGTAAGCAATGGCAACTCCCAATATACCTAAGAACGACAAAGCAAAATCAAGTATAACATTTATGCCTGCCATAATAATAAACGTCATAGTTGTGGCAATCGGCTTTCCGTCAAGGCGAAGCATATTAAAATAGATGTATATGCCTGCAATAAACGGACCGGATAAAACCATAACAAAGAGATAATCCCTGACTTCTTTTTTAATGCTTTGGGGCGTTCCAAGCAAGTCGACCGCGGGATTTAAAAACAAAAGAATAATAACTGAAAACAGAGCGCATACAAGCAGTGTAAAAATACAGCAAACGGTATACGCCTTTTTGCAATCATCGTGCTTCAATTTGCCTATGAATTTACCGCATAGTGCGCTTCCGCCGATGCCCGTCATATTTCCGATTGTTGCAAAAATATAGTAAACAGGCAAGACCAGCGACATGACGGAAAGCTTATCTTCTCCGAGAGTATTTCCGACAACTATGTTTCCAACAATCTGACCCAGGCAGGAGCATATAATTGCCAAAACGGAGCTGAAATAAAATCGTTTGAATATATTGCTTAAGATATTTTCATCATTTGAAGTATCTTTATCCGGTGAAAAAATTTTCATAAATTTTCAATGTCTGTTTTCGTAGTCTATTTCATATTGCTCAAGCGGAGTATATTCCTCCGATAAACGAACTACAACCCTGCCATCAATAAGCTTAACGCTTCCCGAGGAAGGATAGAGAGGCATTTTTTTAAATTCATCACTCTCGGAAACCGTAATTAAGGTTTGCTCTTCGGGCATTGACCACGGAACGTTCAGCCAGTCATTCAGATAATAATAAATATGTTTATTCCTCAGTATTGCGGACGATGGGTCGGCACTGTAATGCTCGATATAATCAAATCCGATATTTTCATTATAATATGTATCATTGGGAAATACTCCGATTATTACAACCTCCATATCGCTTTTATAACCGTCAAGCGACTCGACACGGCTGACAAGATTTGACGCAAAGGTTTGCGTTGCTCGCATAGCTGTTGCCGACGCCGTATAAATCGTATTGTCGGTTTGTGCGGAAAGCATAATAACGGCGGAGAATATCAGCGTTACGAGGGAAACGGGAGATAATAAGGTAAAACCGATTCCGTTAAATGACATCGAGCACATTGCCATAACAAGAACGTATGCAAGTACATAAGCATATTTCATTATCGGCGTTGCGTATGACAGGATTCCCATTACGTTTGAGCAAACAGGGAATAATGCAATCAGAAAAAGAAGAATTAATATTTTTGAAACGGAGATTTTGGATTTGTTTTTTCGTATTAAAACGGTAAGTGCGCCAATAAACGCCGATAAAACCAAAATGTTGATAAATACCCACGCTGCATTCACGCCGGGTTCCCGATTCGGAACAAAGAATGAAAGAACAAACTGTTTATATACGCTGACTATACCGGAAAAAATCGCTTTCGGCGAGAGGGAAAGTGAGCTCATACCAAGATATGACAGGAGCTTTAATTGCTTTACCGAAAGAAATATTTTCAGAATTATATAGTAAAGAGAAATTCCGCCGAAAAGAAATAACAGGTATTTTCCCGCTTTTTTCAGTATGCCAGACGTTTTTTCGCTTGAGAAAATATCAAGCATCAGCACACAAACGCAAAGCGACGAAGCTACCGAAAAATACGCCTGATATGTTCCGGTAGCAAGGGCAAGGGGAATAATACCGGCAATAAATCCGAATTTATACCTTCTGCAAAGATATACCGAAATGACGGCAAGAAAAACGCCGACTGAGTAGGCAGAAGCGGTAAACATGTACATATACGTATATGAAACACAGGGAAATACAACCATTGTGATTCCGCATAATGCCGAAAACAACCGGCTTTTAATATTAAGTATTTCACATGTCAGTGCACTTGAAATCGAGAAAAAGAAAACGGAAATCAAACCGATCAGCGAGGGGGCTTGAATAAAGCCGTTAAGATATGACGCATAATGCAAAAACCACCTTCCCGAAACGGTCATCTGCTGAGTATCGTACACGCGTGAAAGCCCGTCTGAATTTGGGATAATATTGGTAAATGCAAATAAATGAACCAAAAGCCCCGCAGCAAAGCAAGCAATAAATGCGGTTTTAGCCGAAACCGAAATTCCTGAAAAAATATTATTTTCCTTTTTTTCTGTTCTTATCATTGCATTCTCCGATAATTATTTCATCTTCAATTTTTTAGCTCTGATGTCCGAGCCGATAAACAAAAGAGGCTGAAATTCACCTAAAAGGCGGGAAGTTATTCTGTCGGAATAGCGTTTACGCAGCTCCTCTGCGGTCAGATTAGTGTTAATTATCATTTTCCCGCCTCTTATGATTCTGGTATTTATAATATTGTACAGGCAGGCAAGTGTAAATTGATTGGTTACCTCGGTGCCGAGGTCGTCGATGACAAGAAGCTCACAGTCAAAATATTTATCGGTTTTTCTTCTATCGGCTGCTCCGTTGTAGCTCTTTTCAAATCTTTCATATTCAAAATCGGCAATAATGTTTTGCGCTGTTTCGTAAACTACATCAAAGCCGTTTTTTACCGTTTCAACGGCTGTTGCGGTAGAAAGATGTGTTTTGCCTAAACCGGTTGCGCCGAGAAGCAAAAGAGAGGGTGTGTTTGTGTCGTCGATATTTTTTGAGAATTCCCGGCACTTAGATACTATAAATTTTATATTATCAAGCGCCTTTTTGTTATCCTGATAATAATCAAAGGAAAAAGTATCAAAGCTTTGCTTTGCGGCAAGCATTGCTAATCCCGCATTTTTAATTGAAGCGTTAATCAGCTCACTGCGAAAGCACTCGCACATTCCATTTTCCGTATAACCCGTATCTTCACAGATACTGCATTCGAATTTCGGCTTTGAAGGGTCATATGTATAACCGTTTTCTTCAAGTAGCCTTTTCCTTTGAGCTTGCAAAGCCGTATTGTTTTTTTCAAGCTCCTTAAGCTTTTCATTTAAGCCGTTCCCGCCCTGCAATGCGGCTTCAAATACGGCAATACCGGTACCGGATAGTTTTCTATCTATTTCGGCTAAAAGCGGTATATCGGAATAAAGACGAAATTTTTCATTTTCCGCCTTGATTATCGCATTATTTCTTTTTTCCTTGAAAAGTTCCTTGACTTGTATTATGCTGTCACGATTAAAGCTCATAATTATTTGTCCTTAGGTCTTTCTATTTTACTTTCGTAGCTGCGACGAAGCGCCGCTTCGAAAAATTCGTCGGTCTCAAAGCTTTTATTATCCGATTTTTCGGGCTTGTTCTGTGCGTTTTCTATATATTTATTTATTTCTTCAATGGTATTTAAGCCAGATAAATGCCAATTTGTAAGTACTTTATCCAGATATCTTATGGAATATTTCCCGGTTTTTTCAACGGTAATATCGTAAGCGAGCCGAATGATTTCTTCGCTGTATCCAAACTCGGAAGCCCATTTTTCAAAAGTTGTTTTCTCTGATTTTGAAAGCGCTCTGCCTCCGATTCCTATAATACTGCGTACCATTCCGAAAAACGAGTTTATCTCCGCCTTGCTTTTTATGTAAGCGTCAAGTAATTGGGAATTTGTAATTCCTTCGTCAAAAAGGGAATAGGCGGTTGTTTCTATATATCTCATTGAAGGATTCCCGATTTCGGAGCAGTAGCGGCAAAGAAGCATAAGATAATCGGCGTCTACGTTCAAATATCTCATAAGGGAAACAACGGTGTTCGCTTCTGTCGGGTTAAAGGTCCTTTTTAATATCTTCTGCAGTTCATTTATTATCATTGACAAATTTTCGTCCTCGATAATAGACGCAAGCTCCTGACCTGTGTATGTCGGGGCATTGCTTCTGCGTCTTGATTTCGGATTTTTAACGCTGCTTGCTTCTTTGGATGTCAAAACAACTCCGGCCCCCCTCCAAAAAGCTATCGCCGTGTCAAGGGCAGCTCTGTCGCACGCAAGTCTTTGACAAAGAGCCTCGGCGCCGGCTTCGAAATCGGAGCGAAGCTCTGCGTCGGAAGCCAGCGCAATCAGCGCCTTTAATTCGATTTCTTTGCATTGGTGAAGTCTTTCGGTGAGTACCTTGCCCGGCAGAGTAATTACGTCACAGCCGAAATTCAGTTCGTATTTCATTCTGTAATTCCCCCCGAATGATGCTCTTTCTCATTATTATACTTTTCGCGCAGAGAAAGACAGAGCATCATGAGCGAGTCGCCTAAATGAACGTTCTGAACAGAAATATTTGTATTTGTTTGGTTAATGTCATAGCTTGTAAAGTTCCATATTCCGGGTATTCCGACGCTGGAAATCAGCTCAACCGCCAAGGGAGCGTTTTTTGATGTAAGTGTGAGCGCCGCGATATCTACACGGTTTTTTTTGCAGAAATCGCCGAGCGTATCAATGGACGCAACATTAAGACCGTCAACTATTTTCCCGATAATTTTCTTATCGTTATCAAAAAGACCGATAACTTCAACACCGCGCTTTGTAAATACGGGACTGCCGCACAGCGCCTGACCTAATTTTCCGGCTCCAATTATTACCGCCTGGTAATTTTCGTTAACGCCGAGAATTTCACTTATTTTACCGTAAAGATAGGTAACGTTATAGCCGTAACCCTGCTGACCGAAGCCGCCGAAGCAGTTTAAATCCTGTCGAATTTGAGATGCGGTAACATTCATCATTTTAGCAAGATCTCCGGAGCTGATTCGTAATCGGTTTTCATTCAACAGAAGACGCAGATAACGAAAATATCTCGGCAGTCTTTTTATGACCTGAGCCGAAACGCCCTGCTGAAGCTTTTTATTTGAATTTTCCATAATGTAATCCGGTTTATAAAGATTTAATGGTTTGTGTGAGATATTCCACAAATTGGTCGCAGGTAGCTCCGGTATCTCTTCCGGTTATGACATATTTTTTATCCTCATACATACAGATATCGAGCGCTCTTTCAAGCTTGTCGGCCTCCTTCTGTCTGCCGATATGAGAAAGGAGCATAACGGTCGCTCTCAGCATGGAGCAGGGATCTGCATAGCAACCTCTGCCTTCCGAAATCATTCTCGGCGCAGAGCCGTGAATTGCCTCGAACATAGCGTACTTCTTACCGATATTTGCACTGCCTGCGGTACCTACCCCCCCCTGAAATTCCGCAGCCTCGTCGGTGATGATATCACCGTAGAGGTTGGGGAGAACGATAACCTTAAAGTCACGGCGGCGTTTTTCGTCAATAAGCTTTGCTGTCATAATGTCAATAAACCATGTATCGGTTATAATTTCGGGGTAATCCTTGGCAATATCAAGACAAAGATTTAAGAATTTACCGTCTGTTGTCTTTATAATATTTGCTTTTGTTACTACCGAAACTCTGTCCTTACCGTTTCTTCTCGCATAATCATAGGCAAGACGGGCAAGACGTTCGGTTCCCTCTGTTGTCGTAACGCAAAAGTCTACGGCCAAATCGTTAGTAACATTAACGCCCTTGTTGCCTACGGCATAGCTTCCTTCGGTGTTTTCACGGAAGAAGGTCCAGTCGATGCCCTGATCGGGTACCTTAACGGGACGAACATTTGCAAAAAGATCAAGACCCTTTCTCATTGCAACGTTCGCACTTTCTATATTTGGCCATCCATCCCCCTGATGAGGAGTTGTTGTAGGACCTTTTAATATTACGTTACATGCTTTCAATTCCTCCATGACGTCATCGGGAATGGCCTTCATGCATTTTGCTCTGTTTTCAATTGTAAGACCGTCAATAACCTTGAATTCGACTGTACCGTTCTTAACATCGTTTGCCAAAAGATATTCAAGAACCTCCTGAGAGGCTTTTGTAATAATAGGGCCTATTCCGTCTCCGCCGCAAATGCCGATAACACATTTATCAAGCTTTGCGAAGTCTACCGTTTCTTTTGACGAGTTAATTCTATCAACTCTTTCGAGCTGTTCTTCAAGAACTTTTTCAAAGTGTGCGCTTGCAGCTTTAATCTGCTGTTCGTATTTTGGATTCATTTTTGCCTCCTTATCGCTTGGTAGCGTATGCATTTAAGTTAAAATCAGCCGTATTTCCGGCTTTGAATTCGTGATAGGCCTGAGCCGCTATCATCGCGGCATTATCGCCGCACAGAGCCTTCGGCGGGATAAACAGAGCGATACCTTTTTCAAGGGAAAGCTCTTCGAGCGCTTTTCTTAAGTGAGAATTAGCGGCGACACCTCCTGCCAGAACAAGGCGGCTGTGACCTGTTATCTCCAATGCTTTTGAAAGCTTTTTTATTACTGACTTGCAAACGGAATTTGTAAATGACGCCGCCACATCGCAACGGTTTATTTCGTTTCCGTTCTGTTCTTCCCTGTGAAGATAGTTCACAACTGCGGTTTTTAACCCGCTGAACGAAAAATCAAGGGTATCGTCGGGAATGGCTCCCAACGGAAAGGGAATGGCGTTTGGATTTCCTTTTGATGCAAGGACATCCATTTCGGCACCTCCCGGATACGGTATATTTAATTTTCTTGCAACCTTGTCAAAAGCTTCGCCGATAGCGTCATCTCTCGTTTTACCTATCGTATTAATACGTGTGTATGTTTCGACGTTAACAATAGATGTGTGACCTCCGGAGGCGACAAGCGCAGTAAACGGAGGCTTCGGCGCCGGAGTTGAATAATAATTTGCAGCGATATGTCCTCTTATGTGATTTACCGCAATCAAGGGCTTTTTGTACGTAAATGCAATTCCTTTTGCAAAGCTTACGCATACAAGAAGAGCTCCGATAAGCCCCGGCGTGTTTGTAACAGCTACAGCGTCAATCTCAGCCATAGATACCCTTGCTTCGCTGATTGCTTTATAAGCGATATTAGATACGGCTTCAATATGAGCGCGGCTTGCAATTTCAGGTACTACTCCTCCGTAAAGCGCATGTATTGAAATTTGCGATGCGACAATATTAGATAAAACTGTCGACGTTTCGCCGTCAAATCTGCACACCGCACAGGATGTTTCATCGCAGGAGCTTTCAAATGAGAGTATAAGCATAGTAATTCTTTCTCTACAGTAGTTTTGTATATATCAAAGCGTCGTCCTTTGGACAGGTGTAATAATGGCTGCGCCTTGAGCATAAAATGTATCCTGACTTTTCATAAAGCGCAACGGCGGCTGAATTTTGACTCCTCACCTCAAGGGTCATCGTATTACACATTAGCCGTTTTGCCCATTTTTCGCCTTCGGCAAGAAGCATTTTTGCAATACCCTGACGTCTAAAGCCGTATGACACACATACCCTGTCAACAGACACGCTGTCGATGAAATATCCGAATTCCGCATAACCGGCATGAGATCCGTCTTTTGTTGCAATAACAATAAGATAATTCTCGTTTTTAAGAGTTTTAATAATCAACTCTTTGGAGTAAGGATGCGAAAAATATTTGTTTTCAAAATCGGCAATAATGTCTAAATCGCAGGCGCGGGCTTTAATTATTTTCAATTCCGAGCAGCTCCTTTACACCTTTTGTTATTTCAAGAAGACAGTTATCGTATTCTTTAATATCGCATCCGTAAGGATCCCGGATGTTTTTCGGCATTACGGAAAGCTTTTGGGCGTATGATGGAAAGGCTCTTAACATAGTCATGAAATGACTTTCGGTAATACCGATAACGCAGTCGCATTGAATTAAGATTTCCTTTGTCAGAGGTATCGCTCTATGATTGACAAACATGTTTCCTTCGACGGGCTTAAAGCCTGCTTTTGACAGAGCGATAAGAGCGTTCTCGGAGATTTTTTCACCGACATTCGGAAACAACCCTGCGGAAACTGCGGTAATGCCGATATTCCGTCCCAATTCATTTGCCACTGCCGCAGCCATAGGAGAACGGCAGGTATTACCGGTGCAGACAAAGCAAATTTTTTTCAGTTTAAAATCCTGCAACGGTAATTTATGGGTCAATACGGTCGGTTCCTTTGTAAGCGATTTTACAGCCGAAATTTCAATAGCCGAATTTTCCGGAAATGCTGTCATCATCAATAACCCATTTTTCGACATCATACTCCGAGAAGGTGTCCTTTGTTTCACGGACGATAACCTTTTTGATGCCTGAATTGATAATAAACCTTTTGCACATCGAGCAGGAATTTGTGCTCGGCTGAATCTTTCCCGTTTTCGGATCGGTGCAGGCAAGATATAGCGTTGCGCCCTGCGTTTGCTGATACGAAGCGGCAATAATCGCATTTGCCTCTGCGTGAACGCTTCTGCAAAGCTCATAGCGTTCGCCTCTCGGAATACCGAGAGCTTCACGGTAACAGTGACCGATATCGGAACAGTTTTCTCTGCCTCGCGGAGCGCCGTTATAGCCGGTAGAAACAATGGAATCGTCTTTAACTATAATAGCTCCGAAGTGACGTCGTAAACATGTGCTGCGTTCGGCTACTGTCTGAGCAATATCAAGATAATAGTTTGTCTTTGAAACTCTTTCCATCTCGTATAATTCCTTATTTACATTACAGAGTTTTTGTCAATTCCCGAAGATATGCCTTAAAGGGCTCTGATAATTCGGGATGTCTGAGCGCATATTCAACATTTGCGTAGAGGAAGCCGAGCTTTGAACCCATATCGTATCTCGTTCCCTCAAATTCAACTGCCGTCATACCTTTTGTCCGGCAAAGCTCCCTCATTGCATCTGTTAACTGAATTTCATTTCCGGCTCCGGGCTCGGTACGGTCGAGAATATCGTATATGTCGCTTGTTAAAAGAACCCTTCCGAGAATTGAAAAATTACTGAATTTCTGCTCGATTTTCGGCTTTTCAATCATATCGCTTACCTTGTATTCGTTATTTTCGATAGGATCAACCTTAAGCGAACAGTATTTTACAATTTGCTCGTCCGTTACTCGGTTTACTCCGGCAACGCCCAGACCGTATTTGTCATAAGCGCAAATTAACTGCCTGCATACCGGAACCTCGGAAGCAATAACATCGTCTCCGTAAAGCACGCAAAACGGATCGTCGCCTGTAAATGCCTTAGCACATGAAATGGCATGACCGAGACCCTTGGGCTCTTTCTGACGTATGAAATAGATGTTAGCCTTGGAGGTAAGCTCTCTCATGGCTTCAATTTCATCAAGCTTACCCTTGGCACGGAGTTTATCTTCATATTCGGGAGAGTGATCGAAGTAATCCTCGATAACCCCTTTTCCTCGGTTAGTAATGATAAGAATGTCCTTAATTCCGCTGTCAACGGCTTCTCTTACGAGATATTCCATGACGGGTCTGTCGACTATAGGTAATACTTCTTTCGGAACGCTTCTCGCAATGGGCAACATTCGGGTGCCGAGACCGGCTGCCGGAATAACGGCTTTGGTAACTTTTTTCATAATCGGTAACTTCTCCTATATAAACATAAAAATCCATAATATAAAATATATTATAATGCGTAGCGTCGCAAAAATCAATATTAGATATTAAATTTTACAAAAATATACAAAAAAGGACGGAATATTCCGTCCTATATGAGTATTTTTAGTTAATTTTGTTCTATGAAAAAAGATTTCCGAAAAACTCGATTATTTTAAATCTTACCTTATACTTCGTAGATTCATTTTCGGTAAGAACTCTTATTTGATTTGGGGTAAAACCTGCGCTTGCAAGCTCTTTTTCGGGCTTTGATGCGCCTGTACACAGCGTTGGGTAAAGAATACACCACCAGTTGTGCCCCTCTCCCTTGCCTATTATAAGTCGAAGGGAGGTATATGTTCCGCTTGGCAAACGAACCCCTTCGTATTCTCTTTCCGGATAATATTCTTCGCAAAGAGAAAAGGAAACATTGTATTCGTATCCGTTTTCTGCAACGGTATTTTTTGCGATACTTTCAATATAATTTTTATTGCTGTTTACCGTAGCAACAGCTTCGCTTTTTGAAGAGCATTTATCAAGCGAATTGGATATACCCGATAAAACGGCATCCCTGACCTTAAGCTTTAGGAGCTGATCCTGTTCGGAATCCGAATTTGCGATTACGTGAAATCTTAACGTATCGTTGTATACCCGTTCTTCTCCGGATAAAGGAAGAAAGGGAATAACCAAGCTCAGGATAACGGTAAGTATTGAAAAAATTACAAGAAAGCGTTTTGGATTAATAAATTGTGTTTTCATTTTTTTATTCCTTTCGTTTCGATAAATCGATTATTTGCTCATTTTTTTGAAAATATTCGTTTATCTAAAAATATTTCCGAAAATTTTTGAATATAATCAAAGGTCTTGGGAGAATAATTATGTAAAATACTCAGCGGAGGTAATGGTATGACTTACAAGGACTGCCAACGAAAAATAATAATTATACGAAATATCGGGGGAGATGTATTTGAACAGGCTTATTTTATCCTGAAGGATAAAAACGCAGACGCTTCCGAGTCCGATATTGTTAAGGAAGCCAACCGAATAGTGAGCGAGGCAATTAAGCGTAACGAGCTGATAAATAACTCCGAACCCAAAAAACGTGTTTCTTTTTCGAAAAGGAAACATAACCAAAGAATGCTTTGGTTTTTCTTAGGCGCAATGCTTGGTTCTTCATTTGTATTTTTATTCATGGAGCTTATAAGATAATAAAACTTGACAAAAAAACCAATATATGCTATTCTTTAATCATCTTAATTCGCAGCCGCACGAACGAGTGCGGTAAAAAAACACGGTAAAACCCGTTCGGAACGCCGTTGAACGGGACAATATCCGTGTTATACATAAATGAGAAACTATGTTTCTCCGTAGGATAAGCTTGCTTTTTGCAGGCTCTTTTGGGCTGTGTTTGCAGTCTTTTTGAGATTTTTTGAAAGGATTTTTATGGCAAGAAAGAAAAAAACAAATAAACAGCAGTTGCAGAATTTGTCCAAAGTTAAGGTCATCGGTCTCGGAGGCTTGGGCGAAATCGGCAAAAATATGACGGTTATAGAATACGAGGACGATTTAATAGTAATAGATTGCGGAATGGGCTTTCCGGACGACGATATGCTCGGTATAGACTCGGTAATTCCTGATGTGACATACCTTGAAAAGAACAGTGAAAAAATAAGAGGTATATTTTTAACTCACGGACACGAGGATCACATAGGCGCTCTGCCTTATGTGCTCAGGGAATTAAATGTTCCGGTTTACGGAACGAGATTAACTATCGGTATACTTAAAAATAAATTGATAGAGCACAATCTTCTTGACAGCGCAAAGCTTTTCTGCATTGCCGCGGGAGACGTCGTTGACGCCGGCGCATTCAGCGTTGAATTTATCCGTGTTAACCACTCCATTGCCGATGCGTGCGCTCTGGCTATCGATACGCCGCAGGGTGTGATTGTACATTCCGGCGACTTTAAGCTTGATTTGACGCCTATCGAGGGCGAGGTTATGGATATTGCGAGATTAAGCGAGTTAGGTAAAAACGGCGTATCCCTTTTGATGTGCGAATCAACCAATGTCGAGCATTCCGGCTATACGCCCTCCGAAAAAACAGTAGGTGCGTCGCTGTCTAACATTTTCCACAGAAATAAGGACAAGAGAATCGTAGTAGCTACATTTTCGTCCAACGTACACCGTGTTCAGCAAATTATTAATACCAGTGCGGTTTATAACCGTAAGGTCGCGATAACGGGAAGAAGCATGCTGAATATAGTTAAGGCCGCTATCGAGCTGGGTTACATGAATGTTCCTGCCGGACTGATAATAGATATGAATGAAATTAATAAGTTCGCACCCGAAAACGTAACGGTAATTACCACGGGAAGTCAGGGCGAGCCTATGTCTGCGCTTTACAGAATGGCGTTCGGAGACCATGCTCAAATTAAACTCGGCAATAAAGATTTGGTTGTTATTTCCGCACATGCAATTCCGGGAAACGAAAAGCTTGTTGATAAAATACTTAACGAGTTTTACAGAAACGGCGTTTGCGTTTTTCATGATGCGGATGTTGAAGTACATGTGTCGGGACATGCCTGCCGTGAAGAAATAAAATTGATGCACGCATTGACTAAACCGAAATATTTTGTTCCCGTTCACGGTGAGTATAAGCATTTAATGCAGCATAAGGAGCTTGCCGAAGAAATGGGAGAAAGCGACGATGATATTTTCGTTCTTGATTTGGGACAGGTTCTTGAATTTGACAAAAACGAAGCTAAAATTACCGGAAGCGTTCAGTCGGGAAGAGTATTGATTGACGGTTACGGTATAGGAGATGTAGGCAGTATTGTGCTTCGCGACAGAAAATTGCTTTCTCAGGACGGTATTATTATTGTCGTTGCAAGCGTTGATATCAATGAAAGAATACTGTTATCGGGCCCCGACATTGTTTCGAGAGGATTTGTATATGTCAGAGAATCCGAGGAACTGATGGAGGAGGCAAGAAATATCTGCACGGATACGTTGCTGAATTGTCTTGATAACAATATAGTGGATTGGACTCAGCTGAAGAACAAGGTTAAGGACGAACTGTCAAAATATGTTTACGGACAGACCAAGCGTCGCCCAATGATAATTCCCATAATTATGAACATCTGAATTTCTGTTTAGATAACGTTTTATATTTAACTTAAAAGCACCCTGTAAAACAGGGCGCTTTAAAATTTTGGGAAATATAGTACAATCAATTATTTTCTGTAAGAATAAATTTAAGAATTTCAAATATTTCGTTTGCGGATTCTGACATATTGATTTTCATTCTTGCAAAAGCCGCGCCTTTTAAGCCGAAAAGATAATGACCGATGACGGACTTTGATTCACGCACTCCAGTCAGCTCGCCTTTATTTTGAATTTCAAGCTTCAGATGTTTTTCTGCCGTTTCGATTCTGTTTTTTACGGTTGGAATAGTCAAAGGCTTGCCTAAGAAATAGGAACGTATATTTGAAAACAGCCACGGATTGCCGATTACTCCTCTTGCTAAGGCTAATCCGTCGCATCCGGTTCGGTTAAGCATGTTTACGGCATCGTCAACCGAATTTATTCCGCCGTTTGCAATAACGGGAACTGAAACTGATTTTTTTACCTCGGCAATAATATCGGTATCTACCGGTAATGAATACATCTGCTGCTTTGTTCTTCCGTGAACGGTAATTAAAGCTGCGCCGCTTGCTTCCATTCTTTTTGCAAATTCCGGCGCATTTTTTGAGCTGTCGTCCCATCCCGAGCGAATTTTAACGCTGACAGGGGTTTTTACCGATTTTGCAACGGCACTGACAATTCCTGCGGCTTTAACGGGCTCCTTCATGAGTGCGGCGCCGTCTCCGTTGCCGGAAATTTTTTTAACGGGACAGCCCATGTTTATATCAATATAATCGGGATTATATTTTGCGCACAGATATTCTGCGGCCTCTGCCATAATCTCGGCGTCGGAGCCGAAAATCTGTATGGCCTGAGAGCATTGAATATCGTCAAGCTCGGCAAGCGTGTCGGTCTTGCTGTCTTTGTAGTGTATTGCTTTTGCGGAAACCATTTCGGAAACGGCAATATCACATCCCATATCGGAACAAATTTTTCTCATTGCCTTGTCCGAAAATCCTGCCATGGGAGCAAGCATAAGCAGAGGCTTTTTCACTTGTTTGGCTCTCCTTTAATATAGTAATGTATATTATATATTCATTTTGCCGCAATTTCAAGTACGTTTTATCTGTAAAATCAACTAAAAATAATATTATTATAAATTTTTTTTGTTAAAAAAGACATTTTTGTTGAATATTTATTGACAAAAAAAAATTATAGTAGTATAATACTTTTGCTTGCTAATAAGCGAAATTATTTTGTTATTGAGGAGAGATGACAATGAAAAAGACTTTTAGAATTTTAAGCGCATTTTTAGCTGTTGTTCTTCTTGTCGGTTGCTTTGTTTCCTGCGGAAATAATACTTCTGATTCAGAAGATACAAAGGCTGATAATCCGAATAAGTCGGATGTTACCGGAACAACAGATCCGGAAGAATCCGAAGCTTCCGGAACATTTAAGATTGGATTTATCGGACCCATTACCGGCGGCGCCGCTATTTACGGTACAGCTGCTATGAACGGCGCAAAGATCGCCGTAGACGAGATTAACGCGCTTAACGGAAACGTTAAGTTGGAGCTTAAGTGCGAAGATGACGTTCATGACAACGAAACCTCCATTAACGCATATAATACTCTTCTTGACTGGGACGTTCAGGCTATCGTAGGTTGTGTTACAACAGGCCCCTGCGTAGCTGTTTCAGCTAAGGCTTATGAAGACAGAGTCTTTATGATGACTCCCTCTGCTTCTTCTACAGACGTAATTGATAACAAGGATAATATGTATCAGATTTGCTTCACAGACCCCAACCAGGGTATTGCATCCGCTGACTATATGGCGGAAAATATGCCTGATGCAAAAATTGCTATCATTTATATGAATGATGATATTTACTCTCAGGGTATTCGTAACACCTTCGTTGAGGAAGCTGAACAGAAGAACCTCAGCGTAGTTTACGAGGGCACATTCACAAAGGATACCTCTACAGACTTCACAGTACAGCTTACTGCTGCTAAATCAAAGGGTGCAGATCTTATTTTCCTTCCCATGTACTACACTCCCGCTTCCGTTATTTTGAAGCAGGCAAGCGATATGGGCTATGCTCCTACATTCTTCGGAGTAGACGGTATGGACGGTATTCTTGCAATGGAAGGCTTTGATACCAGTCTTGCGGAAGGCGTAATGCTTCTTACTCCTTTCTCAGCTGACGCACAGGATGAACGTACCAAGACCTTTGTAAAGAGCTTTGAAGAGCTTGCAAACGACATCCCCAACCAGTTTGCAGCCGATGCATACGACGCTGTTTATGCGATTTATGAAGCGATTCTTGTTGCAGGATGCACAGCAGACCAGGATTGTGAAACAATCTGCGACGCACTTATCGAAGTTATGCCGGAGCTTGAGGTATCAGGTCTTACGGGAACTATGACTTGGGATGAATCCGGCGCAGTTTCCAAAACTCCTATGGCAGTTGTTATTAAAGACGGCAACTACGTTCTCCCCACAAACGACTGATTACAATTAATAATTACAAAATAAATATCATTACTGTCGGGCAATTTATGCTCGACAGTTATGATAATTTATAAGGTTTTTTATATTTCATATTTAGCTTGAGGTACCCTTATGGATTTTTTAAAATATCTAATAAGCGGCGTTAGTCTTGGCAGTGTATATGCAATTATCGCTCTTGGATATACAATGGTATACGGAATTGCGAAAATGCTGAACTTTGCCCACGGTGATGTCATAATGGTCGGCGGATATATTTCATTCTGTGCAATGATGTATTGGGAATTACCGATTTGGGTCTCCATAATATGCGCTGTAATCGTATGTACCGTTATCGGAGTTATAATTGAAGGACTCGCATACAGACCCCTGCGCCAGGCAACATCGCTGGCTGTTCTTATTACTGCGATAGGCGTATCATACTTTCTGCAAAATTCGGCGTTACTTATTTGGACTGCCAATACAAAGTCATATCCGTCAATTTTCCCCGGAAACATAGAGCTGTTTAACGGTGAATTGACTATATCCGTCGTATCAATCGTAACGATAGCTGTATGCGTGCTTATTATGGTTGCGCTTACATTTTTCACTGATAAAACCAAAATCGGTAAGGCAATGAGAGCCTGCTCCGAAAATAAGAATGCCGCTCAGTTAATGGGTATCAATGTAAACAGAACTATTTCTCTTACGTTTGCGATAGGCTCTGCGCTTGCCGCCATTGCCGGTGTTTTGCTTTGCTCGTCTTATTCTACACTTATTCCTACAACCGGCTCAATGCCCGGTATTAAGGCGTTTACAGCCGCTGTTTTCGGTGGAATAGGTTCTATTCCGGGTGCGTTTCTCGGCGGTATTTTACTCGGTATAATTGAATCCTTTGCAAAAGCATATATTTCTTCTCAGTTGGCAAATGCTATTGTATTCGCAGTGCTGATTGTTGTCTTGCTTGTTCGTCCTTCAGGACTTCTGGGTAAGAAGATTCAGGAAAAGGTATAAGGTGACGGCATGAAAACAAAAACAATGAAAATCAATAAATCTCATAAGTTCAATTCATTTGATTTTATTACTTATCTTTTCATTATTATCGCTTTTATTATTGTATATTTTCTTCTTTCCGGCGGAAAATTAAATAATCAGCAAGTCGGTTGGATTATCCCTGTTTGCTGTTACATGACTATGGCGATTTCTCTGAATCTTACAGTTGGTATTTTAGGGGAACTTAGCTTGGGACATGCCGGATTTATGAGTATAGGCGCATTTACCGGAGTTGTTTCTTACATTGCGTTTTCCGAAGCTATTCCCAATACGGTATTACGAGTAGTTATATCCATGATTATAGGCGCTTTAATGGCGGCGATATTCGGCTTCCTGATCGGAATCCCCGTGCTTCGTCTGAACGGCGACTATCTTGCTATTGTAACGCTTGCCTTCGGAGAAATAATTAAGGATATTATTAACTGCCTTTATGTAGGCTTTGATTCTAAGGGACTGCATTTTATATTCGGAGCATTCTCAAAAAAGACTGCCGCCGATTTAAAGCTTGCTGACGACGGTATAGTAATCATTAACGGTGCTGTAGGCGTTTCTGATTTAAAGTTGCCCAGCTCCTCTATAGCTGAAACAATCAGAGCCAATGCAAAAGCAAGCGGCACCAAAATTAAAGCTTCGGTTGCAAAGCTTGAAGGAAATACGGTAATGTTTATTATCGGTGCAGTACTCGTCCTTGTATCGCTAATAATTATTCTTAACTTTATAAGAAGCCGTACCGGACGTGCGGTAATGGCTATTCGCGATAACCGTATTGCGGCTGAGTCCGTAGGCATAAACGTTATGAGACATAAAATGATTGCGTTTGTAATATCCGCAGCGCTTGCAGGAGCGGCGGGTACCCTGTACGCAATGAATATGCCGACTTTGCAGTCGACTAAATTCGGATTTGACACTTCTATATTGGTGCTTGTGTTCGTTGTTCTCGGCGGACTCGGCAACATGCTCGGTTCAATGGTTGCCGCCGCACTTCTGTATATACTTCCCGAGCTGTTGCGTGAATTTTCAACGTACCGTATGCTGATTTACGCTATTGTATTGATTATCGTTATGCTTGCTACAAACAATCCATTGCTTAAAAACTTTATCTCAAAGATATGCTCAGGAATAAAATCAATATTTGCTAAAAAGAATAAAAAGGCTGCTGTCGCCGACAATATTAGCGGAGGTGACAATAATGGCTAAGATACTTAAAACAAAAATGGTACCGGTTCCGAGTAAGTCAATTGTTCCGGAAAGAGATATTGATAAAAAACCTGTTCTTGAGTGTCATAATCTCGGAATTGATTTCGGCGGACTTCGAGCAGTCGATTCTTTTGATTTGACTATAGGTGCTACCGAAATTGCAGGACTTATCGGACCGAACGGAGCAGGAAAAACAACCGTTTTTAACCTGTTAACAAAGGTATATCAGCCGACAAGAGGTACAATTCTTTTAAACGGAGTTGACACTGCCGGTAAAAATACGGTTCAAATAAACAAGATGGGAATCGCAAGAACCTTCCAGAATATCCGTTTGTTTAATAACTTAACAGTAGAAGACAATGTTAAAATAGGTCTTCATAATTCTGTCCGTTATACGACGGCAAGCGGTATTCTTCGTTTACCGTCGTTTTGGAAAAAGGAAAAGTATGCTCATGAAAGGGCAATGGAGCTTCTTTCAATATTTGATATGCAAAATCTCGGCAATTGGAAAGCAGGTTCCTTACCGTACGGAGCGCAGAGAAGACTTGAAATTGTCAGAGCGTTGGCTACAAATCCGAGCCTTTTATTGCTCGACGAGCCTGCGGCAGGTATGAATCCCGCCGAAACTGCCGACCTAATGGAAACCATTGTCAAAATCCGTGATATGTTCGGTATAGCAATATTACTGATTGAACATGATATGAATCTCGTTATGGGTATTTGCGAAGGAATCTGTGTTCTCAATTTCGGTAAGGTAATAGCAAAGGGAACAGCTGAAGAAATTCAAAACAATCCCACTGTAATTGAGGCTTATCTCGGAAAGGGACAGGTACAGTAAGATGCTTAAGGTAAATAATATCAATGTATATTACGGCAGCATTCACGCTGTAAAGGATGTCAGCTTTAATGTAAATCAGGGCGAAATCGTAACGCTTATAGGTGCAAACGGGGCAGGCAAATCGACCGTTCTGCACACAATTTCCGGACTTTTGCGCTCAAAAACGGGTTCGATTGAATTTCTTGACAAAAATATTTCCAATGTACCGGCAAATAAAATATTAACGCTGGGCCTGTCTCAGGTACCCGAGGGAAGACTTATTTTTCAGCACATGACCGTAGAGGAAAATCTCGATATGGGCGCTTATACAAGACCCGGCAGTGAGATTAGCACTTCTCTTGACGATGTATATGAAAGATTTCCCAGGCTGAAGGAAAGAAGAAAGCAGATTGCAGGTACGCTTTCCGGCGGTGAACAACAAATG
>JAQXHN010000055.1 GCA_029007295.1 Clostridia bacterium | reverse complement strand
GCAGAGGGATTTTTGCATTGAGGTATGATTCTATTTAATCGTCGTCTTCGTCATCGTTAGACCACGATGATATGATATGAACATCACCAGTATCCATATCCATCGCCATGTTATCGCCCATTCTCATCAGAAGATCACCATCGGAATCAATAGCCATATTATCCGATATCGTATGGGCAAAGTCGCCATCTTCAAAATCAAAGAAATGTTTGCTCATTTTGATTCTCCTTTTTAATCATCATATTCCGGGTAGTCGGGTGCCCATTCGGGCCAGATTTGATCTTTATGCCTACGGTTAGAGTTGTGAATCTGCTGATGCGTTTTGCGATTTGGATTCAATTGGTTAGCGTGATTATTAGCATTTGACCGATACGCCTTATTGTTTGGATTGTTCTGGGTTGCCCAACTGTCCAGTTGCTCTTTGGTATGAGTCTTCCCCGATACTTTTTTACCGCTCATCTTTTTCTCCTTTCTGAACCGAAAAAATTCACACACTTGCATTGTGCGTGGACGACGATTACAGATATACTGCTTTACACGCAACAAAACAAGACCGATGAAATACTATCGGTTCGTAATGTGGTGTAAAGCAACAAAACAACAGGGGGACAACTACAGTCAACCAACACAACTGCTTTCTTGATTCCATAATGAGAATTTGTGAGGAATCAATAGTTTCAATGATTTACTCATTTGTTTGTCAAGTGCCCAAACCCTTCCGGATCTAATTCGCACTCTCATTCTACGAATCTTCGATGCTTAAGGACACATTATCACTTGACAAATATATTATAGTTCAAAAACCGTGATTAGTCAATATGTTTCTGTAAATCCAAATCGCACATTTTCGAAACACCTCCGTTGCGGTACAACGTACTCGCAAAGGCGGTGTTTGCCATGAAGGATAATTTGAAATGCGTTGGAATTTTCGGTCAGCGATACTTTAGTTCCTAAAAAAGAATTGACCGACAACCGTAAGCGTTATTAGAATGAACGGGAAATTGAACTCTCATCTGAGAGAGATTGACGAACCGGCGGATAAAGGTTTCCGTCAGGGGTAAGCCTTGTGCTGAGCAGTACGAGCGGCGTTGTGGGAGGACGGCGGTCAGTCACTGCCTTATACCCGATTGATTTTTTTATTTATGTCTTTATTTTTCCTCTATATTTTACCTCGATTTTACAGTAGATTGGTTATGAATTTTACCATACGAGTATAAAATATGAACGTAGTCGAAAAGAGATTACAAAAAACATTATAGGAGCAAGAAAAATGAAAATGAAGAAAAATATTTGTTTATTTGCAGCCGTATTATTACTTATATCGGCGCTCACAGGATGCCAAAAGAGCCAACAAGCAGTCGCAACGGACGGCTCAACGTCAATGAGCAAAGTGATAGGAGCCCTCAGCGAAACCTTTGAATCCGATACGGGAATTACCGTAACCTACAACGCAACCGGTTCCGGAGCCGGCATACAGGCGGTGGAGGAAGGCAGATGCGATATCGGACTTTCAAGCAGAAGCCTAAAGGATGAGGAAAAAGCAAAGGGCCTGAATGAAACAGTGCTCGCCCTTGACGGAATCGCAGTTATTGTAAATCCTCAAAATAAGGTAGACGGGCTTACTCTTGAAGACGTATCCAAAATCTACACGGGAGAGATCAAGAACTGGAAGGAGCTCGGTGGCGAGGACGGCGAGATTGTGCTTATAGGAAGGGAAGCCGGAAGCGGCACAAGAGACGGATTTGAATCTGTAACGGATACGGAGGATAAGTGCAAATACCGTCAGGAGCTGACCTCTACCGGGGATGTTATTACGACAGTTGCCGGCAATCCGAATGCAATAGGCTACGCTTCGATTTCTGCGGTGAAGGACAGCGTTAAGGTTATCGACATTGACGGCGTGTTGCCGAGCGAAGAAACCGTTAAGGACGGCAGCTATGCGATTCAGCGACCCTTCGTACTTGTAACGAGGGAAAAAGAAGACTTGTCTGACAGCGCACAGAAATTTTTCGATTACATCACGGGAAAAGACGCAAATCAAGTAATCAAGGACGCAGGAGCTATACCCGTAAAATAAATACCTTAACTACGGTATTAACGTATTTAGCTCATTAAGGAAAATATGAAGAAAAAAAGATTATTTGAAAGCGCTGTTCAAGGGATATTTCTGCTGCTCGGTCTTATTACAGTGGGATGCGTTCTGATTATTTCGGTATATCTGATTGTCTCCGGAATCCCTGCAATAAAGGAAATCGGTCTTTTCGATTTCCTTTTCGGCAGGGAGTGGCAATCAACTTCAAGTAATCCGAAGTTCGGGATTTTACCGTTTATTCTGACAAGTGTATACGGTACCGCAGGTGCAATTGTAATAGGAGTTCCGATAGGTTTTTTCACGGCGGTATATCTTTCAAAGCTTGCCGGAAAAAGAATAAGAGCGGCGATTGAAACGGCTGTAAATTTGCTTGCAGGCATTCCGTCGGTCGTATACGGTCTTGTAGGTATGCTTGTCTTGGTGCCGGGAATACGAAGCCTTTTTAACATTCCGGACGGTGCGAGCTTACTTGCGGCAATTATTGTGCTTGCCGTAATGATTTTACCCAGTATCATAAAAGTGTCGGTTACCGCTTTGGATTCCGTTCCGAAGGAATATGAGGACGCCTCTCTTGCGCTGGGCGCAACGCCTGTAGAAACCTATTTTAAGATTTCCGTTCCTGCGGCAAAAAGCGGAATTGCCGCTTCGGTCGTGCTGGGAGTAGGAAGAGCAATAGGGGAAGCTATGGCGGTTATGATGGTTGCCGGAAATGTTGCCAATATGCCGTCAATTTTTCAGAGCGTTCGATTTCTTACAACGGCGGTAGCAAGCGAAATGGCATATTCAAGCCCGGGAAGCCTGCAAAGAAACGCTTTATTTTCCATAGCACTTGTACTGTTTCTGTTTATTATGCTGATTAACGCTGCGCTTAATTTCTTTTTGAAGCGGGAAAAGGGGAAATAATATGAACGGGAAAAGAAAATTCTATACGTTTTTTATGCGCGGCTTAATGTATGTGTGTTCGCTGACTACTGCAGCGTTACTGATTTTTATGTTGTGCTATATAACGGTAAAGGGCGCACCGAATGTTTCCTGGAAATTTCTTACGACCAAGCCAAGCTATCTTAAAGGGAATATCGGAATATTGCCCGATATTATGAACACTGTGTATATCGTACTCGCAACGCTTTTAATTGTTTTGCCTCTCGGGGTCGGAGCGGCAATTTATCTTACGGAATACGCCAAAAGCAAAAAAACAGTTGCTGTCATTGAGTATGCCGCCGAAGCTCTTTCGGGAATCCCGTCCATTATTTACGGTCTTGTCGGTATGCTCCTGTTTTCCGCCAATTTCGGTACATGTCTGCTTGCCGGTGCGTTGACGCTTGTAATCATGAATCTGCCGACTGTGATGAGAACCACTCAGGAAAGTCTAAAAACAGTACCGCAAAGCTACCGAGAGGGAGCGTTCGGTCTGGGTGCGGGAAAATGGAGGGTTATTCGTACAGTGGTCATGCCCGGATGTATAGACGGCGTAATTACAGGATGCATACTCTCCGTCGGAAGAATTCTCGGCGAATCGGCTGCACTTTTATTTACGGCGGGCTTTGCACATGCATTAAACGGAATTCTGTCCGGACTTACAAGCTCCGGAGCAACCTTGACGGTGGCTCTCTATGTGTACGCTAAAGAGGAGGGCGAGTTCGGTGTTGCCTTTGCCATCGCTTTTATATTGATGATTATGACGCTTATTATTAATATGTCGGCGTCGTTGGTCGGAAAATATTTTGCAAAAAGGAGAAGAGTATGAGTTATATCGTTACAACCGAAAAGCTAAATCTTTGGTACGGAGAAACGCATGCGCTAAAGGATATAAATATAAGTATTCCAAAGAACAGTATTACTGCTCTGATCGGACCGTCGGGCTGCGGCAAATCAACCTTTTTGAGAACACTGAACAGAATGAATGATCTGATTCAGAATGTAAGTACACAGGGCAAAATAATTTATAACGGACAGGATATCTTTGATAAGAATGTCGACGTTAATGAGCTGCGCCGTAATGTAGGAATGGTTTTTCAAAAGCCAAATCCGTTTCCGATGAGTATATATGACAATATTGCATACGGTCCCCGTACCCACGGAATAACAAACAGAGCAAGGCTTGACGAGCTCGTCGAGGAGTCACTTCGAGGCGCAGCTATATGGGATGAGGTTAAGGACAGGCTGAAAAAAAACGCGCTCGGACTGTCGGGCGGACAGCAACAGCGAATTTGCATTGCTCGGGCGCTTGCTGTCAAGCCGGAGGTTTTACTCATGGACGAGCCGACCTCGGCGCTCGACCCTATATCGACCTCCAGAATCGAAGAGCTGATTTTAAATCTTAAGGAAAAATACACGATTATAATAGTTACCCATAACATGCAGCAGGCCGTTCGAATTTCGGATAACACCGCATTCTTCCTTTTAGGAGAGCTTATAGAATTCGGGGAAACGGAAAAGGTCTTCTCCTATCCGAAGGATAAACGCACTGAGGATTATATTACAGGAAGGTTTGGATAAAGGTATGCGAAGCAGATTTGACGAGCAATTAGAAGTACTCAATAAAAAGATGACGCAGATGGGCGGAGAATGCGAAAGCATTATTGCCCTTTCGGTAAAGGCTTTGCTCGACGGTTGTACGGAGGACGCCGAAAGAGCCAAAGAAAACGGCGGAAAGATTGATGAAATGGAAAAGGAGATCGAGTCCATTTGCCTAAAGCTGCTTTTACAGCAACAGCCCGTTGCAAGGGATCTTCGGGTCATTTCCGCGGCGCTTAAAATGATAACCGATATGGAGAGAATAGGAGATCAGGCGGAGGATATTGCCGATATTATCATTTATCTCGGCGGCAGAACCGGCAAGGAGTGCCGTGATATCCGATATATGGCGCAGGCAACAATCAAGATGGTTAACGACAGTATTGACGCCTATGTTAACAGGGATTTGGAGCTGGCAAGGTCTGTTGTCGCCTACGACGATGTGGTTGACGACGCATTTGTGCGGGTAAAACAAAAATTAATAACCATGATTGCCGAGAACAGTGCAAACGGAGAATATGCAATAGACCTTTTGATAATTGCAAAATACTTTGAGCGTATCGGGGATCACGCCGTAAATATAGCGCAATGGGTTGAATTCTCGGTTACGGGTATTCATGACGAATAGGCGGGCGGTATGTATTAATAACTTTGTTGATTTTTGCTTAAAATGTGATATAATAAACTTTGCAGGTGTTTTACAATATACCGATAACAAATATTACGTTTGGGAGTTATTCTGTTTGTGAAAGGCAGGGATTACAGATGATTTACTGTGTGGAAGACGACAACGGTATCAGAGAATTGGTAATATATACTCTGACCGCCTCGGGATTTGAGGCGAGAGGATTTGCAAAACCGGAGGATTTTTGGGCAGGAATGAAAACAGAAAAGCCGGAGCTGATACTTCTTGACATAATGCTTCCCGGAGAGGACGGTATTTCTATTTTGAAGAAGCTTCGTTCTCATTTGCAAACAGCGAGCATTCCCGTTATTATGGCAACTGCGAAGGGCACCGAATACGATAAGGTTATAGGACTTGATTTAGGGGCGGACGATTATCTTGCAAAGCCGTTCGGCATGATGGAAATGGTATCGAGAGTAAAGGCGGTTCTCAGAAGAACGGCTCCGAAGTCCGAAGACACCCTGTCGGTAGGCGAGATCGAAATCGACAAACTTCGCCATAGGGTTTCGGTTAACGGAAACGAAGTAATACTGACCTTAAAGGAATATGATTTGCTTATGCTGCTTATGGAAAATGTCGGAATAGTATATACGCGCGACAAGCTCCTTGAAAGGATTTGGGGTCTTGACTTTGTAGGTGAAACGAGAACGGTAGACGTTCACATAGGAACGCTTCGAACCAAGCTGGGAGAAGCGGGAAGCTATATTGAAACGGTTCGCGGAGTCGGATATAGAATGGGGGTCGGCAAATGAAGAAACAAATATTTCGTTCTATATGTATTGCGGCGACAGCGGTCTTTGTCGCTTCTTTTCTGCTGATCATGGGAGTGCTGTACGGCTATTTCTCATCGGTACAAATGAAAGAGCTGGAGACCGAGACGTTTATTGCGGCTTCCGCTGTGGAAAGCACGGGCGAGGAGTATATAAGGAGCATTTCCGACGGAGATTTCCGCATTACTTGGATTGCCGCCGACGGCTCTATTCTGTTTGACAACAAAAAGGATTCTTCAGTTATGGAGAATCATTTAGAGCGCGAGGAAATAAAGGAAGCTCTTAAGGATGGCTTTGGGCAGAGCTCTCGCTATTCTACTACATTAACGGAACGTCAGCTTTACTGCGCAAGAAAGCTTTCCGACGGCTCTGTGCTTCGTCTCTCCTCTGCGCATCTTTCCTGGTGGGCGCTTATTGTCAGCATGTTACAGCCGATTTTAATCGTAATCGGAATAGCCGTTATACTTTCCGTATTTCTTGCTTACCGTCTGTCAAAGCGGATTGTCAAGCCTTTAAATGAAATCGACCTTGAAAAACCTGACGTTGAAAAAGCGTACGAGGAGCTGACTCCGCTTCTTAACCGTCTTTCCTATCAAAAAAATCAGCTGCGACTTCAGAAAAATGAATTGAAACGCAAGAAGAAGGAATTTGATACGGCGACCGAAAACATGCGAGAGGGTATTATTCTTTTGGGAGAAAACGGGAATGTACTCAGCATAAATCAATCTGCTTCTGAAATTTTGAAAATAAGCCGGTACTGTATCGGCAAGGATTTGCTTCTTTTTAACAACAGCTTTGAAATACAGGAGCTGTTGCGTAACGCCGCAAGCGGCGAGCATGCGGAAAGGATTATCCCCGTAGACCAAAAGGAATATCAATTTAACGCAAGCCCTATTACTACGGACGGAAAGGTTTCCGGCATTGCGCTGATTATATTCGATATAACCGAAAAGGAAAAAGCGGAAACGGCGCGCAGGGAATTTACCGCAAATGTTTCTCACGAGCTGAAGACTCCCCTTCAAAACATTTCGGGAAGCGCAGAGCTTTTGGCAAGCGGCATGGTGAAAGCGGAGGATGTGCCGAGCTTCGCTTCGAACATATATACCGAATCCAAGCGCATGATAGCTTTAATTGAGGATATAATAAAGCTTTCCCGACTTGATGAGAATACAAGCGCTTATGAGTTTGAGCAAACAGATTTGTTCGAGCTTGCCAAGCTGACCCATCGAAATCTAATTTCTTTAGCCGAAAGCAAAGGTATCACATACACTCTCACCGGAGAAAGCGCCGTAATACGCGGTATTCCGAGTCTGCTGTCCGAAATAATGTACAATCTTTGCGACAATGCTTTAAAATATAACCAAAGCGGCGGCAGCGTAACAATCGGCGTTGAAAATCTCCCGGACAAGGCGATTCTTTCGGTAGAAGACACCGGTATCGGTATTCCTCCCGAGGAGCAGGAACGCATTTTTGAACGCTTCTACCGTGTGGATAAGAGCCGCTCAAAGGAAGTCGGCGGAACGGGACTCGGTCTCTCGATTGTAAAGCACGCCGCACTCATTCACGGCGCAGATATAGAGGTAACGAGCAAAATAGGCTGCGGAACAAAATTCACAATAGTGTTTCCGAGGGAAAAAGAAGAATGACTTTTGAAGAAATAAAAAACGATTCGGCAATACGGGTATATGTACGCTCTGCCGATGAGTCGCTCGCTTCTCTCGGCTATACCGAACACAGCTTTGCACATGCCGGAATCGTTGCGGAGAAAACGGGATATATTCTGAAGACTCTCGGATATGACGAACGAACGGCAGAGCTCGGGAAAATCGCAGGCTATCTTCACGATATAGGAAACCTGATAAACCGTGTCGATCACAGTCAAAGCGGAGGAGTCATGGCTTTTAGAATTCTTGACCGTCTTTGCTTTCCGCCCGAGGAAATTTCACAAATTGTTTCGGCGATAGGCAATCATGACGAGGGCACAGGCGTTCCCGTAAGCCCGCTTGCCGCGGCGTTGATTTTGGCTGATAAATCGGATGTGCGCCGAAACAGAGTGCGAAATCAGAAGCTTTTGGCTTTTGAAATTCACGACAGAGTGAATTATTCCGTCACAAAATCGGAATTGAAAATAAACGAAGCTCATACGCTGATAAAGCTCAAATTAAATATAGATACCCGCGTCGGAAGCGTGATGGAATATTTTGAAATTTTTATGGAGCGAATGATTCTGTGCCGAAAGGCTGCAAAAAAGCTGGGACTGAAATTTAAGCTGATGATAAACGAGCAGCAGCTGATATAATTTTTAATATTTTCAAAACATAGCTATAATGTCCGTTTGTAATTCCCGTTTCGGCGGTGAGAAGACAAACGGACATTTTTAAATGTGATAAGGCTCTTTTTCTCGCTTATAAAAATTTGCCGGTATATTCTGAAAAAATGAGCTGTTATGTTAAAAGCAGACACATTTTTTTTGGAATATTTGTTTTTGTATGTGAAATAAGGATTAACAAAAATATCGAATTTACACTTTATCGGTTGACAATACGACGTTTCTTTGGTATCATTAAACGGTTATGAATAGGAGTTACAATATGAAAAACATACCGAAGCTGATTGTTATGCTTACGCATAATGACAAGACAGTAAAAAACGCAAGGCAAATCTTTGGTGAAGTGAAAAATTCCAAAGCCGAATATTTCGGAATGAAGGAAGAGGGAATACCCGAGGAGGAGATGATCGTCCTTTACGGCGATATTCGCAAAGCGGGCAAAATTCCTGTTCTTGAGGTTGTGGCATACACCGAAAGTGAATGTCTTTCGGGAGCCGAATTGGCTTTGAAATGCCGGTGCGAAATACTAATGGGCACGCTCTTTTTTGACAGCGTTAACGACTTTTGCAAAAAAAATAATATTAAATATATGCCCTTTGTCGGAAGGGTTTCCGAGAGACCCTCAATTTTGGAGGGGGAGATCGACGATATTATTTCCGAAGCAAATTGTCTTATAGAAAAGGGGGTTTACGGCTTTGACCTGCTCGGATATCGCCATACGAAATATCCTGTTGAGCTGAATTACAGCTTTTCGCAAAAAGTTAAGGCTCCTGTTTGCATTGCGGGAAGCGTCGATTCCTTTGAACGGCTTGACGAAATAAAAAATGCACAGCCCTGGGCTTTTACCATAGGCGGCGCATTTTTTGAAAACAAATTCGGCGGTTCCTTCGAGAACGAAATTAACGAGGTTTACGATTATATGAATAAGTGATTATCCTCGATCTGATTTTCGGGAATGAGAGAATAATCAAACATAACCTCCGAATGATTGTCAACGAGAAGCTCTTTTTTCAAAAGGGCTTTATTATTTTTGTCATAAGTATTTCTGTAAATCTTAGACATGCGGAAAAATTTGCCGTTTTCCTTTACAAAACGGTGGTTTTCCTCGGTGATATCGTAAATAAAGGCGCACTCCTTATCGCAAAGGATTTCTCCGTACAGCGCTTCGCCTTCAACCCGTAAATTTAACTGATAGGTATCGTTTGTTTGATTTTTAAATCGGTAGTCTATGTAGTTGTAGCTGATTGACGTACCCGTTGCAAACGGAATACGTTTTTCGCCGTCGGGAGCCAGTGCGTCGGAGTGGGTGTGAAATTCCGAAACGGTCAGAGGCGTTTCAAGAACCATAAGATTTATCGTGTGGGCAAGATTGCAAAGACCTCCGCCCACGCCCGGACGAAGCTTATTTTCAAGTATAACTCTTCCGTCCCTGTAGCCCTTTCTTCGGGTCGGCTTACCGACTGTTTTCCAAAAGGAAAAGGTCTGGCCGGGACGAATGAGTATTCCGTTGATTTGTCTGCAGGCTATATCCACGTTGATCGCCTTATTATACTGTAACTCGGGTTCAATACCGGGTGCTCTTTTTATAAGTCCGGTTTTATGCTCGGCAATTTTGAAAACGAGGTTGGTTTTTGCTTTCTCTGCGGCAAATTTTTCTCTGCTTACGATATCGGAAATATTTCTTGATATAACTCCCTTTTGTACCGAAACAGCATAGAACAGAGCGTTTCTTTCACAGAAAAGTTTTTTGTTTTGAGTCATTTTTATTTCCTTTTGCTGATATTTCTTTGAAGTATTTGCTTTTGAAGTAAAATTTCAGAATAAATGCTTCCGCCGTACGCTTAATTCCTATTTTCTCGCCGTTTCCGAAGCCTATGTACCTAACAAGAATACTGTCAATTCCGATGTCGGAAGCACCTGCAATATCCGTGAAAACCGTGTCGCCTATCATTATTGTACTTGATTTATTTGAATTTAACAAATCAAGCGCTTTGCGAAAGCCGTCAATTTTAGGCTTTTCGGCGTCGTGAACGTACAGCGTATCGATGTTCTTGATAAATCTTTTTATTCTTTCCTCGGAATTATTCGACAAAAGCAAGGTTTTAAAGCCCTTTGAATTAAGTCTTTCAAAAAGAGCGTCAATTTTTTCGTTTGAGTCTTCTCCGTGAGGAACCAACGTGTTGTCAATATCAAAGATCAAACAGGTGATTCCTTTTGAAAAAAGCTTTTCATAATCAATATCGAAAACGCTTTCAACAAAATAGGTGGGATAATATTTTTTAAACATAAGAACTTCCGTTTAAATCAATATGACGAATTATATCATAAATTATCCGCATATTCAAGTGGAAATAACATAATTCGGCATGTAATTCCTTGCAAAAGTATGACTTTTAACGCTAATTTGTGATTTTAACTGAAAAAATGTAATTATCAATGTGAAAAATAACATTCTTTTGTTATTTTTGCCTTGACATAAGCGACAAACAGTGATACAATTATTTTGGTTTTGTTCGGTCAAAACGATAGTAATTTATGTAAAGGGGAAACCTCAAATGAACGTATCTGTCAGAAGAGAAAAAATCAGGGCGATGCTCCAGGTTAAACCCTTTGTTTCGCTTGATGAACTGACGCAGGCCTTTCCCGAGGTTTCGTCAATGACTCTGCGAAGAGACATCGAATTTTTTGAAAATCAGGGAGACGCCATAAAGGTTCGCGGCGGCGCCCGTTCAATGAAATTCATTACAACCTCTATGGAGGATTCGTTTACCGCAAGACTGAATGAAAATGTCAGCGCCAAGGAACGGATAGTGGCAAAGGCCTGTGAAATTATCGATCCGGGACGCTCAATATTCTTTGATTCCGGTACCACTATGTTGACGCTTGCCCGGGAGATTCCCGACGAGAGGGTGACAATAACTACAACCGGACCGAACGTTGCCCTCGAGCTTATCAAGAAGCACAGACCGATTGTCAATATCGTCGGAGGCATGCTTAACCGAGATAACATTTCCGTTGTCGGAAATCAGGCGCTCGGGTGCATAGACGAAATAAACATAGACGTTGCGTTTATTGCGCCCTCCGGCTTTTCGGAAGGCGGTGTAACGTGCGGTAACTATACCGAATGCGAGCTTAAAAAAATGGTTATTAAAAAGGCGCGCAGGGTGGTTCTGCTGCTTGACGTTTCCAAGCTCGATAAGATTTTGCCTTACACTGTATGCGGGCTTGATATGATTGATATTATCATAACCGACAGCGACTTGCCGAGTATTATTACGCAAGAAGCGAAGAAAAACGGCACGCAGATAATACTTGCATAGTTCGGCGCACAATTATTGCAAAAGGGCTTCCGGCGTACTCTTTTGCAGATATCTATAAATTTTGAAATACACAAAACGTCGGAGAAACGGAGATTTTATGGCAAAACTCGTCATTATGCCTCGTCAGGGACAGAGCGTTGAAAGCTGTGTTATTACCGAGTGGCAGAAGAAAAAGGGAGATAAGGTCGCTGTAGGCGATGTACTTTTCTCATATGAAACGGACAAGTCGAGCTTCGATGAGAAGGCTGATACCGAGGGTACAATCCTTGAGATATTCGCCGCAGACGGAGACGATGTACCTTGCCTCGAGCCCGTATGTATTATAGGCAACGAAGGCGAAGATATTTCCGACCTCATGCCTAAGGCCGAGGCGCAAAGCGCTCCCGCACCCGAGGAAAAGAAGGCGGAGGTTAAGGCGGCGCCGGCGGCTTCCACCGCAACCGAAGAAACAAAGATAGAGGGAAGAATGAGAATTTCTCCCCGCGCCCGTCATCTGGCAGAGCGCACGGACGCCGACCTTTCTAAGGCGGTACCGACGGGTCCTATGGGCAGAATTATCGAGCGTGACGTTAATGCGCTTCTCGACGCAGGCTTGCTCGTAGGCGCAAACGAAACGGCAGTCGAAGCTAAGACAGAAGCAGCTCCTGCTGTTGAAGAGACAGTTGAATATGTTGATGAAAAGCTTCCGAATATCCGTAAGGTTATCGCAAAGAGCATGCACGCTTCGCTCTCCGATATGGCTCAGCTCACCATGATGGCAAGCTTCGACGCAACACAGCTTCTTGCATACCGTGCTATGTGCAAGGCAAATGCGGAAAAACTCGGACTTTCAAATATTACGCTTAACGATATGATTCTCTTTGCGGTCGCAAGGACAGTCAAAAATCACCGGGCCCTTAACGCTTATTATCTTGACGGCGAAGACAAGATGAGATTTTTCACTAACGTACATCTCGGTATAGCGGTTGATACGGAAAAGGGACTTATCGTTCCTACGGTAAAGAATGCGGATAAGCTCTCGTTGAATGAGCTTTCAAAGGCGGCAAAGGCGCTTACAACAGACGCCCGTAACGGTACGCTTGCTCCCGACAAGATGAAGGGTGCGTCATTTACCGTATCAAATGTGGGAGCGCAGGGCGTTGAATATTTCACTCCTGTTGTAAATCCTCCGCAGACCGGTATTCTCGGCGTCGGTACCATCACACGCCGTGTAAAGAGAGTCGCAGACAAGGATGTATTTTACGATTCAATGGGGCTCTCGCTTACATTCGACCACAGAGCGCTTGACGGTGCGCCTGCCGCTAAGTTCTTAAAGGAGCTCTGTGCAAATCTCGAAAACTTTAATTTGCTTCTTTCTAAGTAAGGAGAAATAAAAATGGCTACATATGATTTAATAGTTTTGGGCGGCGGTCCGGCCGGCTACAATGCCGCAGAGAGAGCTGCCGAGGGCGGAATGAAAACTCTCGTCATCGAGGGCAGAGCGCTCGGCGGCGTATGCTTGAATGAAGGCTGCATTCCCACAAAGACTCTTCTTTACTCCGCTAAAATATATGACTATGCCAAGCACAGTCAGGAGTACGGCGTAAGCTTTGACGGTGCGAAAATCGACCACGGTGCGGTTGTTGACCGTAAAGGCAGAGTAGTAAAGATGCTCGTCGGCGGTATCGGCGCAACAATGAAGAAGCTCGGCGTTGACGTTGTGTACGAAAAGGGAACGATTCTCGGAAGAGACGAGCAGGGCTTTAAGGTTAAGGCAGGAGATACCGAATATGCAGGAAAGCAGCTGCTTATCTGCACGGGCTCCGTTGCAAGCGTGCCCCCGATTCCGGGACTGCGCGAAAGCGTTGCCTCAGGCTTTGCAATGACCAACCGAGAAATACTTGATATGAAAACAGTTCCCGAAAAGCTCGTTGTTATCGGCGGCGGAGTTATCGGACTTGAAATGGCGTCATACTTTAATTCGGTGGGCTCCAATGTAACGGTTATCGAAATGCTCGACCATATTGCAGGACCTACCGACCGTGAAATTTCAAACATTCTTCTCAAGAATTACAAGAAGAAGGGAATTAATTTCCTCCTCGGAGCAAAGGTTACCTCTGTCGGCGACAAGTGTGTAAATTATGAGCTCGAGGGGAAGCAAGAGTCGGCTCCGTGCGACTGCGTTCTCGTTTCAATAGGACGCCGCGCAATGACCGAGGGGCTCGGACTTGAGAATATAGGCGTACTAACCGAGCGCGGCGCTATTGTTACAAACGACGAGGGTCGCACAAATGTTGCGGGCGTATGGGCGGCAGGCGACGTAAACGGCAAGCTTATGCTCGCTCACACCGCATACCGTGAAGGCGAGGTCGCAGTAAACAATATGCTCGGCAAAAAGGATGTCGTTCATTATGAATCCATACCCTCCGTTATTTATACCAACCCTGAGGTTGCAAGCGTAGGAGAAACCGGCGAATCGATTAAAGCAAAAGGTCTTGACGCTGTAGCGCAGTCATTCACACTTAAGTACAGCGGACGCTATATAGCAGAGAACGAGGGCGGAGACGGTATTGTTAAAATCATCATTGACCGGGAGCACAGAAATATATTAGGCGTTCATATGATAGGCAATTACGCGTCGGAAATTATCTACGGTGCCGCAATGATGGTTGAAAAGAAGATGCGTGTTGAAAATGTTCGCAAGATGGTATTCCCGCATCCGACGGTTTGCGAAGTAATTCGCGAAGGCTTATTCCAAATGTAATTAAAAACATAAATAACAAATAATTAAAGGAGATACAATACTATGCCTAAGAGTCAATATGTCGATCCCGGTAAAGTGTTCGAGCCCGGTTTTATTCACTTTGAAGATATTCCGGTAAACCAGTACAAAAAGACACTTGCCCAGGAAAAGAAAATCTATTCAAAGGACGATATGCTCCGTATCTATCACGATATGAGAACAATCCGTGAATTTGAGACAATGCTTAACGAGGTTAAGACAAAGTCCTGCTACAACGGAGTAGAATACAACAACCCCGGTCCCGCTCACCTTTCAATCGGTCAGGAAGCTTCCGCAGTAGGCGAGGCATACTGTCTCGATATCAACGACTTAACCTTCGGCTCACACAGAAGCCACGGCGAAATTCTTGCAAAGGGACTTTCCTCCATCCACAAGCTCGACGATGCAGAGCTCTACGATATTATGAAGGAATTTCTCGGCGGCTCCGTGCTTGCGGTTGTTGAGAAGCACATGAACGGCGGCGGAGATATGAAGGAGCTTGCAAAGAACTTCCTTCTCTACGGTGCGCTTGCAGAAGTATTTGCACGCACGACAGGCTTCAACAGGGGTCTGGGCGGATCAATGCATGCTTTCTTCATTCCTTTCGGCCTGATGCCGAATAACGCAATTGTCGGCGGAAGCGGACCTATCGCTCTCGGCGCGGCGCTTTACAAGAGAGCAAATCACAAGCCCGGTATCGTTATCGCAAACTCCGGCGACGGCGCAACAGGACGCGGTCCCGTTCTCGAAGCATTCAATTTTGCTTCCATGGATCAGATTACAAAGCTTTGGGGCATGGACGGCAAATATCCCGACGGCGGTATGCCTATCCTCTTCAATGTGTTTAATAACTTCTACGGCATGGGCGGACAGACCCGCGGCGAAACAATGGGCTTCGATATGGCGGCACGTCTCGGAGCAGGCTTCAATCCCGATATGATGCACGCAGAGCGTGTTAACGGTTACGATCCTTTTGCGGTTATCGACGCAGTTTCCAGAAAGAAGGAGCTTCTTCTTGCCGGCAAGGGACCTGCGCTTCTCGACGTAGTTACCTACCGCGTCTCCGGTCATAGCCCGTCTGACTCCTCTACATACCGTACCGTTGAGGAAATTGAGGCTTGGAAAGCGGCAGACCCGATTGTTGCCTACAGGAACAAGATGATTAAGGGCGGAGTTATTACCGAGGATGAATTCAATGCGGTAGATGAAAAGATTATCAGCCGTATGACCGATATTATGAAGCTCGCCATTAACGACGAGATCTCTCCCCGTATGGATTTGAACAAGAATCCCGGGGCTATTGCAGATATAATGTTCTCCAATGAAAAGGTGCATTCCTTCGATACTACAAGAGAAGCAGAGATGCTTATGCCCAAGGAAGAGTGCCCGAGAGTTAAGGAAATTAAGGGTAAGGTACGTACAGCGAAGGATGAAAACGGCAAGCCTGTTTCCAAGATGAAGATGTACAACATCCGCGACGGTCTCTTTGAGCCTATCATTGATAAGTTCTATGACGATCCTACGCTTATCGCATACGGCGAAGATAACCGTGACTGGGGCGGAGCATTCGGCGTTTATAAGAAGATGACCGAAGCCGTTCCTTATCACAGATTCTTCAACTCTCCTATTTCAGAGTCCGCAATTATAGGCTCGGCGGTTGGTTACGCAATGAGTGGCGGCCGCTGTATCGTTGAGCTTATGTACGCCGACTTTATCGGTTGCGCCGGAGATGAAATCTTTAACCAGGTCGCAAAGTGGCAGTCAATGAGCGCCGGTATTCTTAAGATGCCCATTATTATCCGCGTATCCGTTGGCTCCAAGTACGGCGCACAGCACAGCCAGGACTGGACGGCGCTTACAGCGCATATTCCCGGTCTGAAGGTTGTGTTCCCCGCAACTCCTTCGGACGCAAAGGGTCTTATGACCAGCGCTCTTGAAGGAACCGACCCCGTAATCTTCTTTGAATCACAGAGAATTTACGATAAGGGCGAAGAATTCCGTCCCGACGGAGTTCCCGAGGGATACTTTGAAATCGAACTCGGAGAGCCTGATATCAAGAAAGAGGGTAAGGATGTAACAATTCTTACAATCGGCGCAGTACTGTACAGAGCATTGGAGGCCGCAAAAACTCTCGAAGAGAAGTACGGCATCTCCGCAGAAATCATTGACGCCCGTTCAATAGTTCCGTTTAACTATGATAAGGTTATCGAATCTGTCAAGAAGACAGGCAAAATTCTTATCGTAGGCGACGCTGTTGAGCGTAATTCGGTAATGAAGGATATGGCGGCAAACATTACGGAATTTGCGTTTGATTACCTCGACGCACCTCCGGTAGCTCTCGGCTCGAGAAACTGGATCACGCCTGCGCACGAGCTTGAAACGTCCTTCTTCCCGTATCCGGACGCAATTATTGATGCAATAAGCGAAAAGCTTATGCCTATTCCGGGTCATGTTTCAACTCACAACTTCAGCGATGTTGAGAAAATCGACAGAGCAAAGAAGGGTATCTGATTTAAAATAGAGTTTAAAGGAACCTGCTTTACTGCAGGTTCCTTTTTTAGGTAAACCGTTTGTATTATAATTATTAGCTAATTAAACAGAACCATATGCAAATTTTATTTTGCTTGATAAAAACAATTGACAAAGCAATTTATTCAAAGTATAATAAACTATCTAACAATGAATAGTAAATAAACATTCATAATTAAAAAAGAAAGAGAGTACTGAAAATGATAAAACGCATACTATCGGTGATGCTTTCTGCGCTTATGGTTATTTCAACGGGTGTCTCATTATTCGGTATAACAAGTTATGCCGATGATACAAAAGTGAGTCCGGACGTCGATGCCTGCGCAGACTTTATCGAAACAGACGGTGAAGGACATATACTCAGTTATCACAACGATGACGGATATGTTCTTCCGGAATATGTTTACAGAGGACCTCTTAGAGCTTCGTCGACCGATTCCCGTTTTGATTCACGGGAGGAGGGCTTTTCAACTGCAATTAAGGATCAGGGAAACTTCGGTACCTGCTGGGCTTTTTCCTGCATTGCGTCGTCTGAATCGTCGTTGCTTGCAACCAAAGCAACAATTAACGGGGGCGAAGCAATTTCCGTTGATACTCTCGATCTTTCGGAATTGCATTTAGCATACTTCTTTTATCATTATGCACCAGACCCGATGGGACTTATGGCGGGAGACTATACACAGAACATAAATCCCAATGCGGATTGGATGAATGTAGGCGGTAACGGCATATTTACCACGTTTGCGCTTGCTCAGTGGAGAGCTGCGGCAGTTGAAGTCGTTGCGCCGTATACAAATGCGTCTGCCGCTCTTGTTCTCGATTCCTCACTGCAGTTTACAAAGACTGCCCACCTCAAATGCTGTTTTTGGGTGGATATAAGGAATATTCCGATTATGAAGCATATGATTGCAAATTACGGCGCCGTTCAGATCGCATATCAGCATGAAAAAGCATATTACAATCCCGACACGGGCGCCTACTATATCGACCATAGGGGAGGAAATCACGCCGTAACAGTCATCGGATGGGACGATAACTATGACAGAATGAACTTTAATGCCTCCTGCCGTCCTGCGGGCAACGGCGCATGGCTTGTTAAAAACAGCTGGGGAAGCGAATGGGGCAACGACGGTACCTTCTGGATCTCCTACTATGATGCTTCTACCCGAGATGAGTATTCACATACCGGTTATGTTTACCTTATGCAGGACGGCGATACATACGATAAAAACTACCAGTATGACGGCTCATGCGGTGCAATGACATTCGGCAAATCAAGCAGCATGACAAACAATCAGTCGAGAATTGCGAATGTATTCCAGGTACAAGGCTCGGAGCAGTCGCCGTTTGAATTAATTCAAGCCGTAGGAATAGGTGTGGCTACGCCCAATTGCAATTATACCGTTCAGATTTATAAGCTTTCTCAGTGGCCGAGACTTTACGAAAATCAAACCTATCCAAATGTAGGCACCTTGCTTTCTGCGCAAAGCGGATATATTCAATTTCCCGGATTTTTTGAAATTCCTTTACAACAGCCATTTGCGCTGGCAAGAGGTGAGATTTTCTCTGTAGTATTTACTCTCTCAAGCAACGAGCCACCGGAAATTTTTGTTGATTCGACATACGATAACGGCAATTGGATTAGATTTCACAGCACAACCCAGATGTGCCGTAGCTTCTATGCATTTGGCGACGGAAGTTCATGGATAGATTTTAAGACGCTTGATAACTACGGTAGTTCGTTTAATTATGTAGCACGAGTAAAAGCATATACGGTAAACGCAGGATTAATCACCTATAATCTTGAAAATGTGAGCATGGATCACGGCAACGTACTGGTACGGTTGAATCACGATTTCACCCAAAAGCTGTATGCACCGCAGGGATATGTAATTCTGCCGGATAATATAAGTGCGACAGTCGGGGGAAAGACATATATTGCCGGAACAGAGGACGGAGCGCCGTTGTATTATAACCCGGTGGATTCAACGCTGACAATCAGCGGAGAAATA
>JAQXHN010000054.1 GCA_029007295.1 Clostridia bacterium | reverse complement strand
GTATATCGAAGTCGGAGCAATATTTATGCAAATTATTCTTTTTACACTTATTCCGGTTTTAATTCGATATCGGTATCTTTGTTTTCCTTATGAAAAAAACGGTTTAAGATTTTATTTGAAAAAACGGCGTATCCGAGGGCGAGCGCCCCTGCACAAACAAATATTATTCCTACCGTAAGCGTAGTGTTTGTTTCCTTAATATGGATATTCTCGGGCGTTTCGGGGTCAACCGTAATATCTACCCTCTCCCCTATACCGAATTTTTTCTCCCGGTAACCGACAGACGAAACGGTTTTGTATTCCCTGCCGTTCAGCGAATACTCAAAAACCGGCGAGTATGTGTTCGATTCTTCGACGTTTTCGCCCGAGTCCTGTACTTCGGTTTTGTTAACCTCATAATCTACAACATTTGCAGTAAGACAAATATCGTTTCGGCTGTTATTTTCCGCTCCCTTGATTACGGCTAATATTCCGCACACGAGAAACGTCAGTCCGAAAAAACAAGGAAGAAGCTTTCCGAAAATTATTCTCTTCATCATTATTCCTTCCGAATCAAAAAGTCACCGCAACGGCGCTTAAATTATCTACTTCTCCTATTGTAAAAATCACACCGTTGGCGCGAATATCGGTATCCGCCTGTTCAAATCTTACCGGAAGATGATAGCGGAGCTTTTTTATTATACATTCCTTTTTCACGCCTAAAATGCTGTCAAGCGAGCCTGTCATACCGACGTCGGTAATAAAGCAGGTACCGCCGGGCAATACTCTTGCGTCGTTTGTCTGAACATGTGTATGCGTACCGAAGATTGCGTCTATTCTTCCGTCAAAGCAATTTGCCAGCGCTCCCTTCTCTCCGGTTGCCTCTGCATGAAAATCCACAACGGAGAAATCGTATTTCCCCTCGTTCTCCCGTAAAATCTTATCCAGCGTGTCAAAGGGAGACTCAAGCGGTTCAAGGTAGGAAACGCCCATTAAATTCACAACCAGCAGACGTTTTAAACCTACGTCTATTACCGTGCTTCCCGATCCGGGCGCCGCCGGCGGATAATTTGCCGGACGCAAAACATACGGGGTCTCGTCCAAAAAAGCTCTGATGTCGCTTTTTTGCCATACATGATTACCCGTGGTAACAACGTCTGCCCCTATATTTAAAAGTCGCTCTGCGTCGTTTTTGGAAAGTCCGTTGCCGTTTGAGGCGTTTTCGCCGTTTACGATTATTGCATCAACGCCGTTTTCGGCGGCAAAGCGTCTTAAGCGCTTTTCAAGGTATTCTACGGCGGTGATGCCTACAACATCGCCCACTGCCAAAATTTTCATAATACTCCTGTGCTTTTGCCGTTATCGGAATTTGCTTCAAAGTAAGTTCCGCATTGCTTACCGTCGGTAATATCGTATATGATTTCGGGATTCTCTCCGTTAACAATATACATCGGAATACCCGCCGAGGTGACAAGCTCCGCCGCCTTGATCTTTGTAGCAAGCCCTCCGGTTCCCCTGTTCGTCCCTGCGCCACCCGCAAAAGAGCGGATCTTATCGGTAATTTCACTTACTCTCGGTATTAAAGTCGCGCTCGGGTTTTCTCTGGGATTATCGGTGTAAAGCCCGTCAATATCGCTTAAAATAATCAAAACGTCCGCCCTGCAGATTTTAGCAACATAGGCGGAGAGCGTGTCGTTGTCTCCGAATTCAATTTCGGCGTAGGACATAGAGTCGTTCTCGTTTACAATCGGAATACAGGACATTGACAACAGCGTATTAAAGGTGTTTTCTGCATTCTCATAGGCGGTTTTTCTTTCGATTTCATCACGGGTCAGCAAAATCTGTCCTACGCTGTGCCCGAACATATCGAAAAAATGAGAGTACACCTTCATCAGCTCCGTTTGTCCTACTGCGGCTACCGCCTGCTTTTCCATTGTTGTTCTCGGTCGCTCGCTCAGTCCGAGCTTAGCCGTGCCCGCCGAGATTGCCGCACTCGATACCAAAATAACGTCGCATCCCGAATTTTTCAGCTCGGAAAGAGTTCTTGTCAGCGCCTCGAGCCTTCTTAAATTCAATCGGTTGTTGTCGTGGGTCAGAGTTGATGAGCCTACCTTTACGACTATCCTCTTATATTTAACGGATTTTTCCATTTCAAGAGTCCTTTTTTTGTTAATTTGTTTATATTTTTTACGGAAATTTTATAAAAACTCTTTCAAAATATAAAATAATGTTATATAATAGAGTTATCTATATACATTTTACCCTATTTTAGATGTTTTTTCAATAGAAAAAATAATTTTTATTCTAAAGGAATTGAAATATGGACGAAAAATTTGATGTAATGGTTGCGGGCACGGTTCTGACCTTAAAGGGTGATGAAGAAAAGATGAAAAAGCTTGCGCAAATTCTGAACGACCAGGTCAACGGTATTTTACTTAACGACGCAAAGTCCACCAAGCTTGAAGCGGCGTTGATGTGCGCCCTCTATAACTTAGAAGCAAGACTGGATTCGGAAAAGGCTTCGGGGAAATAGCTTGTCGTCAAAATTATCGAATCTGCCCGAATTACTGGCTCCTGCCGGCTCCTTCGAAGCGTTGGTTTGTGCGGTAAAGGGCGGGGCGGACGCAGTTTATTTGGGCGGTAATGAATTTAACGCCCGTATGAATGCAAAAAATTTCACAGAGAAGGAGCTTGAAAAGGCGGTTAAATATGCCCACAGCTACGGCGTTAGGCTGTATGCCGCCGTGAATACGCTCATTTACGAGAGAGAATTTAAAGATGCGATGAGATATGTCGCGTATCTTTATTCAATCGGCACAGACGCCTTAATTACGGCAGACCTTGCGCTATGCTCCGCCGTAGCAAAGGAATTCCCCGATTTTCCGATTCATGCAAGCACACAGATGGGCGTACATAATTCCGAGGCCGGCTTTGCAATGCGGGATTTGGGCTTTTCGAGAATGGTGACGGCAAGAGAGCTGTCAATGGAAAACATCCGCACAATATGCGAAAAAAGCCCGATCGAAATTGAGATTTTCGTTCACGGCGCCTTATGCGTATGCCATTCGGGGCAGTGCTTAATGAGCTCGGTAATAGGAGCAAGAAGCGGAAACAGAGGCGAATGCGCCCAGCCCTGCCGTATGATGTACAACGGCAAATATCCCCTGTCGCTGAAGGATTCCTGCCTTGCAGGGCACATAACGGACATACTTTCAATGAATGTAGCCTCCTTGAAAATAGAGGGCAGAATGAAGAGTCCCGCCTATGTTTACTCGGTAACCTCCGTCTACCGACGCCTGCTCGATGAAAAAAGAAACGCCGACGACGACGAAATTCAGCGTCTTGCGTCTGTTTTTTCAAGACAGGGCTTCACGGACGGATATTTTACAAATCGAATAAGCAAAAAAATGAACGGCATCCGCACCGACGCCGACAAGAATACCTCAAAAAATCAGACGCAGGATGTTAAACCGCTTTGCAAAAGGCAGGGTAATCCTATTGCCCCGGCAAGATTCACCTCTTTTGTTCGGGACTTTGAAATTCAATTTCCTAAAACGGAAAAGCATTGCACCGCAAGGTTTCTCAGCGCAGACGGCGTTGTAAAGCACGATTTGTTCGATATCGTTTATTTGCCGCTTTATAAATTTGACGGAAAATACGCAAACGGAGTTATTCTTCCGCCTGTTGTACTCGATTCCGAGTGGGACAGCGTTCGCTGCGCTGTTCTCCAAGCCGAAAAAAAAGGCGCAAAGCATGCGCTTGTTTGCAATTTCGGACACATTTCGCTCCTTTCGGGAACGTCTTTGACGCCTCATGCCGACTACAGATTTAATCTGTACAGTACGGCTTCACGAGATGTACTGTACCGTTTCGGTTTTGCGGACGCCCTGCTTTCGCCTGAGCTGACTCTGCCGCAGATACGGGATATTAAAGGCGACAAGGGGGTCGTTATTTACGGTAGATTACCTCTGATGACGCTCGAAAAACGGCTCTCGGAAACAGAGCTTTGCGACAGACAGCGAGCCGTTTTTCCGGTAGTAGAGGAGGCGGGACGCAGTATTGTTTTAAATTCCTGCCCCGTATACATGTCCGATAAAAAGGCTCTTCTCGACAAGGCGGGAATAAACCACAGACATTTCATATTCTCAATCGAGAAAAAGGCTGAAATCAAACAAATAATTGACGGTTACCTTCAGGGTAAACCGGTAAATTACCCTATAAAAAGAATTAAAGGATGAACCGGGAAATTAAAGATTTAAAATGGAACTGATACTTGCGTCAAAGTCCCCGAGAAGGCTTACTCTGCTGCAAAATGCGGGAGCGGAGCCTACTGTCAGGGCGTTTGAAACCGACGAAACAATCACAAAAAAGCTGTCTCCGGAGCAGACGGTTGTCACGCTTGCCGAAAGAAAGGCAACGGCGGCAAAAAACGCTCTTTGCACGGACAGCGTAATACTTGCCTCCGACACCGTTGTTGCTCTCGGGGACGAGCTTTTCGGCAAACCGAAGGATGACGGGGACGCCAAAAGAATTTTGCGTTTATTATCCGGAAAAGAGCAACGTGTGCTGACCGGAGTATGCGTAGTCAAGGGAGACAGGATGTTAAGTGATTTTGACTGCACCTACATTCGCTTCAGAGAATTATCGGACAGCGAGATCGACGCTTACGTTGCATCAGGTGAAAGCCGAGACAAAGCGGGAGCCTACGCTGTGCAGGAAAACGGAGGGCACTTTGTTTCCGAGATAAGGGGCGAATATGACAACGTTGTCGGCCTGCCTGTCAAGCTTTCGGCGAGGCTGATAAAGGAGCTTTGCGGTCTTGATTTATACACTGACTTTAAATAATGTCGCCGAGCGGCTCCGGCTTTGTATTAACCGTTTTTCGCAAAAATTTAATCCATTATATTACTCTGAAAGGGAAAGACTGAATGATTAAATCAATAGGTATAGATTTAGGAAGCAAAATAACCGCATATATGCAAGGCGAGGGTATTATTTTTCGTGAGCCGAGCTGTATTGCACTTGACATAAATACAATGGAATCCGTCGCATACGGCTCAGACGCCGTTGCTCTGTACGAGCGCTTGCCGGGTTGCTTTTCTCTCATTGAAACCGTCTTTGAGGGCAGAATTACCGACTACGAAAAGGCGGCGGAGCTTATTTCCGTACTCTTTAAGAAATACGGAATTTCAAAATACGACTTGGTTCTCGCCATTTCCAATGAAATTAACGAGGCGGAAATGCGTGCTTTGGTTGATATTTTCACACTGACAAAGGTTCGAAGCATCGGCTTTGTCGATATACCGACGGCGTGCGTGCTCGGTTCAAACGAGCCTCTTGACGACAACAGAGCCTTGCTTTCCGTTAACATCGGCAGCGGACTTACGGAAATAGGTCTTGTAAAGGGGTGTCGCACAAAATATGTTCACACCGTCAAATACGGCTGTGCAAAGCTTGACAATGCGATTGCCTCCTATTTCAGAAAAAATGACAGCGTTAATATTTCCACGGACGAGATAAGAAATATACGTGAAAACGTAGGCAGCGTTCATGCGAACGCAGACCGCCCCGACATATCCGTACGCGCAATTGATTCGATTACGGGCTTGCCGATGAAAATAACCGTTTCCTCCGAGATGACAAGAAATGCAATGCTTCCCGTATGCGAATACATCGTCAAATGCTGCGACGCCCTGCTTAAAGCTCTGCCCGAAAATATAAGAAACGAAGTAATGAGCCGCGGCGTCCTCTTATCCGGCGGAGGAGCATTGACCGGCGGGCTTGACGAGCTGTTCCGTGAGAAGCTTAATATTCCGGTAACTGTTTCACCCGCCGCCCTTGAATGCTCTATCGAGGGTCTCGGACTGATTATTGAAAACAAGGACACATTTATTTCACTCGTAAAGGGTCCTGAAGAATATGTCAAGTAAAAAACACTCGCTTGAGGTTTGTCTTGAGCTTGAAAAGCTGTATCCCGAGGCGATATGTTCCCTGGAATACGGCAAAGAGCCGTGGAAGCTGCTGGTTATGGGGCGATTGTCTGCACAGTGCACGGACGAGAGAGTAAACATCGTCTGTCGGGAGCTGTTTAACAGATTCCCGACCGCAAAAGCGCTCGCAGACGGCGATATTGCCGAAATTGAGGCAATTGTCCGTCCGTGCGGTCTTTACAAGGTCAAAAGCGAAAACATAAAAGCCGAATGCAAAATGCTCTGCGATGAATTTAACGGCGTCCTGCCCGACAATATGGAAGATCTGCTCCGTTTTCCCGGCGTAGGCCGTAAGATCGCAAATCTTTTGCTCGGCGACATTTTTCACAAAAGCGCAATAGTTGCGGACACCCACTGCATCAGAATATCCGCACGGCTCGGCATGACCGACGGCACAAAGGACCCGTACAAAACGGAAATTCAGCTTTCCGAAACCGTACCGGAGGATAAGTCAAGCGATTTATGCCACCGTTTCGTTCTTTTCGGCAGAGAATACTGCATGGCAAGAAATCCGAGATGTGCGGAATGCCCCTTATCACGCTTATGTAGGGAATTTAAGAAAAATGAATTACATAGAAGTTAATAATCTTGAATACTTTGACATTAAACAGATATTTGACTGCGGTCAGTGCTTTAGATTTGAAATCAACGGCGACTCTTCGGTCGAGGGAGTTGCCCTCGGCAAATTTCTGAGGCTGGAACAAACAAGCGCCTCAAGCGTTCGTATTTACGCAACAAAAGAAGACTACGAGCGTATTTGGAAGCACTTTCTCGCTCTCGACGAGGATTACGGCGCCGTCAGAGCCGATATCAAATCCGCTTTCCCCGGCGATAAGACGATGGAAAGGGCAATGGAAGCGGGAAGGGGTATCCGCATTTTGCGCCAGGACAGCTGGGAAGCCCTTTGCTCCTTTATCATTTCGCAAAATAACAATATTCCGAGAATTAAGGGAATCATTTCAAATCTCTGCAGAACCTACGGTGATAAAATAATTGCCGAAGACGGCAGAGAATTCTATTCCTTTCCGAGCGCCGAACGTGTGCTTGACGCCGGGCTTGAGGGAATGAACGGTTTGCGAACCGGCTTCCGTGCAAAATACATAATTGCCGCCGCAAAAGCCGTATGCGAGAGAGAAATAGACCTCGAAGCTCTGTCAAAAATGCAAACGGATAAAGCCCTTGCCGAGCTTTGCTCGCTGTACGGAGTCGGACTGAAGGTAGCTTCCTGTGTTGCCCTTTTCGGGCTTTACAAATTGGACGCCTTCCCCGTTGACGTGTGGGTTAAAAGGATCCTCGCAAAATATTATCCCGACGGTCTTGATATTTCAAAACTAGGCGGCTATGCGGGAATAGCTCAGCAATATTTATTCTATTACGAAAGGTATCTGGCGGACAAAAATGCTTGAAAAAATATACACAATTCCGGTAAACGAAGCCTTTGACGAATGCAGTAACGACCCCTCTCTCGGATGTCCCTTTTGCCGACTACGCGACAAGACGGAAAACGACAGTCTGGAGCATATACTGGGCGATGCGATGATGGAGCCGTCAACCAGAATAGAAACAAACGAAAAGGGCTTTTGCCGCCGCCACTACGATATGATGCTTACTCGCAAAAATCGGCTCGGCATGGCGCTGATGCTTGAGAGTCACATGATTGAACTGCGCAAGAGTCTTGACGCCTCGTCGCTTTCCGAGCTTGTTTCCGGCAAAGGCGCAAAGGCAATAGCGAGAATTAAGGAGCTTTCCGACACCTGCTATGTATGCGAGAGAGTTGAAAGCATGCTTACTCACATGATTGAAAATGCGGCGCTTTTATGGGATACGGAAAAGGAATTTCGTGACAAGACTGCTAAGCAGCCCTATTTTTGCTTAACGCATTACAGAGAATTTCTGCTGCTCGGCAAGGCTGAGATCAAGGGCAGGAGATACAACGATTTTGCTTCGGAGATTAAGAAAATCGAGCTTGCGGCGTTTGATTCTATCGCCGCCGACGTATCGCATTTCTGCAAAAAATTCGATTACCGTTACGAGAATGAGCCTTGGGGCACCGCAAAGGACGCTCCCGACAGAGCCGTTAAATTTCTATCTTAACTCAGTCGGGGCAGGCGAGCGCCTGCAGGCAACTCGGTCGGGACGGCCCGACAGCCCACACGTTGCTTGTTTAGTCGTAATTGTTCGACAGGGCTCGATGAGTGGAGTTTATGCTGAACTCGGTGAGCACCGTTTAGCCTAATACGCTTTTTCGGCGGAAATTGCGTTAATTAAACATTTTACTATTGTAACAGAGTAAACTGTGTGTTATAATATTTTACTGTACACTATATTCATTTTGGAAAGGGGAAAAAATATGAGCTATCTCGATTTTGAACAACAACATACACTTGAATTTTCAAATTCTACTAATTTATTCGAACAGTCGGCGTACAAATTTTCATTGCAGGACAGGGAGGATCCCAATCTCTACCGTGAAATATTCGACTACGACAGCGTCCCCAAGATTCCCTTTAACCACCGAAGCGTTCCTATGCATATGCCGAAAGAGATATGGCTCACAGACACAACCTTTCGTGACGGTCAGCAATCTACGTCTCCGTTTACCGTTAACCAGATTGTTAAACTGTTTTCACTGCTTCACCGTTTGGGCGGCAAAAAAGGTATCGTTCGCCAAAGCGAGTTTTTTGTTTACACGGAAAAGGACCGCGAGGCTCTGTCGCGCTGTCTTGATTTAGGCTATGAGTTTCCGGAGGTCACCAGCTGGATTCGAGCAAACGAAAAGGATTTCGAGCTTGTAAAGGAGCTCGGAATTAAGGAAACAGGCGTTCTGCTCTCCTGCTCCGACTACCACATTTATAAGAAAATGGGGCTGACCAGAGCTAAGGCTATGGACAAATATCTCGGCATTGTTAAGAGTATTTTGTCAAAGGGAATCCGCCCACGCTGTCATTTGGAGGACATTACGAGAGCTGATTATTACGGCTTTGTCGTTCCTTTGGCTACCGAGCTTCATAAATTGAGCGTCGAGTCCGGCATTCCTATAAAGATCCGCGCCTGCGACACTATGGGCTACGGTATTTCCTATCCCGGTGCGGCGCTGCCGAGAAGCGTTCCGGGCATAATATACGGACTTCGCCACTACGCAGGATTCCCGAGCAGACTTATTGAGTGGCACGGTCACAACGATTTTTACAAGGTAGTAACAAACGCCGCAACGGCTTGGCTGTACGGCTGCTCCGGAATTAACTGCTCCATGCTCGGCATAGGAGAGAGGACGGGTAACTGTCCTTTGGAGGCTATGGTTATCGAGTATGCCCAGCTAAGAGGCACAACGGACGGAATGGATTTGACTGCAATTACGGATATTGCGAGATTTTTTGAGGATGATATCGGTTACGAAATTCCGCCGAGAACGCCCTTTGTCGGCAGAAACTTCAACGTTACGAGAGCCGGAATCCACGCAGACGGACTTCTCAAGGATGAGGAGATTTACAATATTTTCAACACGAATAAGCTGCTTGGAAGACCCTGTACCGTTGCCGTTGACTCTCACTCCGGTCTTGCCGGCATCGCCCACTGGATTAACGGCTTTTTCCGTCTTAACGGAACGGGCGAGGAGGTTGACAAGAAAAGTGAATTCGTTGCGCTTATGAAGATGAAGGTTGACGCCGAATACGCAAACGGCAGAAACACCGTTATGGGTGATTCCGAGCTTGAAAGCATTATGCGCGAGGTCGACTTTACCGAATACAAGCGTTTATCACACATTCACGAAAAAGTCTCTCACTAACGTCGGGTCGGTCGCCGAGCGGCGACAGGCAACTCGGGCAGGCGAGCACCTGCAGGCAACTCGTTGTTTGTTTAGTCGCAATTGTTCGACAGGGCTCGGGTCGGGAAGCCCCGACAGGCGACTCGTTGCTTGTTCAGTCGCAGTTGTTCGACAGGGCTCGATGAGTGAGGTTTAGCTGAACTTTGTAAGTGAAAAGTTTTGGTCGAGCTTTTTCAAAAGCTCGTGGGTTTTCAGGGCAACGCCCTGAATCGCACTCCGCAGAGTGCGAAACTCTCAAGACTTCAAAGCGC
>JAQXHN010000053.1 GCA_029007295.1 Clostridia bacterium | reverse complement strand
ACATCGGAGCAAGCCTTGTATTGCTTGCTCCGCTTCTTTTTCCCGTGCCGCCTGCTCAGCCATTGCCTGGGCAGTTGCCATATCACCGTTTTTCACGGCTTCCAAATATTTTTTATCATTTTCTGTTGACAAGTCCGAATTTTCGGGTATAATGATATTAGAAGCATTTCCTGCCATTTTCAGACCATTTAGTTTGGTTACGGCGGGGGATGCTTTTATTTTTTTTGTTATTTTCTGTTGACAAATCGGAATTTTCGGGTATAATAGCGTTAGCAATGAACGGCATATCATGCGCGGAGGCCACTACACGACCCGAGTCAACTTGATATTTTCCGTTCATTGTTTTTTTGTTGTATATTACAGTATTATCATTTAGGTATTGTTTTAAACTATCAGGTTCATATTGTGTAACGATGATATTATAAAAACCTTTATCATACCCCTTTTCCCGTGCCGCCTGCTCAACCATCGCCTGAGCAGTTGCCATATTGCCGTTTTTCACGGCTTCCAAATATTTTTTATCATTTTCTATTGACAAATCGGAATTATTGGGTATACTCTTAGCAGAAGCATTTTGGTTCATCGCCTTAGGCAATTGTCGCCTTTGTGAAAGAAGATCATTTATGCTTCTATTATTTTTTCTATATAAAACATTACCTTCTCTTAACAAGTCATTATAATAATCTTCAATTGAATTTAACAGCGAAATATGAAACAGATATTTTAAAACAACATTGAGGAGAAAAATGGAACAAAGAGGTCAAATTGACATTGCAAGATTCATTGGCCGATTGGATGCGTGTTTTAACCGAAACGATATGCGATGGGCAAGGGAATGCATCGAATATTGGGAGAACGAAGCAAGACAAAACGGCGATGACAGAGGCTTGTTGACTGTCTTGAATGAGGCTGTTGGCTATTACCGTCGCTCTAAAAAGAAAACAAAGGCGCTCTCCGCTATGGAAGAAAGTCTTTCTCTTGTGAAAACAACGATGATATCGACCAAAGGCAGGTATGCACTGTGAGTTTTGATCGACCCTGCAGAACCTTGCCGCCGGCAATAAGCTTGTTCTGCGTTTCGTTTAGGCAGTTCACAACCACACTCCGTTCAAAGTAATCAAGCGCTATGTAATACTTTTTGTTTCGCATATCGCCACATCCTTTGAGTTTCTGTAGTAATTGTACTCAAAGGCGGCAAAAGAGTCGAATGTATCGCAATAAACAAAAAAAGAGAGAAGCGTAAATCTTCTCTCACTTTTATTGCCCTTTGAAATGCTCGCATCTTTAAGCTACTGTCCTTAAAGGTACGATGTCTCAAAGCGGCTTTTTTATTTTCTCAATATAGTTTTTTACGATAACGGCGGTCTGTGCTCTTGTTGCCGTGCTTAACGGGCTGACCGACGTCGGCGTAACTCCGGTAATTAAGCCTTTTGCACACGCCCATGAAACGGCGTCGTACGCCCAAAGGCTGATATTCGTTCGGTCCTCATAAACCGACATATCCGCATTATTGGATACATCTAATCCGTTCTTTTCGGAATATGCGTACAGAAACATTGCAAGCTGTTCTCTTGACAGGGGAGCGTTTGGCTTAAATTCCGCCCCGTATCCGGAGGCGTAGCCGTTTTGATATGCCCATTCTATGTATTCCGCATACCACCTGTCGGTCGCAACGTCAAGGAAGGAGGATTTTCCCTTAAACGCCTTTGTATCGGCATTGTCGAGCTTGGACAAGACGGTAACGAACATAGCACGTGTGATTTTTGAATTAGGGGAAAATTCGGTTTGGGAAACACCGTTCATCAGCGAGGCTTCGTAGCAGTACGAAACGGCGTCGGTGTACCAATTGCCGTCGTTAACGTCCGAGAAGGGCAGGATCAGCTTATATTTAATTCCGTTAGCTTTTGCATAATTATAGGCATAGCTGTCGAGCGTGCATTTAATCACCGTATCCTTGCAATCGTCAAATGCTCCGTCTTCAATCAAAACAACGGAAGCCGGAATGGTGATCTCGATCATTTGCCTTCCCGCAAAAGTCGATTTTGCAATGGCGGTAACCTTTTCGGAGGATATCGCTTCCGGCACCGTTGCAGTATCCTTTTCATCAAGATATTCAGTCAGAGTAACGGTTCCGTCCCCGTTGTTCCGGTATTTAAACGGAGTGTATATTTCGCATACAAAGCCGCTTGACGAAACGGGCGTTGAAGGAGAATCAATCCATGTTCCGTCGTTGTACATATACAGGCAGTTTGCCGTTTTATTCGCAAAACCGGTATATGACAAATTCCAATTGGTATATGTAAACGGCTCGCCGTCATCCCATTTCCAAACGCCTTCTTCGGCAAAGTCGTTTGCTCCTACAAACGCACCGGACAAGCCGGCTTTTTTAATCAGCGAGGCAACAAGCGAATTTTCTTCCTCGCTTGTGATGCTTGCAAGCGGTGTGCCGAGCTTATCTGCAATTTGCTTTGCCTCGTTATAGGGCATAGAGAAAGGATAAACTATATATGTGTGACCGCCGAGCGAGCTTGTTGCTTTTGTGGTATACACTCTGCAAAGCTCTGCCACAAAGCCGCCGTATTCCGAACCGCCTCCTACGTACATAACGGAGGAATCCACATCCTCTACGGCGAACTTCATATCGGGGTATTTATTGCACAGTGCGTCGATTGTATTATCGTTCTCACCGTACAGCGCAAGATCGGTGCCTCTGATTTTGCAAAATGAGCGAATGTTGCTTTCGGAGAGGGGGTTTTTATAAAGACAGAATATAAAATCCTCATTTGTGATTATTTCGTCGAGGTCGGCAAGGACGGTAAAGGAAGCGCATGTGACAGGCAATGCCGTACCGTTTCGGTTTTCGCAAATCAGTTTAGCGTAATATGTTCCGGTTTCAAGCGGCGAAAAGGAGACGGCGCTTTGATCGGTTACGTCAAGAGTATTGCATATAACGCCGTCGCGGTAAATTTCGAGAGAGGATTTTTCACTTTCGTATGCCTGTAATTTAAAAACGACCTCGTCTCCGATACCGTATGACTGCTTTTCCGTTGAACAGGACAGGCCGTAAGGAGGCGTTTGGCAGTATTTACAGGTGTCAACCTTCCGTGTGTTTCCGGTGTAAATACAGTTTTGGCAGAGAGTACATACTTTAACCTCTGAGTGGGGATGCGCTTCCTCAAAATACTGCGTATATGAATGTATTCCCTGACAGCAAAGGCATCCCGTTAATACTGTTTTAGTGTTGTTATAATATTTGTCGGCGCATTTGCTGCATTGCATATATCCGGCATGAGGGTGTTGCTGCTCATATTGCTGAATATACGTGTGATTACAGTAACCGGCCTCCGCTTTAATTACGGCGTCGTTTCTCCAAAGGGCAACATACGTATAATTTGCGCAAATCTGCGAAAGGGAGTAAAAACGGAAATTAAATCCGCCCCATTTAATTTTGCAGTAGGAAGAGCCCCAGCACTCGGCAAAAAACGCCGTATCTCCGTCAACCTTCCAGCAAACGGCGGTGTGACCGTCACCGTACGAAGAATCGGTAGATGCCCTTACAATATCACCGCTTTGCAGACCTAGCGCACATAAGCCGTTGGTGCCAAGAGCGGATTTTGTATAGCATGTCCAGCCGTTTGATTTTTTTCCGTGATAGTAGGAGGAAAGCGTGCCCGCCGGGTACGAGCCGAACAAATTGTTTGCGAGATTAAGCGCAAATCCGTGGCATTGATACGCTCCGGCAAATGAGTTGCAGATACAGTCGTATTTCCTGCCGCACACAGAGCCGGAAACGGCGCTCTGAGGATTGCCTCCGCACCAATACGAGCCGTCTCTGAAAATGTTTGTTTTATAATACTCTAACGAATTCCGTATGTCGCCGGTGGTGATTGACGCATTTGAAATCAACACAGGAGATACGGAAAATAATATAATCAGCGCCGATAATACGGCTGAAACGATTTTTTTCATAGTAAAATAACTCTTTCGAAAAAAGGAAATACATCGTAATTGTAACATATCTATACTTTTTTGTCAAATCCGCTCGGACGCCATTTTTCGGAAGAGGCGGAAAAAATATGCTTTTTCCGAACCTTTAAGTCTGACGGGTTTGCTTATTAGATACTGTAAAAAAAGCCGACTGCTTTTAAGAATTAAAATTCAGACAAAAAGACAGCCGCACTTTTGAGCGGCCGCTTATGCTTTTTCGGTTATATATCGAGAAATTCCTTGATTTCATCAAGCTTATCGGAAGCAGCTTGTCTTCCGAGGCTATAGACTTCCTTCAGCCTGTCGGGATTTTTTTCGACTTTTCCTATCTGCAATTTTTCTTTAGGTCGTATTACTAACAGCTTGCCACTTTTTTCCTGCTCCTTAATGTAGTCAAGGGTTCGGTTATAGAATGTGTGGCGTTCTTCAATTGCTTTTACAAGCTTTTGGTACCTTCTGTATTTTATCCGTATTAAGGGCATCATGGAGTTCTTCTGTTTCCGATAGTTTGCCGGCTGAGTCAGAACGGCTATATTTTTACCGTAGCCCTTTTCTTCAAAAAATTTTACCGGTATAGAGTCGGCTATTCCGCCGTCAAGAAGCTTTTGACCGTCTATTTCTACTATCCGGGACACCAACGGCATTGAGGCGGAAGCTCGAATCCAATCAAACCCGTGATCGTCCCTTCCGGCGTATTTGTGATATACCGCTTTTCCTGTTTCAACGTCGGTGCATACAACATAAAAATCCATAGGATTGCTTTGATAGGCGTCAAAATCGAACACGTCGTATTTCAAAGGAACCTCTCCGTATGCAAAGTCGGTGTTATAGATGTTTCCGGTTTTTATAAGGCTTCCGATTCCGGAAAATCTCCTGTCGTTGCAGTACTTCGTATTGTAACGGATTACCCGCCCTATCTGTCTTGATTTATAGTTGCAGCCAAAGGCCGCGCCTGCGGATACTCCCACCGCGCCGTCATATTCTATTCCGTTTTCCATCATCACGTCAATGACTCCGGCGGTAAACATTCCCCGCATGGCGCCGCCTTCTAAAATTAAGCCCTTTTTCAACAAAACACCCTCTTTTTATTCCGTTTTCGTGATTTTCGGAATTCTTTCGTATTTCCGCCGTTTATATCGATTTTTCGGAAATATCAATACAATTATATTACGGCGGGAATAAAATGTCAAGGAAATAAGATCGGAGAGAATGTGAATTTCGGTACATCGAGCTGTTATTTGAAGAGAGCGTCTTTTTGCTTTTTTGAAAAACTATTGATATTTATACCGAACTGTGATATAGTTTATTTGACAATAATATAATAGCTCCGGAAAAAGCAATCGGCTGTTAACGGGAATTTGCTCAAAGGCCTGTAAAGGCAGGCTTGCCGTCGTGCAAACCATATTCATTAAAAAAGAAACAGACGGCGCAAGCGGAAAAACGCTTATCTTCGGTAAAAAATAACGGTAAGCGAACAATATGGGATCGATAGGAAAGAATAATGGAAAAAAAAGGAATTCAAGATTACGGCAGAGCGAACAGAGCGCAGGAGGAATACACCAAGATATATAAAAAAGCTCCTGAGGGAGTATCTTTTACTCCTTACCGAGTTTGTCCCATAGGTGCCCATTCCGACCATCAGCTCGGCAAAATAACCGGCTTTGCGCTCGATAAAGGAATCAGAATGGCGTACTCCGCAAAGGTGAACGGTGTTATCGAGATAGCTTCATTACAGTTTTCAAAGCGCGCTCAATGGCATATAGCTATGACCCCCGAAAAGCAAAGCGACTGGGCAGACTATTTAAGGGGCGCAACGCTTTCGCTTTCGTCGAGATTCCCGCTTCATACGGGGCTTGCGGCGGTGATTGACGGCGAGCTTCCAATCGGAGGACTCTCCTCCTCTGCGGCAGTTACAATTACTTTTTTAACCTCGCTTTGCAAGGTGAACGGGATCGCCCTTAAGCCCTCGGAGCTTATCGAAATTGCAAAGGAAGCCGAGAATAAATACGTCGGCGTTTCCTGCGGCAAGCTCGATCAATCGTGCGAGGTGTATTGCAGAAAGGATCACCTCTTATATATGGATTTGCAGGACGATTCGTACGAACTGATTCCCGGGGCTTGTCACATGAAGCCGTTCAAGATTGCGATTTTCTTCAGTGGAATAGAGCGAGCCTTGGCAGACAGCAAATTCAATATGAGGGTGGACGAATGTCGCAGTGCGGCTTATGCTCTTATGGCGTACTCCGGCGCAGATTACGGCAAATTCGGGGAGGCTAATCTCAGGTATGTGCCGTATGAGGAATATTTAAAATACAAGGACCGTCTGCCAAAGCCCTGGGCAAAAAGAGCCGAGCATTGGTACACGGAATATAAGCGTGTGGAAGAGGGGGCAAAGGCTTGGAAGGAGGGCAACATTGAGAAATTCGGCAAGCTCTCGTTCGAGAGCGGAAACAGCAGTATCGTGAATTGGGAAACTGGCTCGCCCGAGCTTAAATTGCTGTATGAAATAATGACCCGTACCGACGGAATTTACGGGGGACGCTTTTCGGGAGCGGGCTTCAAGGGCTGCTGTATGGCGCTGATTGATCCCGATTACGAGCAGAGCATATTAGAAAGGGTTGAAAAAGAATACACTAAGGTGTTTCCCGAGCTTGCGCAAAGCTATTCGGCATATATCTGCGATACTGCAAACGGGGTAAATATTTAATATATAAAACAGGCTCTATACCGATTTTTTCGGTATAGAGCCGGCTTTTTGCCGTTATTCATTTGTTTAATTGCCGTATTATGAAGCTAAAACATTTTTCCCGAATACTCAAATTGAAGCATTGTATCGAAATCGTAGTTCTCCAATTCGCAAATGGCGGTAATATTGGTATGCGAGCCCTCGTGAACCATTAAATTCGATGTTTCTCCGAGGTGCAGGACAACGACGGGCTTGTTTTTCGCATGTGCATAACCGCATTCCCAAGCCGTTCCCGAATCGCTGTAATTGCCCCAATAAAGCATAACCATAAGATCGCACCTGTCTATTGCGTTCCTGTCAATTAAAAATGTCGCACGGCTCCATTCGGAAGTCCCGACGTCGCCGTCTCGTACTTCATGCTCCCTGGGAGAGAATACATCAAATCCGCGCGATTTCAGTATTTTTTCAACCTCGGACAATGCCCTAATTTCCTCTTCGCTAAAAAACGGAGAGGCGATATATACTTTTTTCATTTCATGTTCCTTTTTGCTGAAAAAGACGTAGTGTTTATTTTATTTTAAATTTGTGCTTTGCCCGGACGGACGGATTTATCCGAAAAGCCACCTGCTTTCGCAAGTGGCTTTTCAATGGCGGAGAAGAAGAGATTCGAACTCTTGCGCCGGTTTCCCGACCTACACCCTTAGCAGGGGCGCCTCTTCACCAACTTGAGTACTTCTCCGTTTGGTGAACTGTTTATTTTCTTGTGGGTATGTATTATACCATATTATTTTCGGTTTTGCAACCCTTTTTTGAAATATTTTTTTATTTTCGGTTCTGCCTCGGAATATTAGGATTTAGCCGTTCGGGAAAGGCGGTATTGTGCGTCAAGGAATATACGCTGATTTACACACGCCTGTAATTTCAGGCTGTACAAATATTTTATTACGGTAAAGTAAAAAATGAAATATTTCTTCTTTTTTGTTAATTAGGCACAAAAATGTACGGAATAGCTATTGCAATTAGGTCATTTTTATGTTAATATGTAGTTGATTTAATATATGTACCTTTTGGAGGAATTATGAGCGAAAACATCCGTAAAATGACGATTGCAGGCAACGATATTTCAAAATATACTATCGTTTTGGCCAAAGAGCCCCGACCGGTAGAGGAAACAGCCGCCGGCGAGCTTCACACATACATTGAAAAAACCTGCGGTGTATGTCTTCCTGTTGTAAAAGGCGGAGCTGAAACGGATTTTGAAATCGTAGTAGGCAAAAATGCACGCGAAAAATATGCCGATACAGATGTTGCCGAATTGGAAGAAGACGGTTACAGGATATTTGCAGACGGTAAAAAGCTTGTTATTGTTGCCGGTGAAAAGCGTGGCGCAATGTATGCCGCTTACGACTTTATAGAGTATGTGCTCGGCTGGAAGTTTTACGCCGAAAATCTTGAGGTTATGAGGGGCAAGGGCGACATCGTCGTTCCCGCCGACTATGAGAGAAAGCATGTTCCCGTATTTGAATACCGAGAGATTGACTTTGTATGCGTACGTGAACGTCACATTGCGGCAAAGATGAGAATTAACGGTAATTACCGTCACTTCGGAGAGGAGTTGGGCGGCGAGCTTAACTGGGGAGGCGAGATTCACTCCTTCGGAAACTATTTTCCGATTGACGAACGCACAGAGCAGCCCTGTCTTTCCGACCCCAAAAACATTCAGATTGTTATTGACAAAATCGCAAAGCGTCTTGAAGAAAATCCCGACCTCTATCTCTTTGAGATTTCACAGAATGACAACCAGAACTACTGTCAGTGCGAGCGTTGCCGTAAGATAGACGAGGAAGAGGGAAGCCATGCGGGAACAATGATTCGTTTCATCAACGCATTGTCCGACGCCTTTAAGGACAAATATCCGAAGCTTCATTTTCAAACCTTTGCATACCAATACACGAGAAAGCCTCCGAAAATTACAAAGCCCCGTGATAATGTAATTATCAAGCTGTGCCCGATGGAGTGCGACCCCTCGCATGCGCTTTTTGATCCCGACAGCCCTCCGAACCGCGATTTCTGTTCCGATTTGACAGGCTGGAATGAAATAGCAAAGAAAATTTACATTTGGGATTATGTTGCAAACTACGCATACTTTTTTGCTCCGTTCCCGAATTTAGAGGTTCAGAGAGCCAACGTTAAGTTTTATGCCGACAACCATGTAAGGGGACTCTATCCCGAAGGAAACTATATAAGCCCTTCCGGCGAGTTTGCCGAGCTTCGCTCTTACCTCCTTGCTAAGCTGATGTGGAACCCCTATATCTCGAAAGAGGAGTACTACGCAGAGATGGAAGGCTTTATGGAGGCATATTACGGAAAGGGCTACAAGTATATAATCGACTTTATTAACTTCACCCAGGAGGCCTCCGCAAAGAATATCAACAACATGTGGTCGCATCCTTTCGAGATGATTTCAAGGGAGGACTACATTGCAAACAGGGAAAGACTCGATAAGGATTGGGACGAAGCGGAAAAGGCGGCTCAGGGCGTTCAGCTCGAAAATGTAAAGCGTTCGCGCTTACAGTATACTCTGATTACCCTCACCTTGGATTATGACGAAAGATATACAAACGGAGACGATTTGTCAAAGAAAAAGTATATGATTGACAACATTCTTTTTTACAATGCTCTCGTAAAACAAGATATTGCATGGAGAGAGGATTTTATGTTCCCGTATGATTTGAACTATCATAAGCCGCCTCTTAAGTGGTCTTTACCGCATACATACGGAGCGACAGCCGAGCAATTCATGGAAGGCTGGAAGGAAAGGGATTTAGTTTAATCAATTTTAAGGGAGACACGATGTGAAGAAAATAATATCTATATTGCTGTGCGTTATGATGCTTGCAGGGGCGATTCCCATGACGTCATTCGCAAACGAATCAAAATCACAAATGCCGTTTATCGACGTGGAGGAGGGCAAGTGGTACTATGACGCCGTAAAAGCCGTGTGGGAAAACGGCTATATGGCAGGCACCTCCGATACAACCTTTACGCCTAACGGCGCATTGACAAGAGCTATGTTCGTTACCATATTATCGGCAGTGTCCGGCGATGATTTATCCGGTATCACATCCGATAATACAACCGGATTTTCCGATGTGGTATCCGGAAAATGGTACGTTAAAGCAATAAAATGGGCTATTGAAAAGGGAATTACCGCAGGTATGGGCGAAACCTTCGGAGTAAACAAGCCCTTAACAAGAGCGCAAATGGCGGTAATGATGTATAAGTTTTCCAGCAAAGGCGGGGAAACGTTATCCGAAAGCAACATTGACAAGTACTGCGACGCTTCAAGCATTCCGGCATGGGCAAAAGAAGCCGTAAAGTTTGTATCAAAGTATGAATTGATGTCCGGTACCGCGACCGTTAACGGCGCACCCGTTTTTTCACCTAACGGAACCGCGACAAGAGCGCAGAGCGCCGTTGTAATCAATAAGATGACAAAGACTCCCATCGGGTCCGAATATCCGGTTGTAGGCTTTACGCTGAACGGAAACGATATTTCAAAGTATACTATAGTTTACGGTGAGACAGCGTCTTACAACCGTGACAAGTCCGCAAGATATGCAAGAGAAGCCGCAACAAAGCTTTCCGAATGCATTAAAAAAGCGACCGGCGCAGAGCTTGCGGTCGTCAAGGACTCCGAATCCGAACCTCTTCAGTATGAAATTCTCATCGGTAAGACGAACCGCGAGGGCACAAGCGTTACAATCGACAGAGAATTACTTGCCCCCGAAAGCGAGTATATTGAAATGCAGGGCGACAAGCTTGTTATTGCAAGCGACGACGTTTATGAGTCAACATTTTATGCGGTTTACCGTTTCTTAGAGGAATGTATGGGATACGTTTCCATGGGTAACGGATGCGAATTGATCGCTTCATCAATAGGCCTTAACGTAGAAGACGGCTATAAATTCGTTGACGCTCCCGTTTCGGAGTACAGAATGAACTATCAGTGGAACGGCAACTCTCCCGAGCTTCGTTCGGATGAAACGAGATACCGCTTTGCCAATATTGTACATACTCTTAAGGAATTTTCAATGCCCGACTTTGACGCTTCATGGGAATTCCATCTTAAATATTATCTCGATGAAGACCCCTGTCTTTCAAAGTCCTCAAATATAGAAAATATTATCAGAAGCGTTAAGCTGATTTGCAGTAAAACAAAAAACAATCTCATTTGGGTTACACAGTGCGACGGTACAAAATACTGCAAATGCGACTCATGTGCTCAGATTTATCGCACATGGGGACGCTGCGCAACTTATATTCAGATTTTACAGCATGTAGGAAATGCAATTAAGGAAGAGTATCCGAATATCAGGATAGTCGGACTGCCCTACAAGTACACTCACATGACAGGCGCACCGTTAAAGGTAACCGTGTCTGATGCAGAATATGAAAAATTCAAGCAGAACTATACGGAGAGAATAGTGCCCGAGCAAAGCCTTGTTTGCCCGGATAACGTAATTCTCTGCGTTGCAACGGACAATGCATGCTCCTCGCACCCCTTGGGAGATACGTCCTGCGAGAATATATCAAACAACAATGCAAAGTTTGAAATTGAGATGCAAACATGGTGCCAAATCTGCAAGAATATTTATATTTGGGACTATTTAAACGGCGACAAGTACGAGCATCAGGTATTCCCCATTATTCACCAGATTTACGCAAACTATCAGTTCTACAAAAAGTACAATGTAAAGGGCTTCTATATGCTCGGCGCAAGCTACGATTACTCCGATTTCTCCGCATTGAAGAGCTATCTTATAGGACTTCTCTCATGGGATTACAATATGACCGAAGAGGAATATTTCGATAAAGTGGATATGTTCCTGAAGGCTTATTACGGCAACGGCTGGAGCTATATCAGAGAATATATCGACGCAACCGAAGAGCTTTCGTCCAAGTGCGAATTCCATGTTTGGACAAAGTGCCACTGGGACGACATTATTAAGCCGGACGATTACAATAAGAATATCGAATATCTCAAGGGACTTATTGAAAAGGCTCTTTCCCTCACCGACAGTGAGGAAGAAGCGCTTAAAGTCATGAAATTGAGCGTTCAGATTTACTATGCAGAGCTATGCGTTGTATATCAGAACTATTTAGACGCAAAGAACGCCGGAAATACAGCGGCGGCAAGCGAGCTGTTTGAATCGTTCAAGACAAAGAACTATCAATTCCACGATTTAATGGACGAAGTGGGATATAAGGTAGCAAACAACTGGACCCTTGAGGGCAATCCTGCCGATTGGGACGCATACGGCGAATAATCGCAAAACAAAAAGGGCAATGGCAGGAGCCGCAGTAGGGCGGTTCCTGCCACAGTTTTAAATAAAGAAAAGGATAAAAGGTATGACATTTCCTATAAAAAGGATAAAGCATTACCAAGCGGGAAAATGGAAAAAGGTATAATTATTGCCGGAAATATAATTGTTGACGCTCTCAAAGACATCGACGTATATCCCGAGCATTCTAAGCTCACGACAATTCGCCGTGTGCATAAAAGCATGGGAGGTCTTGTTTGCAACTGTGCAAAGGATTTGGCGAAAATTGACAGTGAAATGCCGATTAGCGCAGTCGGCGTTATAGGTGACGACGATTACGGCAAATATATCAGAAGCGAATTTGCAAAATATCCGAATATCTCTCTTGATTGTGTCCGTGTCGCCGGTGAAACCTCATTTACCGACGCAATGTGCGATATTAAAAACAATACGAGAACCTTCTTTACCTACAGAGGAGCCTCCGACACCCTATGTCCCGAGGATTTTGATTTTACAAAATTAAAAGGCAAAATACTCCACGCCGGTTATATTCTGCTGCTCGAGGGGCTGGATACCGCCGATAACGAGTATGGCACGAAAATGGCAAGAGTGTTGGCAACGGCAAAGGAAAACGGCATAAAAACCTCTGTTGACGTGGTAAGCGAAGAAAGCGACCGTTATAAATCGTTGGTTGTTCCGGCGCTTAAATACACCGATTACTGCACGATTAACGAAACCGAGGCACAGAGAATTACGGGTATTGAATTAAGCGACGTCAACGGAAAGCTTATTCCGGAAAAAGTAGCTAAGGCCGAAAAGGCTCTGTTCGAAATGGGCGTTTGCGAATGGACGGTAATTCACTCTCGGGACGCTTCCTATGGCATGGACAGAGATGGCAATTTCGAAACAGTGCCGTCTATAGACATTCCCCGTTCTATGATAAAGGGAACCACCGGCGCCGGCGACGCATTCTGCTCCGGTATACTTTACGGCGCATACCGAAACATGAATATTTCGGAAGCGATGAAATTCGCAACGGCCGTCGCCACAATATCGCTGACTACTCCCGGTGCGTCCGACGGAATTCTTTCTTATGAAGAGATATTGAAATTCGGTGAAGAAAATAAGGCAAAATACGGCGAAGTGAAGCTTGACTGAAAAAAGTAAAACCGCAGAATTATTAAAAGCATTTACACGGTATGCCGAAAAGCAGATTACAATCTTAAACAGTTGCCGAAAAAACACCGCTTAAGATTGCAGTCTTTGCGGAAATGCTTGCGGCAAAGGTGAAATGCGGGGACAGACTCTTGGGACAGATAAAGAGAGCGGCGGGGCTCTCGCATAGAGGCTTTTGATTAAAAGCCCGTTAAAATCTACACAATACTCAGCCTTGTTCGACGGCTGATTGAGATAGGAGGAAAACAGCATGAAGAAAGCAGTATCCGTTGTTCTTGCATTGTTTATTTGTGTCGGCATTGTATCGGGGTGCGGGAAAAACGAAAAGAACGATAACGGCGGCAAAGTAAAATTCACAAGCGAATATTACGATTCATTTGACTACGGCAACCGCTTAGACAGCGACGGATGCTTCACGGGCATAAGTGCGCTTGACTTCGTTACGCTCGGAACATACAAAGGAATGGAAATTCCGGAATCCGTTACCGATATTACATCGGGCGCAGTGCAATCCGAAATTAATACAATGCTCAAAAAATATGCCGAGGACGAGCACATTACCGACAGAGCCGCAAAGACCGGCGACGTTGTTAATATTACATATGTTGCGACGATAGACGGAGAGCCGTTTGACGGCGGCAGCTCCGGAGACGAGGGCGTAGATATTGAAATAGGCAAGGACAATTTGCTGGAGAATTTTACGGAGCAGTGCAACGGTCATTTTCCCGGCGACAGCTTTGAGGTGTACATAACATATCCCGACGACTATGAGGAAGCTAAGGAGGGCGAATTTACCGTCAACGGTAAGGACGCTGTTTTTGCCGTTACGTTGAATTACATTATCGGTGAGAAAAATGTTCTTCCTAAGTTAACGGATAATTTTGTAACCGAGCATTTTGCACAGCAATATAAATGGAATACCGTAGAAGGCATGAAAAACGGAATCAGACAAATTCTACTTAATCAAAATCTTTCAAGCTATATTCAGTCAAAATTGCTCAGCGAATGTAAAATATCAAAGCTGCCCGACTCGGTATACATATATCAGGCCGAGAGCATGCTTGCCTATTATTATAAGGCGGCAACGCAGAACGAGATGACATTTGATACATACATCGGCAAATCTATGGAGACGTTCGTTGACGAAAACGATGAAAAAATAAAAGCTCAAGCTAAAATATCGCTTATTTTGCAGGCAATTTACGAGGAGAATCCGGATCTTAAAGTGACGGAGGACGATATTAAGGCTTTTTATGCACAATTTTTTCCCGACGAGGAGTATGAAAATGCGATTAATAACTTCGGCGTCGCATACCTTTCCATGGTGACAATGAATGAAAAGGTTTTGAATTATATAAGAGAAAATGCCGATTATAAGGGTCCTAAACCGTCCGACAATTAAAAAATTATTCCTGACAATAATTTCATTTATTTAATCCGTACGAATAGCTTTTTCGCACGGATTATTGTATTTTTTTAAGCATATTTAAAAAAATTATTGACATATTTAAAATAATGATTTAAAATTCTTATATGTTTTGTCATTTTTTGACGGTTATAGATCAGGAGTAAACAATGAATAAGAGTAAAACAAGAAAATTTACGAGGGCGTTATCAACGCTGATTTCCGTTTTGATGATATTGACAGCCTCGGCTTCGATTTTCCGGGTCGCCTTGAGCGCCGCAAGCGAAAACGAAAGCGAAACGGTAGCCGACAGCGGTATTACCGACAGCGGCGATAGAAAGCTTAATTACCGTGAAGTGACCGATTACGAGCTGCCCGAATATGTATACAGGGGACCTCAGATGGCGGGAACGCAGGACTCCTCATTTGACTCCAGAGAGGCAGGACTTACAACATCGGTAAAGAATCAAAGACCGTACGGTTCATGCTGGGCTTTTTCTGCGATAAGCGTGGCGGAATCCTCTATTTTGGCAACCGGAGCTACAATTAACGGGGGAGAAAAGGTGAGCACTGATACAATTGATTTTTCCGAATTACACCTTGCCTACTTCTTTTATCATTATGCGGCAGACCCGCTCGGACTTACCGCAGGCGACATGACCGTAAACACGTCGAGTGCATCGTTTCTTGACGTCGGCGGAAACAATATGTTTACAACATTCGCTCTTGCTCAATGGAGGGGCTGTTCGGTTGAGGCTGTTGCCCCGTACACAAACGCTTCTGCCGCCTTGGTGCTTGACTCTTCAAGCGCCTTTTCAAAGACCGCTCACCTGAAGTGCGCCTTTTGGATAGATGTGCGCAATTTTCAAATTATGAAGCACATGATCACCAATTACGGGGCGGTATCTGTTTCATACAGGCACGAGGACTCATATTTTAACGAACAAACATCCGCATACTGTATCGGAACTCAGGGCTCAAACCACGCTGTGACCGTCATCGGATGGGACGATAATTATGACAGAATGAACTTTAGTGCCGCCTGCCGTCCTGCGGCGAACGGCGCATGGCTTGTTAAAAACAGCTGGGGCAGTGACTGGGGCAATGAAGGCACATTTTGGCTTTCCTATTATGACGCTTCGCTTTGCGATGCGTCGGGATACGGTCATACCGGTTTTGTATTCGTAATGGAGGACGGAGATACATACGATAAAAACTACCAGTATGACGGCTCATGCGGTATTGCGTCGACCTCCGGCGATATTACGGGGCTCGGACAGGTCGCTTATGTAGCGAATATATTCCAGGTACAAGGCTCGGAGCAGTCGCCGTTTGAATTGATTGAAGCCGTAGGTATCGGCGTCGATTCCGCAAATGTTAGCTACAGTGTACAAATTTACAAATTGCCTTGTTGGCCGGAACACCAAAATTTTTATGATCAGACAAACGGCGTATATCCGGATTCGGGAACGCCTATGCTGGAAAAGCCTACGACCGGAATAATTCAATTCCCCGGCTTTTGCACCATTCCTCTCAATCAAACGATTGCTCTTGCCAAGGGGGAGATATTTTCTGTTGTATTTACACTTTGGGCGCCTACCACAATCAGCGTTTTTGTTGACCAAACATATACCAACGGAAATTGGGTAAGCTTTGTAAGCAGAACCTCTCCTAATCAGAGCTTCTACGGTTATAAAAACGGTTCCGGTTTTGTGTGGTGGGATTATAAGACGTTAGACAATTATGCTCAGATAAACGAGTGTGCACGAATAAAAGCATATACGGTAAACGCAGGATTAATCACCTATAATCTTGAAAATGTGAGCATGGATCACGGCAACGTACTGGTACGGTTGAATCACGATTTCACCCAAAAGCTATATGCACCGCAGGGATATGTAATTCTGCCGGATAATATAAGTGCGACAGTCGGGGGAAAGACATATATTGCCGGAACAGAGGACGGAGCGCCGTTGTATTATAACCCGGTGGATTCAACGCTGACAATCAGCGGAGAAATA
>JAQXHN010000052.1 GCA_029007295.1 Clostridia bacterium | reverse complement strand
CACATACGTAAAGGACGGCAACACAATCACATTTACCGACCTTGCGGGACTCACGCTGTTCCGTTACGTACCGGGCACGTACGGTTCACCCTCCGTAATTAAGAACGCACCCGGAAGCAAGTTCATCCGTCCTGCGGACGTACAGAACAATACCATCGAGTTAACAGGACTTACAGGAAAGTATACCTTCCTTGTAGAATACGACGATATGTCGCAGAACATAATCAATTTGGTATTTTGAAATCAATAAAAAAATTATCGGCTCTCCTTTAAGGGGAGCCGATAAAAATATATATTTTGAAAACATATATTCGGAAAATAATTACAGTGAATGTGATTTTTGATACGGTCATACGGCAATCGGTAATGCTACTTCCGATTATACGGAAATATAAAAATCCCCGACAAGGCAAAAAAATCTGCTTCGTGTCGGGAAAATTTTTATTATTTTGAAAATACTGTTTGCTGTATCTTGAAAATACTGTTTACTTTTTAAGCGACTTAACAATATTTTCCGTATCGGAGGCAATAACAAGCTCTTCGTTTGTGGGAATGAGGTATATTGCGACCTTTGAATTGTCGGTAGAGAGCTTAACAACGTTGGGCTGGTGATGCGCCTTTGCATTAACCTCGTAATCCATTTCGATGCCGAAATATTCCATATCGTGGCAGACACGGTCACGAAGCTCGGGGTTGTTTTCGCCCATTCCCGCCGTGAATACAATAGCGTCAAGACCGTTCATTGCGGCGGTGTAGGAGCCGATGTACTTCTGAATCTGATATGCCAGGATATTAGCGGCAAGCCATGCCTTGTGATCGCCCTTCAAAATTGCGGCTTCGATATCACGTGAGTCGGGAGAAATCTCGGATACGCCGAGGAAGCCGCACTTTTTGTTCATAAATTCACTCATTTCGTTGGGAGTGAAGCCCTCCTTATCCATTATAAACGTAACGATTGCAGGGTCGATAGAACCGCAGCGGGTACCCATTTCGACGCCGTCAAGAGGTGTGAAGCCCATACTCGTATCAATTACCTTGCCGTCCTTTACGGCAGAGATGGAGGAGCCGTTTCCGAGGTGGCAGGTAATGATTTTTGTATTCTCCGTTCTGCCGAGTATCTTGCACATTTCGCCTGCTACATAGCGGTGCGAGGTACCGTGAGCGCCGTAACGGCGAATATCGTACTGCTCGTACATCTTATAGGGAATCGGATACATATAAGCCTTTTCGGGCATTGTCTGGTGGAAGGCGGTATCGAAAACGAGAACCTGAGGAACGTTCGGCATCTCATCCGTACAACCCTTGATACCCATTAAGTGGGGTACTGTATGCAGCGGAGCAAGGTCGACGCACTTCTTGAGCTTTTCGATAACATCGTCTGTAACGAGAACGCTTTCAGAGAAGTAGGCACCGCCGTGCACGATTCTGTGACCTACGGCTTCAATTTCGCTCATTGATTTAATACAGCCTATTTCGGGGTCGGTCAATGTTTCGACAACTATCTTGGTGGCAACGGAATGGTTAGGCATTTCAATATCGCGAACTGTTTTTGTACCGTCTGCTTGCTTATGTTCAATGCGTCCGCCGATACCGATTCTTTCGCAGATACCCTTTGCCATAACAGAGCCGGTTTCGGTATTGAAGAGCTGATATTTCAACGATGAGCTTCCGGCATTAACGACAAGAACTTTCATTATTCTTTTCCTCCGAATAATATTGTAATTTTAAATTATTTATTGTATAATAAACACAGTTACAATCTATTATACTTTATTTTTATTGAAAAAACAAGAGTATTTGAAATATTTTTCTATAACGGGTAAAAATATGACAAAGGTTGGCATAATTTGCGAGTTTAATCCTATTCATGCGGGGCACATATACTTATTTGACAAGGTTAGGGAGCGCTTCGGAAGCGAATGCGCCGTGATTTGCATAATGAGCGGAAATTTTACTCAAAGGGGAATGCCTGCGATATATCCGAAGTACAAAAGGGCAAAATCCGCCGTTTTGTGCGGTTGTGACGCAGTCTATGAGCTTCCGTTTCCCTGGTGCGCAGCTCCCGCTCCTTTTTTTGCCGCAGGAGGAGTAGCTGTGGCAAAAAATCTCGGATGCGAATATCTTGCCTTCGGCTCCGAATCGGGGGATATTGAATATCTGTCTGAGGTAAGAGATAACCTTGACAGCGAAGCCTTCAGGGACTGCCTCTTATCTAAGACAGAAAGGGCAAAGCACACGAACAAGTCCGGAATAAATCTGTTGAATATCTCCTACAAAGAGTATTTCGGCGAAGCTTTACCTGTCGGTGCGAATAACACTCTGGCGCTCGAGTACCTGTCGGCTATAAATAAAATCGCCCCCGAAATAAAACCGTTTACCGTTCGCAGATACGGAATTGCAAGCGCCGGAGCTACAAGAGGCGAAATTTTGAAGGGAGATTATCATTCTGTCCCCGAAAAAGCGGCAAGAGTGCTTAAAGGCGAAAAAACGGTTGATTATTCGACCTATGACCTGCTTTCCTTTGCTTTTATGCGGGAGCATGCTCAAAGGGAACTGAACAGATTCGGAGACGGCAAGGGCGGCTTTGCCGAAAAACTGTTTGCAAAGGCTAAATCCGGCGCGACGCCGCAAGAGTTTTTTGAAGGTATCGCCGATAAACGCACCACAAATGCAAGAGTACGCCGCTTTATCCTATCCTGTATTTGCTCTGTAACGCCTCAAATGTGGGAAAGGATACCCGAATATACCGTATTGCTTGCCATGAACAAAAGGGGCAGGGAAGCCTTGATAAAAAAGGACGGCTTTGCGATAATTACAAAGCCGTCAAGGTATGATAAGCTGTCGGACGCAGATAAAGCGATTTACGAAAGAAGCATTAAGGCAGATTCCCTTTACGGCTTGTGCTGCGAAATAAGCGCAGACGATATGCAAAGAGAAACGCCTTACATTGAAGCGTAATCGCTTCCGGATATTTTCGGAAACTGTTTTCACCTAAGCTTATTCAATAAAAAACGCACTGTAAATATTACCCTGATCTACAAAGCTCATTTGCGTGTCATCCTCCTTATCGTTTGCCCCCAGGGTGACTAAAATATACTCGTTTGCACCCGAATAGGCAAACGTTGCAAGGCATCTGCCTGCGCCCTGCGTATATCCTGTTTTACCGCCTTTTATTGCGGTGTTGCTTACTCCGAATTTAGAAAAACCGTTAAACACGGTAGATTTAAGCAAAATACCGTTCGGGTGATGATCGGTGGGAGCTGTAAGCCATGAATCGCTTGAGATAATTTCACGCAAATTTGAATTTGCAAGAACCGCTCGCATCAGAATTTCAATATCATATGCCGTTGAGTATCCCGAATCGTCCAGACCGACAGGGTCGTAAAAACGGGTGTTTGTCATACCGAGCTCAGCGGCTTTTTCGTTCATCATATCTACAAATCCTTCTATACTGCCGCCAACAAGCATGGCGAGGCCGTATGCACCGTCTGCGCCGGACGGCAACATGGCGGCATACAGCAAATCGCAAAGACGAACGCTTTCACCCGCTTCAAAGCCTGCTCTTGCGGCGTTTTTGCTGATAAGCTCATCTATTACGTCACCGGTGAAGCAGTATTCCGCTCCGGAATTTACTGCTTTTTCTTCGGCTACAAGCGCAGTCATCAGCTTTGTTAAGGACGCCACGGGAACCTTTTCCCGGGAGTTTTTTTCTATAAGCGTTTTTCCCGTTGTGTTGTCGACAAGAAGCACACATTCGCTGACAACCCCTATTTCATTGATATCAACGGCGACGGCGACGGGCTCTGTGTCGAGCGGTGCGGGTGCCTGTGTTTGAGCCTGAGATGTGCTTTTTGCGGTTGTATCGGCTGATTCAGAGCTTGCCGGCTTGATATTATCGGAACTACAGGAAGCAAGCAACAATGCGGCTGAAATTACAGCGCATAGCTTTAGCAGTATTTTATATTTCATTTAGATTTTCTTTTTTGCCAGAGGGTTTTGAGCCATGGCGTCCTCCATAGATTTATCGCTTATGTGCGTGTATATTTGGGTTGTATTAAGCTGCTCGTGACCTAAAATATCCTTCAGAACCCGAACGTCCACCTTTCCCGACTGATAAATCAGCGTTGCCGCCGTATGACGGAGCTTGTGAGTTGAAAAGTGCTTATTTTCAAGCCCTGCCGCCTTTAAATATTTCTCAACGATTTTCTGAACGATTTGATTGCTTACCCGGTTGTGATTTCTGCTGATAAACAGCGCATTTTTGTCCTTCGGCTCTCCGTCTGCCGCTCTGTGCGGCAGATATGCGGAAATTGCCTCACGGCAGGCGTCGTTAAGATAAATTATTCTCTCCTTGTTTCCTTTTCCGAGCACACGCAGCGAGCGAAGCTCCTTGTCAAGGTCGGAAAGATTTATTCCCACAAGCTCCGAAAGCCGCATGCCGCAATTTAAAAACAATGTCAGAATACAGTAATCCCTTTGACGGTGCTTAGACAATTCGTCGGTTAAAACGGCGTTAAGCAAGTCAAGACTTTCCTCAACGGATAAATATTTAGGCAAAGCGGATTTCTTTTTCGGAGCGTCGATTTCCAACGCCGGATTATCTTCAAGGTCACGCTTGATAACACACAGATATTTGAAATAGCTTTTCAGGGCAGAAAGCTTTCTTGCTCTTGTGCTTGCGTTGTTTTTTCTGCCGTTTGCCGTGTAGAAAAGGAATTTCATTACCTTTTCTCTGTCAATTTTCCGTATGTAATCAATGTCGATATCTTCAACATCTATTTCCGAAATATTTGTTTTTTCAGGGTCAATATTCAAGTCCGTTGCCCGTAAATAGCGAAAGAATGTCAGTAAATCCTGACGGTACTGAAAAACCGTTTTTTCGCTCCTGCCTTTTACGACTCGCAGGTATTCGGAAAATTCATTTACGCTTTTCGGTGTTTGTTTCATTTTTCCTCTGTGTCTTGAAATTTTAATAAATTCGGTTTATAATATACTTATTACTTTCGAAAGGGAATACTCAAATGAAATTTCTAAAAGAAAATTCTTACGATATTTTCAGATTATTTCTGAATCAGATCGCCCTTGCCGTATTTGGCTTGGTAATGAGCGTCGCAACTCAGTTTAACGACAGCTTGTTTATGGCGTTCGGAGTTTTCGGAATTCTTTTTTACTGTGTCATATGCTATCTTACGGCAAGAAATATCGGCGAAAAGGATTTTGCGCCGGTTTCAACCGGAAGAAGAAAGGCAACTCCGTTAAAGGGTCTCTGGATAGGTATTTTGGCGAATTCGGTAAATATTATTTGCGGTATTCTTGTTTTTGTTGCGTCATTTTTCCTTATTTATCAGCCGACGTCTACGGTATTTGACGAAAACGGCGCCGAGATAAGCGTTTTTGTTAAGCCGAATGAAAGCGCGGAAACAAAGGACGCCGCCGAAAGAGATGACGACGGAAAAATAATCAAGGTAACAACCGACGACCTTAAGGAGGTTAAACTGTATACCGACCTTGGCGACGATATATATACTTACGACAACGGTAAGAGCGCAGTTTCTGTTTATGAGAAAAGCAAGGCGTCAGGCTCCGATCCGATAATAATATTCGATAAGGACGGAAACAGACTTTCGCTTTATTCGCTCAGCCTGTATGCAAATACCGAGCAGAATACCGTTGAAAACTGGGCGTCAAATGTGTATTCCATACCGGCGATAATTTGCAAATTCCTGCAGGTTAATTTCGTTCCGATACAAATGCTTGTTTTCAATAATGCGGATTGGTACTTTCTGATTACCCCCGTGCTTCCTATAATCGCAGTGGGGCTCGGATACTATCTTTCGTCTAAAAACAAGAGACTTTTCGCATTTATCCCCGAAAGAAAAGCTCCGAGAAGATTTTTCTGAATGTAATACCGTGTATTTTACCGGCATATACTGTCAAAAAACGGTATATGCGGAGTAAAATATGAAATCGAATACAAGAAAAGCAGTAATTTTTTCAATAGGATTTTTTCTGTTTATAATACTGTTTATTTTCACCGCCCTTATGCTGAATCTTCTGTCTAATGCAATAGAGATAAGGCACAGGGGCGTTTCTGACAGGGAAGCCGCGGCAAATACTCAAGGTCCGATATATCTTATCGACCCGGGGCACGGCGGAATGGACGGAGGAGCCGTAGGATATTCGGGCATTCTTGAAAAAGAGATAAATCTTGCCGTTTCACTGAAATTGGGAGCATTGCTCGACGCCGTCGGCTGCAGTGTGAGGTATACAAGAACCGAGGATAAGATGGTTGAAGGCACCGAAGGTAAAACGGCAAAGGTCAGAGATATACGCCAAAGAGTCGCAACGGCGAATGAATCGGGCGGATTTCTTATCAGCATACATATGAACTCATATCCTGCGTCAAAATATCGCGGACTGCAGGTTTTTTACGCCGATAATAAAACCGACAGTGATATTATGGCAAATAACATACAGAATTATGTAATATCCCACCTGCAAAATGACAATACAAGAATGGCAAAGCCGTCGCCCAAGTCCGTTTATCTGACTTCTCATATAACCTGCCCCGGCGTGATTGTCGAATGCGGATTTATTTCGAACCCCGAGGAAGAGGCTCTTTTGTCAACAGGAGAATATCAAAACGTCTTGGCGGCGGCTATTTGCTGCGGTATCTTGGAATAGCTATTTGTCAAATTTCGGAAAATCCTCGGAAAAAACGACGGCTCCGAGACCGGAAACGGGAATTATTTTAACCTTGTCGTACTTGTGTCTATTTAAATCAAAGCCCCGTTTCGGCACAATTATTCTGTTAAAGCCGAGACGAACCGCTTCGCTGATTCGCACGTCGAGATTCGGGACGGTGCGGATCTCTCCCGCAAGTCCGACCTCTCCTATCGCACACAGCTTATCCGGCAGGGGTAAATCCTTGATTGAGGAAATCAACGCAAGGCAGATGCCGAGGTCTGCGGCGGGCTCGTCGAGGCGAAGACCACCTACTACGTTTATGTAAATGTCGTTATGGGAAAATCTCTGCCCCAGACGCTTTTCCAAAACCGCAAGCAGAAGATATAATCTGTTATAGTCGGTTCCGTTTGCGGTTCTTCTCGGCGCAGGTAGCTGTGTTGTAACCGACAGCGCCTGAATTTCGGCAATTATCGGACGGCTTCCCTCCATAACGCATACTGCGCACGAGCCGGACACGTCCGTCGGTCTGCCCGATAAAAGCGCCTCGGAGGGGTTCGGCACTTCGTTTAGACCTTCCTGCGTCATTTCGAAAACTCCTATTTCATTTGTAGAGCCGAACCTGTTTTTAATTGCTCGGATTATTCTGTATGAGCTGCGTCTTTCGCCCTCAAAGCATAATACGGCGTCTACGGCGTGCTCCAAAACCTTTGGGCCCGCTATACCGCCCTCCTTGTTGACGTGGCTGACGATCATAACGGAAATTCCTGCGGTTTTTGCCATTCCGATTAAACGGTTTGCGCTTTCGCGCACCTGCGTTATACTGCCTGCGCTTGAATTGACTCTTGAGTCGTAAACCGTTTGTATGGAGTCGATTATTACAATATCGGGCGCTGTTTTTTCAACCTTTTGCAGTATTGCGTCTACATTGGTTTCAATCAGAACAAATAAATTGTCGCGGTCTACCTGAAGGCGTTTTGCCCTCATACAGAGCTGTGAGCCGGACTCCTCTCCCGAAACATACAGAACCTTGTTTTCCGGGCATAAACGACCTGAAATCTGCATTAAAAGAGTGGATTTTCCTAGTCCCGGCTCACCCGAAATAAGAATAGCGCTGCCCTTGACCAGACCGCCGCCGAGAACTCGGTCAAGCTCTCCTATACCGCTTTTGCTTCTCATATAATCGGGCATATCCAGCCCTTTTATTGCAATAGCCTCGGCACCCGTAGGGATGGCTCTCACAGCGGCCTTAGCGTCGGTCGCACTTGGCATGGCGACAGACTCCTCCATTGAATTCCATGCGCCGCATTCGGGACATCGGCCTGTCCATTTTGAACGGACGGCGCCGCATTCTTTACATTCAAACTGTATTTGTGACGCTTTCATTATTATTTTTTCCTGCCTTGGAATATTTTGCGGATAATTTTGTTAATTTTCGACTTTGAAAAGGCGACCAAACGGTCGGATAATTTAATATGGCGTATAACGGGTATTTCCGTTTCGATTTTATGAGCCTCCTCCTCGATTGTGGGAATATCCTCGACGTTGAGTACGTTCTCATAAGTATTTGTGCGAATTGCCCGGTTCTTTGCCTTCAAGTGGGAGGAAATGAATTCCGCCGTCAGAGAGTAAATAACGGCAACTATCGGAACGCCGATAAACATTCCTGTTATTCCGAGTATGCCTCCCATAACCGTGATTGCAATAACAACCCAAAGAGCAGACAGTCCCGTGGAGCCGCCGAGAATCTTCGGACCTATAATGTTTCCGTCCAGCTGTTGGATAATCAAAATAATCAAAAGGAACCAGATGAATTTTGACGGCTCGGCAACCAGGATAATCAATGCGCTCGGAATAGCTCCGATAAACGGACCGAAAAAGGGGATGATGTTGGTGACGCCAACGATTACGGAGATCAACGGGTAATAGGGAATATCGAAAATCATAAGCACAAAGAAAGTGATAACTCCGATTATCAGTGAATCAAGAAGCTTGCCGGAGAGAAATCTTTCGAAGGAGGCTCCGGTTTTTCTTGTCACTCTCAGAATGCTTGATGAGTGTGAATCGCTGAACAATGCAAACAGCGTTTTTCGTATCTGCGAGCAAAGCTTTTCCTTGGCGAGAAGGAAATAAACCGAAACAATAAGACCGATAACGGCATTTTTAAGGCTTGAAAGCAGAGTGGCAATAAAATCCATAATATAGGGAGAAACCTTGTGCAGAAGGTCGTAGGAATTCGATATTGCCTCGGTAACGTTATCGGCAAATCTTGTAATATCCACCTGCCGAACTATCCATGAAATAATACCGCCCTTTTCCTCGGCGTCATTTACAAGAGCCTCCGCCCACTTCTGGGCGCCGTTAACATAGCTTCCCATCTTTGTTTCGAGATCGCTGTAGCTTTTAATGACCTGAGGCACAAGCATTGTAATGCAAACGGCAATTACGGCGATTACCAAAAGATATGCAAGGAGCATTGAAAGAACCCTGCGGCAGGTTCTTCTGCTCCGAATACCGATTGCGTTTCCTTTTCCGTCCGTTACCGTCCTGTCTTTAATAAATGAGAAAAATTTCTTTTCGAATATGCGGATAAGAGGATTAATTACAAAGGCGATACAAAAGCCGTAAATTATCGGATTTAATATCGTCAGAAATTTACCTATATACGACCATACGGTGCCGATATTAAGAATAATACAGGCAAAGGTAATGCCGAATGCTATCACGGCACAGGCGTACATCGCAATAGTAGTGTATTTTCTGTTCTTCTCCATTTTCATTTTTCATCCCTCCGTTCATACGTTTATATTGTACATAAAATAAACGTCTAAGTCAACAGCATTAACTGAATTATATAAAATTTTTAAAGGATGTAATATGGACATAATAAAGGCTTATGCTAAAATCAATTTATTCCTTGAGATCACGGGAAAAAGAAGCGACAATTATCACGAAATATCAACGGTAATGAACGCCGTTTCCGTTTTTGACGCTATAGAAATCGAAAAAACCGACGGCGGAATCGAAATTTTATGCGACAGTCCCGATGTCCCGGACGGCGAGGGAAATATTGTATATAAGGCGGTTAAGCTGCTGCTTGACGAGAGCAATGAAAACGGCGGCGTTCGCTGTATCATACATAAAAACAGCCCGACAGGGGCGGGTCTCGGCGGCGGAAGCTCAGATGCGGGAAGCGTTCTCAGATATTTAAATACAAGAATTAAAAATCCTCTGTCATACGAAAAACTAAATAATTTGGCGGCAAGGGTCGGGGCGGACGTTCCGTATTTTCTTTCCGACGGAGTTGCCCTTGCGAAAGGGATAGGAGAGAAGCTTACATACGGCAAATCGCTCTCGGGAATACCGTGCCTATTGATTATGGGAGGGGAAAAGGTTTCAAGTGCGGCGGCATACGGTAAAATCGACGCCCTGAACAGTAAGATGAGAGAAAACAAGCTGTGGAGCTGTATTGAGAGCGGCAAACGCTCGTTAGACGATTTGGCTCCGCTATGCTTTAACCGTTTCGAGGACGTTTCACCGTACTGCAAGCCTACGCTGGAGGCTTTGATGATCAACGGTGCCAAAGTTGCACGTCTGTCCGGCTCCGGCTCATGCTCCTACGGGCTTTTCGGTTCGCTCACCGAAAGAGACAGAGCCTACGAAAAGCTCGGCGGAATAAAATGCATTACGATTTAATCGGTTAATTTGTTAATTATGTAAAAAATATTGACAAACAATTCTTAATTTAATATAATGTAATGTAATTATTCATTTAAGGAGGCGACGGCATTTCCCGATGTCGTCTTGTAAAGATGGTTTCAGAAACGGTAAAGGTTGTAAAATTCGGCGGCAGCTCGCTTGCAGACGCAAATCAGTTTAAAAAGGTTGCCGATATTGTTAAAGCTGAGAAATGCAGAAGATATGTTGTTCCCAGCGCGCCCGGAAAAAGATTTCCCGGCGACGATAAGATAACGGATTTGCTTTACGGTTGTTATGAAGCCGCAAAGAGAGGCGAAAATATAGACCCGCTGTTTTCTACGATTTCAAACCGCTATTTCGGAATCGTAAAAGAGCTCGGTATCGAGTGCGATTTAACCGGTGAATTTGATTATATCCGTTCTGCGCTTTTGCACCATGCTGGCAGAGACTATGTTGCCAGCCGCGGGGAATACTTAAATGCAAAAATACTTTCCGCCTATCTCGGTTTTGAATTTATTGACGCCGGAGAGGTAATATTTTTTACGGAAAAGGGAGAGCTTGACGGGGAAAAGACAAATGAGGTTATGGCAAAAAGGCTTATTCAAAGCAGATATGCCGTAATTCCCGGTTTTTACGGTTCAATGCCCAACGGTACGGTAAAAACATTTTCAAGGGGAGGCTCTGACATTACCGGCTCTATTGTTGCAAGAGCTGTGTGTGCGGATTTATATGAAAACTGGACGGACGTGTCGGGCTTTTTGATGGCTGACCCGAGAATAGTTGAAAATCCGAAGATTATCGACACAATCACATACAGAGAGCTTCGCGAGCTTTCCTACATGGGGGCGACCGTTCTGCATGAGGACGCAATATTCCCCGTACGCTTTGCCGGAATACCGATAAATATAAAAAACACCAACAGCCCCGAGGATGTGGGAACCATGATAGTGCCTACTTCCGATAAAAATGACAGCATCATTACCGGTATAGCGGGCAAAAAGGGCTTTTCCGTTATTACACTCGAAAAGGATATGATGAACTCTGAGCTTGGCTTCGGCAGAAGGGTTCTTGAGGTGCTTGAGAACGAGAATATATCGTTTGAGCATCTGCCCTCCGGAATTGATACAATGAGCGTAATCGTAAACACCGCTTTGCTCGAGGGCAAGAGGGAGAGAATCCTCAACGAATTATGCTCCGAAACCTTGCCCGATACCATTTCAATAGACGATAATTTGGCGCTTATTGCGGTTGTGGGCAGAGGAATGATTTCCGCAAAGGGCACTGCCGCTAAGGTTATAAACGCCATTGCAAAATCGGATATAAACATTAAAATGATCGACCAGGGCTCTTGCGAATTGAATATAATTATTGCGGTATCGGACGGCGATTTTGAAAAAGCGCTTTGCGCAATTTACAGTGAGTTTATAGATGATTAGTGATATTTGGCAAAAGCTTGCCGGACAGGATAAGCCGATTGTTTTATACGGAATGGGAAACGGAGCGGATAAAATCCTCTCCGTTTTTGAGCGTTACGGAATTAAAGCAAGCGGCATTTTTGCGTCGGACGGCTTTGTCCGTGATAAGTATTTTCACGGTATGCGCCTTGACAGCTACAGCGGTATTTGTGAGAAATTTTCGGATTTTACGGTTGTCGTTTCTTTTGCCTCCCATTTACCCGAGGTAATCGAAAACGTTAACCGCATTTCGCACGAACGCGAGCTTGTCATTCCGGAGGTGCCTGTCGTTGCCGACGCAGAGCTGTTTAATATTGAATTTTATGAAAAAAACAAATCCGAAATCAGCAAAGCAAGAGAGCTTTTTTCGGACGAATATTCCAAGGCGTTATTTGATTCGATTATTGAATACCGTTTGTGGGGACAGGCAGAAGCGCTTTTTCGGTTGACATGTAAACCCGAGGAGGTTTTCGGGAAAATAATTCATCCCGAAAAAATTAAAAGATATGCGGACGCAGGTGCATATACGGGCGATACCATAAGAGAATTGCAGAATTTCGGCGCCGAGCTTGAATATGTACTGGCGCTTGAGCCCGATAAAAGGAGCTATAAAAAGCTAATTGAAAACACAAAGAATATAAAATTATTTGACGCCAGAAACGAAGGCGCATGGAGCGAGAAATGCGTTCTTGAATTTAACGGCGGGCTGGGCAGAGGCTCAGTGCTTGGCAATGGGAACGAAAGAATCGCAATGTGCGATATTGACTCAGCTCTTGACGGTATGCCGGTTGATTATATTAAATACGATGTTGAGGGATGCGAAGAGCGTTCTTTGTTAGGCTCGAAAAAAACAATATGCGAGTATGCGCCCTGTCTTTGCGTTTCGCTTTATCACCGAAGCGAGGATATTTTTAAGATACCGATACTCATTTCAAAAATGCAAAACGAATATTCGTTCTATCTCAGGCGCTTTTGCTGTATGCCGGCATGGGATTTGAATCTGTATGCGGTAAAACGGGGAGATTGAAAAATATTTTCAAAAAACTATTGCATTTTTTTTAAAAGTATGGTACTATATTGTGTGTCACATTTTTGGAGAATAATTTTCATATTTACATAAATAATCGGAGGAAAATATGGCGACTAAAGACCTTGTTTTAGGAATAGTATTACTTGTATCGGCAGTATTTTTGGTAATCTCGGTTTTATTACAGTCGGGAAAATCACATAATCTTTCCGGATCTATCGCAGGCGGTGCGGAATCCTTCTTCGGAAAAACAAAGGGTAAGACGATCGATAAGATGCTTTCAAAGATAACAACGGTGGTATCCATACTTTTTGTTATACTTGTTCTTGTCGTTTATATTATTCAAACAGATTCAACGTCCGCTACTGCGACAACCGACAACACAACAACAGTTTCTACGGTAGCTGACGATACATCGGCAGTAACAGCCGAAGATACGGCTTCGGATACCGATAATGCAACCGCTTCGGATACCGACAATGCAACCGCTTCGGATAGCGATAATGCAACCGCTTCGGATAGCGCTGAATAATTCAACGGTAACAAACATATCAAATAAACAAAAATGAGCTATGCCACGCATAGCTCATTTTTGTTTTCGAAAATTCCTCGGGGATTAACAATCACTCGTCCGGGAACAGTCTTGTAATATTTCCCCCGGTAGACCTTTTTACACGGTAACGGGGTATGTTCATATCTTTGAATTGAGTAGTCTTGTTCGGGGATTCCGTTGTATAGGCAAAGGTGTAAAATTCCGAGACAATGGACATTGAATTCTCGTCGTAGCTTCCTGCGGGGTAGCAAAATGCGTTAACCTCGCTTTGACCGGTAATTTCAATAATTCGCTGTTTAGAGGTTTCAAGCTGATTAATAAGCGAAGATGAATCCAGCGAATCAACCTCTAAATGATTGTGCGTGTGAGAGCCGAACCTCACCAAGCCGGAATCGGACATTTCCTTTATCTGCTCGGTCGTTAAATATCCCACGTGATCTATTGCGTCCGTAATCATAAAAACCGTAGCCTTTACACCATATTTTTTTAAAATCGGAAAAGCCTCGGTGTAATTGTCCTCATATCCGTCATCAAACGTGATAATGGCGGTCGGAACGTCCGTTAAGTGGTATTCGTCCGCAAACATAAACTGATACCCGTGGTTAATCATATCGACTATCTGAGCTTCAAAATCGGACGGACGGACAAACAAATCGGTAAGAGAGCTGTACGGCTCCTCAAGGATAAGGTGATACATCAAAACGCAAGGAGAATAGGTTATTCCCATAGGCACGGAATATTCCTCCTGCGTTTCATATACTTCGGGGGCGCCGGTCTCCGGAGTTTCCCGAAAATCCGTATCGGTTTCGGCAAATGTAATTTCATCTTTAACAATTTCCTTATTATCGGAACAAGATGAAAGAAGAACGGTCAGCAGAGCACAAAGAACGAAAAATACCCGTTTCATCAGTGCTTGTTTGACGGACAATCGGGATTTGTACAACCGCCTTCGGACTTGTTATACTGCGCTCCGCAGTAAATGCAAAATCCTAAATCGGCAGGCTTTTTGTCGTCGGCAGGCTTTTCGATTTTGGGAGAGGGCGCTTCGGACTGAATATCCTCGGGCGTACAGCCCATTGCGCGCTCGAGCTTCTTTTTGCTGTCTGCAGAGTAGAGCTTATTGCGTATTTCGATAACGTTACGAACCAGCAAAATGAACATCATCAGAAATTCATAAAAGATTCGAAGAACAATGGGTCCGAGAATCATTATTATAATTCCCACCCAGCCGGTATATGTGCTGTCGTTAAAATTGAAAATATTTATAAAACCGTAGACGATAACATAAAAGGTGGAAAAAGTATAACAAAACTTCAAAATTTTCTCTATTAAAAGCGAGTGAAAATTGAAAACTCCGTGAAGCAATTTTCCGAAGCCTCCCATTTTTTCTCTGCGGCGGGTAGGTAACACTGCAATGCAGATAACTATTGTTGCAATCAGCGCAATGATCATCGAAGCGATAACTGCAATTTTGAGGAAATCGCTGTAATAATAGCCTGAGGGCATAAATCTTATAGGCATGATTTTTAATCCTTTCTCTTTTTAAAAAATTATAATATACTTTTTCAACATAGTCAATACCCTTTTTAAAATAAAGTTTACATTTATTTTTAAAAGATGAGTGCATTTTATCCGAATTTGTGTTATGATTGTATATCATAACGAAAGGGTATAGTTTTATGCAGAGCTTTTTTCGGAAATTTTTGTATCGCTTTTTGTATCCGGCGGCGTTGATTTACACGGTAATATCGCTTATGACCTTTCTCGGTTTTTATATTTTCGGCAGTGACAATGCAACAAAGCAGACCGCTTTTGCGTTTTTTATGATTGCCGGTTATGCGGTATTTATTTCCTTTGTCGGCCTTATTTTCTATACGAAAATAATTATGTCAATAAAATTGCCGTCGCATTTTCTGTGCGTTTTTATCCCGTTTTATATCGTAATTAAAAAAATGATGCCCACAACCTATATTTGGTGTGCGCTTGCATTTGTTGTCATATATGCGGCTGTTGCGACGCTTGCCATTGTTTTGAATAATAAGAAGAAAGCAAAAGAGCGTGATTCCAAAAATTACAGGAAGCTGTATTCCAAATAATAAAAACCGGTGTTGAAATTAGTTTTAACACCGGTTTTTCAGCAATATTTAAACGTTATCTGATTTTTGATAATAACGGATGCTTCAGCTTGCTGTACAAATCCTTTATGTCCTTTTCGGATACGGGCTTCAGCATATATTCAAACAGGCGTAAATTTACGGCGTCTACCGCAAATTTGTCAGAAGACGACGAAATAATTATTTTCGGGAAAATTTCAAAATTCAAAATTTTCTTTACCGTTTCTATTCCGAGATTTGAGTCCGCATCGACAATGATTGCATCCGGCGTATCATTCTTAACGGCTTGTATAAAATCCGTTGTGTTAGTGAAAAACAAAAACGAAGACTTGCCGTCCAAAGAGGACAGAACCGTATCAAATTTTTTCAGAGTATAGTAATCTCTGTCTAAAACGAAAAGCTTCATATAGTAACGTATATATGCTCCTGCAAATGCAAATTAAAATAATGCCGTCAATGATAACGGCACATTTAAAAAATATGGTAATAGAGAGTATAAACAAATATGTAGGCATAATGAGAACATACACCGTTAAAATCGTAAAACGTGCTATTGAACCGGCAAGGCACTAATCTTTTTCCCGTTGAGCCTATACTGTAACGCCGCCCCGGAACATATTTTATTGTATCGGCGGTATTGACATTCGGTGAAAAACGCAGGATTTAGGGCGGTATCGACCGTTGGCACTCACCATGCCTGCACTATTTGCCAAAGAATTTAATCGCATGGCGTTTCAGCGCTTCAAAGGTTTCTTCGCTGAGGTCGTGCTCAATTTTACAGGCGTCTTTCGCCGCCGTATTTTCATCGACTCCGAGACGGACGAGAAAATCCGCAAGCGTTGTATGTCTTTCGTATATCTTCTTTGCAATCTCTAAGCCTGATTCGGTGAGCGTGAGATATCCGTCTTTATCCGTTTTTACATATCCGCCCTTTTTTAAGATACCGACCGCCCGGCTTACGCTGGGTTTGGAAAAGCCCATATAATCGCCGACGTCAATTGATCTGACAGTATTATTTTTCTGCAGTAAAATGTATATTGTTTCAAGATACATTTCTCCGGATTCCTGAATATGCATTCCGTTCACTCCTTGCTTCATATGATAATCTTTACGAATAAAGGCTGTTCAGTCAGCAATAGCATACCATATATTTTGAACAAAATCAAGATTATCCCGTAGAAACATCGCCAAACAAACAGGAAAAGCAATTTACAGCTAAGAATTAAGTACGGATGCATGCAGCTTGTATAATAATCCATTTAGCCTGCCCTAACCCAATGGCAGATTTGACGAAATTGAGGTAGGAGGTAAAAAAATTTGAGAAAACCTATTGACAAACGGTAGCAAGACAGATATAATGATAATCGGTTAGCCAAGGCTAACCGATATTCGGGGCTCACGGTTAGCATATGCTAATTGATAATCGGCCCTGAAAAGAATCAAAGAAGGGATATAATATTATGCCGCTTACACTGGCAGTTGTCGGAGAAGAAAATATCATAAAAAAAATCGGAGGAAAGCAGGAAGTCAAGGCTCACCTCGAAAATCTTGGATTTGTAGTGGGAGGAGCTGTTACGGTGATTAACACCATCGGCGGGAATGTCATTGTAAATGTTAAAGAATCCCGCATTGCAGTAAGTAAGGAAATGGCACAGAAAATTATGATCTGATTTTCTGCGGCAGTTAAACTTAAAATACATTTAAAGGAGGAGAAAGGTATGAAAACGCTTAAATCGGTAAAGGTCGGAGATACGGTCAAGGTTGTAAAGCTTCACGGAGAGGGCGCGGTAAAACGCCGTATTATGGATATGGGGCTTACCAAGGGTGTAGAGGTACATATCCGTAAGGTAGCTCCCTTAGGCGACCCGATTGAGGTTACTGTCCGCGGTTATGAGCTGTCGCTTCGTAGGGCGGACGCGGAAATGATTGAAATAGAGTAATAACAAAGTAACTTAAGGGGGGAAAATCCCCATATTTTTTAAGCGTCGGTTAGCAGTTGCTAATCGAGAAAGTGAGGAATTATATATGGACTTGAGAATTGCTCTTGCAGGCAACCCTAACTGTGGTAAAACAACCCTGTTCAACGCACTGACCGGCTCCAACCAGTTTGTAGGTAACTGGCCGGGCGTTACGGTTGAAAAAAAGGAAGGTAAG
>JAQXHN010000051.1 GCA_029007295.1 Clostridia bacterium | reverse complement strand
CCGTAGGATGACCAGATGTTATAGAGGTTGAGGTAATATCCCAAATTCTCGGTTAAAACAGGACCGTGCAGGGGGCAGATTTTTTCGATATCGAGACCCGAAGCCTTTTTCAGGAGCGACTGAACCTGGGCGCCGTATTTGCCGACGATGCCGAAGTAGTATCTTCTCGCTTCGCATGCCCAGTCCTCGTCAGCGTCGAGCGCTCCGAATTTTCCGAAGCCGTCGGCGGAAAAGAGCACCTTGTCTTTGGAATCGTAAGTCACTATTACCTCGGGCCAGTGCACCATGGGCGCCGTTACAAATGTTAAGGTGTGATTGCCTAAATTAAGCGTGTCTCCTTCGCCTACCACTATTCTTCTGTCCTCGAATTCGGTGCCGAAGAAATTTTTCATCATGGCAAACGCCTTTGCCGATGAAACTATTACAGCGTCGGGATAATTATCCATAAATACCGCAATATTTGCGGAGTGATCCGGCTCCATATGCTGAACTATAAGATAGTCGGGAGCTTTTTTCCCGAGAGCAAGCGTGATATTATCAAGCCATTCGTGTTTGAAACGACGGTCAACCGTGTCCATAATCGCAATCTTGCTGTCAATGATGGCGTAGGAATTGTACGCCATTCCGTTCGGAACGATATACTGACCCTCAAAAAGGTCAATCTCATGGTCATTTACGCCGATGTATTTAATATCGTTTGTAATTTCCATATAAAAATCTCCTTATACTGTTGACTTAACGCTTACATTATACTATAATAGTAAAAAAATGTATGTTGGAAATCCAACACGGGAGAAAATATGTACGAAGAAAATGCTTTTGAATTACTGCCTTTGTTCAAGAATATTAAAAGGGAGAATATTTCCGGTCTGATTGAATGTCTCGGTGCAAATGTGCACACCTATAAAAAGGGAGCCGTTATTATGTGGGAAGGCGACAAAACAGACAAAATAGGCGTTGTGCTGGAGGGGTCCGTCATAGTATACCGAGATACGAGCGACGGAAACAGAACCATTCTTTCGTACGTTAAGGCGTTCGATACCTTCGGTCAGGAGTATGCTGGTGCCGGGATAGGCTCCATGCCTGCAAATATTTCTGCCAATGAAGATTCGCGGGTGATGTTTATTCCGTTTAAAAAGATAATGAATCCGTGCGGAAATCACTGCGACAATCACGATAATTTACTCAAAAATTTAGTTTCGATTATGGCTAAAACAAATTTGACCCTGGAGGAGAAAATAGAGTGTATGTCCGGCAGAACAACAAAGGACAAGCTGATGACATATCTTCGGTCTCAGGCAAGGAGAAACGGCTCGGATACATTTGAGATCGCTTACGACAGGCAAACGCTTGCCGATTATTTAGGCGTGGAGCGAAGCGCAATGTCCTCGGAGATAGGAAAGCTTCGGGACGAGGGGAAAATCATCGTGAGCAAACGAAAATTTACACTTGTCCGAAGGTCAAAATAAATATCGTTAACTTTTATTCGGGGTGTTGCAAAAATACGTGAAATTTGTTACAATAAAGTAAAATACGGTTACTGTAGGCAAAATATGAGTTATAAGCTGATAAAAAAACTGAAAAAAGGCGATATTGTAATCTATCTTTTGGTGTTTTCGGTATCGGTAATCATATTTTTGCAGAGCTTTTTATTCGGCAAAAGCGGCACCGCTTACCGTGTTGAGATAATATCGGAAAGCGGGAAGCATACTTATTCGCTTTCCGAAAACAGAAAGGAAGAGCTGAAGTCAAACGGCTACAGGCTTGACATAATTACGGAAAACGGCAAGGTGTGGGTGGAGAATGCACAGTGCCCCGATAAATGCTGTCAGAACAGGGGAAAAATTTCGGACTCGGGGGACAGCATCGTATGTCTTCCGGCAAAGTGCGTGATTTCAATTATCGGAGAGGGGGACGTCGATGCAAACGCAGGTTAAGAAATTCTGCCTTTCCGCTATGCTTTTATGCTGTGCGCTGATTATTTCCTATATTGAGTCCGTTTTGCCTTTTTCGCTTTTGATACCTGTCCCCGGGATAAAGCCGGGCTTTGCGAATATTGCAATAATGGTGTGCTTCTTTTCTCTGGGAAGACTGTCGGCGTTGGCGGTTTCGTTTTGCAGAGTATTCTTTTCCGCCTTAATTTTCGGCAGTATAACATCCTTTTGGTTTTCGCTGTGCGGAGCGGCGTGCGCCTATCTCGGACTTTTGTTTTGCGACACGGTTTTGAAAAACAGGGTCAGCATAATAGGCGTCAGCGTGCTGTGCGCCGCCCTTCACTGTGTAGGACAGACGGTCGCCGTATGTTTGGTGCTCGGTACCGCGTCCGTGATTGCTTATCTTGCCTTAATGCTCCTTTGCTCGCTTGCGACCGGTACGATTTGCGGTATAGCGGCCGATTTGGTGCTATCGCATACTGCGGTGAAAAAACAATGAAAAAAATCTTATTATTATCATTAATTTTTGTGTTAATACTGCCCGTTTCGGGCTGCGGTGAAATAAAATACGCCGAGGAAAATTACTTTAATATGGATACGGTAATTACAATCAAATTACCGTACGGAACCGATAAGGAAATATTCCGTGAGGCTAAGGAGCAAATTACGGCTCTTGAGAATATTTTTTCCGTGACAAAAGAGCAAAGCGACGTTTCTCTCTTCAATAACAGCGAAACGGGGTGCGAGGTTTCCGAAGAGTGCGCCGACGTGATAAAGACCGCCTTGGAAATATCGGTCGCCGTCGACGGCAGGTACGATATAACCGTCGGTAATTTGGTATCACTGTGGGATATTCCCGGCTCCGGCAGAGTACCGAGCGACTCTGAAATTCAGACGGCGGTGAAAAGCGTCGGATATTGGAATATTTCCCTTGACAAATGCAATTTGAAAAAGGAAAATCCCGATACGAAAATTGATTTGGGGGGTATTGCCAAGGGATATGCTTTGGGCAAAACCGTAAGACTTTTAGAGGAAAACGGAGTTGAATACGGTATTGTTTCATTCGGAGGTAATATAGGGCTTGTCGGGAAAAAGCCGAACGGAGAAAAATGGAGAGTTTCGGTCAAAGACCCGTTTAATACCGATTCGAATATCGGATATATGTCGCTTGATTCCGGATTTATCGCAGTGTCGGGCGACTATGAAAGGTACTTTGAAAAGGACGGCAACAGGTATCATCATATTTTAGATACCGAAACGGGATATCCCGTTAATAACGGCGTGCATTCGGTGGCTGTCTGGTCGGAAAATGCAACCGAGGCCGACGCCCTCTCAACGGCGTTATTCTCCCTGGGATTTGAAAAAACACTTGAATTGTACAATACTGAAAGGTATAATTTCGAAGCTCTTTTTGTCACGGATGACGGTATAAAAATGACAAACGGAATGAGCAAAATATTTACGGAGAAAAAATGAAAAATATCAAAGAAAGCTATGAGCTTGAAAAGCAACCGAGCTTTATGCAGGAGGTTGCAAAATATAACGCTAACAAGGACCCTAAAGCCTTTGTTCTGACGTTCGGTTGTCAGCAAAACGAAGCCGACAGCGAAAAAATTATGGGCATGCTGGAGACTATGGGCTATACCCTGACCGACAGTGAAAACGACGCCGATTTACTTATAGTCAACACCTGCGCTGTCCGTGAGCATGCGGAATTGAAGGCGCTGTCAATCACAGGACAGTTCAAGCATTTAAAAGAAAAAAAGCCGTCGATTGTAATCGGCATTTGCGGATGTATGGTTAGTCAGGAGCATCGGGTGGGAGACATTAAAAATCGATATCCCTACATTGATTTTCTGTTCGGTACCTCGCTTTTGCCTTATTTTCCGCAGATTTTACGAAACGTAATAAAGAATCCCCAAAGGCAGTTCTATAACGAGGATTTGGCGGAAAAATTCATAGCCGAGGACATCCCGGTTCACAGATGCGATAAGCATAAGGCGTGGGTGAGCATTATGTACGGCTGCAACAATTTCTGTACCTACTGTGTGGTTCCCTATGTTCGGGGCAGAGAGAGAAGCCGAGACAAAAATGCCATTCTCGCAGAGGTAAGACAGCTGGCCGCCGAGGGCTACAGGGAAATAACTCTTTTGGGACAGAATGTTAACTCCTACAAGGGCGGAGAACAGGGCTATGATTTTGCCGATTTGCTCTGTGACATATGTAAAATTGAGGGCGACTTTGCCGTCCGCTTTATGACGAGCCACCCGAAGGACGCAACACATAAGCTGATTGATGTTATGGCAAAGGAAGATAAAATCGCAAAGCAGTTTCATCTGCCTCTGCAATCGGGAAGCAACGCCGTATTACAGGCAATGAATCGGCGCTACGACAGGGAAAAATATCTCTCGCTTGTTTCATACATGAGAGAAAAAATGCCCGATATAGGTATTACAACCGATATCATTGTTGGCTTCCCCGGCGAAACCGAACAGGATTTTGAGGACACGCTCGACATGCTCGAAAGGGTTGAATTTGACAATATATATTCCTTTGTGTATTCAAAAAGAAGAGGCACGCCCGCCGAAAAAATGGAAAATCAAATTCCCGATGAAATAAAAAAGGACAGAATGTCCCGGCTGCTTGAAAAGCAGAATGAAATTTCCTTAAGGCGCAACAGGGTTTACGAGGGGCGCTGTGTCGACATTTTGGTCGAGGGCGTCAGCAAAACAAACGCAAACAAGCTTACAGGCAGAACCGAAAAGGGACGGCTTGTCCACTTTGACGGCGACGCTTCTTTGATCGGAAAAAGAGTTAAGGTCAAAATCACCAAGGCGGAAACCTTTATGCTTTACGGCGAATACGGGGGATAACCCAAAAAAACATATAATTTTTCTAAACGGAAAGAGAGAAAACGATGGCAAAATCTCCGATGATGCTTCAATACCTTGCTATAAAGGAAAAATATCCCGATGCCGTTGTAATGTGGCGTTTGGGGGATTTTTTCGAGATGTTTTTTGAAGACGCAAAGACCGCGTCAAGGGTGCTTGAGCTTACCTTGACGGGTAGAGATTGCGGAGAAGAGGAAAGAGCTCCCATGTGCGGCGTGCCGTATCATGCGGTTGACAATTACATAACCCGCCTTGTTTCAAAGGGCTACAAGGTCGTTATCTGCGACCAGATGGAGGATCCCGCCTCGGCAAAGGGGATTGTCGCAAGAGATGTTGTCCGAATCGTAACCCCGGGAACCCTGACCGGAGCCAATCTTCCGAGCGAGACAAAAAACAACTATTTATCCGCAATATACATTTCTTCCGGCGAGGTCGGAGTCGCCTTTTGCGATATTTCCACGGGCGATTTGTACGTTACGGGACTGTCGGGCGACAACTGCATTGAAACGCTCCAAAACGAGCTCGGCACCTATTCGCCGTCCGAGGTTATTCTGAATATCAGAAGATATGACATTTTACCGCTTTCTGTTTTTCTTGACGAACGGCTGGGCGCCTTTGTCTCCGATATGCAGGACAAACGGTTTGAAAAGGAAAAGGCGCTTAAGCTGATTGCAAAGACCTTTTCCCCCTCGGACGCCAAGGAGCTTTGCTCCGATTATCATATGGCCTGCGCCGTCGGGGCGCTGATTGATTATATACACGAAACACAGAAAACGGATATTTCGTATATTAAATCGCTGAAAATTTATTCCAAGGGCGAATTTCTCGAAATGGATATTTCAACCCGTAGAAACCTTGAGCTTGTAGAGACGATGCGCGAGAAGGAGAAAAAGGGAAGTCTGCTCGGAGTGCTTGACGAAACCAAAACCTCGATGGGAGCAAGGCTTCTTCGTAAATGGGTGGAGACGCCGCTTGTCAACGTCAACGCCATCGAACAGAGGCTTTGCGCCGTTGAGGAGCTTGCGTCCGATTTAATGCTGCGCTCGGAGCTTGAAATTCAGCTCCGCTCGGTTCTGGATCTCGAGCGATTAATGAGCAAGCTCGTTTACGGCAGTGCTGTTGCCAGAGATTTGAGAGCTATTGCCGCAACTCTCGAGGTAGTGCCGAAAATCAGGGAATTGCTTTCGGCGTCGCACAGCTACGCCCTGCAGAAGATATATAACGAAACCGACGAATTGTCCGATATCAGGAATCTGATTTGCTCGTCCATAACTCAGGAGCCTCCCTTTTCCGTTCGTGAGGGCGGATTTATAAAAAAAGGCTATAATGCCGAGGTTGACCGCCTTTCGGATATATTAACGGGCGGCAAGGATTTCATTCGCGAAATAGAGGAGAGGGAAAGAGAAAAAACGGGAATACCCAAATTAAAGGTAGGATATAACCGTGTGTTCGGCTATTACATTGAAATAAGCAAGCTGTACGCCGACAGGGTCCCCGAGGATTACATAAGAAAACAGACCTTAGTGAACGGTGAAAGATATATAACCGACGAATTAAAGGACCTGGAAGCGACGATACTCGGTGCGGCGGACAGAAGAAACGCCCTTGAATATCAGCTGTTTACGGAAATATGCGCCGAAATAGGAAGCGAAAACAATGTAAAGCGTCTTCAGAATACTGCGTCGACGCTTGCTATGCTTGACGTATATCTTTCGCTTGCCCTTGTTGCCTGCGAGAATAATTATGTTCGTCCCGAGGTAGATGTTTCCGACATTGTGGATATCAGGGAAGGCAGACACCCCGTTGTCGAGAGCTTTACGGGAGACGGCGCATTTGTTCCGAACGACGTTCACCTTGACACCGGTATGAACAGAATGCTTCTCATAACCGGTCCGAACATGGCGGGTAAGAGCACATATATGAGACAGACGGCGTTGATTTGCATTATGGCGCAGCTCGGCTCCTTTGTTCCGGCGTCGAGTGCGAGAATCGGCGTGTGCGATAAGATTTTTACAAGAGTCGGTGCAAGCGACGATTTGGCGTCCGGCAAATCGACCTTTATGCTTGAGATGAACGAGGTAGCATACATTCTGAAAAACGCCACCAAACGAAGTCTGATAATATACGATGAAATCGGCAGAGGAACCTCCACCTATGACGGTATGAGTATTGCAAAGGCGGTTGTCGAATACACCGCAGGGAAAAGGCTGGGTGCGAAAACGATGTTCGCAACGCATTATCATGAGCTTACCGATTTGGAGGGGCAGATACCCGGCGTTGTCAATTACAATATCGCCGCAAAGAAAAAAGGCGACTCGGTCATATTCCTTCGCAAGATTGTAAGGGGACATGCGGACGACAGCTACGGAATCGAGGTAGCCTCTTTGGCAGGGGTACCGAACGAAGTAATCCGCCGTGCAAAGCAGATTTTACAGGAAATCGAAAAGGAAGCGCTGACCCCGATTAAAAAGGAAAACAAAGAAAAAGACGAGATAACCTTTGAGGATTTGGCAAAGGACGAGGTTATTCGTAAAATAAAGAACACCGACCCGAATATTTTGACTCCGATCGAAGCTTTGACGCTTCTTTCGCAATTACACGGAATGCTGTAGGATTATGGGAATAATAAATAAGCTTGACATCTCGGTCGCAAACTTAATTGCGGCAGGTGAGGTGGTTGACAGACCTGCATCGGTAATAAAGGAACTGTTGGAAAACGCAGCGGACGCAGGGGCAAAGAATATAACGGTTGAGATAAAAAGAGGAGGAAGCGCTCTTATCCGGGTGACCGACGACGGATGCGGTATGAGCCGGGACGACGTGCCTGTCAGCATTTTGCGCCACGCAACGAGCAAGGTGAAAACGGCAGCCGACCTTGACGGGATTACAACGCTCGGCTTTAGAGGAGAAGCTCTTGCCGCCATAGCCTCAGTGTCGCATATTCGCATATATACCCGTCGCGAGTGCGACGAATTGGGCACTTTGCTGTCCGCCGACGGCGGCGAGGTGACCGAAATAACGGAAACCGGCGCACAGAAGGGTACAACGGTTATTGTCGAGGAGTTGTTTGCCAATGTCCCCGCAAGAAGGAAATTCTTGAAGCGCGACGCTTCGGAATCGATGGCTTGCTCTGCGGTTTGCGAAAAGCTGGCGCTGTCCCGTCCGGATATTTCATTCAAATTCATAAGCGACGGAGCTCTGCGCTTTTCAACCGACGGAAAGGGCAGCCTTAAAAATGCGATTTATGCCGTTTTGGGCAGAGAATTTGCATTCAGGCTCATAGAGGTTCATGCAATGAGCGAGGGGGTGTCGGTCGACGGATATATCGGCTCTCCAGATAATATCAGGGCGAACAGAAATTATCAGAATTTCTTTATCAATTCAAGGTACGTTAAGAGCAAGACGGTAATGAGCGCCGTTGAGCAGGCGTACGATTCATTTATACCGAGCGACAAATTTCCGGTTTGCGTTTTGTATATCAAGCTGTTTCCGGGCTTTGTCGACGTCAATGTTCATCCGACTAAGCTGGAGGTTAAATTCTCAAATGAGAGAATGATATTCGACGCCGTCTATGCGGCCGTTCGCAATACGCTTTACCGGTCGGTAAACAGACCCGAGGCGGTGATCACGGCAAAGTCTGTCAGCGCAGAGGATATAAGACTGGCGCAGGCTTTTGTCCCCATCCGCGACAGATGTGATGTTCCCGAGAAAAAAAGGGATCAGGGACAGCTGCTTTTCAGCGTTGCCGACAGCAAGGAAACGGACGAAAAAAAGCCTGCGGCAACAGACGCTTTTGCTTTCAAAGAAGCCTTTGTGCCTGTTACGGCACAGACAACACGGGATATAACAGAGAACAATGCGGTACCGTCAGGCATAAACGAACCTGCTCCCGCAGCCGTAGAACTGAAAGGAACCGTATTTAATTCCGAGGTTCGGAAGGTGGATATTAAAAACATACCGGCAGAACGAAGGAGCGAAATAAAGGAATGCGGAAATAAAATAGAATACAGAATAATCGGTGAAGTGTTCAATGCCTATGTTATTGTCGAAACAGAAGACAAAATGCTTTTAATCGACAAGCATGCGGCTCACGAGAGAATAATATTTGAGCAGATGAAAAAATGCTCAAAGGAAAACAGGGGTTCGACTCAAATGCTTATGATGCCGACAAGGGTAGCTCTTTCGGCGACCGAGTATTCTGCGCTTATGCAGTACCGTCCGGAGCTTATCAACATGGGCTTTGATCTTGCTCCGAACGAGAAAAATCACTCGTTTGATATGCTTGGCTATCCGTCGGATTTGACCGAGCAGGCAAGCGTCGATATGCTGACGGTGTTGGCCGAGCAGCTGTCGTCCGGTACCGGCAGTATCGAGGTTACCAAAGAGCAGGCTTACGAAAAGGCTCTGTATCAGGCTTCATGCAAAGCGGCAATCAAGGCGGGACATATAGAAAACGAAGGACATATCAAATGGATATGCGACAATCTCCTGGCTCTGCCGGATATAATGTACTGTCCGCACGGAAGACCCGTTGCAATGGAGCTTTCGGAAAGGCAAATCGAGCACCAATTTAAGCGTTCATAAAAAGGAAAGACAGAATGAGTTTTAAAGTAATCAAACAAGAAGGAAAAGCAAGACGGGGCGTTATGGAAACAGTTCACGGGACTGTTCAGACTCCCGTATTTATGAATGTCGGCACCTCCGGCGCAATTAAGGGAGGCGTATCCACCGATGACCTGCGTGAAATTAACTGCCAGGTCGAGCTTTCAAACACGTACCACCTGCACATAAGACCGGGAGACGGCTTAATCCGTAAAATGGGGGGCTTGCACAAATTTATTAATTGGGACAAGCCCATTTTGACCGACTCCGGGGGCTTTCAGGTATATTCGCTTGCAAAGCTGCGTAGGATAACCGAGGAGGGCGTGCATTTTCAGTCGCACATGGACGGGGCGAAAATCTTTATGGGGCCCGAGGAGAGCATGCAGATTCAATCGAATTTAGGCTCTACCGTTGCTATGGCGTTTGACGAATGCGTTGAAAATCCCGCCGAGTACAAATATGCAGAAAAATCCTGCGAGAGAACAACTCGCTGGCTTATCCGCTGCCGTGACGAATTAAAAAGATTAAATTCCCTTGAGGGCACGGTAAATCCCAAGCAGATGCTTTTCGGAATAAATCAGGGAAGCGTTTATGAGGATCTGAGAATTAACCACATGAAGGAAATTGCCTCACTTGACCTTGACGGATATGCGATAGGCGGACTTGCGGTAGGAGAGGAAACCTCCGAGATGTATAGGATTATCGAGGCGGTGGAACCGTATATGCCCTCCGACAAGCCGAGATATTTAATGGGCGTAGGCACTCCGTGCAACATATTGGAGGCGGTTTACCGCGGGGTTGATTTTTTTGACTGCGTAATGCCAAGCAGAAACGCCCGCCACGGAAACATTTTCACCTGGAAGGGAAAACTCAACGTCCAGAATGAGAAATTCGCAGATGACCCTCTGCCGCTCGACCCGGACTGTCAATGTCCGGCGTGCCGCAGCTACTCCCGTTCGTATATCCGCCATCTTTTCAAGGCGAGAGAGGCTCTCGGCATGAGACTTTGCGTTCTTCACAACCTGTACTTTTACAACGACTTAATGCAAAAAATCAGAGACGCACTTGACGGCGGATACTATGAATCTTTCTATAAGAAGTATACGGATATTCTTTCTCAAAGACTGTAAGGGGTATGATATAATGAAAAAAATTATTTCTGTACTGTTACTGTTTGCGCTTTCCCTGACTGTTTCCTGCGCTTCAAAGTCTACGGTTCAAAAAGAAAATGTCGGAGTAGGCAGAAAAGACGTTTTATATTCCGGCATCGGGTCTTCGAATCCTGCCGCCGATACCGATCCCTTGCCCGAAAAAAGAATAAGCGTTGCCCTTTGCGGCGACGATATTATTTATCAGGCGGGCTTTACCGACGCCAAGAAAAGAAGCGACGGCACAAAGGAATACAACTTTCTTCCGAATTATCAGTATGTTCGGTCGGTTATTGAGAGCGCCGATATTGCTTTTGTAAATCAGGAAACGCTGATGGCCGGCGAGGAATACAAATACAGCGACTATCCGCAGTTTAATTCCCCAAGAGATCTGCTGTACGATTTAAGAACCGTCGGCTTCGATGTTATTTCGATAGCCAATAATCATATGCTCGATATGGGCACCTCCGGTCTTGAAAGCACTATACAGTTCTACAAAAGCTTCGACGATATTACCATGGTCGGCGGATATGAATCCGAACAGGATTTTATGACGCCGAGAATCGTAGAGAGGAACGGAATTAAAATTGCGTTTGTCGCATTTACCTACTCCACAAACGGATACAGCGTAAGAGGCGACAGCACGACGTATATTCCGTATATCAACGATAATGATATAGAAAGAAGCATTGCCCTGGCTAAAGAAAGCGCAGATATGGTTTTTGTGTCAATGCACTGGGGCGTGGAAAATTCCTTTACCCCGTCGGAGGAACAAAAAAGAGTCGCACAGCTGATTGCCGACTGCGGAGCAGACCTTATAATCGGACATCATCCGCACGTTATTCAGCCCGTGGAATGGCTCACGGGCGAGAACGGAAACAAAACGCTTTGTATTTACTCGCTCGGCGATTTTGTAGCGGTGATGCAAAGGGCGTCGAATATGCTCGGGGCAGTGGTTACACTCGATGTTGTGCAAGCGGGCGGTGAATTTACAATAGAAAATCCGTTATTTAATCCGACGGTGTTTAATTTCGGACCGAGCTATTATAACGGACACGTGTACTTCCTTTATGACTTTAACGACGATATGGCGAAGACCTTCGGCAATGTTTACGGTATCACAGCCGACCGTGAAGACCTTTTCGAGATTGTCCGAGATACGGTGGATGAAGAATTTCTGCCGGAATGGGCAAAGCAGAACTGAATTATAATAATCGTTTCCGAAAATTTATCCGACAGCCGATTTTAATTACGTAAAAAAATCCCCTGACGGCTCGCCGTCAGGGGATTAATTTCCGTTTTAACGCTCCTTTGCTTTCATGACGTTTCATGAGCGTTTATTTTAACAAATTCTGTAACAGCCCTATTTTTGCAAGTGAAATAACCGTAATCGAAACAACCGAAATCAGCTTAATCAAAATGTTGATTGACGGACCGGAGGTGTCCTTCAACGGGTCGCCCACCGTATCGCCGACAACGGTCGCCTTATGCTGTTCACTGCCTTTTCCGCCGAAGTTTCCTCTTTCAATATACTTCTTTGCGTTATCCCAGGCGCCGCCGGAGTTTGACATCATAATCGCAAGCAGGAAGCCGGAAACGGTGGCTCCCATCAGCATGCCGACAACGCCCGTATATCCGAGCAAGAGGGATACGGCAACGGGAGTAAGAATAGCCAAAAGAGCCGGGGCGATCATATTGGAAAGCGCGCTCTTTGCACAGATATCGACGCAGCTTCTGTAATCCGGCTTACCCGTGCCCTGAAGAAGACCCGGTATTTCCTTAAACTGTCTGCGTACCTCTACGACAACCTTTTGTGCGGCTGATCCTACTGAATTCATTGTGAGAGCGGAAAATACAAAAGGAAGCATGGCTCCTATGAACAATCCGACCAAAACGCAGGGATTTGTAAGGTCGAACTTGAGATTTTCCTTAGTAAGACCGTCGATTGCCTTTAGCAGATCATCCTTATACGATACGATAAGGGCGAGCGCCGTAAGTGCGGCAGAGCCGATTGCAAAGCCCTTGCCCGTTGCGGCCGTAGTGTTTCCGAGCGAATCAAGTGCGTCGGTCCTCTGTCTTACGATTTCGGGCTTTCCCGCCATCTCGGCGATACCGCCCGCATTATCGGCAACCGGACCGTAAGCGTCTGTTGCAAGAGTAATACCCAGAGTAGACAGCATGCCGACGGCGGCAAGAGCAATACCGAGCAGACCCTTATCGCCTCCGCCGGGAAGCAGATAAGAACCGATAATTGCAATAGCTACAATAATAATAGGTCCCGCAACAGAGATAAGTCCGAGGGACAAACCGCCGATAACAACGGTTGCGGTGCCTGTTTCACTTTTTGACGCAAGCTTTTTTGTGGGGGCGTATGTGTCGCTGGTCATGTACTCGGTAAACAAACCGATTAAAATACCGGAAACAAGACCGACGATAATTGAAAAATAGAAGCCGAGGTAGTTGTTTTCTTTACCGAGAATAAAGTAAAGAATGGGAAAGGCTGCGGCGGCAAACAGTATGCCTGCGCCGACGGTGCCTCGGCGAAGCGCTTTAAGAAGCTGCTTCTGATCAAGATTTTCTTTTGTTTTAACAAAAAACGTTCCGATAACCGAGGCAAGAATACCTACTGCCGCAAGGATCATAGGGAGCAACAGAAATTTTGCTTCAATACTGCCGTTTGCCGTTTTAAATGCGGCAAACGCAAGCGCCATAGACGAAACAAGCGAGCCGACGTAGGACTCGTACAGATCGGCGCCCATGCCTGCAACATCGCCTACGTTATCGCCTACATTATCGGCAATAACCGCAGGATTTCGGGGGTCGTCCTCGGGAATGCCGGCCTCAACCTTACCAACAAGGTCTGCTCCGACATCGGCGGCTTTTGTGAAAATACCGCCGCCTACACGGGCGAAAATAGCCATGGAGGAGGCGCCGACGCCGAAGGTAAGCATTGCGGATGTTATGGTTTCGGCTCCCTCCTTAAATAAGTATTTTAAAAGAATGTACCAAACGCTCATGTCCAGCAATCCGAGACCTACAACGACAAAGCCCATAACCGAGCCTGCCGAAAACGCAATGCGAAGTCCGCAATTAAGACTCTTTTCGGCTGCGGTTGTCGTTCTGCCGTTGGCTGCAGTGGCAATTTTCATACCGAAAAAACCGGACAGTCCGGAAAAGAGTCCGCCCGTGATAAATGCATAGGGCGTGTATGAATTTACAAGACCGAAATATGACATTGCGAGAAGCAGTGCGAACACTGCGACAAAAAACACCGAAACGGTTTTGTACTGCCTTGCCAAAAAGGCGGAAGCGCCGTCCCTTATGGAATCGGAAATTGCGATAACCTTTTCATCGCCTCGGTCTGCCTTTTTGACCTTTATAGCGTTACAGCCTGCAAAAAGCAGTGCGATGATTGCGCCGATAAGCGGCACGAGAACTAAAGCTGTAGTCATAATTTGTTCTCCGAATAATAAAATTTATTTAATTAAATTCGCTTGTGGTTTACTATTATAATCATTTGTGATTTATTTGTCAATGTTTTTTTGATAATTTTAACATAATAAGAATGAGAAAATGTTAAGATTGACATAAATAATGTTAATTGCATAGAAATATAACAAAGTCTGCTGAGCTTTTATTAAATTTACAAGCAAGATTGATTTTTTTGTAAATTTTTTGTTGACTTTCACTACATAGTGTGGTACAATACCAGAAAAGTATAGTGTATATGCACTAAATAAATTTTTTCAGGAGAATATGTTTATGAAAAAGTTTTCAGCACTCGTACTTGCAGTATTGATGTGCGTTTCCTGTCTTGCAGGATGCGGTTCATCAAACAAGACGGAAGACGGAAACAGCGAAAAAGTAATCAGGATAGGAGTTTTCGAGCCTTCAACCGGAGACTCTGCCTCGGGCGGTAAAAAGGAAACCCTCGGCGTTCAGTATGCAAACTCAAAGACGCCTACCGTTACCATTAACGGCGAGGAATACAAGGTTGAGCTTGAGATCGTTGACAACGGCTCTTCCACGGATAAGGCTCCTACGGCGGCGTCTCAGCTTGTCAGCAAGGGCGTAGCAATGGTGCTCGGCTCGTACGGCTCCGGCGTATCAATGGCGGCAGGTCCCATTTTTGATGAAGCGGGACTTTGTGCGCTCGGTATTACCTGCACAAACCCCAATGTTACTGCAGGCAATGATTACTATAACAGAATTTGCTTCCTTGACGACTTCCAGGCTGATGTCCTTGCTTCCTTTGCAATGGAGAAGCTCAGCGCTAAGGTTGCTTACTGCCTCGGCGAAAACGGAAACGAATACGACCAGGGACTTATAAGCTACTTTACCAAGGTGTTTGAAGCTGCCGGCGGTAAGGTTATTACCGACTCCTTCCCGACAAACAACTCGGATTTCTCCTCCTACCTTAACAAGGCAAAGAACGAGAAAGCAGACGTAATATTCACACCCGTATCGATAGCTTATGCTACGCAGATTGTTACACAGGCCGATTCTCTCGGAATTGAAGCCGCAATACTCGGCTCCGACACGCTTGACGATAACAAGGTTCTTGCTGCGGCAAAAGGTACGTCTCTTAAGCTCTATGTTTCCACCTTCTATCAGGAGGGCGGCTCGGAGGAGTTCGACAAGGGCATTAAGGAATATATCAACTCAAATGCGGACGCAAAGACCGCAAACGGCGGCGACGACGTAATTTCCGCAGTTACCGCAATGGGCTATGACGCATACTATGTTGCTCTTGAGGCAATCAAGGCTGCAAACTCCGCAGACAAGGGCGCTATTAAGAAAGCTCTGGGAACCGTCAAGTACACCGGCGTATCCGGCGATATATCCTTCGACGAACAGGGCGATGCGATTCGCGATACCGCATATATCAAAACAATCAATACCGCTGACGGCGTATGGCAGCTTGAAACCGTTCAGACCGGTTCTTCTAAATAACAGGTAAGAATTAGATGGACTTCACCCTTTGGCGGAATATCCGTCAAAGGGTGAAGCCGTTTAAATCTCCATGTCTTTTCCGAAAGAGAACGATTTTATATGAATTATTTAATATCAATAGTCCTGTCCGGTATTTCGGTAGGCGGACAGTATGCACTGATAGCGATAGGATATACGATGGTATACGGAATCCTTCGCCTTATAAATTTTGCTCACGGCGACGTATTTATGGTTGCCGGACTTATGTGTATATATATATCGGCTTCAATGCCTATGTATATTACAATTCCGCTGGTGCTTATACTAACGGTTGCGCTCGGCTTTTTCATCGAACGCGCCGCATATAAGCCTTTGCGAGCAGCGCCTAGGATGTCGGTTATGATTTCGGCAATCGGAGTAAGCTATCTTTTGCAGAATCTTGCGACATATGTTACCGGCGGACAGCCGATGACATATCCCTTTGAGAAGCTTTCCTTCCTGACAAGGACGGTCAATATTGCGGGAACACCTACAAAGACGGTTGTAATTATCACGCCGGTGCTTGTTATTCTTCTTGTAGTATTGCTTACGCTGTTAATCAATCATACCAAGATAGGTATGGCAATGCGCGCCGTGTCAAAGGACTTTGAAACAAGTCGGCTTATGGGAATTAAGATAAACTCGGTTATTTCCGTTACTTTCGTTATCGGCTCGCTTTTGGCGGCGGTAGGCTCGGTGCTTTACTTTTCGACATATACGGCGGTAACGCCTACAATCGGCGCACTGCCGGGACTTAAGGCGTTTGTTGCGGCGGTATTCGGCGGCATCGGTTCGATTCCCGGCGCCGTAATAGGAGCATTTATTATCGGTATCTGCGAAACGGTGATAAAGGCCTTGCCGTCGGCGTGGGATGTTTCGGTATTCTCCGACGCATTCACCTTTGCGCTTTTGATAATCATACTTATTTTCAAGCCGACCGGACTTTTCGGTGAGAAAACAGCCGAAAAGGTATAAGGAGGGCTAAAATGACTACATTAGAACCCAAGAGCAAAAGAAAAACTTACGGTGCGATAATCGGAATACTCATTGTGTTCGGGCTTATCGTGCTATTGGAAAATTTACATAAGATAATTCCCGGTGTTCCGGATATACTTTATCCGACGAGCGTGCTTTTCACCGTGCTGAAAAAAGCGGCGGTGTACTCGCTTGTTGCTGTTTCGATGAACCTTCTGAACGGTTTTACCGGGCTATTCTCATTAGGTCAGGCGGGCTTTATGCTTCTCGGAGCATATACCTATGCGATCCTGATGGTTCCCGGCGACTCGCGCGAGCAGGTATATTATTTGTACGGCGGTTCTGCAATTAAGCAGTCGATTCAGGATTTATTAAATTCCGTTTTCGGCAAGGACGGAGGAGGCGGTGCCGTTTCACTGATTTTAAGCGTTATTATTGCAATACTTATTGCAGGATGCATTGCCGCTGTATTCGCATGGCTCATAGGCTTTCCCGTGCTTCGTTTAAAGAGCGATTATCTTGCTATAGCCACTCTCGGATTTGCGGAAATACTCGGCGCAGTTTTCAAATGGCAAAAGCTCGGCAAGATAACGAACGGCGCTAATATGATTAAAAACTTCCCGAATTTTTCTGCGTTTAATATCAAGAATTCGCAGACGGGCGAGACTATGGTTTATCTGTCGACGCTGGTCCCGTTTATCGTAGCAACCGTTTGCATTATATTCATTGTGCTGTTAGTTAATTCCACATACGGCAGAGCCTTCAAGGCGATACGCGACGATGAAATTGCGGCGGAGGCAATGGGCATCAACCTCTCAAAGCACAAAAGACTCTCATTTGTTGTCAGCTCGTTCTTTGCAGGAATTTCCGGAGCGTTGTTTGCAATGTATGTATCCAATGCACAGGCGAAGGTGTTTACAACAACTCTCACTTACGAAATTCTGCTTATCGTCGTAATCGGCGGAATAGGCTCTATATCGGGAAGTATTATTGCCACCTTCCTTTATGTATCCTGCTCCGAGTGGTGGCTGCGTTTCCTCGATGAAGAAACCTTTATCGGTACAACCAAGGTTCCGTTGCTCAAAAACGGCTTCAGAATGGTCGTATTCTCCGTTGTAATTATGATTGTCGTTCTGTTCTTCAGAAAGGGAATTATGGGAACCAAGGAAATAGGAGATCTACACCCGATTAAAGCGTTGAAGGCAAAAAAAGCAAAGAAAAGCGCAATTAAAGCAAAGGACGGTGCAAAATAATGCAAGAGAAGAAAAATATTTTGCACGTAGAAGACGTAACCATGCAGTTCGGCGGCGTTGTTGCGGTTAACAATCTTTCGCTTGACGTATACGAAGGCGAGATTGTTGCGATAATCGGCCCGAACGGAGCCGGAAAAACAACCGCGTTCAATGCAATTACGGGCGTATATGAGCCGACAAACGGAGCAATCTTCTTTGAGGGCAAAAAGATTATAGAAAATTACCCGAAGGGCAAGATGAAAAAGCTTTACGCCGGCGAAAACAGGGGCAAATATACGCATTCGGTCGTAAAGACCCCGGATAAGCTCACTAAGCTCGGCATGGCGAGAACATTCCAAAATATCAGACTGTTCAAATCTATGACGGTATTTGAAAACATTCTGATAGCAAAGCATTTAAGAAAAAAGTCGGGATTTTTCTCTGCCGCGTTCCACTTTAACGGAAAAGAAGAGCAGAGGATGAGAAACGAGACGCTTGAGCTTTTGAAGCTTTTCGACTTAGAGGACGTTAAGTATGAAATTGCAACCGGACTCCCGTACGGTAAGCAGAGAAAGGTTGAAATTGCAAGAGCTTTGGCGACAAATCCCAAGCTTTTGCTTCTTGACGAGCCGGCGGCCGGAATGAATCCTCAGGAAACAGACGAGCTTGCCGAGTTTATCCGTTTTATTCGCAAAACCTTCGATATTACCATATTGCTCATTGAGCACCATATGAATCTCGTTATGGATATTTCGGATAGAATTTATGTAATTGACTTCGGTCGGGAAATAGCAAACGGAATTCCGAGCGAAATCCAATCAAATCCCCGTGTAATAGAGGCATATCTCGGAGGAGCAGACGATGAGTAATATAATTGAAATAGAATCGCTTGATGTTCATTTCGGCGGTATCCATGCGGTAAATAATGTTTCTCTTGAGATTAAGGAGGGCGAAATAGTAACTCTTATCGGCGCAAACGGCGCCGGAAAGTCGACCATACTTCGCTGCATTGCGGGACTTATCAAACCGCAGGGAGGAACAATTCGGTTCGGCGAAGAGGTTATTACGGGGCTCTCTCCCGATAAAATTGTGTCAAAAGGCTTGACGCTTGTTCCCGAGGGCAGACATGTTTTCCCGAATTTAACCGTTCTTGAAAACCTCAAAATTGGCGCATATCTTCGGAAAGACAATTTTCATAAGGATATTGATTACGTCTATTCCCTGTTCCCGAGATTAAAGGAACGCCACTGGCAGCATGCAGGCACCCTTTCGGGCGGCGAACAGCAGATGCTCGCAGTAGCGAGAGCTTTGATGGCAAAGCCGAAGCTGATAATGATGGACGAGCCTTCGCTGGGACTTGCTCCCTTGGTTGTAAAGGATATCTTTTCAATCATCAGAACCGTAAATGAAAACGGAATTGCGGTGCTATTAAACGAGCAGAACGCAAACATGGCACTGAAGGCGGCGTCGAGAGCCTATGTAATCGAAACCGGAAGCATTGCCCTTACAGGCTCCGGAAATGAGCTTTTGAAGAACGAAAGGGTAAAGGAAGCCTACTTAGGCAAATCAAAGCAGTAAACCGAAAAAGCAGTCGGCGCCTTTTTGTGTCAGCATGAGGTGTCAGCTGCTTTTTTTGAATTAAATAATTCGATAATTGTAGGCATACAATGTTACAATTCGCTTGACATTTATTAGTAAATGTGATAACATCTATTACAGCAGAGTCTATTTGCTTCAGACTGAATATTATTTGATTTAAGGAGAATAAATCATGGAAAAACTCAGAATAGGAATCATCGGATGCGGCGGTATTGCAAACGGTAAGCACATGCCCTCTCTCAGCAAGGTAAAGGAATGCGAAATGGTTGCGTTTTGCGACATCATTCCCGAACGTGCGGAAAAAGCGGCAAAGCAGTTCGGCGTTGAGGGCGCAAAGGTATTTGCCGATTATAAGGAATTACTTGCCGAAAAGGATATTGACGTCGTTCATGTATGCACGCCCAACAGCAGTCACAGCTTTATAACTGTCGACGCTCTCGAAGCAGGTAAGCATGTAATGTGTGAAAAGCCCATGGCGATTAACTCGGCAGAAGCGAAGAAAATGCTTGACGCCGCCGAAAGAACGGGCAAGAAGCTCAACATCGGTTATCAGAACAGACAGCGTCCCGACTCACTCTTATTAAAGAGAGAAGCAGAGCAGGGCACCTTCGGCGACATTTATTATGCAAGAGCAATTGCGCTTCGCCGCAGAGCCGTTCCTACATGGGGCGTATTTCTTGACGAAGAGAAGCAGGGCGGCGGTCCTCTTATTGACATCGGAACGCATGCGCTTGACCTTACGCTTTGGATTATGAACAACCACAAGCCGAAATATGCGGTGGGAACAACTTATCACAAGCTTAACAATGATACGCAGACCGGCAACGTATGGGGGGACTGGGATCCCGAAAAATTCAAAGTTGAGGATTCCGCATTCGGATTTATAGTAATGGAAAACGGGGCTACCGTATACCTTGAATCCGCATGGGCGTTAAACCATGCAAAGCCCAGAGAGGCTTCAACCGTGCTGTGCGGAACAAAGGCCGGCGCAGATATGTGGGACGGACCCAGAATCAATCTCATTCGCAACGGCAGACAGACAATGATAATACCCGATATGAATTGCGGCGGCGTTGACTTTTTCGAGGGAGCAAATAACGACGACAGCGGTTTTGTTGAAGCAAGAAAGTGGATTGACAGTATCATTAACGATACTCCTACACCCGTTGCTCCCTTTGAAGCTTATACTGTTACAAGAATCCTCGAAGGAATCTACGAGTCCGCAAAGACCGGCAAGCCCTTTTATTTTAACTGATTTAGGAGTAATAAAATGAAATTAGGTTTGTTAATAAGCCTTTACAGAGATAAACCGTTGGAGCAGGTGCTGGATATTGCAAAATCCAAGGGCGTCGAGGCTATCGAGATCGGCGCAGGCGGATGGGGCGGTAAGGAGCATTGCAATCCCGAGCTTCTGTTAAAGGATTTGGACGAATACAAGAAATTTGAAAATACAATAAAGAAATCCGGACTGACGGTATCCGCTTTTTCCGTTCACGGCAACCCCATTCACCCGAACAAGGAAATTGCCCTGAGATACGATAAGGATTTCAAGGACGCAGTTCTTCTCGCAGAGAGAATCGGCTTAGATACCCTGACATGTTTCTCCGGCTGCCCCGGAGACAGCAAGGATTCGCATCATCCTAACTGGGTTACCTGCCCATGGCCGGAATGGTTTTTGGAAATTCTCGACTATCAGTGGAACGAGGTTATGATTCCGTATTGGCAGGAAACTGCCGAATTTGCAAAGCAGCACGGCGTTACCAAGCTTGCGTTTGAAATGCACCCGGGATTTTGCGTTTACAATCCCGAAACGCTTCTTAAGCTTCGTAAGGCGGTCGGCGATACAATCGGCGCTAACTTCGACCCGTCGCACCTTATTTGGCAGGGAATGGATCCCGTTGCGGCTATCCGCGAGCTTAAGGGAGCTATCTTCCATTGTCATGCGAAGGATACCAAGATTGATAAGTACAATGTTGCAAAGAACGGTGTTCTTGATACCAAGCATTACTCGGACGAAATCAACCGTGCTTGGGTATTCCGTTCTGTCGGATACGGCAACGATATGCAGTATTGGCGCGATATGATCAGCAATCTCCGTCTTTGCGGTTACGACAATGTTCTCTCCATCGAGCATGAGGACAGTGTTATGAGCATTGACGAGGGACTTGACAAGGCACTTTACTTCTTAAAGCAGGCGATTATCAAAGAAGAAAAACCTACGACAATGGCTTGGGCATAAAAAACCGAAACCGTTTTCCTGAAAATCAGGAAAACGGTTTTTTATGTTAATATTTTATACTTGACTAATACCGCATTGCGTTGTATTATATTTAATGTAAAGAACATCATGTAAAAATAAGAAACCTTGGGGGAATATGCGTCTACTTGACGTGAATTTTGTTTAAAACGCCATGGATAAAGATAATAATCGTAATACCGGAAATAAGAAAAGAAAAAAGGTTGTTTGGCTTATCGTGACTGTACTGTGCCTTGCCGTTGCCGCAGGCGCCGGCTTTACGGCGTGGCGGATGACTCACGGAAAAAGCTACGATTTTGATAAATACAAGACGGAAACAGAAGCTTCGGACGCCGTGCACACCGATAATACCGCCGAACAACCGTCAACCGAAACGGAAATCGTGCCCGAATTGCCTGACAGTTATGTGGATTTTGACGCCCTTAAATTCGAAAATCCGGATATTTATGCTTGGATAACCATCCCGGGAACAAAGGTAGATTATCCCATTGTACAGAGCGAAACGAGCGAGGAATATTATCTTCGCCGTGATTATCTCGGGAATCCGGACGTTTGCGGCTGTATATTTACCCAATATTTAAACAAAAAGGATTTTTCCGACAGAAATACCGTAATATACGGGCATTATATGGCGAATAAAACGTTTTTCGGCGGATTGCACGATTACAAAAGTATGCAGTTTATGATAGATAATCCGAATATAATTATCTATATTCCGGGACACAAGCTGACGTACGAGATTTTTTCGGCTTATGAATACGATAACAGACATATTTTAAAATCCTTTGATTTTCGTGATGACGAGGAGTACAGTCAGTATCTTGACTCCTGCCTTAACCCTTTGACTGTAACAAAAACGGTAAAGGAAGGCGTAACTCTCACTACGCAGGACAAAATCGTCACCCTTTCCACATGTGTTCCGAGCGGAGCGGAAGAAAAGCGTTACCTTGTTCAGGGGGTTCTGCGTTCGGATGAGATGACAAAATAGCTCAGCCGAAATCAAATGCGCTGTCTATGCTGTGTGCAATCAGACGCGCAAAAATATCAATGGAAATATCACAGTCTCCGGGGGACACCACCATCCCCCGGCTGTTCATTTTTGAAAGTATTTTTTCCGAATATTCGCTTAACGAGGATTTTTCGAGAGCGTCGTAAACAAGGGTGTCGCTGTTGCATACCGTAGGCACTCCGACGCTCAGAACAGGAATTCCGAGGGTGTTTTTGTCGATGGCTCCCTGTCTGTTCCCAACGCCCGAGCCGGGAGCCAGTCCTACTGTCGATATTTGAACGGTTGCGGCAAGACGCTCCGGATTTTTAGCAGCAAGGGAGTCTATGCAAATAACGATTTCAGGCTTCAGAAAGTTTGTTACCGAACGGAGAATATCGGCGCATTCCATTCCGGTCTGGGCGGTTGTGCCCGGTGATACGGCATATATTTCCGCATGGCACAGCGTATTGAACAGATCGGGATTGTTTTCCGCAATATGACCCGTAACGGTTAAAAAATCGCAGCATTTACTGCCGAGCGAATCGGGAGTAAGAAATCTGTTTCCGAGCCCGCACACAAGCACCTTCCCGCCGAGGTATCCGATATGAGAGCAATATTCGATAATAATTTTTGACAATAGCTCTCTTGCCGTTTTCATTTGTTTTCTTGAAACATTGCTTATGTCGTCTATAAAAATATTTGCGTAATGACCTACCGCTTTTCCTATTTTTTTTGCGGCGTTATCGGATTTAATCTCCAGCTTCTGGATTCGGAATCCGTCCTGTTCGTATTCGAAAAGCTCGGTGTCATCGCTTTTGCCGAGCGCAACGCCGAATTCGCAGCCGAGATCGGTATATTGCTTGTCAGATATCATTTTTTATCTCCCGTGTTGTTTACGTATTAGTATGTCGTAATCACGGATAATTATCACATGGAGAATAATTAGGTTAAAAATAACAAATCCGAGCGGAAAATGCGGACTAATGTTAGAAAAAATTCGTAATTTATATAATATTAGGTCTTGCAAACAAATGTGTTTTGCTGTATAATAATATAGAATGTATAAATCAGCCAATAATTTCGGAGGAAATCCATAATGAAAAAAATTATTGCATTTGCGTTAAGCATACTGACGCTTATGTCCGTTTTAACGTCATGTGCATCCATTTCTCCCAATGACAAAGAGAAGGGCGCAATCATACCGGTATATTTCTCGTCAAGAGTCAGAACTCTTGACCCGATGTATGCTTATCTTGACGATGCGGGAGTAAAGCTCCTCGGCTTGCTTTATGAGGGACTTTTCTCCGTTGACGAAGACGGAGACATTGTTAATGCGCTCTGCAAGAGCTATACGACGGGTATAAACCGTGAGGGCGATTTCTATATGGAAATCAAGTTAAACCTGACGCATTGGTCTGACGGCAGAAGCGTTACCGCAGATGATTTTGTGTTTGCGTGGAAGAGAATAATCGAACCCTCGTCGTCCAGCGAGGCCGCTTCAATGCTTTTTGATATAAAGAATGCAAAGGCGTGCAAATCCGGCGACGCTTCCATTGACGATTTCGGAGCGGTTGCCACCGAGCCGCAGATCCTTACAATTACTTTTGAAAAGGAAATTGACGTTGAGGCGTTTAAGAAGTATCTTGCAAGCCCGGCGCTTGTTCCTCTCCGCGAGGACAAGGTTTCAAGATTAAAGGATTGGGGTTCGTTCTACGCAACAATAGCAACAAACGGACCGTACTACGCAAAGATTTTCGTACCCGGTGAGGATTCGATGATTCTGGAGCGCTCGATATACTATTACCGCGATGTAGAGAGCGAAACGCAGAAGCTCGACAAATATGTCAAGCCGTACAGATTCAAGGTTTACTTCTGCACAGCTGACGAAGCGCTTGAAATGTACAATAAGGGCGAGATCGTATATATATCCGAGCTTCCCCTTTCCGCAAGGGAGGAGTATAAGGATAAGGTTACGGAAAACGAAACCATGTCAAGCGCTACCCTGTATCTGAATACAACAAAGGCTCCGTTTGACAACGCCGATGTCAGAAAAGCACTTTCGCTTGCAATCGACAGAAACGAGCTTGTAAATATTGTTAAATTTGCATCGGTTTCGGGCGGCGTTGTGCCCTCAAAGGTGTTCGACACCAAAAAGGGAACTTCCTTCCGAAAAGAAGGCGGCGCCTTAATTTCCGCTTCTGCAAATATGGACGAGGCTAAGAGCCTGATAAATTCTGCGAATGTGACCGTAAAGGACTTTACGGTAACGATTCGTGAAGACGAGACTTCAAACGCTGTTGCGGAATATGTTAAAAAGGTATGGGGAGAGCTCGGATTTAATGTTACAATTGAGGCTGTTGGCAGCAAGTACCACATGGACCATGACTACGACCAGTATACAGACCTTTTCTCAAAGGCATATTACGACAGAGATTTTGATGTAATGCTCGTTGATGCATTAGCCACAAGCGTCGATGCGTTTTCAACGCTTGCACCCTTTGCCGGCGCTTATTCCGGAGCGAGTGTGGATTTCAGCGAAAGCACAACGGTTAAGCCGGGCGTAACGGGTTATATGAGCTCCGAATACGACGCAAAGATCGATGCGGCGTATAACGAGAGCGATTCCGCAAAGCGGGCATCGCTTTTGCACGAAGCAGAGAAGCTCCTTATGAACGATATGCCTGTTATTCCCTTGTTTGTTTACAAGGACGCTTACCTTGCGTCGGATGATTTTGACGATTTCTCACAGAACTATTACGCAGTTCTCAATCTTAACGATGCAACGCTTGATGATTATGAGGATTATCAGGTATATAAGGATGTTTATTCACCCGAAGAAGATACAGTTGCAGTTGACGATTCAACCGCCGCAGAATAATTTATAAGCATAAAGCGGGGATCTTCCCCGCTTTTTCATTTTTAAGGGAGGTATTATTATGCAGGCTCCGCTTAGGAAAAAAACAGATATGAAGCTGTTTATTCTATATTTGATGAGAAAAATAGATTATCCCATGGATTTTACAACATTAAACGATATATCGTCAGTCGACGGAATAATATCGAGCTTTGACTTTGCCGATTGCTTTGCTGAGCTTCTCGGCGCCGGCAACATAGAATCCGTAAAAACAGAGGAAGGCGAGCTGTTCCGGCTCACCGATAGGGGTTGCAATGTTGTTGACGAGCTTTACGATATGCTTATCCCCAGCCTTCGCGAAAGCGCATTAAAAAGTGCAATGCACTTGATTTCGTTCAAAAAAAGCGGATACCGTGTTTCACAAAATGTCGAGAACGATCCGAAAAACGGAAAAAGAAGGCTTACGGTCGCCGTTGAGGATAATGACGGCATACGTTTTTCGCTGACGCTTGACGTTGAATCACAGCGTACGCTCGATAAAATGCAGATAAATTTTGAGCGAAGACCCGAACAAATATATAAAAGTATTTATTCGATACTTGCCGGAAATGCGGAGTTTTTATTTTAATGTCGAAAAAAATACACAATTTCCCATAAAAAAAGCTATTTTTTGAAAAAAATTTTAATATTTTTTTGTAAAATACTTGACACAAATTATTTACATTGCTATAATGTATTTATTAAATAGGTAGGCGGTAACATTTTGCTGAATTTTAGCAATTACGCAAGGACGCTTGAAGGCGTTCGTAACGGCTCGCATAAATCCTTTGTCGATTTGTATAAACAATACAAACCGCTTATCGAGGCAAAATGTGCGGAATATGCCGACTCTATAGAGACTGACGAGCTTCGTCAAATATGCACCATTGCTTTGTACAATGCGGCGTTAACGTTCGACTTGTCTCAGGATAGGGTCACCTTCGGTAAGTATGCCTCTGTATGTATGCGAAACGCCCTAATTGATGAGATTCGCAGACAAAAAAGACAGATAGGAAAGGCAACCGAGGATATCGAGGGAGTTGAGAGCATATATGCCTCTGCAGAGGACGAGCTTCTTGAAAAAGAAGGCTATACCGAGCTGACCGAGAGGTTTCGTTTAGCGCTTTCGGAATATGAGCTTACTGTTTTTTCCATGTATTTGAACGGAAAAAGCTATCGGGATATTGCACAATATGTCGGTAAAAGCGAAAAATCAGTCGGAACTGCGCTCGCAAGGGCAAAGGCAAAGCTCAGAAAAATCGCCGATAATTTATAAAATGTGCCCGGATAGCTCAAAAAGAGCATTGCTTGCAAAGATTTCGGTTTAAGTCCGTGCCGGGTAAAAAAATATATTTTATCCATATTTATTAAGTGAGGTAAACCATGTACGAAGACAAGACCTTAGTATGCAAGGAATGCGGAAAAGAGTTTGTATTCACCGCAGGAGAGCAGGAATTCTATGCTGAAAGAGGCTTTCAGAACGAGCCTCAAAGATGCAAGGAGTGCCGCGCGGCAAGAAAAGCGTCTGCGCGCAGCAACCGTGAGATGTTCACTGCTACTTGCGCTCGTTGTGGCCAGGAAGCTAAGGTACCTTTCCAGCCCAACGATGACCGTCCCGTATATTGCAGCGAGTGCTACGCAATAGTTAAGGAACAGTAATCGACGGTTATTAGGCAGAACGGGCAGTCCCTTTCGGGATAACCGCTTTTCGGCGGGCGCGTTTCTTCCCGTTAGGGTTACAGGTCAAAAAAGATGATTCTTTAAAAATGGAAAAGAGCCTTTCGGCTCTTTTTTCATTTATGTAAAAAATAACAGAAAAATTTTAAAAAATGCTTGACAAATACATATGAACGGTATATCATATGAATATACAAAAATATGAGAGGATATTCATATATGAGCGATTTAATTCATCGTCACGAAGAAATAGTGAATAAAATACGAGAAATGACTCCCGATGACAGTCTTCTTTGCGACCTTGGGGACTTATTTAAGCTTTTCGGAGACACAACGAGAATAAGGATATTGTATGTGCTGTTCGAGCAGGAAATGGGTGTTTGCTGTATAGCGGAGCTTCTCGGAATGACGCAAAGCGCAATATCTCACCAACTGAAGGTATTAAAGGACGGTAAGCTTGTATGCTGCCGAAGAGAGGGAAAGGCGGTGCTTTATTCGCTTGCCGATTCACATGTAAGATCTATAATAGCGCAGGGCTATGAGCATTTAACGGAGAAAGGCGAGCCGGATGAAGAAGAATAATATAATCGGAGAAGAGCAAAAAGAGGATTTTTTCAAATTGCTGATTTCGGGACTGTTGTTTGTTTGCTCCGTTTTAATAGGCCTGTTTTTTGACGGAGTTCCGGAGCTTATAACGGTTTTGCTCTATATTGCCGCCTATCTTATTTGCGGATTCGAGGTAATTCGCGAGGGAATAGAAAATATTTTTCACCTTGAGCTTTTTGACGAAGATTTTTTGATGTGCGTGGCAAGTATAGGGGCAATGCTGTTAGGCGATTTCGCCGAGGGCTGCGCCGTAATGATTCTGTTTAAATTGGGAGAATTGTTCGAGGATATTGCAAGCAATCGCTCAAGAGAAAGCATTACCGCTTTAATGAATATTAAGCCCGAGGAAGCGAGGGTTATACGAAACGGCATTGAAACGCTGTGTCTGCCCGAAGAGGTAAAAAAGGGAGAGATAATCGTGGTGCGTCCCGGCGAGAGGGTGGCTCTTGACGGCGAAATTGTTGACGGAGACGGCAATTTCGATATGTCTTCGTTGACCGGTGAGAGCTTGCCGAAATATCTTGCAAAGGGGGACAATGCGGTAAGCGGATGCGTGTGCCTTGACAGTGTGTGCCGTATAAAAGCTTGCGGCGAATACAGCGAAAGCACGGTTGCGAGAATTCTGAAGCTGGTTGAGGAAGCACAAAGCCATAAATCAAAATCCGAGAAGTTCATAACAAAATTTTCCAAAATATATACTCCGTGCGTTATATTTGCGGCGCTGGTGATAGGAGTCGCAGTACCCCTTATTTTCGGCTTGAATTTTGAAATATGGGTAAAGAGAGCCCTGTCGTTTTTGGTTGTATCCTGCCCATGTGCGCTGGTAATATCGGTTCCGCTGACTTTCTTTTCAGGTATAGGAGGAGCGAGCCGACGGGGAATTTTGATTAAAGGCTCCGACGCAATAGAGTCGCTTTCAAAAGTAAAAACAGTTGTCTTTGACAAAACGGGTACGCTTACCAAGGGAGAATTTTCCGTTGTTTGTATTCATCCCGAGAAAATTTCGGAAAGCGAATTGCTTGATATTGCCGCACTGGCGGAGAGCTATTCAAATCATCCTATTGCGCAGTCAATCGTAAGATCGCACAGCGGACATATAAAAAAGGAAAGTGTCAGCGAGGTGCGGGAGCTTGCCGGAAAGGGAATTGTTTGCATTGTAGACGGCAAAAAAATTTGTGCCGGCAATGAAGGTCTCATGCAAGCTGAGGGAGTAGAATTTGAGCGCTGCGAGCATACAGGTACGGTTGTTCATGTTTCGGAAAACGGAGAGTACATGGGTCATATCGTAATCTCAGATACTGTAAAGGAAGACAGCGCCGAAGCGATTTTGTCACTTAAAGAGCTTGGGATAGAAAAAACGGTAATGCTGACGGGCGATGCGGAAAGAGCCGCCGAAGAAATCGCAAAGCAAACCGGAATAGACGAATACAGGGCGCATCTTATGCCCGAGGATAAGGTTAAGGAGGTTAACAGCCTGATAGAAAACACAGGTAACGGTGAAACGGTTATGTTTATCGGTGACGGAATAAACGACGCCCCGGTTCTTGCGCTCTCCGACGTGGGTGTCGCAATGGGAGGAATCGGCTCGGACGCCGCCGTTGCCGCCGCAGATGTTGTTTTAACGGACGATTCGCCGAAAAAAGCGGCGCTTGCAATTAAGATGTCAAAAAATACAATGAAAATTGCAAAGGAGAATATAGCGTTTTCTATAGCGGTGAAGCTTTCGGTGCTTTTACTTGCGGCGCTCGGTATTGCCCCTATGTGGGCTTGCGTTTTTGCAGACGTCGGAGTTATGGTGCTGGCTGTAGCTAATTCGTTCAGAAGCTCGTTGTCAAAGCAAAGTGCTTGACAAAAGAGCGTTATGTGTGATAGAATTATCCTCACCGAGTTATGCGATCGCGCGATATGTCGCCGAAAGGTATTATCGTGAGGAAAGTCCGGGCTTCAAAGGGCAGGATAACGGATAACGTCCGCCGAAGGTAACTTCCGGGAAAGTGCAACAGAAATAAACCGCCGCTTTTGCGGTAAGGATGGAAAGGCGAGGTAAGAGCTCACCGGCACGGTGGTAACATCGTTGCAAATGTAAACCCTATTCGAAGCAACACCGTATGCGAGAGCGTGGCGACACGACGGCGGCCCGTCGGAATCTCGCGGGTGGCAAAGAGCTGTGTGGTAACATACAGCCAAGATAGATGATCGCACATGACAGAACCCGGCTTACAGACTCGGTCGGCAAGCGCCGACGGGCAAAATCGCCTGTCAGTGTTTGCCGGCTTTATATTTCGGGCACGGAAATTATGTTTCGCAAAAAAACACCGAAGCTTAGGGTCGGCAAGCGCCGACGGGCAAAATCGCCTGTCAGTATTTGCCGACTTTATATTTCGGGCACGGAAAAATAATAAAATCGGCAAGCCTTCGGATAAAAGCCGCCCGATTAGCTTGTCGATTATTTACATTATTGGGAAACATGCTGATAACCGAAATACCGATTTATTCCGTCAAGCAGTGCGCTTGCCATTTCGGAAAGAGAAGCTTCCGAGTGGTCGGTGCATTGATTTCCCATTTCGATGTCAACGGAGGGGACTGTACTGAAAGAGGTTTGAGTCAAATCAATGTCGGAGGAGCCGTTGCCTCTTATCGGTCTTCCGTAGCTTTTGACGGAGGAAATCAAGCATTCACCGAGCTTTTCACTTTCCTCCCAAATTCTTGAAACATTGTCAAGATACTTGATTTCGTCCGGAACCGAGATATAGAAGGCTCCCTTGTCATAATCGAGAGAGTCGCCGTCAAAATGAATTGCGATATGACAGGACGCAATATTGTTTGCAATAACGGTTCGTGCTATATTGTCGAGCTGAACGTCGCTTCCGTTTCTTATCATCAGCACATCGTATCCGTTTTTCAACAGCAAATCTCTTAAAAGCTCGGCAAGGCGCAGGTTGACGTTTGCTTCGTATTCTCCGTCATTGAAGGTCATTCCGCTTGAAACGGCGACGGCTTGAGTTTGTCCCTTGGCGGTGGTTCCCCCCGTAACCTTCGGCGTTTTATCCGGATGACAGTACGTTTTAAAGGCGTTGCCTCCCTTAGTTCCGTGTCCTGCGTTAACGGCGATAATAATATCGTTTCTGTTTTCCTTTGCCGAATACATTACCGCACAGCCTGTATTGATTTCGGAAAAGTCGGCATATTCCCATTCGGGATTTAAGTATATTTCCTCCCCGTCCGAATACCTCGGACGATTATTTATAATTTGCCCGTCCGTGCCTTCATTAGCAGTATCTTCTGTATTCTGCGCTGTTTCGCAGTTAAAAGCTTCATAGCTGATGTTATACGTACCGTCTCCCGAACCGTATTCGCTTTTTCCGCACGCGCAGAAAAGCAAGATAATAATAGACAGCGTCAGCGAAAAAATAATCTTCATAACAATTGTCGATAATCGTTTCAGTTCAGTGACGACAGTGCCATAATCACTTCAATGATGGAATCCATAGTATCTTTACCGTACTTTTCGCACGCCTCCTTGTACAATTCGTCGAAGTTTGCGACCTTATTGTAATCCTCGTCAAACAGAGCAAACGCCGCGTCAACCGCTTCGCCCTCTTCGTCTGTGATGCCGTCCCATTCGGAGGTATCGGAGGAAGAGAAAGCCTCTGTATTGTCGGTCTGAGTGTCGGTATGAGCGTCGGAATTGTTTGCCGTATCCTTTGTCGGTTTGTCGGTTTCTTCGGAAAGCGACGCCTCGTATTCGTCCAATGAAGGATATTTTTCAATGTTTTCGGGAGGCGTAATTTCCGGGGCGGCTCCGGGGTTCACGAATTCAATGGTAATTGCGTTATCGCAGGAAAGCGAATCGTTGTATGCGGTGAATTTAAGCACAAGAGAGGAAAGATAGCCGTCCTCGTTAATATCTATGGTTAAGGCGGTGTCGGCGATTGTTTCGTCATTGTCGTAAAAAACGGCGCTTGCAAATAATTCGGCAAAGGAATCAAGGGAAGAGTCGCCCGGCTTAATATAAATACTTTTGCCACTGTCAACCGTAATAAGCTCCGCCTTTGCAAATGCTTCTTTTACAACGGAAAAAGATGCGGGGGCTTTATATGAAGAAACAATTTCCTGTGCGCTTTGACTTACGTAATACATGCCGTCCTGGGTATCGGAGTAGGTTTTATTGTCCTTGTAATACGTTTTATTGTCCTGTATTATATCGCCGTCCCGATATATTTTAATCCGGTAAAAAACTTCAGGGTCTGTTTCATCCTCAAGGTTTGCCTGACGTACGCTTTCCATGGTAAATTCCGACGGTGAATCGTCGGTGGAATTTATTATTGCACTTTGCGTCATTTTAGCATAGTATGAGGAAAGAGAATTCGTTTTTTCCTCTGCCGCAGTATACATTTTATATAAATCCTCCTGTGCGGAGCCTTGTTCTTTTTGACCGCAGCAGCAAAGGGACGTCAGCATTGTAAGCGTCAAAAAAACAGCGAATATTTTTTTCATATCGGTATATCCTCGCATTTCTATTTGCAAAAAGTATAGCACAAACCGAAATTGATGTCAATAAAATAAAACATAACCGCCGACGCTTTAATTTACAAATAGTGATTGCAAAAATATGCGGCAGTATGATATAATACCGAAAAAGCTTGAAAAGGAAGTAATGATGGAAAAAACAATTGCGGCTGTATCGACTCCTTACGGCAGGGGAGGTATTGCGGTAATCAGAATATCCGGGCAAGGGGCAATAGAATGCGCCTCGCATTTTTTTAAACCTAAATCCGGAAAATCTCTTACAGAAACCGAAAGCAACAAAACGGTATACGGCGATATATATAAAAACGGCAGTATTATCGATGACGGAATGTGCAGTGTGTATCGCGCTCCCCGTTCCTTTACCGGTGAGGATACCGTTGAAATCAGCTGTCACGGCGGAATACTGATTACACAGTCGGTGCTGGAATGCGCTTTTCTTTGCGGCGCAGAGGCGGCAGGGCCGGGCGAATTTTCCAAAAGGGCGTTTATGAACGGCAAGCTTTCTCTGACTCAGGCGGAGGCGGTAATCGACCTGATAGACGCTGAAAATGCCGACGCCGTGAAAATTGCGTCTGCGCAGAGCCGCGGCGTTTTGAGTAAAAAAATTGAGTCGGTAAGACAGGGTCTTATTGAGCTGCTTTCACAAATATATGTTTTTATTGACTATCCGGATGAGGATTTGAGCGACGTCACCGAACAGCAGGCTTGGGAAAAGCTTTGCTCGGTCAGAGATGAAATTAGCTCTCTCCTTGCCACATATAATACGGGAAAGGCTCTTTCAAGGGGAATAAAAACCGTAATTTTCGGCAAGCCGAACACGGGAAAATCCTCGCTTTTGAATATACTTTGCCACAGCGAAAGGGCGATAGTCACGGATATCGCCGGCACTACGCGGGATACCGTGGAACAGAGCTGCGAGCTAGGCAGAGTTACACTCAGGCTGGCGGATACGGCGGGGATTCGCAAATCCGACGACGAGGTCGAGAAAATAGGAATCAAAAGGGCGTATTCGGCGTTAGAGGAGGCCGAGCTTGTTTTCGCAGTTTTCGATACCTCAAGGGAGCTGGAAGAACAGGATTTTGAGATTATTTCGGAGCTTGAAAAAACAAAGGGCAAGACGGTTATTTATTTGTTAAATAAGTCCGACATTAGAAGCCCTCTGTTTGATGTCAACAGCTTTTCCGAATATAAAAACGCAGTTGAAATATCCTGCAAAGCTTCGTCGGGCATAAAAGCGCTTTCCGATTTGGTAAACAGCCTGTATATAGACGGAAAGATAGATATTGTCAACGATGCCGTTCTCTCAAACGCAAGACAGTACGCCGCTTTGAAAAAGGCGTACGACAGCACGGAGGATGCGCTGACGGCATTGAAAAACGGACTAAGCCCTGATGTTGCGGGGCTTGATATAGAATCGGCAATCGGTTCGCTCGGCGAGCTTGACGGCAGAAGCGTCGGGGAAGAGATAGTAAACAGTATTTTTCACAGATTCTGCATAGGAAAATAATTTTAAACAGGAAATTAAATAAAATATATCAAAAGGCGACTGAAATGAATAAAGAAAATATTTTAGAAACATTAAGGCAAATTCACGATTATGAGAAAAATCCCGACGTGCGAAGAACGCTGGTACAGGGCTCGTTTTATCTTGAAGATTCAAGAGTAGTTTGCACTCCGCGCGAATACGGAGAGTCCCGATACCCCTATGACCGTGACGGTCTGGTAATATGGGCGCATTCGGACGGCTACATTGACGTGTGCGAGAGCTTATTCAATGTGTTTCGAAACGCAATGTACAACGAAGATACCCCCGTATGCTTTTGGGGAGGTATTCCTGTCGGAGAGGGTAAATATTATCCCGTTTCGGTAACCGGAGCCGCCCGTCAAGGCGCGGAGCCCGACTCTGTCAAGCGTTATGTGGTCTACGATTTGCGCTCTGCGCTCTATTTGACCGAAACCTCAAACGCAGTATTTGCTCTTAGAGTTCATATTGATAAATCAAAGCATATGCACTTTACCTTGGAGGGCATAAACACCTCCGATAAGGAAATCGAGTTTTATCTTTGCTCATATTTTGAAGCAATGCTCCGCTACCTTGAGGCAGAGGATTTCTTTATGCGTATGACGAAGTATTCAACAAGACTCGACAACGGAAGCTACATATTAAAAAGCAGAAATTCCAATTCTTCCTTCGATTGCCTGACGGTAAATCACATTGTCAGGGGCAATATCACAAATCGGTATTCAAGCGCCGCAAAGAAAACCTTCCTCGGTCTGAGGGGCGGTAATTTAACAAACGCCAAAGCACTTTTTGACGGAAAGTATACGGAGGAAATATCAAAGGTCAACACAACCGACACACCGATAGCGTCCGATATAGTGCATTTCAGAATTCCTGCGTTCGATAGGGCTAAGCTGCAATATGAGCTTATTATCACTCATTCCGAGGAGGAGGCTCTGAAGGCTGCCGGTTATATAATAGAGGAGGACAAGGTAGAAAGCGACCTTATAGCGTTTGACGAGAGCGAGAGAGTCCGTCTGAACAGATTGGGCATTGAGTTCGGCAAGTGGCAGAGCGGAAAAATTTCGTCAAATACCTTTAATCATTTCATAGAGAATGTGAAGAAGCAGGTTTCCTTCTGCGCTCTCGGAAAAAACTATGCGGGACCTCACCTTGGCATACGGGACGTATATCAACAGCTTGAAACGGCGCTGTTCTGGAAGCCGAAGGCGGCAAGAGCAAAAATGGTGTCAACGCTCAACTTTATCCTCTCAAGCGGAAGACCTCCGAGACAGATATCCTTCCCGCCAAACGATAAAACTCTGCCCAATCTTGACCTGCGTCCCTTTATCGACCAGGGCTTGTGGATTATTTCAACCGTTTATACATATCTGTGTTTTACGGATGATTATTCGATTCTTGACGAGGTATGCTCATACTATAATTGCGAAAGCACCTACGGTCCTATTTCTTTCTGCGAGGATAAGGACACCGTGCTCGATCATTTAGTCAGAATTACGGATTTTCTGATTTCCAACATCGACCAGGATACAAGGTGCCTCCATGCCCTTTACGGCGACTGGAACGATGCGCTTGACGGGCTTGGCAGAACAAAGCGAGACGGCATTGAATTCGGTACGGGAGTTACCGTAATGGCTACGTTGCAATTCTATCAAAATCTTGACGAGATGACAAAAATTATAAACGCAACGGGCACCCACAGGGAAAAGCTTGCAACCTATGCCCGCATAAGAAAAGGAATCGAGCACGGATTAAAGCAGTACGCCGTCGACGTAAACGAATCGGGCGAAATCAGAATCATTCACGGTTGGGGAGATATGAATTCCTACAAGGTCGGCAGCTTCTGCGATTTTGACGGCGAAAGCCGTATCAGCCTCGTCGCCCATTCCTTCTGGTCTATTTGCGGTATGGCGAAAATTATGCCCGAAACAAGAGAAACCGTGATTAACGCATTGAAGTCTCTTGATTCAAAATACGGATTTAAGACATTTGACAAATACTTTAAAATGTATTCGCCCGAGGTAGGCAGAATTTCAACAATCACACCCGGTACATATGAAAATTCCTGTGTATACGTTCATGCGGCTACCTTTGCAGTAATGGCGCTTTTTGCAATAGGCGAAGCCGAGCTTGCGTGGGAGCAGCTCGAAAAGCTGGCGGTTATTACTCACGAAAACGCTACGCTCACTACGTTTGTTATGCCCAACTCATACTGTGAAGCACCCGAATACGATATCGACGGTGATTCAATGGGCGACTGGTATACGGGCTCGGGAACGGTGTTTATTAAAGCGCTCGTTAAGTTCGGGTTCGGCGTTCAGCCGTCCCTTGACGGTTTGAAAATAGCTCTTCCGAATAAAATGCCCTCCAAGGAAGCGAAGATCAGGATAATTATCAAGGGAAAGCACATAACCGTAATATACAAAAATAAGCAAAACGGAAACAGAAAATACACCGTCGGTGGCGTCGAGTCTCAAATGCAATACGATGAAATAATGAGAACGCAGACCGTATTTATACCGACGCAGGATATTTTTGACGGAATGAAAATAGTAATAGAGGACTGAAATGACAGGAATTATTTGCGCAATGGAAACAGAGGCGGCAAAAATCGTCTCGGAAATGACAGATGTTCGGGAGAAAATTATTTCGGGTATAGCGTTTCGATGCGGAAAAATAGGCAAACATGACACGGTCCTTGCAGTTTGCGGCGTAGGTAAGGTATATGCGGCGCTTTGCTCCGAGGCGATGATTTTGAATTACTCCCCCGAGGTTATTGTAAACGTCGGCATTGCAGGCTCTCTTTCAAAAAAATTCACTCTGCTCGACACCGTTATCGCCGACAGAGTTTGCCAGCACGACATGGATACCAGCGCCGTGGGCGATGAGATAGGCTATATTCAGAATATCGGTTGCGAGATGAAGACCGACCCCGAAACGAACGAGGCGATTATCGAAGCGGCAGGAAAAGCGGGAATCGAGCTCAGATATGCAAAAATTGCGACGGGGGACATATTTGTCGGAAGCGACTCGGACAGAAAAAAAATAAGCGAGCGTTTCAACGCTCAAATCTGCGAAATGGAGGGCGGTGCGATTGCTCAGGTGTGTACCGTCAACAAAGTCAGATTTGCGATTTTGAGGACCGTATCCGATTCCGAATGCGAGGATTTTGCCGTTTTCTTCGAAAAAGCGGCGGATATCGCCGCCGGTATTATCTTAAATTACATTAAATCCATATAACCGCTTTTCCCTGTAGGCAGGCGGCGGCACATCGGCGGAGTGTTTCGATTTTTTATAAAAGTTATACAGAATATTACTTTTGTGTTATTGCTTATTGTCATTATGCACAATTGAAATTAAAAAAAGACGATGAAATAGATTAAAATAAATCATTTTATTTTAATAAACATTTGTGATATAATGTAACTGTAAAAATTATTTTAACTTAGGAGGTTAAATTATGAAAAATTTCAAGCGTGCGCTTGCAGTTCTTCTCGCCGTAATGTTGGTTCTCCCCATGACGGTTGTTTCTTCCGCTGCGTCGGGAACAACTCTTGAGGACAACTGGACACTTTTCGGCGGAAAGTACACGGCGTCCACCGGTATTTATCATTCTGTCAAAGGTAAAACAGGATTCACCATGACGGAAAACGCAGAAGGCGGTATCGATGTTCATGTTCCGAACGGAGCTGAATATACTCTCGCTACTGCGAATACTCCGGTTTCTTACGTATACGGAAATAATGTAACTCCTCTTGATAACCTCAGCGTTACCATGAAGGTTTCGGACGGATTTAATTTTTCCGGCATTTATTCAAACCACATAGGAATTATGTGGACAAAGTCAAAGCCGATTTCCGTGGAAGATATCAAATCCATGGTTACGTCGCAGGCTCAGATGAAGGACGTATTCGGATCTTCCTATTCGGGTCTTGTTTTCAGGGAATCCGTACTTAAGAACGGTTTCCGCGGTTTTGTAAATGCACAAACAAAGGATACGGGCATTCTCGTATCTCTTGACTCTTCTTCGAACGGACTTGTTTATACGGAAGAGTTTACGGGCAAGGTTGCGTCCCGTGTATGCATCTCTCTCTATGACGGTTTATACACAGACTGCAACGACGGCTACGGATACAGATGGAGCTATGTTGCTCAAAACTTTGAGCCTCATTGCCCCAACGGCGACTATTCCGATGTATATTCATTCTCGGAGGCTGTTAATGTTGCCGACGGTGTGACCGTTGAATTCAGACCCGACGCAACACTCGGCTACATCGTCAATATCAACGGAAAGGATTTCAATAACGGTAAAGAAGTCGGTGCGTTCCCGAACGACCAGGGACAGATCACCGTTGATGACACTCTGAATAAGACTGAAAAATACTTAAATTCAATGTATTATGCAAGAGCAGACATTGATTTGTCCGCACTTGTAGGAATCGGTGACGGTTATCTTGCCGCAGGCGTAACGGGACGTCAGGAATCGGATGTTGAATGTGACTACACGATAGTATCCGTTAACGGTGTTCCTGCCGCTCAGTGGGCAGGCGAAGCAAATACACATACCCATTCCTTTACGGTTGACACTGCAAATTCCATTCCCGCAACCTGTACAAGCCGCGGTTATACATTCTATAAGTGCGCTTGCGGAGCTGTTAAGCATCCTCAGCTCGTAACTTATTTGGAAGTAGACCCCGCAGTAACGTACACCGCTGAATTAAAGGAACTTGCAGATCTTAATTTAAGCAGAGTTATCTGGGAAGATACGTATCCCACTGCCGGCGATCAGAATGCAAGAAACTCTTGGTTAACTGCTCAAAGGTACGCAATTAAGTACAAGGCGTACATTACAAAGCTTTCCGACGTAGCATTTGAAGACCATATACTCGGACACAACTATGTTGAGAGCTCAAGAGAAGACGCAACATGTACAACAGCCGGAACTCTCGTATCTGTTTGTGACAGATGCTCGGATGTAAAGGAAGAGACTCTTCCCGCTCTCGGTCACAAGTTTTCAACATGGAAGGTTGCAGACGGCGGAAGAACACGTACATGCTCCGTATGCAACGAGGTTGAAACGATAGTTGATCCCACATCCGATAATCCGTACGATTATTGGCAGTTACACGCCAAGAACGAGCTGTCGAGACTTTCCGGTGTCGGAACAATCGGTGAGGTTAACGACAATACCGCAACACTTACGAACAACAACGGAGCTCTTGTAGTTGAGGACTCTCGTGCTGACGTTACTTTCTCCGATGAAACAAGCGCATCCATGGTATTTGTTCCTGTTACAAGAATCATGAGCAAGTTTACAAATAAGCTTGACGGATTTTCCGTTACTGTTAAGCCGACGGCTTCTCCCAACGGAGAATACAACACCGCTCTTGCATTTATTTGGACTACAACTCCCGAAAATTATGACGGATATCGCGAGTATTCGGTTGAAGCATACCAGGATAAGATTGAATGGGCATCCTTAGGATTCTTTTGGAGAAGCTATGTGCCCAATTATGAATATTCATTCTCCTTTGTAGTTCTTGACCAGCTGTTTACAGATACTAACCATGACGGTGTTTGCAACGGAGCAGGAGAGATTCAGATCGGTACATTGGGCGACGGAATCTATGACGCCGTTATGTACGTTTCTGTAAACAAGGGTGAGGTTTGGTCGTCCGGTTACGGCACAATCAAAGCTCCCATGGCCGATGGAGTATCACTTACTCTCGGTCATACAGTTGACGGTATTACATACTCTGTCAACGGAGGCCCCACCTATGTTGCACAGAATATGCAGAACAGCCAGCTCTTCACAGACGGCTATTACTTCGGTATCGCTTCTAACTCTTTGAGCAATTATGGTTCTTCTGCATTTGTCGTTGAAGAAATCTGCGGAAGCCCGGCAGCTACCTACACAGGTGTAGTTCCCGGAACGGTTGAGGATCCTGTAGAAGAGCCTCACACACACGTATATACGGAAAAAGTAACAAAGGAAGCAACTTGCACGGAAAAGGGAGTAAAGACCTTTACGTGCGAATGTGGCGACAGCTATACGGAAGATATTCCCGCCCTCGGACACACCTTTGGCGAATGGGTTGTTGAAAGCGCTTCAACCTGCGTTGTAAACGGTGTTGAAAAGAGAACGTGCAGCATATGCTCTGTATCTGAAACCCGCAGCCTTGAATTGGCAGCGCACACCTTTGGCGAATGGAGTGTAGTAACACCCGCAACAACGACATCTGAAGGACTTGAAAGACGCACATGCTCTGTATGCGGTGCTACGGAAGACAGAGCAATAGCAAAGCTTCCCGAAGAAACACCTATCGCATATCTTGAAAACTACAAC
>JAQXHN010000050.1 GCA_029007295.1 Clostridia bacterium | reverse complement strand
CGGTATTTATTAACCTTTACGGCTTGCCGTTTAAGGTTCAGGCAACGGTTTCGGCAAAGCACAACAAAGCCGATTACCCGACTCGGGTCGCCGAGCGGCGACGGGCAACTCGGTCGGGAAGCCCCGACAGGCGACTCGTTGCTTGTTTAGTCGTAATTATTCGACAGGGCTCGGTGAGTGAGGTTTAGCTGAACTTTGTAAGTTTAAAGTTTTGCTCGAGCTTTTTCAAAAGCTCGTGGGTTTTCAGGGCAACGCCCTGAATCGCACTCCGCAGAGTGCGAAACTCCTTGGACTTCAAAGCGCGTTTTCTCTTTTTGCTTCTTTTTCTCTTCCGCAAGATGAAAAAGAGAAAAAGAAGGTCGACTCGGGCAGGCGAGCGCCTGCAGGCAACTCGGTGCTTGTTTAGCTTTAGTTGCTTGACAGGGCTCGGTCGGGACGGTCCGACATCCCACTCGTTGCTTGTTCAGTCTAATCGGAGATATAGCAGAAACACAAAATTAAACAAGGGTAGGCGATGAACCTACCCTTAATAGATTATAATACACAAGCTTGATAGATAATTAAACAACAAAATTGAGGTAAAAACAATGGCAAAAATGTGGGCAGGCCGTACAAGCGGTGAAACCGATAAAACAGCAGATGACTTTAATTCGTCAATTTCGTTTGATTCGAGAATGTATAAAGAGGACATTGAGGGAAGCATGGCACATGCGGCAATGCTTGCGTCCGTGGGAATTATCGAAAAAAGCGAGGCCGATTTGATAATTGACGCCTTGGGAGACATTCTTTGCGACCTGAATTCCGGCAAAATCGCATTCGATATGACATGCGAGGACATTCACATGTTTGTCGAGCAAGTTTTGACCGAAAGAATCGGCGATGTCGGTAAAAAGCTTCACACCGCCAGAAGCAGAAACGACCAGGTCGCTCTTGATTTACGTATGTATTTGCGGGCACAGGTCGGTCAGATAATAACAAAGGTGAAAAAGCTGATTGCCACCGTTACCGATAAAGCCGAGGAATACAAAGGCACGATTATGCCCGGATATACTCATTTGCAAAGGGCGCAGCCTATAACCTTCGGTCACCACTTAATGGCGTATGCAATGATGCTTTTGCGTGACGTCGACCGACTTTCGCACTCTTGTGAGCGAATGAACATTTCGCCTATCGGTTCCTGCGCCTTGGCGGGAACCACCTACGACACCGACAGGTTTTTCGAGGCGGAAAGGCTCATGTTCAACGGGGTTTCACACAACTCGATTGACGGCGTTTCCGACAGAGATTTCTGCGTAGAACTGCTCTCCGATTTTGCGCTTTTGATGATGCATTTATCGAGATTTTCGGAGGAAATAATTCTCTGGTCAAGCTGGGAGTTTAAATTTATTGAGCTGTCTGACGCCTTTACAACCGGCTCTTCGATTATGCCTCAAAAGAAAAACCCCGACATGGCGGAGCTTTGCCGTGGCAAAACGGGCAGAGTATACGGCGACCTTATGTGCATGCTCACCGTCCTAAAGGGCTTGCCGCTTGCATATAACAAGGACATGCAGGAGGACAAGGAGTGTGTTTTCGATGCAGTGGATACCGTGAAAAAAAGTCTCGACGTATTCTGCGGTATGATTTCACAGATGAAGGCGATTCCGGAAAACATGAAAAGCGCCGCACAAAAGGGCTTTATCAATGCGACCGACTTGGCGGATTATCTTACCAAAAAGGGTATGCCCTTCAGAACCGCATACAAGATTTCCGGCTCAATTGTTGCATACTGCATAAAGGAAGGCTATGTTTTGGAGACCCTTCCCCTGGAAAAATACCGTGAATTTGATAAAATGTTTGACGCAGACGTTTACAAGGCGGTTGATTTGAACGAATGTGTCGAAAAGCGGAGAAGCTACGGCGCAACATCGGTTTCCAATGTGGAAAATCAAATTGAAATTGTACGGAAAGCAATAAAATAAACTGTAACGGCGGTAATATTTTTCCGCCGTAAAATTTATATTTCAGTCCGTTCAGAGCATAATTGTCTGCGCTTTTTAATATTGACTACCGAAAAAAAGTGTGATATACTATATAAATATCAGCAGGCAGGTGATTTTTTGAAAAGGTTCGTTTGTATTTTTTTGTCGGTAATTTGTATTATATTTCTTGCGTCCTGCTCAGACAGTTCGCAAAAGAAGTCCGGCTCCGAAAGCGTAGGGTCCGATGAAAAATTAAATATAGATTCGGACGATTCCGACTACGATCCCTTTGCGGTGATAGACTACGGTAACCCGTTAACCGATACGGGAAACGCAGACAGACATATACCCAAGTTCAATATTAATCTGAACGGGGCGAACACTCTTTCCGATAAAATAGAGGATAAATGCGAAAAGGATTTTGCAAAAGCCGACAGCATTACCTATACCTATGAAATACAGTACGACGTTATCGAGCTTGTTATAAAGGCGCAGACCGGCGAAAAGACCGAATACTGCGTATACTATTATGACGCTCTGACCGACACCGAGCTTACCGTGTCCGACTTTATATCATATTGCTCACTGCGTTATGTGACAATAGAAGATGAAATAGAAAGACAGCTCGGCGCAGATGTTGAAGAGGATTATTTTGATTTCATCGTTTATCACGGAGATAACAACTACGATATATACTGCTCGGATAAGGAAGAAAACAGCGGCGGTGTAATCTATTCCTGTGAAATGACAAAATCGGAAATAGATTTGAGCGAGATAATGTCGGGCGTAAATCAGTAAAGGAGTTATTATGGATATAAAAGAAAAAACCTTCAATAAATATAAAATGTTTATTCGGATTTTATTCGGACTGGGCACAGCGGCTGCCGTTTTGTTTATTTATTCGGTTTTGACCTCTTACGATAAGGAGCTTCATTATTTTGCATTAAACGACATAAAGCCTGTAATATACGTGTGCGTCGTTATTGTCATTACGGTATGCGCCCTTTTATCCGGCTTTCTTTTGCCAAAGGAGACCGGCTTTAACGACAAAACTCTGAAAAACAGGCGTACAACGCTTTCTGCGGTAACGGATGCGCTCTGCGCTATCGGAATTGCTTTGGTTGTTATTTCGAGAATTAAGCCGTTTATTAATCTGTTCGGAAACGTTATCGTAGATTTTACCGGGAAAAGGATTCGCATTTTGTACGGAATTTTAATATTTACGGGAATCCTTGCGTTTGCATTTTTTGTTTATGATTGCTTTGGTAAGAACAAAGCGGTGCGCGGAGCCTTCGGCATAGGCTTGCTTTTGTTTTTTGTTTGCTATCTTTTGTGCATTTACTATGATACCACCATTCCGATTAATTCTCCTATGAGAATAATGAATCAGGTTTCATGCATTTCCGTTATTATCTGGTTTATGCTTGAAATCAGGGCAATACTGAGATTTACAAAGCCGATTTTGTATGTTGCAATGGGCGTTATTGCCTACACTTTTTCGGTTTCTCTCTCGGTATCGACTCTTTTGGCTATGGGCATTAAAATAATTGACTTCAATATTAATGCGCTGGTCGGATCGGTTATGCTGTTGACTATGGCTGTCCACTGTACGGTCAGAGTCCGTTCGATTATAATGTCAAACAGCAAAAGCAGTACGGTAAAGAATCACACGGAGATAAAGCAATGACGGAAACGGAAAAAGCGAGAGAATTATTCAAGGGAGACAATTACGCCGTCAGCCAGACCGAAATAGTAATCGAATCGGTGGAGAACGACTGTGCTGTCTGTTCCTTTATTTCGAGGGATATTCACAAAAACGCAGACGGTGCGGTTATGGGAGGCGCAATATATACGCTTGCCGATTTTGCCTTTGCCGTTGCGGCAAACTCCTCCTCTATGCATACCGTTACCCTTGACGGCTCCGTAAAATACCTGAAGCCGGGCGTAGGAGATAAGCTGACGGCCGTAGCCAAGCCCGTTCGTCTCGGCAGGGCTGTTTGCGTTTACTCCGTTACGGTTGACGACGGAATAAGCGATATTGCCGTATGCACCTTTACGGGCTACAGAACAGGACATAAGAAATAAGCTTTTTTTACTAAAATGAGCGTTGCGGAGAAAGGCGAAAAAAACGACGGGCTGAAAAGCCCGTCGTTACTTTTTTACTGTTTAAAGCATAAAAACACAGCGCCCAAACTTTCATTATTTCGCTTGGCGAAAAAGGAGGCTTACATCTCGGTTTTCAAATCGTTTTCTGCGACAAGCTCCCAGAACCAAACCGGCAAATCATAGTCGTAGTCGATGAGTATATTGTTTTTGAGATGCGCAATCTGAATGAATTTTACCGTGTTATCATAGAAAAAGGCCGAATCGACAAGAGGGAGCAGCTTGTGAAGCGCCTCGGATTTTTTTTCGAAGCGTTGCTTTATCAGCTTTTCATCGACGCCGTGACCGCCCTTTTCAACACGGTTACGGACTCGCTTTATTGCGGTATCGAGATTTTCTACACCCACATAATAAAGCTGAATTTTGTATCCCTTAGCCTTAGCTTTTTTTATCAGCCGCAAAACCGTAGCGCCCGGAATGGTTGTTTCCTCGTGAAAGGTTACCCCGTAATTGATAAGCTGTGAGATTTTTTTCAGCGCATTCCTGCCCTCGGTGAGCTGGAGCATTTTATCTCTCCAGTCGCCGTGCATTGCGACCATTTCGTCGATGTTTATTCTCTCGCCGAAATTTTCCGACTTGCAGAGAATGGAATAAAGGGAGGTTTTACCGACTCCGTTTACACCCGCAAATATGGTGTATTTAGGGGCGACTTTTTTCTTTTGCGGAACAGGTTGATTCACAGCAGCTTCTCCCCTATTACCTTTTCCTGCTCCAGCTGCAATTTCAGATTGAGGAGCTTTCTGTAAAAGATTTTTTCCTCTCTCGTTTTTGCAAGCAAAAGGCTTTTTTCAAGATCTCTGGTCGTAGCCTTTGAGAAGCGCTCATATAATTCCGTATATTTGTTAGGCATAATTTACCTCGCTTTTTCTGACGGTCGGTTATCGGTTTTTTCAACTCTTATCGGAATTATCTGAGTCTTCGGCGATTGAAATACCGAGGTCGTCAAGCGCCTGCTTATCCGTTCTTGAGGGAGCGCCCGACATAATTTCGGACGCATTTTGTACCTTGGGAAATGCGATAACGTCGCGCAGACTTGCCGCCTTTGAAATAACCATCGCAAGACGGTCAAGTCCCATGCCGGAGCCTCCGTGCGGGGGAGCGCCGTATTTGTATGCGTCAACCAGGAAGCCGAACTTGGCGTCGATTTCCTCCTTGGTCAAGCCGAGCGCCTTGAACATCTTATCCTGCAATTCATAGTCTGTAATTCTGATTGAGCCGGAGAGCAATTCCGTGCCGTTGAGCACCATATCGTAGGCTTTGGCTCGCACGGAGCCGGGGTCGCTTTCCAGGCTGTCAAGACATTCTTCGAGCGGCATTGTGAAGGGATGGTGCATTGCGTCCCAATGCTCGGTTTCTTCGTTCCACTCGAAGAAGGGAAATTCTGTAATCCAGAGGAAGTTAAAGGTGTCGGGAATAATATCAAGCTTTTTTGCAACCGTCAAACGCAGCTGACCGAGAGTCGGAAGCACTACCCTGTCCCTGTCGGCAACGATGAGCATTATGTCGCCCTTTTCGAATTCCGTTGCCGAATAAATTGCCGATAGCTCCTGCTCGGTCATAAATTTTGCAAACGAGCAATTAGGGGAATCCTCGCTCCATCTTGCGTATGCAAGACCCTTTGCGCCGATGCCCTTTGCCTGCTCGGTTAGGCGGTCGATTTCCTTTCTCGTATAAACCGAGGCCGCATTCTTTGCAACGATTGCCCTGACGCTTCCGCCGTTTTCGACAGCGCCGGTGAACACTGAAAAACCGCAGCTTTTAACGATATCGGAAATATCCTTAATTTCCATACCGAAGCGTGTATCCGGCTTGTCGGAGCCGTATCGGTTCATTGCCTCGGCATAGGTTAAGCGGGGCATCGGGCAGGGAATGTCAATATCCAAAAGCTCTTTGAACAAACGTTTGATAAATCCCTCGTTCATATCCATAATATCCTCCTGCGTTGCGAAGGACATCTCAAGGTCTATCTGTGTGAACTCCGGCTGACGGTCCGCTCTTAAATCCTCGTCGCGGAAGCAACGGGCGAGCTGAATGTATCTGTCATAGCCGGCAAGCATTAAAAGCTGTTTATAAATCTGGGGCGACTGAGGGAGCGCATAGAACGAGCCGTGATGAATTCTCGACGGTATGAGGTAGTCGCGGGCTCCCTCGGGGGTGGATTTAATCATCATCGGGGTTTCGATTTCCAAAAAGCCGTTCTCGTAGAAATATTCCCTTGCGATTTTTGCAATGCGGTGACGCATGATGATATTGTTCTGCAGATAGGGTCTGCGAAGGTCGAGGTAGCGGTATTTGAGAGCCAGCTCGTCTCGGACGTTGTTTGTATCGCTCACTTCAAAAGGGGGGGTCTGCGCTCTTGAAAGCACCTTTAACGATTCGACGAAAATCTCAATTTCGCCGGTCGGTATGTTAGCATTTACCGAGCTTCTTCGGCGAACAGAGCCCTTTGCGCTTATTACGCACTCCGAACGAAGTCCGAAAGCAACATCGAAAACATCTCTGTCGCTTGCGTCGTCAAAGGCAAGCTGAACAATACCGGTGCGGTCGCGAAGGTCTATAAAAATAAGCTGACCGAGGTCCCGCTGTCTTTGAATCCAGCCGCACACCGTAACCTCTTTGCCTATGTCGTTTGCGGTAAGCTCACCGCAGTAATCAGTTCTTTTGTCATCTTTTGTAAAAATTTCTGCCATTTTCTTTTCTTCTTTCCTATTTCTTACGAAGACTGTTTCGGCTTACGAATATCAGTCCCATGAGGTTAAAGTACGGCTTTTGCAATAGCCGCCGTATCGTTCAAAGCAATTTCGGACTGCTCGGAATTTTGCATATCCTTAATTACCGCCCTGCCGGACTCGATTTCGCAATCGCCGATAATAAGCGTAAAGCGGGCGTTTTGTCTGTCGGCGTATTTCATCTGCGCCTTTAGGCTTCTGCCTACCAAATCATATTCGGCGAAAATGCCGTCGGTGCGCAGTCGGGATACGATTTCCGCCGCCTTTTTTTGAGCTTTGTCGCCCATTGAAGCAATATAGAGCCGGGGCGAGGGCGCTTGTGGCAAAGCGACCTTGCTTGACTTCATTGCAAGAATTACTCTTGTCAGACCCATGGCAAAGCCGATACCGGGAAGCTGCGGGCCTCCCAATTCCTTCATCAGACCGTCGTATCTGCCGCCGCCGCACACGGTGCTTTGTGCGCCGATTACGGGGGCGATGAACTCGAATACCGTTCTTGTGTAATAGTCGAGGCCTCGGACGATATTTGCGTCTATTGTATATTCAATACCCATTGCGTCAAGCGTCGCCTTGAGCTTATCGAAATGAGAGGTACACTCGGGACACAGATAATCAAGCGTTTTGGGAGCGCCCTTTGCGATTTCGGAGCATACGGGGCTCTTGCAATCGAGAATTCTCATCGGATTTTTATCTAAGCGTTCGCGGCAGGTTTCGCATAAGTCATCCTTGTAGGAAGCGAAATAATCCTTCAGTGCCTGCCTGTGATTCGGACGGCATTCGGGACAGCCTATCGAATTTATGTGCAAATGAATATCCGAAACGCCCAATCGCATTAAAAGCGTGTTCGCAAGGGCGATAATGTCTGCGTCTGCCGAAGCGTCGGCGGCTCCGAACATTTCGGTGCCGAATTGAAAAAATTCACGGCTTCTGCCCGCCTGAGGCTTTTCGTAACGGAAGCAGTTAATCAGATAATAAAGCTTTTGGGGCATAAGATTTGAGCATTTGCCGTTTTCAATCAACGCTCTTACCACGCTTGCGGTGCCCTCGGGACGGAGCGTGTAGCTTCTGCCCTCCTTGTCGGCGAAGGTGTACATCTCCTTCTGTACAACGTCCGTTGTGTCGCCTACTCCTCGCTGAAAAAGCTCGGTTGCTTCAAATGCGGGCGTTCTTATTTCACGAAAACCGAAAAGCTCGGCAACCTCTCTTGCCGTCTTTTCAACATGCTGCCATATTCCTACCTCATCGGGGAGTATATCCATTGTCCCACGGGGCTTCTGTATCATTTTTTATCTCCTTATATGTGTGCTCTTTAGCTTTGTCCGTTTGCTGTTTACGCTCTTTCGAATTTTGTGCCCTCGGCGGTATCGATAAGAGTAATTCCCATTTCCGAAAGCTCTCGGCGTATTTCATCGGCTCTTGCATAATTCTTTGCCTTTTTTGCCTCGGTGCGTTCGTTGATAAGCGCAATTATGGGTGCGTCCTCGGGGGAAATGCCGTTAACGTCTTTTTCCTTTTCGGCGTTAAGGGCGTTTGATGCGGAAATTAAGTTCAGTCCCAAAACGCTGTCAAATTCAGCGAGCAGGGCGAGCTTGGTTTTACCCGTTGTTTTTTCCTTTAAGACATCGTAAAGCGCCGTTACGGCAAGGGAGGTGTTCAGGTCGTTGTCGAGCGCTTCGGCAAAGGAGGAGCGAAGCTTTGCGGCAGCGGCTGCGTCAAATTCTCCCTCGTCGCTGAGGGTGGCAATTTTTGCAATGAGCTTATTGTAAGCGCCCTTTGCATTGTCGAGCGCTTCGTAAGAAAATACGAGAGACTTTCTGTAGTGGCTTTGCAGGCAGAAGAAACGGTAAACAATGGGATTGTAGCCCTTTTCCTCAAGGAGCGATACTGTCAGAAATTCGCCCTTTGACTTACTCATTTTACCGCTTGAAGTGTTTAAGTGAAGCACATGAAACCAATAATTGCACCAGGGATGGCCGAGAAAGGCTTCGCTTTGGGCAATTTCGTTTGTATGGTGAGGGAAAGCGTTGTCGATACCGCCGCAGTGAATGTCGAGATGCTCGCCAAGCTCCTTAATTGAGATAGCCGAGCATTCTATGTGCCAGCCGGGGTAGCCGACGCCCCAGGGCGAATCCCATTTAAGCTCCTGGGAATCGAATTTCGATTTTGTAAACCACAAAACGAAATCGGTCTTGTTTCTCTTGTTTTCATCCTCCTCAACGCCCTCGCGAACGCCGACGGCAAGATCCTCTGCCTCCATCTTATTGAAGACGTAATATTCCTTCAGCCTTGAAGTATCAAAATAAACATTGCCTCCTGCGACATAGGCATAGCCCTTGTCGACAAGAGCCTGAGTCAGCTCAATAAAATCGTCGATCCGGCTTGTTGCGGGTACTACGGTGTCGGGAATTTTAATATTAAGCTTTTCGCAGTCCGCAAAGAAGGCGTCGGTATAGAATTTTGCAATTTCCATAACGGTCTTATGCTCTCTCTTTGCGCCCTTGAGCATTTTGTCCTCGCCGGTATCTGCGTCGCTCGATAAGTGACCTACGTCGGTGATGTTCATGACTCTGTCGACGCGAAGTCCCGAATAGACGAGATATTTCTCAAGCACGTCCTCCATAATATAGCTGCGCAGATTGCCTATGTGGGCAAAGTGATATACCGTGGGGCCGCATGTATACATGCGGCATACGCCCTTTTCATAAGGAATAAATTCCTCTTTTTTGTGGGAAAGCGAATTATATAAATTCATTTGGAAAGCTCCTTGATTTTTTTCTCCAGTTCTTCTATTCTCAGCTGCATACGGCAAAGCTCCTGCGACAACGGGTCGGGAATGTGGATTTGGTCGAGATCCTCGCTGGGCTTTTTGCCGTTCTTGCGTACTATTCTTGCGGGAATGCCGACAGCTGTCGAATTCTCGGGCACCGCCTCCAGCACAACGGCGTTTGCGGCGATTTTAGAGTTGTCTCCGACGGTAAAGGGACCGAGAACCTTTGCTCCCGCCCCGACTAAAACGTTCTTACCGAGCGTAGGATGCCGTTTTCCCACATCCTTGCCGGTACCGCCGAGCGTAACGCCCTGATATAGGGTACACCCGTCTCCGATCTCGGCGGTTTCTCCGATTACAACGCCGGTACCGTGATCTATGAACACGTCCTTTCCGATTTTTGCTCCCGGATGGATTTCGATGCCCGTTACGCTTTTTGCTATCTGGCTGACGGCTCTTGCCGAGAGGGTAAATCCGTTTTTGTACAGTGCGTGCGACAGACGGTATGCGAGAATAGCATGAAGCCCGGAATATAATAAAAGCACCTCGGCAGAGCTTTTTGCGGCGGGGTCTCGCTCCCTGATTACCCGGACCTCCTCGGATATTTCGCGGTATGCCTTAACGCAAGTGCCGGCAAGCGAGCTCTTTACCGCCTTGTTAATACCGAGCTTTACCGAATTTTTTATTTCTTCAAACATATATGTTCCTCTGCTAAAATAATAATATATTATAACTTATTAAATGCCGTATGTAAATAGAATTGATAAATTTTTTTGAAAAATCTTTTTGAATAGGGTCTTGCTATTTAGGGAAAGTTATGTTATAATCCTCGTATACTTAATACAATTTGATAAGTCAATTCACAGGAGCGGAAAATGGCAAACGAAAAGCAAAACAACGAAGAAGACGAGATTTTTACACTTACCGACGAAAACGGTGATGAAAGTGACTTTGCGCTTATCGGTTCTCACGAGCAGGACGGAGTTATGTACGTGGCGCTCATGCCCGTCAATGACAACGAAAATGCAGAGTATGTTATTCTCCGTGTTGATCAGGAGCCGGACAGCGGCGAGGAAATCCTCGTTACCATAGATGATGACGACGAATTTGACCGCATTGCGGATATTTTCGACGACATTCTTTTTGACGACTGATTGTTTTTTCCTGCTTAGTGCGTGATAGGTCGGGTAATTAAACCCACGAAACACAAGCGGAGCCCGGACTTCCGCTATAGGTATGCAGACCTCCTTTTATCCCCTGCCTTGTCACGGGAGAAAAAGACGCTGGGAGCACAAAGTAGCGGAGAGGGCACCATCCTGCAAATGCAGGGTTTCTAATTCCCGGTTTACACGGCTCGGTGGGAGTAGCTTTAAAAAAATCCGACATCATTTTCCCGTAAAGTGCTGTCGGTTTTTTATTTTTAATATGCTGAGAGCCGGTTCCCCTTTTTCGGCGGATTTACCGTTATCGGAGCGGTACCTGTGAAGGGATTTTGAAGAGATAGGGAGTAATTTAATGCACGACGAGTTAACTAAAATAGACATAGAAAAAATGAAAGAGGAGCTTGAGGAAAGAAGGCTGATGATTCCCCGTTTGCGCGAGGAGGTAAAGAGAGCCAGAGAGCTGGGGGATTTGTCGGAAAACGACGAATACAGAAGCGCAAAAAAGGAGTTTAACAGAAACTCAAGCCGAATGATTTACCTGCAGAATATGATAGATACGGCGATAATCATCTCAACAGACTCCAAAGCCGACGAGGTGGGACTTTTTGACGAAGTAACCGTGTGTTATCCGCCGAACGAAAACGACACCGAAACGGTGAGGATAGTTACAACTCTGCGAAACGATGTTTTCAGCAATAACATTTCAAAGGAATCGCCCTTCGGCAAGGCGCTTCTCGGAAGAAAGGTCGGGGAAACCGTTTCGGTAAAGACAGAAAACGGCTCCTACGAGGTTACCGTAACGGAAATCAAAAAGGGAGAGGACGACCCGGATTTGCCCATCGGAAGATATTAAAATTCACTTGCAAAAGCGCAGAAAGTAAGGATTAAAAGATGAAAAAATTGCTCGTTGTTGACGGAAATTCCGTTCTTAACCGCGCCTTTTTCGGCATACGCCCCCTGACTACCTCAAAGGGCTTGCAGACCAATGCGGTTTACGGCATGATTAACATGATAAATTCGCATCTTGACGCAATAAAACCCGATTATACGGCGGTTGCTTTCGATATGAAGGCGCCGACCTTCCGACACTTAAAATATGACGGCTACAAATCAAATCGGCACGGCATGCCAAACGAGCTTGCCGTTCAGCTTCCCTATGCCAAAAAAGTGTGCCGTGCGCTCGGCTTTTCCGTTATCGAAAAGGAGGGGTACGAGGCGGACGATATCCTCGGCACTCTTGCAAAAACGGCTGACGGCAACGGGGTTTTTTCTTATATTCTGACGGGAGACAGGGACTCTTTTCAGCTGATTTCCGACAGTGTAAACGTGCTTCTTTGCTCCAACAGCGGTGCTCTTGCCTTTGACAGAAGGGCGTTCAACGAAAAATACGGCGTGGAGCCTGAGGTTTTCGTTGACGTCAAGGCACTGATGGGAGATGCCTCCGACTGCATTCCGGGTGTGCCTGGCATCGGGGAAAAGACCGCTTTAAAGCTCATTTCCGAATACGGCTCGCTCGATAATCTTTATGCAAATTACGAAAATTCAGCCCTCACAAAGGGAATAAAGGATAAGCTTTCAAGGGGAAAGGACAGCGCATATCTTTCTCAGTTTCTGGCGAGAATAAAGGTTGACGCCCCGATAGAAAAAACACTTGCGGATATTGAATACGGCGGGCCCGACTATGATTCGCTTATTCCCCTTTTGACCGAGCTTGAATTCACGCAAATGATTAAAAAGCTTTGCGTTTCCTCCGATTCTGAGGTGGACGAAATAACAATGCTCGCTTCGCTTTCCGAGCTGGAAGCAGGAAAAACCTACGCTGTGTATTTTGACGGCGGCAGTATCGGTATTTCGGACGGGGCAGTTTCGTACAGATGCGAAAAAAAGGCGGACGAATTAAGAGAATTTTTCGGTGAAAAATCGTCGGATAAAATATTTTTCGACGTAAAAAGCGCCGCACATATTCTGGATAAGGACGGAATCGAAATCAAGTGCGGATTTTTCGATATCATGCTCGCAGGATACGTTAAGGATTCGCAGGGAAGATGCGGCAGCGTCGGCGAAATGTCTGCGTCGTATCTCAATATTATTTTTGATGAGGACAAGCACTGCAGGGCGAAAAAAATATATGAAATTTACAAGGAAATCGACGCCCTTCTTGATGAAAAGGAGCATAGGATACTCTATGATTTAGAGCAGCCCCTGGCTCTCGTTCTTTTCGATATGGAAAAGACGGGCTTCAAGGTAAATGTTAAGGGTCTGTCGGAATATTCCGACAGGCTGACCGAGAGGAATGCGGAGCTTGAAAAGGAAATTTACGTCCTTGCCGGATGCGAATTTAATATTAATTCGCCGAAGCAGTTGGGAAATGTTCTGTTTGAAAAACTCGAATTGCCCGCATTTAAGAAAACCAAAAGCGGATATTCCACAAATGCCGAGGTTTTGGAAAAGCTGAGGCCTTTTCATCCCATAATAGATAAAATTTTTGAGTACCGGCAGACGGCGAAACTAAATTCGACCTATGCGATAGGTCTGCAGGGTGCGGCTGACAAAAACGGAGTTGTTCATACAACCTTTAATCAGACGGTGACGGCAACGGGCAGACTCTCGTCGACCGAGCCGAATTTGCAGAATATTCCGATCAGAACGGAGCTAGGCAGGGAGATGCGCAGATTCTTTGTTCCCAACGGAGAAAACAGGGTGCTCATTGACGCCGATTATTCACAGATAGAGCTTCGTTTGCTTGCGGAAATATCCAAAGACGAAACAATGACAAACGCCTTTCTCAACGGCATTGATATTCACACGCTGACCGCCTCTCAGGTATTCCATGTTTTTCCGGAGGCGGTTACCGCGGAAATGCGTAAAAAGGCGAAGGCGGTTAACTTCGGCATTGTATACGGTATCGGAGATTATTCGCTTGCCAATGATATTCATGTGTCGAGAAAACAGGCGGGCGAGTATATAGAAAATTATTTGGCGACCTATCCGAAAATCGACGCTTATTTAAAGGAAAATATCAAAATCGCTCATCGGCAAGGTTATGTATGCACGGTGATGGGCAGAAAGAGATATATTCCGGAGCTTACAAGCGGAAAGAAAACGCTTGTTGCTTTCGGAGAAAGAGTTGCGATGAATTCGCCTATTCAGGGCAGTGCCGCCGATATTATTAAGCTTGCTATGATAGGTACGTTTAAGGCTTTGAAGGAAGCGGAAATTGACGCAAGACTGATTTTGCAGGTTCACGACGAATTGTTACTGGACACCGCAAGGGACTGCAAAGACAGGGCGATGGAAATACTCAAAAGGGAAATGGAAAATGCGATAAAGACAACTGTGCCCTTATCTGTTGAAGTTAACTTCGGAGACACATGGTACGACGCCAAATAACCCGACAGCCGACTCGTTGCTTGTTTAGTCGTAATTGTTCGACAGGGCTCGATGAGTATTGTTTAGCCGAACTTTGTTAGTTTAAAGTTTTGCTCGAGCTTTTTCAAAAGCTCGTGGGTTTTCAGGGCAACGCCCTGAATCGCACTCCGCAGAGTGCGAAGCTCCTTGGACTTCAAAGCGCGTTTTCTCTTTTTGCTTCTTTTTCTCTTCCGCAAGATGAAAAAGAGAAAAAGA
>JAQXHN010000049.1 GCA_029007295.1 Clostridia bacterium | reverse complement strand
AGGTAATAAACATACACACAATTAAGCCGATTGACGCCGAAATAATTACAAAGAGCGCTCAAAAAACAGGCTGTGTTGTTACAGCAGAGGAGCATAATATTATAGGCGGTCTCGGCAGCGCCGTATGCGAAGTTTTGGCCGAGAGCTGTCCTGTACCGGTACTTCGCGTCGGCGTGCAGGATATCTTCGGTCGCTCCGGCAAGGTTCCTCCGCTTCTTGAAATGTACGGCTTAACTCCCGACGCTATAGCAGATAAAGTTAAGAAATCCGTAGCATTGAAGAAGTAATTATCCGAAAAAAATATCAGAGGATGCATTTTTATTGCATCCTCTTTTCATTATCTTTTATTATCTTTAACGCAGAATTCAATATATCGCCGTCTGCGTCTGGATATAACCAGTGAATGTCTTTTTCTTTTCTAAACCAGGTAAGCTGTCTTTTAGCATAGCGTCTCGTAGCTTTCTTTACAATCTCCTTTGCCCCCTCCAAGTCAATTTTACCGTTTATGAAATCTAAGACTTCCTTATATCCTATCGCCTGCCCGGCGGTAGAATCAGGATTTAAATTCAAAGATTTTACTTCATCCACAAGGCCCGTCTCGAACATTATGTCGCATCTTGAATTGATTCTCCGATACAGTATTTCCCTGTCTTTATAGTCGAGTCCGAGCATAGTACAAAAATATTTACTTTCAGCTTCTCTTGAAATACTGTCCCAATATGATTTGGTTTTTCCCGTTCCCCGATAAATTTCCAAGGCTCTTATTACTCGTTTTCTGTTATTGATATGAGTATTGCATGCGCTTTCAGCGTCAACCTTGCAAAGCAGTTCCCACAATTCTTCATTGCCAAGCCCTTCAAGCTCCGCTCTAATATTCCCGGGCACGTTTGGAGACTTTGTGTTTCCGCGAAGAAGCGTATCAAGATAAAGCCCGGTTCCGCCGCAAAGTATAACCCTTTTGCCCCTTTTGTGAATATCTTCTATTACCTTTTCCGCCGTTTCAACATATTCGTTAACGCTGAAATTAACCTCCGGTCGGCAAAAATCTATCATATAATGAGGTATCCCCTGCATTTCTTCCTGCGTAGGCTTTGCGGTTCCGATATTCATATTGAGGTAAATTTGCATTGAATCGCAGGAAACGATCTCTGCTCCGAGCTTTTTTGCCAGCTCCACCGATAAGGAGGTTTTGCCGGACGCAGTCGGTCCGCATACTGCAATAATAGGTATTTTATTCATTTTCTCTTACGGGAACGGTAAATCTCTCGCCGGGAGCAACGCAGCCTACGGTATAAAAGTCCAGAATGTCGCCTTCGCTGCAGCTGTTATCAGCCCATTTATAATCAAGGTTGATATTTTCCGTTCTGCCTATTATTTCTCTCGGAACGGTAACTGTCACCGTATCGTTAATAACCTCAACCGAACAGCGTCCAATTTCCTCCCATTCCCACATATTGCGGCAAATTTCAACACTGCCCTTCTTTTTTCTGTTTATTACATAATTGAAATTTTCCCACATAGGCTGAGAATCGTCAGTATGAATAAATAAATTCATCCACATATCTGAAAAGTCGGTAATCTTTTCGGTGCAGCGAGCATAAAAATAAACATTATCGTCGTCAAATGCCGTTTTCATCTCGCAAATATTATTCCTTCTTGAATTATCGGTATAATACGCTTTTCCGTAACCCGAATGAGCGCGCACGGGAGCCGTATCGGTATAATAATTAATTCCTTTTACATCGTACCAATCGGAAATTTCTGTAACCGTTTTCTTTTTTGCAAGCGATTTTACAGAAATACCCTTATATTTCCTGATATTATGTACAAGCTGATTATAATAATGGTCTTTTAAATCGCCTTTTGTAGGTTCAATATCTCTTGAATATTCATCGTTGTATTCATCCGGAAATGCATTTCTTGAATTTTGCCAATTTTCATGTCTTCCCGCAACCCATTCATTGTAACCGGTCACAAAAATTATATCCGGGTCGTTTTCTATGGCGTAGTCCCATTGCTCCTGGAAATTCAAGCCGTACAATTTTGGATGTTCAAGCTTTTTGCTTGCCTTAAAGCTTACACCGTTCCTCTCATACTCATACGAATAATCCGGATTATGCGTATAGCTTCTTCCGAAAACGCCTCCTCTTTCGTCATTCATGGGAACAAGACCGTTTTCGCTGGCATTTTGAGCTACTCCGACAGTCATTTGCTCGGGCTTTCCGTTTTTTGTTTTTCCGTATTTTGCCTGAGGATAAACGGACAGCCAGCCCCATTCATCATCACTTTCAGGCTCCTTTGTAAAATACAAAGGGTCGTTCTTTCTGAATGAGAAAAAATCAAGAATTTCATTATCGATCTGATTTCCCGATTTTAATATTTCCGTATGACAGATAAGCAACGGTTTTCCGTCTCGGTAATACCAAAGATCGCTGTACCTGCCTTTTTTATAAATATCGGTATAAAGCTGTCTTGCCATAATCCATGTAGAACGGAAGGGCGCAAAGTTAAGCATAAATACAATCTTAGGCACATTTACGCCGTGCGCCTTCGCTTCTTCAAAGCCTTGAAAAAGAGCCTCGTAGCCCTTTTTCCATATAAACGCTCCGTTGGTACAGTCAAGAACGATAAAATCCACTCCCGCATCCGAAAGCGCCTGTGCCTGACGTCGTATAACATAATTATCGCAGCAATTATAAAATCCGTAAACCGGTTCGTTCCAGTGGTAGACCTCGGCGCTGTGACGCATCCAAAGCGTACTGTAATACTCGTTTTTTGCTTCCGGATGCCGTTCCATCAGCTTTTGCAAATTTATTCCCTCGCTGCGGCAGAAATTATAGCTCCAATCCCAATAAAAAACGCCGACTTCCCTTTTTTTCTTATCATCCTTGTCAACATTCATCGGAGCTTTTCTTCCGAGTCCGTCAACCATGCCGAACAAAGACGTATCAACATTTATTTCAGGCTCCATGGCGTTATAAACAAACGTCTGTTCGGAAACATTTGAAGTAACCGGCAGAAAATAACAGTCTGAATCGTTATCAAATTCAATAGCGGCTTCAAGCGTTCCGTCGCATTTTATGCCGTTTTCCCAAAATTGGATATTTGCAACGCCTTCAAGTCTTGCACAAAAGCCCATTCCGAATTCTCCTCCGTGCGCAATAACAAGATATTCGCCCATCGGAGTATTGGGACATTCAAGCGTCATCATAAATCCATCGGCAAAATCAAATGTATTTTCTGCGACAGGTTGGCTGTTAACGGTTTTTGTATAATCGTCCAGCATTTTAAACAGAGAAACGGTAACCTTACAGGAGGGTCTGCCTAAATTCGGAGCTATGTAGTAAAATTTAGAAAAAGGCGCGCCTGCGTTAAATTGTATACCGACCTCGTAACCGTTCTCAAGCATACCGCAATACGGAGTGGTACCTCTTTCAAAAGTATCAATGTATGGCATTTATCTTTTCCTTTCAGCCGTGAATGCTTACAAGAGCTGTATTTCCTTTATACGAAGCGCCGAGCGTATACTGAACAGCGTCATTTTCTTCACTCAGCCTGTCCTCATGGTCCATATGTATATGTCCCGCAAAAACAGCAACGACGGTACTGTCCTTACTCTTTACCAAATTTACAAACATTTTTGTATAATTTGAAGGATTTAAATCATCGTTTCCCATTAATATGCAACGGCCCCACATCGCCGCAGTATCGGCTTGCAAAGTCGGAGCGTCAATCGGAACGTGAAGCATCAGGATAATAGGCTTCTCCTGCATAATATAGCGCTGTAATACGGAATATTGAGTTGAATTAATCTGATCGTTGGAATTATCCACCGATAAAATTACAAAGTCTCCGTAATCCCTTACCGCATATCCGTCCTCGCCGTTTAATATCAAACCGCTTTCAATAAATTTAGGAATATTAAGATTTCTCTGCGCAGTGCTTTGGTAGCCTCCAAGCCAATCTCCGGTCCAGTCGTGATTACCGAGAGTGTACAGCGAAGTTATATTTCTTGTCTTCAGGGCGTTAGCCAAAAAGCTTATGTTACCGTTTGAAGGTGCGTCAATAATATCTCCCGTCATTGCGACAAAATCCACATTTTTTTCTTTTGCAAAATCAAGAATGTCGCAAAGCCTGTCTTGCGGTTTTACAGAATCGGGCGTATCTTTAAAAAACATCGAGCCTCTTGTAAGTTGATTTTCCTTTGCCTCGGCAGAATCTGTATCGTCGGTTAATGTCATATGAAGGTCTGAAATGTGAATAAACGAATAGCTTTCGGTTAATCCTTCTATTTTTACATCAATATTTTTCAAATTAATTTTATAAGACTCTTCCATGGCAAGGTCCAGCTTTCTTATCATTACGGCAATTTGAGCTCTTGTAGCATTACCCTTAGGGTTAAAAACATTACCGGGATTACCGCTTACGGTACCCCATGAATAATTTGTGTAAACAGCATTTTTTGCCCAAGAAGCAATAGAATCGTCGTCGGAGAATATAACCTTTTCAGACACTTTCTCTCTCAATACCGACTTCATATATTCGCAGAATTTTACAAGCATTACACAAACCTCCTGCCGTGTAATGCTCTTCGCCGGAGAGAAGAGTCCGTTTCCGGTACCGCTTGCAATTCCTGCATTTACAGCCCAGCCGACAGATTTTGCATACCATGAGCCTTCGGGAACATCTGTAAACGCATTACCCGAGTAAAGCTCTGTATTCTCGCCTGAAACGGCTGCTAAAACCGTGACAAACATGGCTCTTGTCATTTTTGCGTCCGGAGAGAAGCGTCCGTTTCCCGTTCCCGAAAAATAACCCTTTTCGGTAACATATTTAACCGCCTCGGTATAATACTTTCCTTCCGGAACATCAATAAATGAGCTCGTATTTGCATTTAGGACAAGCATGCCGCATGTAGAAAAGCAAATTACAAGCATAAGCGAAATAGCTCTTTTTGCGAATGTTTTCATCATTAATAATCCTTTCGGTAGTTTAATGGATATCAAATATAAAAGTGATGATTTATTATATCACATTTGATTATAAAAAACAATATTAACAATAAAAAAACATTCATCCAAACGTCTACTGGATGAATGCTTTGTTTTTAAAACCCGTTATTTTAATCTTTTAATCCAAATAAGTCATTAATAAACCAAATTTCGCTTTTCGGTATTGAATATGTTTTACCGTCTATTGTTACGCTGTATGCGCAAAGCGCCTGATACTTATACCCCTTTCTTCTCTCTTCCTTGTTGATTCCGTATTTTCCGTCGCCGTAAAGCGGATAGCCTATCGCAGACATATGAGCTCTTATTTGGTGAGTTCTGCCCGTAAAAAGCTCAATTTCTAAAAGTGAAATATTCAATTTTGTGTTAGTATCAATGACTTTATACCCTGTTTTAATTTTTTTTGCACGGTTGCTTGCGGGCTTTTCGGTATAAACCGAAACCATATTGCTGTCGCAGTCTTTAATAAGCCAGCCCTCCAAAACCTCCTGCTTTTTATCCGGAATTCCGTGAACGGCGCAAAGATATCTTTTATTTACCGTACGGTTTTTAATTTCGCTGTTCAAATGACGCAGTGCTTTTGCATTTTTTGCGCCGATAACAATACCGGATGTGTTTCTGTCTATTCTGTTACAAAGCGCAGGCGCAAATGAATTTTCGTCCTTTGGATCGTACTCCCCTTTCCGATACAAGTAAGCCTTTATATGGTTAATGAGCGTATTTGTATCCTCATTCTTATCGGGAATACACGCCATGCCCGGCTTTTTATTTACAAGAAGCATGTTGCCGTCCTCATAAATAACGTCGATATGAGGCTTCAGGCGCATAAACGGCTCTTTGTCGGATTTAAAATCGGGAAAAAATTCCTCGGGAATGTATAAATCGATAACGTCTCCCTCAAGGAGAATATCATTAGGCTTTAACCTTTTTCTGTTGCATTTTATCTTTTTTAAACGCAGATATTTATATAGCAGTGAGGAAGGCACGGCATTCAGTGACTTAGTTAAAAATTTATCGGCTCTCTGACCTGCGTCGTTTTTATTTATCTTAAGCGTTAACATTTTTCCTTAATGAAACAAGCCCTTTTGCAGGGCTTGTTTCGGTTTTAATAAAATTATTTAGTACCGAAAATCCTGTCTCCGGCGTCTCCGAGTCCGGGAACAATATACGCATTCTCGTTAAGACAGTCATCAATTGCGGCAATATAAATATCTACGTCGGGATGATCCTTTTGAACCTTCTCAATGCCCTCGGGAGCTCCGACAAGGCACATTAACTTAATACTTTGACAGCCTCTTTGCTTGAGCATTCTTATAGCGTCGGAAGCGCTGCCGCCTGTTGCGAGCATGGGGTCGGTAATAATAACAATACGGTTTTCAATATCTGTGGGCAACTTACAGTAATATTCAACCGGCTCGTGAGTACCGGGATCGCGATATAATCCTATATGACCGACTCTTGCAACAGGAACAAGCGAAAGCAGACCGTCAACCATTCCCAGACCTGCACGCAGTACGGGAACTATAGCCAATTTTTTACCGCCTACCTGCTTTCCGGTCATTTTAGAAATGGGAGTTTCGATTTCGACGTCCTCCAAGGGAAGGTCGCGGGTAAGCTCATAACCCATGAGCTGAGAAATCTCGCTTAAAAGCTCGCGGAAATATGTAGTTCCTGTGTTCTTATCTCTCATAATGGTTAGCTTGTGCTGAATCAACGGATGATCAATTACGTGTACGGTACTCATTTTATTCTCCTAAACATTTATTTACAAAAATATTATATAACAATCGGCTAAGAATTGCAATACTTTTATATATTTTTTTAACTTTCGTTAGCTTTGAGAGTTTCAATTGTTACAAATTAAATTTTTTATTTACATTCACTGATTTTAATGATAAAATAACATTAAAAATAAGTGAGAGGAAATATATGTCCGGAAAAGTTGCCTTCTGCACCTTGGGCTGCAGAGTAAACCAATATGAAACTCAGGCGATACAGGAGCTGTTCGCAGAGCAGGGCTTCGACATTTGCGAATTTAATGAAACCGCCGATATTTATATAATCAATACATGCGCCGTTACGGTAGAGAGCGAAAGAAAATCAAGGCAGATGATAAGAAGAGCAAAAAGCAAAAACAAAGACGCAATAATAGGCGTTGTCGGATGTTCTTCTCAGCTGCAGCCCCGCAGGTGCCAAGAGGCAGGTGCGAATATTGTTCTCGGTACCTCGGATAAAACAAGAATCGCAGAGCTTTGTATTAAAGCTCTTAACACTAAAAACACCGAACGGTATGTAGATATCAGTATACAAAGCAAGCATGATTGCGATAATTATACCTTAAAGCACAGCAAACGTCCGAGAGAATTTATTAAGATTGAAGACGGATGTAACGGAAAATGCTCATACTGTACAATTGCAAAAGCGCGCGGAAGCGTAAGAAGTAAAAGTCCCGAAGAAGCATTAAAGGAGATAGTGAATCTTGTAAATGAAGGCTGTAAGGAGGTTACGCTTACAGGTATTGAGCTTTCCGCTTACGAATACGGATTATTTGATCTAATCAGACGTGTGAACTGTATCAAGGGCTTATACGGCATACGTTTAGGCTCTTTAGAGCCGACTCTGATAAACGACGAATTTATCCAAACCTACCGTGAATGCGACAAGCTGCTTCCTCATTTTCATATATCTCTTCAAAGCGGATGCACCGAAACGCTCAACAGAATGAGAAGAAAATATAACGCCCAAACCGCACTTGATAATATTTTAAAGCTGAAACGCTCCGACGCTAGAATCACACTCTCTTGCGATCTTATCGTAGGTTTTCCCGGCGAAACCGACGAGGAATTCAATCAAACGATGGACTTTCTCAGACGGGTAAAATTTCTTCATATTCATGCATTTCCGTTTTCGGGAAGACCCGGAACCGAAGCATATTCAATGAACAATCAAATTTCGGGCGAAATAAAAAATGAACGGATGAAAGCAATTGAAAATCTTCAAAAAGACATAAAGCGTGAAATATTAACGAAAAACGTTAAATTCGGAAAATTAACGGCATTGGTTGAAAAAGGTAAAGACGGCGTTTATTTTGCTCACAGTGACAATTTTATAGAAACCGAGATAAAAAGCGATTGCGATATTACCTCAAAAGCGGTAATTGTTAAAGCAGTTTCTCATAACGGTGAAAGAATTTCGGCAGAATATAGCAGAATATAAATAATATTATCTCCCATGTCACATTAAATGCTTTCACAGCATACAATGATAAAAATGTGATATGGGAGATTTTTTATGATAGATACTTGTATACTCGACATACCTTATCCGGAAATCAATCCAAATGAAAAAAGCCGTGAAAAAGCAATGCTTCTCCTGCCCCTTTTCGCAGGAAGAGTAAGCGAAATGACTGCGATAAACACATATATTTATCAAAGCATGATTACAAAAAAAGAGGATCCCTCCTTGCATGATATGCTTGAATGTATTTCAATCACGGAAATGAAGCACTTTGATATTTTAGGTCAGATAATTTATGAGCTGGGAGTATTGCCAAAGCTGTATGCTCCAAAAAAAGGAAGCAGAAAAACTCAGTGGTATCAGGGTTCGTTCGTTGATTATTCCGTTTTGAGAGAGGTATTTTTAAAAGAAAATATTAAGGCTGAAAATACGTCAATTAAAGATTATACCTACGTAAAAAATAAAATAAACAATAAGAATATTGAAGATATACTGGATAGAATTATTCTAGACGAAAGGCATCATATAGAAATATTCGAATCGCTATTACAGTAATTTTTCAGCGTTTTCCGTCATATATTGTAATACCAAAATAAGAGGTATTACAAATGATTAATATTGACGATAACAGTACAAGATGCGTTCGCTTAGCCCGTTATATGCTTGAAAACAATGCAACGGTAAGATCGGCAGGCGCATATTTCGGGTTAAGCAAATCAACCGTACATAAAGATGTAACCGAAAAATTAAAGCTGCAAAACAAACCGCTTTTTGATAATATCAGAGTATTGCTTGATGAAAACAAAGCGCAGCGTCACTTAAGAGGCGGGGAAGCTACGCGAAAAAAATATAAAGGCGAATGCTGATAAAAAAATACAATATTTACTATACATCATTCGCCATGTTTTTTATCAATACTAATATATACTAATAACAAAGGCGGTGGCGAATTGAAACTGATAAATATAAATAATCAAAATATTGAAGAAATACAGTTTGAGGATAATATACCTTCGCAAAATATCGAAAAGCTTCTTTCAAAAATAAACGATGATACGGATATAATAGTTTCCAGCGGCGCAAACGAGGCTGTTTTATCCTTTCTTATTAAAACAGGAAGCTATTCCGATTCCTTCAGAAAAATAAAAACAATGCATATACTTGACGACCGAGAGGCTATTATCGCATATCCTATTGATTCTATAAAATCATTTCTCCCCGACGATATTATCGGAATCAAGACCAAGGGTAATTATTTTCCCAGCGAGGGAGCTTTAATTTATTGCGACAGAGTAATAGTAAAGGACCGCCGAAAAATATGCTCCGGCGATCCGATGTTTAACCATTATTTAATGCAGTTTGCGTTTAAGATATACGAAATTCCGACTTACGATACGGAAAACTGCTTTAATATATGCAAAAAACTTTTTAGATTTCAATAATCATTGCTTCATACGGTCGTAGCCTCAGAGTCTCCTTTTCAATGTCCGCATCCGAATAATTTGACAATAGTATTTTCCCGAATTCAAAGGGCTTTTTTATCTCAATCGGTGTATCTGAAAATCTTAAAATAACAAGAAGCTTTTTTCCTTCAAAAGTCCTTTCGTAAAGCACAAAGCGCCCGTCGTTATTCAAAAGACAGAATTCGCCGAATTTGAGAATATCGTTTTCCTTTTTCAGCTTGATAAGATTACGGTAATAGCGATATACGGAATTATCTGCGTTAATTTCGGTTTCAACATTTACCTCTTTTCTGAAGTCATTTAGCTTTATCCAGGACTTGCCTTCGGTAAATCCGGCATTCTCTGTCCCGTTCCATGACATTGGAATTCTTCCGCAATCCCTTGAATCAAACGAGTATCTGCGAAGCATCTCCTTTTCTCCGAAGGTCTTCATCATATACGGATAAGCGTCGGTTGTTTCTACGTCGAGACACTCATCATAGCTGTTGAAAACAGGATTTATAAAGCCGCACTCCTGCCCTTCATACAGAAAAACCGTGCCCTGCATACCGTATAAAAGAGTAGCGAGCATTGTTGCGCTTTCTCTTCTGTATTTTTCGGGTGAACCGAATCTGTTAACGCATCTCGGCTGATCGTGATTTTCCATGCAAAGAGCGTTCCAGCCTCTGCCGTTTAATCCGTACTGCCATTTTGCAAGTATATCCGTAAATTTAACGGGATCGAACTCGCAGGGGAAGAAACGCTTGCCGTCCTGCCTGCCGACAGAAAGGTGCTCAAACTGAAAAGCAAGAGAAAGCTCGCCTGCCAAGGGCGAAGTAAGCTCGAGAGATTCGTCGGGAGTAAGTCCCCAGACCTCTCCAACGGTCATAGCATTATGCGGTTCAAAGCAATTTAGGTAAAGACTGTGCAGATATTCGTGCAGGTGAGGACCGTTGTCGGGAATTTTCGCCGAGAAATCCTTCGATATAAGGTTGATAACATCGCATCTGAAGCCGTCGACGCCCATATCAAGCCAATAATTTACCATATCCTCTATTTCCTGTCTTACCTTGGGATTTTCCCAGTTTAGGTCAGGCTGTTTTTTTGTAAATAAATGAAGATAATACTGTCCGCTTGACTCGTCCCATTCCCAGGCGGATTCATTAAATCCGGAGCTCCATGAATTAGGATAAGCTCCGTTTACGGGATCCTTCCAAATATAGTAATCGCGGTAAGGATTATCTCTGCCCTTTTTGCTTTCAATAAACCATTCGTGCTCGTCTGAAGTGTGGTTTACAACCAAATCCATCAAAAGCCGAATACCCCTTTTGTGCATCTCGTCAAGCATTCTTTTAAAATCGTCAAGCGTTCCGTATTCCGGCGCTATATCGCGGTAATCCGATATATCGTAACCGAAATCAGCATTGGGAGATTTATAACAAGGAGAAATCCAAACCGTATTTATGCCTAAATCTTTGATATAGTCGAGCTTGGATATAATACCGTTTATATCCCCTATTCCGTCGCCGTTTGAGTCGCAAAAGCTTTTCGGATAAATCTGATAGACCACTGCGTCCTTGTACCAATCGCATTCCATAATATTACAACCTCTCAATCAGTTCGCTTAATCTCATTCCGTCTGTCGGAATATAATTTCTCCAATATTCTACCGTAGACCGAAGCTTTGCAAGGGAGTCGCGGTTTAGCTGAGCGGTACCGGTGAACATTTCTATAGTTAAAGTTATTTCATCGCACTGTACAGGCATTTCTTCATCGCATTCTTTACTGTACGCCTTGAAGATAGCCTTTAAAACTTCATCGCCCTTTATTTTACCTGCTTTATTGTATTCGGGAGTAAACGGCCAATGAGAAGAGGATACGCCGTCCGTCTGCTGTAAATGAATTATCGGAGACATATCGCCAAGCTCGGAAAGCCAGCGGTATGTGTCAGAATCTTCTTTTTCGGCAAACAAATACGGATATCTGTCAAATTCTTTATTTAATTCCTTCAGTTCCTTTTCGCCAAGCTTTGTATAACCGTCAAATAATCTGTATGCAGACTCCGGTCCCAGCCATTTTGTAATATAATTGCCGTTAATTTTCTCCCTAAACATAAGCTCCAAGTCGAGATCGGTAGGTCTTGTAAACTTATACTGACCGCTCTGATGACCTGTGTCTATTGTAATATAACAGGGCGCTTTGCCGATTGCATAAATATCCTTAATCATTTTTCTTGCGCCGCTTACAGTCCACGGCACCTGATGAGGAGAGTACATTTGTTCTACTCCGATATACTGTAAGCCAAGCTCCTCGGAAAATTTCGCAAGCGCAGCTAAATCCTTTATAAGATTATCATATGCTTCGCTGTAGCTTTTAGGATTTTGTAAAACGCTGTCTGAAAAAGCGTGACAGAAAAAGCCAAGCCCCGCCCCTGCTTTTTTTGCTGTTTTCGCCATAGGCATAAGCCACTCTTTTAAAAATCTCTCTCTTACCCGTTTGTCGGTATGGGCAAGACCGAGCGTAGCGTATGTACCGTGTCCGGAATAAAAATTTTTAACCATGACGCCGGTAGCTTCTCTTGCTTTATTCACCTTAACGCACCAATCGTCCAAATATTCTTTACCCATATAGAGCGGATCGCACTCCGTATCTGCGCTGGCTTCTACATAATATACGCCTAAATTCCTGATTACGTTTGCCCACTCCATAGGCTCGGTCCAGCGCTTTGAGGCAAAGCAGTTATCTATTCCCAAATATATTTTCGGGTCCTTCATTATTTTTCCCTCTCATTGATAAGCAATGCGTAGTACAGAGCAAAATCCTGATCATTTGCCCATCGGTCTCTGAAAAAGCCGTCTTTTTCGTTTATCTTTCTCGGCATAACAAACGCACATGTAGCGCTTCCGTCCGGATTAAACAGAGAGACAGAGCCTCTGACGGCGTTTTCCGCCTTATAATGCAAATCATTATCATCTGTAAAGGAAGCATATAAACCGAGGGCATACCCGGAAAGAACGCTCCAATAATGAGGAAATGTATCTGCAAATGTTTTGTCTCCGCCGAACCAATAATCGTCCCAATGTCTGATTGAATTTTCAAAAATGCGGTAGTCATATGCATGACCGTTAAATCTCAAAAGCAAATCAAGGTGTTTTTTAGATTCTGAAAGATACCTTTCATCCATTGTTAATCCGTACATACCGAGTAAAATCGTTGCGGCGGGCGCAACAATGGTTTGCTCGTAATCTACCTCGTGCTTAGGATAGCTTGTACCGTTCTTAATTATTGTATCCGCATGAAGAATCGAATATTTCATCAGCTTGTCGGCTAAGTCTGTGTATCCGGCATTTTTCAGCGTACGAACCGGCAATACAGGAGAGTATGCATTGGGATAAAAACGTTCTCCTCCGTTTTTATAATATGTCTCCATTACCCTATATGCATATAACGCCCATTCCCTGTTTTCGGAAAAATTGTACAATTCACAGAAGAAATTACAAACCCAGGGAGCGTTGTACATGCGGACGTTTTCGGGATTTTTTCCGAGACCGTCGTAAACGCATCCGTCTTCGCAATTAACAATTTCACGCAATACAAAAGTGATATATTCGGCAAGCGACGCTCTTGCTCTGTTATCTTCGTTATTTTGAAGCCATTTTGCAATTAGTATTCCCATCCCTATTCTTTCTCTGCAGGCATTATGATCCTGGACAAACTCCGAATAATACATGCTGTGGGTTTTATTATCATACGGCAAATAAGCCCCGTTAAGATGAGATTTATAATTATGATACTGCTGCTTTTCGGTAATAAATTTAATTCTTTTCCTGACCAGCTCGTCCAAAGGAGTAGAAACGTAAAATACAGCTTTGGTTTTCTTTTTGTTAATTACCGCTTCGATAATGTATTCTCCGTATGTTTCGGGTGTAAATGTATATTTATCATTCCGATCAAATATTCTTTCGCCGTTTAAATAAACCTTTGCTTGGTTGTCGGACACCGTAAATTCTACGGTTTCTCCAAGATAAAAGTTGTATCTGTCGAGATTAATTAAAAGCTGACCGAGCAAGGCCCTATTTCTGTCAAAATCCGCTTCGTCTTCACACTCAAACAATACCCAGGCAAGCTCGTACTCTTCATTTGGCTCCAAGGATACCGGAGAAAGGTTTAATATTATATTTCCTCTGTCGTTTTTAGCGTAGGGGGGATTTTCAACAGAATATGAACCTACGCTGCCCTTTATCAGCGCAAGACCGAGATTATTATTATAATTTCCCATCCTCAGCGCTAAAACGCACGCGGAAGCTCCGCAAGCATTAATATGAGCATGACAACGGTGAACCAAACAGTCGTCGGCATTCTCATAGCTGTCGTTAAAAGGCGTAAAAATACCGAAGTCTCCGTCGTTTAAAAATACGATATTTTCAGATATATTTTTTATTAAGAAGCTTTCATGCAAAACACCCTTAATCAATTTTCTGTCAACTGCACACTCAATAACCCCGTTAGAGAATACTGCGCTTTTTTTCTTTGCATTGCAGGAAACAAGCTTCATTTCATTTGTTTTATTAAAGGATACGCTGAAATTGCATTTCGGAACGCCCCATATATTTCCCTCGCTTTCGCAAAAGGACATTTCCGGCGAGGTATGAATTTCAGCAAGCCCCGCACTGAGTTTATCAAACAATATTTTAATTCCCATATTTTTCTCCGAGTTAAAAATATGATATATTATATCATTTTTTGTGTGATATTGCAATAAAAACATTGAATTTATTGCCTAAATGTGCTATGATAATTACGGTGATCAGGATGTTTAATACAGTAGAAATAAAAAAAGGATTAAAAAACGAATTTAAGATTATTCAGCTAAGCGAAACCGAATCCACAAACGACGCTTTGGCAAATCTTGCCCGATGCAACGAGCAAAGCAAAACAATGCTTATTGCCTCAAAGCAAACCAAGGGAAAAGGACGGGGCGAGCACTCATTTTACTCACCCGAGGGCGGACTGTATATGAGCCTTTTGTACCGTAAATACGACTATAAAGCAATTGAGACGGTAACAGCGCTTGCCGCCTGTGCGGTTTGCAGAGCCATACGTAAGGTAACCGGTAAAAAAGCCCGTATCAAATGGATTAACGATGTTTTTGTTAACACAAAAAAGGTATGCGGTATACTGACCAGAAGCGAATTTTCCGCAGATGATAAGGACAGTCAATGGGTAATAGTCGGAATAGGGATTAATTTAACCAAACCCGAACAAGGCTTCCCTGAAGAAATAGCAGATATCGCAGGATATTTATTTGACAGTACCTCCTGCAAGGCAGAGGAGCTGATCTGCGAAATCACCGACACCTTAACCGACTACCTTTCGGGTAAGAAAAACGACGCATTGGAGTATTACAGAAAGCATAGCTTAACTCTGTCCGAAAAAGTAGTTGTAAAATCCCCAAACGGCGATTATGCTGCTTTTGCCAAATCGATAGAAGACGATTTTTCACTCAGGTGTATAAAAGAAGACGGCAGTGAGGTAGTACTGCATTCCGGCGAAGTATCGGTAAAAATATGCTGATATTATATTGAAATATCGGATTAACTGTGTTAAAATTTATATATGGACAATGAAACAATTATTTTTCCAAGCTACATAATTAAAGCTTTTTGTCTGCTTGAGGAAAAAGGCTTTAAGGCGTATGCAGTCGGAGGATGTATTCGGGATTTTTTAAGCGGTACTGAGCCCTGTGACTATGATATGGCAACAGACGCTATGCCTGAGGATATTATTTCGGTTTTTAAAGACTATAAAATCAATCGCAACGGTATAAAGCACGGTACCGTAAGAATCATAATCGACGGCAACCCGGTAGAAATAACTTCATTCAGGTGTGACGGAGAATACAATGATTGTCGCCATCCGAATAATGTTTCCTTCATCCGAAATATTGAATCAGACCTTACAAGACGGGATTTTACCGTCAACGCCATGGCGATGGATAAAAACGGCAAAATCATAGATTTGTTCGGCGGAAAAAACGACATAAAAAATAAAATTATACGCTCAGTAGGAGATCCTCGCAAAAGATTTTCCGAGGATGCGTTGCGTATTTTAAGAGGACTGCGTTTTGCGTCGAAAACAGGCTTTACCGTCGAAAGTGAAACCTATAAATTTATGATTTCCTGTAAGGGACTGCTGAACAATATTTCAAATGACCGCATAAGAATTGAGCTGGGAGGCATATTAACCGGGAAATATGCCGGAACGGTGCTTCGCAGATACAAAGAAATTATTTTTGAGGTGATTCCCGAATTAAGGTTCTGCGACGGCTTTGATCAAAGAACAAGCTCCCATATTTACGACGTATATAACCACATAACCTATACGGTTGAAAAAACACAGCCCCTGCCCGACTTACGATTTGCCGCACTGTTTCATGACATAGCAAAGCCGAGAGTGTTTTTTTATGATGAAAGATACGGCGGCAGATACGATTATCATGCGGAAATCAGTGCCGATATTGCTTTAAAAATCATGAAAAGACTGAACTTTTCAAAAGAAGATACCGTCACCGTTTATAATTTGATTAAGGAACACGATACATATACCAAGGCTGAAAAAATACCTGTTTATAAAAGAATTTCACGGTATTCCCTGCCTTTCTGCGAGAAGCTTTTTTCGCTGCAGTATGCAGACAACGAGGCCAAGTCTCCGAATGCATATCCAAACAGAAGTATTTATAACCGCAGTATTAGTTCGTTAATCGCTTCGGTAAAAGCCGAAAGCCCTTGCCTTTCCGTAAAGGAGCTTGATATTAACGGTCATGATTTGGAGAACGAGGGCATTTTCGGAAGTGAAATAAAGCACTGTCTTCGACTGCTGTTAGATAAAGTTATCGAAGGAAAAATATCAAATTCAAAGGATAAGCTTATTGAATATCTGTCCAAAATCAAATGCTCAAGGAATTATATGAAGGATAAAAAATATATTTTATTTGACCTCGACGGAACATTGACAGATCCCGCCGAAGGTATAACAAATTCCGTAATTCATGCCCTTGAGGGCTTCGGTATTTACGGCAAAACAAAAGAGGATTTGCTGTGCTTTATAGGCCCGCCTCTTGACGAATCTTTTATGAAATACTTTAATATGACGCATGATGAAGCGGTAAAGGCAATTGAGATTTACCGAGAACACTTTGCTGTAAAGGGGCTTTTTGAAAACAAAGTTTACGAGGGTGTCGAGGATCTTCTGTTATCATTGAAAAAAAATTCTAAAAAACTGATACTAGCGACTTCCAAGCCCGGTGTTTTTGCAGACAGAATATTAGAGCATTTTAATTTGATGAAATATTTTGATTTAACCGTTGGCAGCGAATTAAACGGCGACAGAATAAAAAAAGCCGACGTTATAGCTTACGCTTTGGAAAAAGCGGGAATTGAAAACACTTCGGATTGCGTGATGGTAGGAGACCGCTGTCATGATATCGACGGAGCAAAAAAAAATAATATTGAAACAATCGGAGTAACATACGGCTACGGTTCGTTTGATGAATTGACAAACGCCGGCGCCGAGCATATTGTAAACAGTGTTTCAGAGCTTGAAAAACTGCTGATCGGAGGTAAATTATGCCCAGCGCAATGATACATTTAGATGTGGGACGAAAGGTTGGGAAATATATTTACGGCTCCGAAACAGACGCTCCCGCCGAATTTTATGTCGGAACGCTCGCTCCCGACTGCGTGGAAAATCCGAGGGAATTAAAGGATCGGTTGCATTTAAGAGATTTATCGTGCGTTGAGCGCAGAGTTGCTTTAGCAAATATGGCGTCGGAAACTCCGACCGGCAAAAGCTTTAAATTCGGCTGTCTTGTACATCTTTTTACCGACGTTATTTGGGATGAGGGTCCCCAGGCATATCACATGGAAGGGTATATCGGCGCAAACTGGTTCCGTGATTACCGTCATGAAATAAGCTTGGCAAGCGCATATATGTTTCATTATTGTGAATGGACAAAAGATATATGGGAGAAAATGTTGGGCGTAAATTTAGAAGAGCATTGCTCCGATATTCCCGAGTACACCCCCGAAGCAATATTTAAATATTTAAAATACACTTCTGAAAAGCAAGCCGAAAATTTTGCCGGCGTTTCCCCTGCATTTTCTCCCGATACAGTTAATGATTTTTGCAAAAACGCATCGGAAAGATTTATTAGATTTTACACAGCGAAAGGATTTAAAAATGGTTGAATTAGGATTTAAGAATAAAAAAACTGTAAAAGTTGTTGAGGAAAACACCGCAAAAGCGCTCGGCAGCGGTTTGCTGCCTGTTTTTTCCACGCCGAGTCTGGTCGCTTTAATGGAAAACTGTTGCTCGGAAGGCGTGCTTCCCTATCTTGACGAGGGTACAGGCACCGTAGGTATTTCACTTAATATTAAACATACTAGCGCAACCCCCGTTTCAATGGAAGTCACCGCAGAATGTGAGCTTATCGAGATAGACAGACGACGGCTTGTATTTAAAGTGTGGGCTTATGACGATAAAGGCGAAGTCGGAAGCGGAATACACGAAAGATTTATTATTGATAATGAAAAATTCATGAGCAAAGTAAACTCTAAATTAAACAGCTGATTATACCGTTACTTGTATTCTTGAAATAACAGTATTATTGTTTAATAATTTACGAGTTATAATTGAGGTTAATATGAAGGACAGCGACTACTATTTTTCCGTTACACCGAGTATTGTACAGGTAGGAAAGGAAACAACCGTAACAATTAAAGTACTTGACGATTTATACAATTTCAAACCTGAATGCGATTATATTGTCAGGATTTACCCTCTTACAACCCATACCTGGCAGGACACGAGTGTTATATACACATGCACTCCCAAAGACAATTCAATTTCTTTTACACATACGTTTGATAAGGAGCAAGAGTATTTTTTAAGACTCAGCCGTACCGGCGGAAGTCATACCATCATACAGCTTAATATGTACGCTCTTGATTCCGACCTGTACGCTTTGGAACCGTTAAAGGGCGACACCCATGTTCATACAACGAGAAGCGACGGAAGAGAAACTCCCGGTCTCGTTTGCGCCAACTATCGCTCCAAAGGCTTTGATTTTATGACTGTGACCGACCACTATAATTATTACGGCTCCGCCGAAATGATCGACAGCTACAAGGATGTTAAGCTCGGTATGACTTTACTTTACGGAGAGGAGGTTCACTCTCCCGGAAATTTTGTTCATATTGTCAATCTTGGCTCAAGCGCAAGCGTTAACGATATTTGTCAGAAAAACCGCGAGCAGTATGAAAAAGAAGTAAACGATATTATTGCAACCGAGGATATTCCCTATCATACGGAGCCTTTTACTTATGCCGCATGCCTATGGGTAGCAAGAAAATCAAAGGAGCTTGGAGGTTTACCGATATTCTGCCATCCGTTCTGGCTTGAGGATGTATACAACGTACCTACCGAGCTTGCAGAGCTTTTAATAAAAAGCGGCGAATTTGAGGCTTTTGAGCTAATCGGCGGTCAAAGCACATTTGAAAACAATATGCAGACGATTTTTTATTCGGATATGCTCAGAAAAGGGATAGATATTCCCTGCGTCGGCGGAAGCGACTCGCACGGTACGGTTAACCGAGGCCTTTTTAACATGATATACTCGATTGTATTTGCAAAATCGAGAGAGCCAGAAGATATTAAGGACGCCATACGAAACGGACAGGTTGCCGCCGTTGAAACTTATGAAGGCACAGGTGTATACTCCGTTCACGGAAAAGGCAGATATGCTAATTTGGCATTATTCCTTTTGGAGCACTATTTCCCGCATACGGAGGAAATGGCCGCAGAAGAAGGCTTTTACATGAAAAAGTATGTTAAAGGAGATCACAGCGTTTCCGAGCATATTTCCTCTATTTCCGACAGAGTAAGTAAATATTGTAAAGAATACTACGGTAGGTAATATGAATAAATCGAAATGCGCACTTTATTACTGCGGAGCTTGGGGAGAAGGCTTTGATAAAATTCCCGACAGGGCGCTTAACTGCTTAGATATTTTATATTATTCAAATGCCGCTGTGACTAAAGACTCCGTAATATTTAACAATCCTGCCGAAGCGGATACTGTTGAAATTCTGCATAAAAGAAAACACGGTTTGCCCGTTGTACTTTCTCTTGTCGGCTTTGCGGATTGCGTTTCAAACAAATCGGACTGCATAGACGCCGCCAAGCGAGCTTGCAATGCCGCACTTGACAAAGGCTTTGACGGAATTGATCTTGACTGAGAATTTCCGACTAATGAGCAAAAAGAAATGCATACGCTTTTACTGAAAACCTTCCGTGAAGAGCTTGGCAAGGACAGGATAATCAGCGTTGCCGTCCCGGGAACAAATTGGGTGTTTGACATAACGGAGCTTATAAGCTCGCACATATACCTCGACTACATTAATATTATGACATACGACATATATTCGGAAAGAAAGATTACATCTCATCACTGCGCTCCGAAAAGCGCCGCAATGTCTCCGTTTCCGTGCGCTGGTCTTGAGGATAACATTGTTCTTTTTAAAGAAAAGGGTATTCCCGCAGAAAAGCTCATCGGAGGTGTTGCTTTTTATTCAAGAATATGGCATCATGTTTCAAGCGAGCGTGACGGATTATTTGCAAAAACCGATAATTGCGCCGATTACGGTCCTAAATTCTGCGATTTAACTTCTGAATTTATTAAAAACGGCAATTTTTCACTCTACAGAGACGAAAGCGCCGGAGGAGCTCCGTATTTATGGAACGGCTCCGATTTCATTACTTTTGACGACGAAATATCCGTTTACGAAAAATGTAACATTATCAAAAAATATAACGCAGGCGGACTTATGGCATGGGAATATGCCTGCGATACAAAAGAAAACACTCTACTGCGTTTAATGCGCAATAGATTGCAATAAATTTAATCCACGAAAGGAATTAAATATGAACGAAACATATGTCATCTTCGGTATTGATATGGAAACGGATGTGGGAAGCTTCACCCCGTTTTATGAAACAACAAAGAGCGGTACGCAGAAGATTTTAAACATTTTCGAGTCACACGGATTTAAAGGAACCTTCTTCTTTACCGGTGAATGCGCAAAAGAAAATCCGGACATAGTAAAAATGGTAATCGACTCAGGACACGAGGTCGGCGCTCACTCTCTTTTCCATGAAACAGTAGGCGACGAGCTTTTCCCTATACCTGGTGTAAAGCCTCTGCTTCCCGAAGAAGTGCCTAACAGAATTCGCTTAGCTACCGAATGGGTTGAAAAAGCCGCTGCCAGAAAGATTCGCTCCTGGAGATGCCCGCGCCTATGGTCTTCAACCGCAGTATGTAATGCATTGGAGGAGTTGGGATATACCGCAGACGCTTCATATCCAATGTATTTCTACCGTGAGCGCTTTACTCCCTATCATCCGTCGCACGATGATTGGACTAAAGAGGGCTCAAATAAAATTCTTGAGATTCCCAATTTTGCGGATATGACAATGGAATCTAACGATCCCGGCCTTGAAAGAGACCGCGACCATTGGCCTCTTTTCAGAACAAAAGGTGCAAATTATCTTATGGAGAGGGTTCATTCCTTCAAAAAATTTACACAGGATAAGGGACTTCCTACCGTCCTATGCTTCTATATGCATCCGTGGGAATTTGAGCCTTGTAAAACTTCATATCACTACGGCGAGGGCGGTGTGACTGTTGATGAATTTCTTGTTGAAGGAACAGGAGACGTTGCGGTTCGCGAGCTTGATAAGCTATGTACTCTTATTAAAAACGAAGGGATGAAAGTAATGAGAGTCGACGAGTTTACCGATATGTGGAACAAAAAGAACAAATAATTAACCGAAAGGAACTAAATAAAATGGACAGAATTCAAATTCCGAGAGAAGAGTTTGCACAGAGAGTGCAGAACGCAGCTGCCAAGATTCGAGAAAGAGGTCTTGACGCACTTATCGTAAACGGCTCAGAGGCCGACTATGCAAATACACGTTACTTTTCAAACTTTTGGCCGCTTTTTGAGCGTTGCGGCGTCGCAATTTCTGCAAACGGGGACGTTGCGCTTTTGGTTGGACCTGAAAGCCAAATCTTTGCAGCGGATTTCGGAGTAATCGAGAAGATTTTTGTGCTTCACGAGTACCGTGAAAGCGCAAACCCCGCTTACCCCGAAATTAAATTCAACACATTTAACGAAGCATTCCGTGCAATCGGTGTTTCCGGTCAAAAGCTTCGCATAGGCGTTGCCGCTTGGCTTGATACCAATGTTGTTGTTATGGAAGGCATCAAGACCGCATTCCCCGAGGCGGAAATTGTTCGTTCGGATGATATTATGGTTGAGCTTCGTTCAATTAAATCCGATAATGAGGTTGCTTGTCTTCGTGAAGCTGCCCGCATTACTCACATAGCTACACAGGAAGTTATCAAAGCGGCACGCCCCGGTATGACAGAGCTTCAGCTAGTGGGTATCGCACAAAAGACAATCTATGAGCACGGTGCGGAATATGAGGGTCTTCCCATGTACTGCTTCAGTCAAAAGTCTACTAAGCACGCTATCTCGCGTTCTTCCTACCGCGAAATCAAAATGGGCGACATAGTACAGCTTAACCTGTCTGCTAAGGTAAACGGATATTCTCCTTCAATCGGTATGCCTATTTCCATGGGTAAGCTTTCCGATAAAAAGAGACGTCTGGTTGAATTTTGTCTCGAAGCGCATATGTGGACTGAAAAGCAAATTAAAGCCGGAAGAGTTGCAATGGATATTGCAAAGGATTTTAAGAAGCTTTTTGAGGAAAGAGGCTTCGGTGAAAATTATTTCTACGGACCTTGTCACGGTCTCGGTATGATTGAGGTTGAGGCTCCTTGGATGGAAACAATTTCCGACTATGTGTTGAAGAAGAATATGACGTTCCAAATTGATACGTTTGCTATGGGATCAGATTTCGGTCTTCGCTGGGAAAAGCCGATAGTTGTCACAGAAGAAGGCTGTGAAATGCTTTGTCCCGAACAAATCGGCAAGATTTACGAGCTTGAATTTTAATATCCGACTTAACGATAAGCACCGTACGGCAATTGCTGTACGGTGCATTCTTATTTAATGTTTGATTTTACTGTTTCATAAATAATACGGTGAATATTTGCCGGTACTTCAACGATGTCCGAATATTTCCATTCGCCGTTGTCGGATAAAAAATCGTGAGTTTTGTTTGTATTGTCGATTTTAATATCCGGGTAAATTAAGTACAGCAATGCAAGAGCTATCATATAATCTCCGATAACGGAAGCATGCTCGCCGTCGGTATGAAACAGCTCTATTTCGGGATGATACTTTATTATACTTTGAAAAAGTTCTCCTATAGGTAATAATTTTTCATTGTATTTCCTTGCAATATTACGGTATCCCATATTGATAATATCCTGATATTCCGGACGGTACTTCTCTGCCCATGATTCGTAAATAATAGGCTTACAACCTACCTTGCGACAAAGCTCTATTATTGGCTTAATATCACGCTCGGTTACTTCTTCACCCGGAAAGGGATGTCCTAACTGCTGAATAAGACAATAATCGTAGTTTCCGTATAAAAGATTAAATCTAACGGAACAGTACTCTTCATTATGCCACTTTAAATCTCTGCCGGAATATGCGAGCATAAAAGCGTCGGTGTGCTCATTTGTATATTTCTCACATAAATCGGTAAAGGTTTTAGGCATGTCGTTAAAGTATGTATGGCTGTTTCCCACAAACAAAATTTTCATATCAACGCTTTACCTTTCTTTTAATTCTTATAAGCGCCTTCTTTATCCTGTCTGCGTATTTTCCGAGCACCACGTACATCCAGGCGTAATCCTTTTTCAATAGGGTTTTGCTTTCTATAAACATTATTGTCAAGAAGATTATACCGCCGATTAACAGTCTTATTGTTGATGTAACGGTTTCACCGTCCCATTTTATAATCGGAATAAAGCTTATTCCGTAGCTTATTGCGGCGGCGGGTAATGACACAATTAGTATTTTTCCGACAAATGCAAAGGGATAAAAGGATAAAGCAGGAATTGAAGTTTTATTTCCGAGAACGGGCAAAATCATTGTAAATAAAATTATTATTCCGGACAGAATTGTACCGATTGCAGCGCCGACAGGTCCCATCCATATCATAAAAAGATATGTAAGCAGTGCATTCAGTCCGCAGGAAACCGCAGTTTTGAACAAAAGATACATATTCATTCCCAGCGCCGTAAACAAAGGCCCCGTCACGCACACTCTTGTGACAAAATACAAAAGATAAACTCTGAAGATAAGTACGATATTATGTCCTAAACTCTTTACTTCCTCATTCATTATGTATTTTGAAGAATACATAAACGTAATGTAATCCTTGCTCCAAAACAGGAGAAAAATCATTATGGGCAGAGTTATACAACTCAATCTCTTTGCGACATTTATATATAGCGTGTGCCCCTCCTTATATTCCCCCTTTCCGAACAGTCTGCGAACCTCAGGAAGTAACGCAGTAGAAACCGCCGCAAGCATTATATCTATTATCGGAATTTCCTTTGCCGCAATTTCGTACATACCGAAATATGTTTTTGTTTCGGAATTTGCAATAAACAGATGGTCCATCTGTTTTGTAATAGTACCTATCATGGAAGCGAGTCCGAGAGGTAAGGAAAACGCCAAAATTTTGCGAAGCGATTTAAGCTTAGGATGATAATCATCCTTCGGAAGACATTTTACCGTCAGATAAATTGAAATAAGTCCTTCGATAAATTTTGCACCGGTCATTGTAATAACCGCAGTCTGTGCGCTTGGAGCTATAAATAATGCAAAACAAAGCGCAGACGTTGAGAATATTGCACAAAACAGATTAAATTTTATGTACGTGGATATGCAGTCGCGAATATTCATGATAACCGCAGTGCAGGTCGTCATCAAGGTAATAAGCGAATACGGAATAAGCCACACAATCAGCTTTTGAACTTGCATATCTCCGTATGTAAAGAAATTTTTTACTGTATAAAATACGGTGGAAAGTCCCTTTGATATTCCGCTCAGATTTTCCGGAGTCGGAATAACGCCGCCGAGTAAATCAAATCCGAATAAAGCAAGTACCAATGAGAAAAATATACCGACAGTTCCGTAAATGATATAACATTCAAATACCATTGCACGAAATCTCTTCTTTTCCGTAGGCAGGAAGAAATATAAGCCCTCCTTTAAACCGAGGCCCAAAAACGGAAGTAAGGTATTAAACGCAAGAAAAACAAGCTTATATGTGCCGTATTCCCCTTTATCTATCAGCCTTGGAATAATCATCGTCGATATTACGCCGATGAACGTATTGAGCAAGCTGGCAACGGTTAACGCAGTCGCTTTTCTCTGAACTCTTCCCGAATGTGTTTCCTTTATCTGTTCACTCATTGTATATTAACCCGTTGTACGCATCAACAACTTTTTTAAGCTCGATGCTTTGATTAAAATATTTTTTTGCAATTTCGTAAGCGTTATCGGAAAGCTTATGAATATCGCATTCGGCAATAAAATCGCCAACGGATTTTTGCATTTGAGATTCGTCCTTCGGAAGTAAAAACATGGGATTTTCAATATCGTCAAAATGCTCTGCTATTTTATTTCTCAGCTCGCATGAGCCTTTGGAATTACCCGTAATAATCGGAAGTCCCGCAGACAGATATTCGAAAAATTTGTTTCCGACGGCTATTTCATATGAAATATTTATCGGCTCAAGGTTAGAATAGCCGAAATCCGCACTCGCTGTAATCTGCCACAGCTCTTCGTACGGAACGCTCTTTAAAAAATATATGTTCTCTGAATTTTCAGATTCATTTTTCAATTCTTGATAAAGCTCCGCATTTGAAACCGGACCGATAATTACAAAATCAATACCGGGATTTCCCTTTGCGATTTTTATAAATTGGGAAAGTCCTCTTCCTAAGCCGATTCCTCCCTGGTAAAGAACTATAGGTCTTTCCTCGCTTGTATGTAAATATTTCTCGCGAAGCACATTGAGCTTGATGCGCTCCCTTAGCTTTGCGGTATTATAAAGCGTTAAAGGCGTTTTATCAAGCGACGCATATTTTTGAAGCTCCTTTGCAAAGCAATCGCTTGTTGTAATAACCAAATCGGCTTTTTTTATATATTCGGCCTGACGTCTGAGAAGCTCTTCATAATATTTTTCACTTACATAGGAAACCTTCTTCTTTTTTGTGAAGTATTCCATAGTAAAAAATTCGTGGCTGTCGTATACCAGCTTTGCGCCGCACCTTTCGGCGCAAACGCCTGCGGCCTTTAACAAAAATACGTCGTTTGAATGAAACACGTCGAATTTTCTGTCTGCAACGCGCTTGATATACAGCTTGTCCTGCCTTTTCAGCATATTGATTTTGTATGTAAGCAGAAATTTGTTTTTTCCCTTAATAAACGAAGGTGAGGATTTAATAATATTTAAAAGCTTCTGAAATTTATTCGGCTTAACCTTTATTCTTTCGAATTTAACGCCTTCCCATTCTTCATACTCACTTTTATCGGCAACTCTTGTTCCGATAACCGTTACATCGTTTCCTGCCGCCGCCAAAGCGCTCGATTCCGCTTTAACTCTTGGGTCATTGGTAATGGGATTATCCAGTAACATACAAATTTTCATTTTAAATCTCCAATTTCTTATCTTGATATCATTTCAAGCAGATCCTGAGATGAAATTTCGTCATTTACAGAGAATCTGTTCATCTCAAGAATAGATTGCGGTATTCCCTGAACAACGGTATTCATCCCTTTCGGCTCACCGAATGTAACGGTAAAGCCGCATTCGGCAATTATGCTTTCTGAAAGCGTATCGCATATTCCGTTTGGATATGACATTGCAAATACCCTTTGATTGGTATTTAACTCTATCATTTCTCTGATTTTATTGCAGTCGTCCTTAAGAAACGCCGCATAATCGTTTTCGGATTCTTCCTCAAATTTTAATATATTCTCTCTGGCTTTTTCGCTCTCAAAGGGAGCATACTGATGCATATCAAAGGTGTGACTCTGAATAGCCGCAAGTCCCGATTCAATCATCTCGTTTGCCATGTCAAAATCAAACCGGGGAGTGATAGGATAATCCGTATCTTTATAATTTTCCGTATGTCCTACGCCCGAACCGACAACAAATATCGTAAAAGCCATGCCGTATTCCTTTAGTATCGGATATGCAATCTCGTAATTTGAAAGATAGCCGTCGTCAAATGTTATTACTATTGGATTATCGGGTAATTGCGTTCCCTTGTTCACATAATCAGAAAGCATTTCAAGCGTTACGGCGTTATATCCGTTTTCAGACAAGGCCTTTATATGAGAACGAAAGAGAGATTCGTTTATATTAACTCCGCCGGACGCCTCGCCGTCCCTTACGGTGTTATGATACATCAAAACAGGTATTTTCTCGGAATACGATTCCTTCGGTACCGGTTCAAAATCGGCTATTTCTTCAAAGCGCTGTGCCACATTCTCTTTTGTTATATAGCGTCCGAAGTCGTTAGGTCTGTAAACGGAATCATCATTGAATATATAAGCTATCGCCATATCTCCGACACAGTTTCTGAAATGCGTCGTATCGTAAAAATATCTTGCGTCATAGCTGATTGTACTCAAGGAAAAATCATAAAACGGAGTAATTTCGGAAAGAGCGGTATAAAACTCCTCTAAGTCGCTTAAAACAAAGTCATTGAAGTAATCGTAATACACCGGCGCATTGACTACAATAAAATTAATGCCGTTTTTATCGCACATTTCTTTAATTTCTTTTATACAGTCAAGAGTTCCGTTTATTGCTTCGCTGTTTACCGTACAGTCGCTGACAGGATATGACTTAAACTCGGGATAAGCAACATAATAGCTTTCCAAATCGCTGATATGCTCCACATCTCTGCCCCGTTTATCATAGCATCCGCTTTCTTCGTCAAATACGTCAAAGGCCTTCGGCAGATATTCATCGCCGTACCTTGCCTTTATTTTGTCATAAGAAAATCTCGGATCCATAAACAGATATTTCCAATAATAGGAAAACGCCGATTTTCCGGATAGCTTAGAAGGCATTTCATATGACAAGCGGTCCGGTAAGGTATCAAATAATATTGTATTGTCTACATAAACGTTGACAATCAAATTTTTTACCTCAAAGTTGTCAATAAGATATTTTGCTTCGTCACGGACATCCTTCATATCCGCACCGTACATTATCATGTTGTAAAACGAAGCATTAAAATACTTATTTAATGTCTCAACCCTGTAACTGCTCGTTGACGAACAGCCTAAAATATACGAATCATACTTTTCATGATTTTCATCAATATAGGAAATCTTAGCGGATCTCGGATTTTTAGTAATTTCGTAGGAAGGCCAGGAAAAAATGCCACTGTTAAAAACTCCGAACGGGTCGACCGCAAAGTTAAAAAACAATACGACCGAAAACATTCCGAGTAGTGTAATAATAAATACAATTAGCCACTTTTTTGACGATTTCATAATCAATATACCTGATACAAAAATGAAGCGGAAATGTACTCCGAACGAAGAACGCCGAATAAAAACAAAATAACAAGAGGAATAAAAATCGCAAGCCACTGTACGAATGAGTTTTGTTTTGCAAGAGTACTTCTTATTTCAATTCCCCTCTCTTGTTTAAATTCAATTACAAGAATTAGGATAACACCGAGAAGTATTACTAAATAATCGATAGGCATTAATCCAAAGGATGTGAAAATATTATTTCGCAAATCGGCAAAATTAAAATCTAAAAACGTGTCCTTAATCATAAGAACAGCTGTTTTCAAACGTGGCGCTCTTGTGATATATCTTCCGATAAAAACGATAAAGCAGGTTCTTAATATCATAAACGCCCTATACCACTTTTTTTTACTGTCAATATGTAAAAAAGCCTTAACTTTTATAAACACACTCTCGAGCAGCAGCGATGCGGTAATCAGTGCGCCGTTCCAAAAGCCGAATGCAATATATCTGAAATTTGCACCGTGCCAAATGCCGATTAAAAAATAGATTATAAAGGTTGCGGCAGACGTTGGAATAATCTTACCCGCTTTACCTTTAATATACTTTCGCGTGAACCTGCCGAGCTTAGCAAACGGCTTAGAAAGAGATAACGGATAGAATACATAGTCGCGCATCCAGGCTCCGAGCGTTATGTGCCACCTACGCCAAAATTCGGTAAGTGAATGAGCGAAAATAGGTCTTTTGAAATTTTCCGTTAATCGGATGCCGAACAATTGAGCCACACCGACGGTAATGTCGATTCCTCCCGAAAAATCGCAGTAAAGCTGTATACAATACATAAGGATAGAAAAAGCTTTAACCGATCCCGAATACGACCATACATCCTTCATTATTGCGTCAACAGCAACTCCCGCTCTGTCCGCAATAACGATTTTTTTGAAATAACCCCACATTATGCGCTGAATACCAAAGCGAATGTTATCAAAATCTATCTTTCTTTCTGCATAAAGCTCCGGGGCTAAATCATTATATCTGCTAATCGGTCCCTGAACCATTTGAGGAAAAAAGGAAACGAACAGCAAGAATTTAAAAATATTTCTCTGAGCTTTGTACTTACCTCTGTAAACGTCCACGGTATATCCGATTGATTGGAAGATAAAAAACGAGACTCCGAGAGGCATAATAATATTTTCGAATTTAAGTACGGATGAATCCGTAAAAATATCAACGGTAAAGTTCCAATATTTAAGAAAATACAAAAGGCCCAAATTTGCAATACAGCAAAAAAATACCGCAAGCTTTCTTTGCCTCTTGTTTTTCTCAAGAAGCTTTGCGTTTTTTTCTTTCTTTAAAATTGATTTTCTGTCGTTTAATTTATCAAGAATCAGCGCAAATGCATATACCGAAATTCCCGTAAAAAACAGATATAATATTCTCAATTTACAGGAGTATATGTAATAAAACATTCCTGAAATAAAAAGTGTAAACCACTGTATTCGTTTAGGTACAAGATAATACAGAATAACCGATACACATACAAATATCAGAAATGATACCGAATTAAAAGACATGAATAATTATCCTCTTCGAGATTCGATTAAAGCCATTATGTCCTTTGCGGAATTAAAATTTTCCGGAATAAGATCGTCTACCGTAATTTCAACGTCGAAAACATCAATAATCTCCGATACGATTGTGACAAGATCGAGCGATTCAAGAATTTCATCATCAATAAGCGCAGTTTCCGAATTAAAATCTACACCCGGACAGGTCTGCTCTAATATTTTCATTAACTGTTCCATAGCTACTCCGTTTTTTAATAATAATTTAAATCTTTTTTATCATAACAGCCGAGCACATTCCGTCGCACACAAATCCGTGCTTTGTATATGCCTTGATCGGCTGAATATAATCGCTTCTGACCCACACTCTTTGGGTTTTATCTTTTGTTTCAAATAAAAACGCACCGAGCAATCGGTCGGTTAATCCCTTTCCTCTGTACTCTTTTTTTACAGCCATATGCTTAATATCGGCGAAACGCTTTCCCTTTTCAAAGTGAATTAAAGCGTATATTTCGTTTTCATTTCTTAAAACAATAAATTTTTTATCCGAAATATCGGACATTATTTTATTCCTGCTCGGCAAGCATCCCGTTAGATACGAAAAAGATGAGTAAAGCAAACTGTATACCCCGTCACAGTCAGCAGTATTTGCAAAATCATATTCGCACATAGAAACATCTTTTTGCTTTCTTATCATTCTGTTCCGGGTAAATGCCGAATAAAAGCCGGATTTGCTTAAGATTTCAAGCGATTTATAAGCTTCACTGTCAGTACCCTTATATAATATTTCACATGATATATCGCGTTTGGCCTCTAACTCAACGCCCTTGCAGTCCGACGAAATATAGAACGTAAGGTAATCGTGGAATTCCCTTTTTACGGTTAACAGCAACGATTCTTCCGATTCGGAATATTCGATATCGTTTCCGTCAAAAAAATCCGATAATCCGCCGAGAGTTAAAGCGCCGTTAGTTAAAGTGTTCTTTGAAATATGTCTTCCGACGGTTTCCAAAAAGGCTTCCTTAGAATTAAATTTTTTCATTTTACAAATTCCGCTCTTAGTTTAACTCTGTCAATTTTTCCGTTTGAGTTATACGGCAATTTTTCCAAGCAGTGATATACATTCGGTACCATATATTTAGGAAGAGCCGAGCGAAGCTTTTTTGCCAATTCAAAACTGTCTATGTTACCGGTATATATGCAGATAAGCTTCTTATTTTCGTTGTCGTATAAACAAACCGAGCTTTTTATTTCATCTACGGCATTTATTTGGGTTTCTATTTCTCCGAGTTCGATTCTGTAGCCCATATGCTTTATCTGTCCGTCTTTTCTCGAAAGAAAACGGAATAAGCCGTCCTCCCCCTTCACCGCAATATCACCGGTGCGGTATATAATATCGGTGTATGAACGATTTCTCGGGTCTCTGATAAAAACCTCCTTCGTTTTTTCTTCATCGCCGAAATATCCTTTAGTAACGCCTATTCCCCGAACGCATATTTCCCCCGGCTCGCCGTCTTTTACTTCGTTTAATTTTTCGTCAAGCAGAAAAACCTCCATATTTTCACAGGCCTTTCCTATGGGAATAGCTTCGCCGTCCGCAAAATCTCTGTCAATCGGGAAATATGTGCAATCAACCGTTACCTCGGTAGGACCGTACATATTCACATATTTCACATGGGGTAAGGCTTTTCTCCAGACGGATAGCTGTTTTGACAAAAGCGCCTCGCCGCCGAGCGCCGCTATACGAAGGTATCTCGGCTGAATTCTCGACAATGCGTCGCTGTTGGCAACCAAATGGAAAGCGCTTGTCGCCCAAAGCAATGCGGTAACCTTATTGTTGTCGAGATATTCAAGCAAAAGCTTCGGAAACATAAACAGCTTTTGAGGTATAATGTGCATTGTGCATCCGTGCTTTACGGATGTGTATATATCCTTACCCGACAAATCAAAATGAAAAGGCGCTTGGTTGCCTAAAATATCGTTTTCATTAAACCGACCCATATCGGACAGCCATTCGGTAAAATCAATAATACTCCTGTGCGATACAACAATGCCTTTCGGGGTTCCCGTCGAGCCTGATGTAAAAATCGAATAAGCGGGGTCAATATCGAGTACAGCGCTTCTTCTCGTCAAAAGCAGCTTCTCGTCTATTGAAACATCCGTGCAATTTTCCTGAATCACAAAAGGAGCATAATCGGACAATTCGTAAAGCATTTCCGTTAGGTGCTCCGGAATAACAATCGCACACGGCGATAAGGTTTCCATAATGCTTTTCATTCTTGCAATCGGCATTTTTGCGTCAAGCGGAACATAAAAATTGCCCGAATAAAGCGTACCGAATAATGAAATTACAGTAATTGCCGTTCTTTCAGACAGGACAACAACAGGAGAGTTAACTCTTTTTGTAACGCAAGCAATATTTGTTCCGATTTTTTTTGCACAGCACAGCGTATCGGAAAATGAGTAACTGTTTTTCTCATCGCAATACCCGATTTTACAAGGATATTTTTTTGCACTATGTTCAAGATAGTCAAGTAAGTTCCTAATCAGCATAATTACACCATTCTAAACTTAATAAAAAAATTATATCACATTTAAAAGTATATTGCAAGAAAAAACAGCAATATTTATCATAATCCGTTATTAAAACGTTTATTTATAATGCCTGCCGAGATTGTTAAAATATTCACATAAATATAAATAAATAATGCAAATTATTGTACAAACCGTTTATTGACACATATATATAATTATGATAGAATTAGATAAGCTAATAGGAAGAAGGTTTTTTTATGCAGTATATTATTGACAGCGCTCATTTAAGTAAAATAAAAAAATGCGTTGAATTTTATCCGATCGACGGAGTAACAACCAACCCGACAATTATTTCAAAGGAAAAGACTGATTTTTTAAAGCTGATTACCGATATTAAAGATGTAATAGGCCCCGATAAGATGTTTCACATTCAAACGACGTCAAGCGAATGTAATATGATTGTAGAGGAGGCAAAGCGTTTACGTGAAATAATCGGTGAAAACTTTTATATTAAAATTCCGATTTCCGCAGACGGCTTAAAGGCAACTGATATTTGCAAAAAAGAGGGTATAAACGTAACAATGACTGCGATTTTTACTCAGCAGCAGGCGCTTATCGGTGCAAAAGCCGGCGCCGATTATGTCGCCCCCTACATTAATCGTCTTGACAGTATTGTTTCCGACGGTGTTCATGTTGTTGAGGAAATTGTTAATCTCTTTAAAATACACGATATTAAATCAAAGGTTTTGGCTGCAAGCTTTAAAAACATTGAGCAAATTCATAAGACTGCGCTTGTAGGCGGTCATGCGGTTACAATTAACCCCGATTTATTTGAAAACCTCGTTTACCATCCTCTCACGCTTTACGCTATAGATGATTTTGAAAAAGATTGGGAAGGCGTTTACGGTAACAAGAAAATACTTGACCTAATTAAATAATCATAAAGCAATAATATAAAAGGGCAGAGTAAAATCCGCCCCTTTATTTTTTTAAATTAATGAGGGAAAAGCTCCCTTTAACATGTAATATTTAGCCGTTTATATGCTTCTTAAATACGACAGCAACGCCTATAATCGCAACAAGTCCTATTGCTGAAACAATAATAATTCCGGAATCAAAGGTATTTGCGGATGTTCCGCTGTTAGTGCCTTTATTTGTGCTTGCCGCCTTTGTTGTGGTTGTTCCGTTTTTATTATTTTCGCTTTTATCGGCAGAATCCAAGGTGCCGTTTCCGTTTTCGTTTTCGCTTCCGTTTTGAGGATTATCACCGTTATCAGCCGACTCAATATTAAGCTTCAGACCCATAGCCTTTACAGGAGGTCCGACAATGCAGCCCTTCATTCCGTCATCGCAAACATCACATACGGTTACGAATCTTCCCCATGAATCAATATAGCCTGCTTCCTCATCCATAAACCTATCCATCAATGTAACGGATGCGCGGTGTACGGCGCCGTCCGCAATCATCTCATCAATTGTAAACGTATGTTCAAGATTAAATTTTTTTGCCATATCGTTCATATCTTTTACAATTTGGGTCCATGGGATAAATACCTCGTAGGTAATGCTGTCTTCGGTTAATTTTCCTGCGGCTTTACATACGGAAGTAATATCATCATCAGAAGAGCGCGAGGTTTTCACCTTAACCGTATCTTTTCCGTCTTCATTGAAAATACCGAGATTATACTGAGGTGTGTAGTCGCTGTCTCCGAAAAGCTTTGCGGAATTGAATACTCCGTTCGGGTCTATCATAAGCGCTATAACATCGCCGTCCCACCCGTATACTTTATCAACTAAATCGTCGCCTTCCGAATAGCAGGTCGTATTTCCTTGAGTAGAAAACCAGAAAGCGTTCTTACCGTTCTCCGGTAAAATTTTATCAAATGCAGGAGGCTGCAGAGCCGCTTCTATTACGGTTCCGTCCGGTGTTGTCTTCGGATAATTTTCAGAGGTATATGTTCCCGCTTTCGGGTCTATATAAGAACGGTGATACAATGTAGCTCCCTCGTCATCGTAAAAACGTACAGTATAAGCCGCATGATATTCGTTATATACAGCTCCGAAATAAAGACCCTCCTCGGAATATGCAAAATAACAGTCAGTAACCGAGGTCAGCTGATTATTGCCGTAAAAATATCCGGCGGTATCCTCGTTAAGATAACAAACCTTTGACCATCCTTCGTTTGCGTCTATCTTACCGTCAACGGTAGGAGCTGCCTTCGGAACAAGTACCGGATCATTTTCAAAGATTCGTACTGATTCGGCAACGGCAGTGTATGGAGCAATACACATTACGGTTATTGCTATCAATAATAACAAAGCAATTTTTTTCATATTTGTATCCTTTCTTTAGATAAAATTGTTTTGTATCCTTCGGTATTATATCACAAAATACACAAAAATCTATAAAAATAATAAAACATTTCGGTAAATATTTATATTATTTTATTATTCTCGCCTCCATATAATACCTTTTGCTCTCGGCTTCGCCCATCGAGAATGTTTTTCTCGGCAGTGAACCGTGACTTTCGACATACGGAAACAATTCCGATTTATCCATGCCGTCAAAGATAAATGCGCAGGTATCGGGCGCTTTTGCCAATTCTCTTGCATATTCTTCACCGTGAACGTAATCAACACTCGCTTCTTTATGACGGCACAGGTAAGCGTCAATAAAATCACCTACGGTTTTTGCGGCTAATCCGTTATACGTGTAATCAATTTCTTTATCGCCGGCAATCATCCTACCGTGTTTTTCTCCGCGAAGGCTCTTCATAGCCTCGGTCTGAACATCATTTGTATCGACATTAAAAAGAACACGGTAAATCGGCTCAAAAACAATAGCTTCGTCGTGAATGTTTACAATCTCGCAAAGAGCATATCTGTTCTTGGGATTTGGATTTTGTCTGTAACACTCCTTTGCGGTTGCAAGCGAATGATTACCGTCTCCGACCGCAAACAGAATACCGTTATCGCCGACTGCTTCACCCAGCTTATTTAAAGCGTCTTCGACAAGCTTAATTTGTTCGTCCGACATCAAATATCCGCGAATACTGCCTCCGCCCAGCATAAGCTCTGTATCGTATATAAGTTCCTTATTCTGATTTTTTAACGGCTCGATAACAGTTCTGTTTATGTCGTCAATCAATACCATAATATGAGGAAGCTCCAAAGGAGCGTTTTTTCTGATCGCTACTCTCGGAGGTATTCTTTCAATCACCGTAGCCTCCGTTGCCCTCACAGAGGATTGCGAGCCCTGGGAATAATCATATTCCTCAAGGTCGATTGCTCCGACTATTCCGTAACGTACGGCGCCGTCGGGCAATTTTCTCTCTACAAATATCATAGAGCTTTTATATTCACGGAAAACGCCTTTTTTAATATATTCCTGCATATTGGAATTGATTTTGTTTACATACTCCGAATTATCGTCCGAAAGGAACGCTTCCGGTAAAATCAGATCAAAAGCAGAATAATGTCCGTTTGCGATTTTTTCCGCCTCCAGCCAGTATTCCTTTTGAGATGTAAACTGATCGCAGGCAATAACAGCCCACTTATCAAAATCTTTTTCAGGCAGCAATATATTTGCTGCGGTAAATGAATTTTTTCTTGGCATAGCTCTCTCCTGTTATTTGCTGATTGATTCCTCCGGTATTACCGGGATCGTATTATTTTGTTTAAGTGAAAAACCGAGTTCCTGATAAGTAATACTTCCGTCCTTTTCCTTACCTGTCTCAATACGCTCAATTTTTATTCCCTTTTCTCTGTCAAGCGAAATTTTAACGCCTGATACATAATTTTGGAAGAATGAGGCGGGAACATAAAGTCTGCCTCCGTCAAGGAAGCAATCGCTTTCAAGAACAACATTTTGTCCGTTAACAAACGCATTTCTCGTTCCTATTTCAAATGAAATATTATCATTGTTGCCGTCCAAGACGTATTTCAAAGTCTTTTTATCGCCGGTAACGGTTAAATCAAAAAGCTCGTTTACGTCTTCCGGCGAAATATAATAAACTCCGTTTCTGTAATAATCGGAAGAGTCGAATTCTAACCTGTCGTCGGCGTCATTTCCTATTGTCACTGACACAGTATTTAAACAGTCCTCTGTTCCGTTATTTAATTCGATGTAGAAAAAGAAGGTTAAAAGCCCTGCAACCATAAGAAAAATAACAAAGTATATTACAAAAAACGTACCGAAATATTTAAAGTTGTTTCGCTTCTTTTTTATTCTGTAGGTTTTTTTCTCGCTGTGATTTCTTCTCCTGATTTCAAGGTTTTTGGCGCTTCCCGTTACCTTTTTTTCCTGTCTTCCCTTTGTTCTTGAGGATTTGGTTTGAATTCTTATTGATTCATTTATCTTACTTCCGGCTTTTCTGTTTACGCCGGGATTTGGTTTTACAGGCTTCGGGTTTAATTTTTTCCTATTTGTTGCTTTTGCTCTGTCTGCTTTAGCTCTCGGAGGATTATTGGAAACAGATGCGTTTTTTTCAAGCTTTGTTGATTTATTCGTCTTCTGCCTTGCCTTATTTTGAACAGGAATAGCTTCTCCGATGAACGAAGCGTTATATACTTTATTCGGTCTGTTTTTACCGTTCAAAATCGGCACCTCCTTTTTTATATTTTTACAATTTTTTCTTATTTTGCTTTTTGATTTTATTCTTCTTATCAAAAGAATTATTTGTTTTGCGCTTATTCTTATTAAACGTCGGTTTGGAAAAGTCTGTTTTAGGCTCGGGCTGTACTAAATATTCCTTTCCGTAGCCTATTAAATCCTCTCTGTGCAATTTATGCAACGCTTCTCTGACAAGCTGAGCATTTTTAGGATTAGACCACTGCAATAACGCCCTTTGCATTTGCTTTCCGTGATAATCGGTTTCACAGTAAATTTTTTTACCGGTAAAGGGGTCAATGCCTGTATAAAACATAACGGTGGAAGCGGTACCCGGAGTAGGATAAAAATCCTGAACCTGCTCGGGCGAATATCCCCATTTACGAAGATACAAGGCAAGCTCCAATGCGTCCTTTAACGTACTTCCCGGATGGCTTGACATGAGATACGGAACAAGATACTGTTCCTTTCCGAAGCTTTTTGTCAGCTCAAAAAATCTGTTTTTAAACTTATCGTAAACCTCTATAGGAGGCTTACCCATATTTGACAACACGCTGTTTCGGCAATGCTCCGGCGCTACCTTAAGCTGACCGCTGACATGATTCTTTACCAGCTCCTTAAAGAAGGTTTCATCCCTGTCAAGGATAAGATAATCAAAGCGAATACCGGAGCGAATAAACACCTTTTTAACTTTCGGTAAAGCTGAAACTCTCCTTAGAAGTTCAACATATTCGCTGTGATCCACCTTCAGGTTCGGACAGGGCTTGGGGGCAAGACATTTACGGTTGGAGCAAACTCCGTGCTCGTTTTGTTTGTCGCAGGACGGATAACGGAAATTGGCTGTCGGTCCGCCGATATCATTGATATAGCCCTTAAAATTAGGACTTTGTGTAATTATTTCGGCTTCCTTTACTACCGATTCAATACTTCTCGAACGCACGCTTCTTCCCTGATGGAATGCAAGTGCACAAAAATTGCATGCACCGAAGCAGCCTCTGTTATGCGTAATTGAATTTTCCACCTCGGAAATACCGGGGACTCCGCCGAGTGGCTCGTATGCCGGATGATATCTTCTTGTATAAGGCAGAGCGTACACCTTATCAAGCTCTTCCCTTTCAAGCGGAGGCATTGGAGGATTCTGAACAAGCATTTTTCCGTCGTAGTACTCCGTGACCGCTCTTCCCTTGACATGATCATTCTCATTATATTGAATCGCAAAGGCTTTGGCATATAATGCTTTATCGTTTTTTATATCATCATAATCAAATCCGCCGACAGTTTCAAAATTAACTTTCTCGTCCTTGGAGCACAGATATACGGTTCCCCTTACGTCGCGTATTTTTTTAACAGGAACGCCCTTATCGAGTAAATATGCAATTCGGCGCATAATATTTTCGCCCATGCCGTATGTAAGAAGGTCCGCCCTCGAATCAATCAGTATGCTCCTTCTGACCCTGTTATCCCAATAATCATAGTGAGCAAATCTTCTCAGTGAGGCCTCAAGTCCACCGATAATAATCGGTACGTCGCCGTATGCTTCTCTGATTCTGTTACAGTAAACAATAACGGCTCTGTCGGGACGTTTTCCGGTTTTTCCGCCCGCAGTATAGTAATCATAATTCCTTTTCTTTTTGGAAACGGTATAGTGTGCAACCATAGAATCAATATTACCGCTTGTAACCAAAAATCCGAGCCGAGGACGTCCGAATTCGCGAAATGCGTCGCAGCTCTTATAATCGGGCTGAGATAATACTGCGACTCTGTAGCCTTCGGCTTCAAGAACTCTCGATATTATTGCCACACCGAAGCTCGGGTGATCCACATACGCATCGCCCGTTACGTATACAAAATCGGGACGGTCCCATCCGAGCTCGTTCATTTCGGTCCTGTCAATCGGAAGAAAACTCTTATCCATAATAATTCCTTATACAATCATTGCGGATATTATATCACTTTTTTCGGGAAAATTCAAGGATTAATAATTGTATTTTAAAAGTAAAATAACCGGGTATAAAACATTTACCCGATTATTTTGGAATATATTTTGAAATATCCTTGTTTCCTCTTATCAATTCCCGAACCATACCCGACGATATATGCGAATACTCTCCCCTTGACGGCAAAAAAACGCTTTCAAGCCTTCCGGTATCATAATAGATATCGGCAAGCTCTTTTTCATAGTCAAAATCTCTTGCATTTCGGAGCCCCCGAAGCACGGTATCGATCCCGTTTTCTTCGGCAAAATCAATAAGCAAGCCCTCAAAGGACGCAACTCTTACATTTTTCATATCTCTGCAGGCATTTTTTATCATTTCCAGTCTGTCGTTCAGTGAAAACAGTGATTTTTTCTCAGGATTATTGCAAACAGCAACCGTTAACGTTTCAAAAAGCCTGCTTCCTCTTTTAATTATTTCCATATGCCCCGACGTAATCGGATCGAAACTGCCGGGAAAAACCCCATTCTTCATTTTTCGTCTGCTTCCTTTTCCAAAACGGTAATATAAGTTTTTGAATAACGCGCCTCACGTCTTAATTTAAGAGAGTCGGGTATCTCGTCAATAGGCTGCGAGGTTTCCAAAATTACAATACCTTTGTCGGAAATCATATTTTGCTCGGCAAGCATTCTCAGGGCCCGGACGGCTAAATCCGAAGCGTAAGGCGGGTCAATAAAGATAAGAGAGAATTTTTCTTTAGAATTTTTAATCATTCTTAATGCGTCTGCGGTCAATATAACGCATTTTTCATAAAGGTGAGTTTTCTTGGCGTTTTCCTTTATTATTTTTACCGCTTCGGCGTTAGAATCACAAATCAGTGCCGAATTTGCTCCTCTTGACAGCGCTTCAAGAGCCAACTGACCGCAGCCTCCGAACAAATCCAGCACCCTTCTTCCCTCAAGCTCAAACTGAATCATGCTGAAAACCGCTTCCTTTACTCTTTCGCTTGTGGGTCTTGTCGCATCTCCGTCAAGCGATAAGAGGCGCGTGCCCCTTGCACTGCCCGTGATTATTCTCATCATTGCTTGTTTTTTTCCTTTTCTCTGAAATAATTATATATATTTTCGGCATTTTTTTGAGAAATACCCTTTACGAGGCAAAGTTTGTCTATGCTTGCATTTTTAACGTTATTCAACGTTCCGAGCTCCAGCAGTAATTGCTTTGCCTTTGATTGCCCGATTCCGTTAATTTTTTCAAGCGAAGAATGCTTTAGCGATTTGCTTTTCGCCTTTGACATTGAATTTATTGCAAAACGGTGCACTTCTTCCTGAATTTTGTATATAAACTGAAACACCGATTGTTCTTTTGCAATGGAAATCTCCTCGGCGTCGCTGACTAAAGCTCTTGTTTTATGATACTCGTCCTTGACCATTCCGAATACCGGAATATCAATTCCATTTTCGCTTAATAAATCCCTGATAACGGCTACATGCGTTTTACCTCCGTCGAGCAAAATCAAATCCGGATAATTCAGCTCAGTATGCTTCAGCCGTCTTTCAACAACATTTCTCATTGAAAAATAATCGTCGGGGGACGAAAGTTCGTCAATTTTATACAGTCTGTAATTCTTTTTTACAAAACGGGCATCCTTTACGGAAATCATTGCACCCGTAATATTATCAGAGCCGAAATTGGATATATCGTACGCCTCAATTGATTCGGGCACTACCTCCAAAGCGAGCATATCCGCAAGCTTTAAAAGTATTTTGTTGTCCCTTTCAAAATCCATACAATATTGCTTTGCGTGAACCTCGGCGCTTTTGTACGCCATATTGCAAAGCGCCTTTCTTTCGCCCTTTTGCGGTACGGATATTGATATTTTTCTCCCGGATAATTCCGAAAGATACTGCGACAGAGCAACAATATTATCATTATCGTATTCAAAACCGAGTAAAATATTTTTCGGTATATATTCTCTTGTATTGTAGAGCTCGCAGATAAATGAGCATACGGAATCAAAATCAATTATCCTATCCGAACCGAAAACAAAATAATCGCTGTCCGAAAGAGCCCCTTCCCTTACATAGTACACCGCAATACAGGACGCCTTTAAATCCTCGTATAGAGCGATAACGTCATACTCCGCGTCAGGCGAGCCTACGACATTCTGTTTATCCCACAAACGCTCAAGCATTTTAATTCTGTCCCTATAAACCGCAGCTGTCTCAAACATTAAATTCTCGGAAGCAAATATCATTTTTTCTTCAAGTGACTTTTTAACGTCTGAGAACGAACCCCTTAGAAATGAAAGAACATCGTTAACAAGCGAAGAATATTCTTCTTTTGTAACATTGCCGGTGCAAGGGGCTATGCATTGCCCTATCTGCGAATATATACACGGCCGATTTTTTCCGATATCCTTTGGAAAGGTGCGCTTGCACCGAGGCATACCGAAAACCCTGTATATTGTTTTTATTATGGAAGACGCTGTTGACGTGCCCGTGTAAGGTCCGAAATACTTTGAACCGTCAAGAGCTCTTTTTCTTGTGATTTCCACTTTAGGATATTCTTTGCCTGTAGTTACCTTAATATACGGATAGCTTTTGCCGTCCTTCAGCAAAATATTATATTTTGGCATGTGAAGCTTAATCAGGCGGTTTTCAAGCGTTAATGCTTCGATTTCCGTCTGAGTTAGCATATACTCAAAACGGTCAACGGAATTTACCATTTTCTGTGTCTTCAGGTTGTGCGTTGTATTGGAAAAATATTGACTTACTCTGTTTCTGAGAGCCTTTGATTTACCGATATAAATAATCTCGTTTTTTGAGTTGTACATTATATAAACGCCGGGGGTGCACGGTAATTCCATAGCTTTTCTGTGAAGCTCCGCCATCTTTTCTGTCAAATTATCACCCCCTGTTTCTAAAAAAAGCAGATGTCAGCTATATGACATCTGCCCCGTATTTTTTAATATAATTTATCAGTTCGCGCCTTCAAGACCGTCGGCTACAAGCTCCTCAAGTCCGTCAAGAGCATCATTTTCATCGGAGCCGTCTGCAATGATGGTAATAGTCATATCCTTGACAACGCCGAGAGACAAGACGCCGAGCAAGCTCTTTGCATTGACACGTCTTTCGTCCTTTTCTACCCAGATAGTACTCTTATACTGATTAGCCTTCTGAATAAAGAAAGTCGCCGGCCTTGCGTGCAGACCTACACTGTTTGTAATTGTTACATTGCGAGTTACCATGTTATGCACTCCTAAATAATTATACTATGTTTCTGTTTTTAAATATTATATCACACTTAATAGGAAAATCAATAGTTTTAAGCAATTTTATGAAATAAGGTTAAAAAATTAACACAATATTTATGATATTTCGGTAATTATAACCGAAATGCGCACATTTATGCTTTCCAAAACCAATTCGCTTCCGGGCGCTATAAATTTAGTCCCCGCAATAAAAAATCCGTTATCCCGCTTCACACCGCTGCAGCTTATTATGCCCTGTATATCCTTTAATTCTTTGTTGTAAGATATTACCGGCTTGCCGTTTTCGTCACTGACAATCAAGACAGCGTCGGACGAATCGCTGCTCTTTAGCGTTCCTAAAAGCTCGCCGGAGCCCTCAAGATAAAATTCGTCTCCCACAGATAGCTTATCCTCAAGCTCCTTTGAAACCGAAAATGCAACAAAATGTACCTGCACCGTATCTTTCTTACTGTCAATAATAAGCCTGTCTACCAAATTATATCTGTATACTATTCCCGCAATACATCCGACAACTATAATGATTATAATAAAATCAATTACGTTAAAGCGAAGCTTGATTTTTTTCCCTTTTTTCATTTATTTTGCCTCCGCAATTCCCGTACACGTACCTTTTCCGATAAAATCTGGTACTCTTAAAGAAATATCCTTACCTGCGGTAATTCTGTAACCGTTTACGGTAAATATACCGTCCGGAAGCGTAGCCTCGGCTTCTACCGTTATCACAATATCAATAAACAGCGGATTGTCGCTGGTGACCGTTTTTCCGTTTTGATCGCTTCCGATATAAATGCTCGGAGATGTTTTAACGTCAACCACCTTTCCTATTTCCGAGAGCGATTCGGTTTCGGTTACTGTATCGCCGATTTTTATATTATTTTCAAAATCTTTCATGACGCCCGACAGCTTTACGGTATATTCAACATTGTATTTATCTTCAAAAAAATCATTAGCATAGGAAGATACTACTGTATACGCTATATATCCGATAATTGAAACTATCAGAAGGATAATTACAACATCGGCAATATTAAAGCTTTTTTTCTTCTTTGTCTTTTCATTATCGTTATCATACATCACAGCTGAATTGACCTCCGTTTGTATTGTGTACCGGCTCTCTGGTTCTCAAAATATTATATCTACCCGTTGCGCGGTTAAACGAAATCATTAACCAGAATAAGAGAAATATTTTATCGTTGCTGAATACATCATAAACAAATCCGCATAGCAATATGCCTATAATTCCGACCAGCCCGACTGCGGTATCGGGTATTATCTTCCTGTCTTTTATTCTAAATACCTTCCTGTTGCTTTGAAAAAACAGGAGCAGAAAAATCAAAAATATGAGCAGTCCGAAAATTCCGGTTTCGATAATTTCCTTTATATAGATGTTATGCGGACTTTGTACCGCAATATCGCCCTCGTTGGCGTACGAAGGGAAAAGCACCGGGAAAACTCCCTTTCCGATTCCTCCGAGAAAATTATCAAGCGCCATTGAAAGCGAAGACCGCCATATTGATATTCTTGAAACAAGAAGCTCTTTTGCATAGGAAATAAACTCGGTAATATTCTGATTTGCCGAGCTCGGCAAAATATATTCGGAAACCGGTATCATAATTGCAAACAGTATAATTAAAAAAATATTTCTGTTGGAATAAATTAAAAGTAAAACAGCCACCGAAACCGTAAATGCTAACACAGCAAACGGCGAATTGATAATATAAAGGCAATACAATTCTAATGAAAATATCAATAAAACAAATGCTCGGCGAAGTGAATTATGAGCGTTTATAAATGAAGATACGGGAATAAAGCCGCAAATCACTATCATAAAGGCAAGAGTATCGCTCGAATCAAACAAGGATATTACCGTACCCGTTAAAATGTTATCCTCAAGAAGGAAATGCGCCGAATTTAAAGCCAGCGACTGCGCAAGTGCAACTATAAGACACAGTGACAGCGAAAACAAAAACGAAGTTCTTACCCGCGAAATCCATTTCTTGGAGCCGATAGTATTAACACATACAAAATAAAGAAGCATATATACGGTAAGCTTTAGCGAATTAACAAAGCTTATTGTCGGTCTAACGGAAAATATTCCGCCGAATAAAATTACCGCCGCATAAATAATTACGGACAGATCGCACAGTTCGATTTTGAAGGTTCTTTTGCCTCTAATTATCTTAAAGAAATAGGAAAAAACAATAAAAAAAGCAAAACAGAGAAGCAGCTTTTCGGGACATAGCGGAAAGAACGAAATTAAAAGCACTATCCCACCCTCCGGAGAGGCAAGCACCAATAAACATAATATCGAAAGGAAAATAACAAAAAGCATATTTTCCGTTTTCACAAAGAAAGTAGAAACACCTAAGAGCATACCTAAAACAAGCGATAGGGTGGTCTTACCTTTATGCTTAATTTCAGAATATATATTTTCCTGTCGGAATCCGAAAACACCGTTGAAAAACCTAAAGCCGAAGGGCGAATTAAAAATACATTCAACAAGTGTTTTTTTTGAACAAAGCATCGGAACCGAGCATATCAAAGACAAAACGGAAACCCCAAGCGATATGTTACTGCCCTTATAATAATCGGGAAACGAAAGTATTCCCAGCAAATACATGGAAAAAGAATAAAAACCGAACGACAGAATCATTACGCCGTACTGTCTCATTTTTGATGACAACAATCGATTTTTAAGATACTCTATAAAGGAAAGCAACGGACTTTGAGAAAAGCCCCTCATAAGCTTTCTTTGAAGATTTTTAAGCTTTAATTTTGAAAAAAGATATGAGAAGAATAAAATTATTCTGCTCCGAACAGCATCGTTGTTTTCTATATCATAAGCCGAAAAAGCTCTGCCTATCGCGCTGTCGGAAACGGACTCCGAAATCTTATCGGCGGTATCTCCCAACATTTTCAATATAAAGCTGTCTTTGACAGTTCTTTTTCTCATTTTTATTTACAATAAATCAGGACGCAGCTTTTCAGTTAATAAAAGCGCCTGACTGTATCTCCACTCATCTATTTTACGGTGATCGCCGGATAAAAGCACGTCCGGAACTTTTACGCCGTGATACTCATAGGGTCGGGTGTATTGAGGATATTCAAGCATACCGGAAAAAATACTCTCATCCTCAAAGCACACTTCGTTTGCAAGAACACCGGGGAGCATTCTGGCAATACAATCAATTAAAATACAGCACGGTATCTCTCCTCCGGTTAAAACATAGTCGCCGACCGATATTTCCTCGTCCACAATTTCATCAATAACGCGGCGGTCAATTCCCTCATAGTGACCGCACAAAACGATTAAATTATCGTAATTCAGCAATTCTCTTGCCTTTTTCTGCGTCAGAATTTTACCCTTAGGCGACATATATACCGTATGTCTGTTTTCACATTCGGGGATAGAGCAAAAGCAATTATAAACCGGCGGAGCAGCCATAACCATTCCCTTTCCTCCGCCGTAAGGAGTATCGTCAACTCTTTTATGCCTGTCTTCGGAATAGTCCCTTATATTATGGGTGTAAAGCTCAAAGCATCCCGCTTTCAATGCTCTTCCTATAACGCTCTCCGACAATACGTTCTTTATTAAATCCGGGAAAAGCGTTAAAACGTCAAATCTCATCGAACATGCCCTCAATCGGCAAAACATATATTGCTTCGCCTAATTTTATTTCTTTTACAAATTCCTTAACAACAGGCATATACCGAAGCCCCGCTTCGGTTTCAATTTCATAAACATCGTTTGCGGCATTTATAATAACATCCTTTAATCTGCCGTATATTTTTTTTGTATCCGAATTTACTATGGGTAGCCCAATTAAATCCGCAATAAAGAAAGAGTCCTCGTCTTTAATAATATCCTCTCTTTTTGCATAAACCGATTTATTTTTATACCTTGCGGCAGTTTCCGGATCGTTTATACCGTAAGGCTTTGCCAGCACTCTTCCCTTGTGTACCGAGGCTTTTTCAAGCTTAAAGGGAGTGTAGCCGTCTGCGGTTTTCAAATATAAACAATGAATCTTTGAAAGAACCTCGGGCGTGTCGCACAAAGATGTAATTAATACATTTCCCAAAACGCCGTGAGTATTTGTAATAATGCCTGCCTCAAGAAACTCGTTCATTGTATCCCCCTTTTAAACCTTACTTATTATTATGTTATCTTATCACATGTAGGAAAAATTATCTTTAATATTGTGTAAACATTTAACATTTGTTATAGAATTCGCAGTATATAAATGGTACAATTTTTACATATCTTTAATCATTGGGAGCGTTCAATGGGTATCATAAGTACACTGCACAAAAAAATTTCAGATAACGTATCAAAGGTTATTGTCGGTAAACAAAATGTTATTGATTTATGCTTCATTTCGCTTATTGCAAAAGGTCATATGCTGCTTGAGGATGTACCCGGCAGCGGTAAAACCAAATTTGTAAAAGCCTTTGCCAAATCCATAGCTTCTAAGGCCGGCAGAATTCAGTTTACACCCGATTTGCTGCCATCCGATATTACGGGTATAAGATATTTCAACATGAAAACCTCCGACTTTGAATTTGTTCCCGGTCCTGTTTTCTCGAATATTCTTTTAGCCGATGAAATAAACAGAGCAACGCCGAAGACTCAGTCCGGCTTGCTTGAATGCATGGAAGAAGGACAAGCTACCGTCGACGGTATTTCGTATGCTCTGAAGCCGCCATTTATGGTTATCGCTACTCAAAACCCCGTAGAAAGCATGGGCGTATTTCCTTTGCCGGAAGCACAGCTGGACAGATTTCTGTTTAAATCATCAATGGGATATCCGTCATTTGACGAAGGGGTTGAGATACTTCGCAGATTTTCGTCAAGAGATCCGCTTGAAGACATTAAACCTGTTTCAGACTCTAAGGAAATTGAACAAGCCTGCCGTGAGCTTGATAATGTTTTCGTTCATACCGATATTTCCAGATATATTATAAATATCGTAGAAGCTACAAGAACTGCGCCCGGCGTTGCGCTCGGTATCAGTCCGAGGGGAGCGTTGGCACTGCAAAGAGCATCAATGGGCTTTGCCGCAATAAACGGACGGGATTTTGTTATACCCGATGACATTAAGAAAAGCGCGCTTCCCGTACTCTGCCACCGACTTATTTTACAGGGCGGCACAAGAGTGAAAGAGGGGGCGGCAAAGAAAATTATAAACGACATCATTTCCTCCGTTGCAGTTCCGACAGAAGATAGAATTTTCAGACAGGGCAAATAATAAACATGGATAAGATAATAAATATTTTTGTAAAATTTTATAATTCCAAAATGTTTACTGTCTGTATCTATATACTTTTGTTTATTCTTTTAGGCTTTATATTAAGGACATTATATAATAGAATCTGCCATGCAATTTTACCGAGAATACGCTACGAACGCCGTTTTTCGGAAAAGGGCGTCTATCAGGACGATGAAGTTGAGCTTTTAGAGATTATTTATAATCCTACGCCTTTTCCGCTGTTTTTTGCCGATGTCGAAGGATATATATACAACGAGCTGATCGTAAAAGAGTTCGTATTCGATTCAAAAAAGGGGATGCAATTTTTTAAAAGCAGATTCAAGCTGATAATGCCTTATATGAGAATAAAGCGCCGCCATACCGTAAAATGCACGAAAAGAGGCTTTTACAAGCTTGAGACCGTACAGTTATTTTTAGCCCGTTCGGAAAAATATGTTGATTGCCCTGCGGAAATATACGTTTATCCTCCGCTGATTGATTCCGAATATGACTGCTCCCCCGTCAGCTTTACTCAGGGAGAGCTTGAATCCCGAAGATGGCTTATGAAAGACCCGTTTTCCCTGTCCGGGATAAGGGATTATACTTACGGAGACCCTTTTTCCTCCATCAATTTTAAAGCCACCGCAAAATGCTCGGGCTTTCTTACATCAAAAATAAAAGTCAACGAGAAAGATTTTTGCTCTAACAGAAACATTATAATTTTGATAAACTATTCGGTCGAGCCTGAAAATCCCATTCAATCGCATATATTCGACTCAATTCAGGAGCTTGCTCTCGGAAAAGCTTGCCACCTTATGCGCCGGGCTTTTGACAACAATTACCGTTGCGGCTTCGGAGCAAACTGCATGACCGTCGACGGCAACACCTTTGTAGAATTTCCTATGGCAACAGGCGAAACACATTTTATTTCCATGCTTCGTGAATTGTCCTGCGTCAGAAATACGCCCGGTATTTCCTTTTCCGGTATGTTAGACAAATTGATTTACGGCGGTATTACAGATACGGAATTTTATGTATTTACCCCTTATCTCGATTACGAGCTTGACATGCGTTTAAAAAATCTCGAATACAGGGGCAATGCGGTTGCTTTATTCATCGCAGACAGAGACAATACGGAAAATAAGTAATTCTCAGGACGGTTTTTATTATGAAAATAAGAAAAACAGACGAAAACAGAGTAAAAATACATTTTAATAAAAGGAATCTGTTTATTTGCGTTATGTTTTCCGTATTTAGTATTTCTTTTATATGGATAACGTCTGTAATCCCCGAGGTTATGCGTTATCCGAGGCAAATAACAGGCTTTCTCGCAATAGTATTTTTTTCGCTTAGTGTAATTTTTTTCTTTAAGCTTTTCACGTCTGAGATTCGCAGAGAATTATACAGAAGAACAACCAGTATTTTTTCTTATGTTTCTCTTAAACTCAGGACCTCTCTTGAAAAAGCATTAAAAATTTTCGGTATTACCTCTATTTCCGCGCATATCCGAAAAGACGAGAGAGATATTATATTTGAGAACAGCTCCCGTAGGAAGAAAAGACAAGGAAAAAGCTATTCCCCAAAAAAATATACGGATCTTGAAAACAACAGAGAACGGATACGTTATATTTGGAGTGTATATATATTACAAAGAAAAACAAAGGATAATATTCCCCGCATATACGATACGCCCTCGGAAATGATGAAAAGATTTTCTCAAATGAGCGAGGACGAGAATTTTCTTTATGATTCATATTTATCTGCAAGATATACGCCGGAAAAAACAGAAATCTGTTCCGATACCGTAAATAAGCATTATAAATTTGTTTCGGGCGGAAAGAAAATTTAATAAATACGCACCTTAAGACCCTACGGCTCTTAAGGTGCGCTTTGCTTATATATTTGCTTATATATTTGCTTATATATTTATTTTTTTTTTCTTTCCGAAATTTTAAAAACTTTTCTAAGTATCGGCGACAATAATTTGGGTGATTTTAAAACCATAATCTTCATAGTATACCTCTACAGTGCGGATTCACTTACCTATTAAGCACAGAAGGCCTGCAATAATAATGATAATCGCCTCCAAAATCACAAGAATACACGGCGGAATAAAGTATGTTATAAGCATACCTAAACCGAAAGACAAAACAATATATCCTATGGAAAGTCCCGACAGCTTCAAAAACGGCTTTTTCAAATATTACACCTCTCATTTGTGCTTTGTAATATTATATGCCGTTTTTTTATTTTTGCCAATCAGGCTTATTTTTTAAATCCTCCCACATTGCAAGAAAGCTGTCATGACGGCTTTTAGGGATAATTCCCTGCCTTATTGCCTCGTTTACCGCACATTCTGTCTCCCTTGTATGAGTGCAGTCTGCGTATCGGCATTTATTAAGGTAAGGTCGAAATTCTCTGAAGGTAAACTTTAATTCATCCTTGGTAAAAAAATCAAATCTTGTAAAATCAAGCATAGAAAAACCGGGAGTGTCGGCAATAAATGTATTATCGATTTTGAAAAGCTCAACGGCTCTTGTAGTGTGTCTGCCCCTTTCGATTTTTTGTGACAATACTCCCGTATTCAGGGAAAGTGACGGAAACAATGCATTTATAAGCGTGGACTTGCCGACGCCTGAATTACCTGCAAATGCACAGACCCTTCCCCGGCATTCCGTTTTTATAAATCCAAAGATTTTGGAATAATCGCAATCAGGCTCGGTTACAAAAGCATGAAAACCGCATTTTTCGTACGTTGTCTTCAATTTTCGCGCATTTTCGGCGTCGAGATCTGATTTTGTAATAACAATAACCGGTTCGATATTATTGTATTCAGATATACTGATTAGCTTATCAAGTGTTTCGATAATCGGCATGGGTTTTTTTGAAGCAATAACACAAAACAAGTAATCTATATTTGCAATGGGAGGTCTTATTAAGAAATTGCGTCTGTTTACAATAGAGTAAATGCAATATCCGTTTTCGTTTGTAAGCGAAACAAAATCGCCGACAAGCGGTTTTTCTCCCGTATGACGCAGCGCCCCTCTGGCTCTGCACTGTATTATTTGACCGTCTTCAAGCAGGATATTGTACAGTCCGCCGACTCCCTTTAATATTCTTCCTACCGTTTCCAAATATATCTCCTTAATTTAAGTAAGTAGATTATAACTTATTATTTTTTAATTTGTCAAGTTTCATCTTGAAATAATTATTACTTTATTGTACAATAAAAGAAAAAATCGGGAAAAGAAAATGGAAAGCACAGTAAGAGATATATTAAACAGAGAAATATTGGAAAAAATAATATTTTCATCACCGAGAGACAAAAACATTTTGAAAATTGCGGCAAAGCCGATTCTTTCTAACGGTGAATTGTTCATTCAATTTGAAACATTTAAATCCGACAATAAGGCGATTCATCGAAACATTCCCTATTATGAATCCGCCGAATACATTTGTAATCTGTCTGAGGACTTTCGCAATATCAACATATTCACTACTGCCGGTAATCTTCAAGTATTAATATCAAAAAAAGGGAAAAAAACCGTAATCGGTAAGCTTAAAAACGAATACGAAAAAGCGGTAGTTCACGGACATAACAAAATAAAACAGCATATTTTACCTGACGGTGTTCCGTGTCCGTTTCTGAACAGGCTTGGAGTGTGCGACGAAAAAGGCAGAATTTTCGATAAAAAGCGTCCGAAATACCGTCAGATAAACAAATTTCTTGAAATAGTACGCAGCGTAAGGGCTTATTTGCCGAACGATTCTTATATACTTGATTTATGCTGCGGTAAAAGCTATTTAAGCTTTGCTTTATATTGGTATTTGCATGATGAATGTAAAATGTCGCCCTCAATTACCGGAATCGACCTTAAAAACGATATTATCGACTACTGTAACGAAGTAAGCTGCGACCTTAATTTTACAGGCTTGAATTTTATATCCGGCAACATAACGGAATTTGAAGCAGAAAAGACTCCCGATATGGTGGTTTCTCTCCATGCATGCGACACAGCGACCGATATTGTGCTTGCAAAAGCGGTCAAAAGCGGAACAAGGGTAATATTATCCAGCCCCTGCTGTCACCATGAAATGATGAAGCAGCTTAATAAAAAAGACGGAGCATTGGGAATAATGTGCGAATATTCTATGCTGAAGCAAAAGCTTTGCGATGCGTTGACGGATTCGCTTCGTGCAAAATTGCTTGAGGCGTTCGGTTACAAGGTAGATGTTATTGAATTTATAGACCCCGATGAAACGCCGAAGAATCTTCTTATCCGCGCCGTTAAAACCGGAGAAATAAATAATACGGCTCTTACAGAATACAAAAATGCAGTAAAGGAATTTGAAATATCCCCAAAGCTTGCCGAATTATTGAACATAAATACACACTAATACAAACAGCTGTCACATTAAAGTGACAGCTGCCCTTTTATTCAGAAAAATTTCGTCGGTTATCTTGCTACTCTTGCACCGGCGCCGCCTACAATAGCTTCAACCTCTTTTTTGCTAGCCATGGTAGTATCGCCGGGCGTAGTCATTGCAAGAGCGCCGTGAGCCGCACCGTATTCAACTGCAATCTTCGCATCGCCGAACTGCATAAGGCCGTAAATAAGACCCGACGCAAAAGAATCGCCGCCGCCGACCCTATCCATAATTTCAAGACCCTTATAGTCTTTTGCCTTGTAAATTTCACCGTCACAGTAACAGATTGCGCTCCAATCATTGACCGTTGCGGTTTTAACCTCACGCAGGGTTGTTGCAACAACCTTAAAGTTTGGATATGTTTTTGCGGCGGTATCAATCATCTTTTTATATCCGTCAAGATTTAACGACTTTAGATTTTCATCGTTTCCTTCGATCTCAAAGCCTAAGCAAGCGGTGAAATCCTCCTCATTACCTATCATAACGTCCACATATTTTGCAATTTCTTTATTTACTTCCCTTGCCTTTTCAATACCGCCTATTGCACTCCACATTGAGGGACGGTAATTCAAATCATAGGAGACAATTGTACCGTATTTCTTTGCCGTCTTAATTGCTTCGATTACTGTTTTGCACGACTGCTCGGACAGCGCCGCATATATACCGCCGGTATGCAACCAACGAACGCCGAGCTTGCCGAAAATGTATTCAAAATCAAAATCCTCGGGAGTTGCTTTTGATATAGCGGTATTTGCACGGTCAGAGCAACCGAGGGCGCCTCTGATACCGAAGCCTCTTTCGGTAAAATTCAAACCGTTTCTGCATATTCTTCCGATACCGTCTGTCTTCATCCACTTAATAAGCGATGTATCAACGCCCCCCTGCAAAATAAAATCTTCCATTAAAAGTCCGATTTCATTCTGTGCAAAGGCAGTGATAACCACTGTTTTCATACCGAAGCAACGACGCAGCCCGCGAATAACATTATATTCTCCGCCGCCCTCCCACGCTCTGAAAGAACGCGCCGTTCTGATTCTTCCCTCGCCGGGGTCAAGACGAAGCATTACTTCACCGAGAGAAACAGCATCAAACGCACATTCCTGCTTCGGTTTTAAATTGAGTTCCATATTATTATCCAAACCTTTCCAGTATTAATACGCAAAAATTATTTTTGCCCGATAAAGATACAATTAACCTCTGATTTCACGAACGATGTCAACGGCTTCTTTTGTCATTTTCTTTATTTCATCGAATTTTCCCTCTTTAATTAAAGCTCCTTTAACCATCCAGCTTCCTCCGCAGGCCAATATCCTGTTGAACGCCAGATATTCGCGTACGTTTTCAGCGTTTATTCCTCCTGTAGGCATGAACTTAAGATTGCTGTAGGGCGCCGACATAGCCTTAATCATCTTTAGTCCGCCTGCCTGTTCGGCAGGAAAGAATTTAACCGTTTCAAGTCCTAGCGACATGGCAAGCTCCGCTTCACTCGGCGTGCAAATACCCGGTATAACCGGTATTTTTTTGTCTGTACAGTATTTTACTACCGCCGGATTAAGTCCGGGGCTTACAATAAATTTAGCGCCTGCATTTACTGCTTTATCAACCTGCTCTGTAGTGAGAACGGTACCTGCGCCGACAAGCATTTCGGGAAACTCCTTCGAAATAATCTTTAACGCCTCCTCGGCCGCAGCAGTACGGAATGTAACCTCCGCACAGGGAAGTCCGCCCTCGCAAAGAGCGTTCGCAAGCGCCTTTGCATCGTTTGCGTCGTCAATTACAACTACGGGTACAATACCGAGCTTACCTATTTCATCTAATACAGAGAACATCATTTCTTCACCGCCCACATTTCTATTTCACAAAGCAAATCCGGCAATAATCCGACCTGTACAGCTGTTCTCACAGGCTTTGGGTCGGGAAATTCAAGTTTATATACCTCGTTAAACCTGCCCCAATCCTTCAGGTCTTTCATAAATACATTTACTTTGAATACGTCGTCAAAGGTACAGCCCGCGCTCAAAAGCTGTTTCTTGCAGTTTTCAAGCGTTGCCTTTGCCTGCTCCTCTATTGTTGTACCGATAATACTGCCGTCCATTGCTATAGCGGCAGAACCGGAAATTACTACCAGCTTTTTGCATTCGATTTCAAGCACGGGAGAATACGGTCCTGCGGTTACATGCTGCTTTGCATTCTCCGGAATCTTCTTTAATTCACTCATAATTTTACTCCTTTATTTGTTATACGGTATTATACAAACCGGGTGTTTTAATTTTATTTCGCTTAATTTATTCTTAATTTCGCCGTTATCTGCATTTAATCCGTAAGAGACAAGCTTATCATCTGTTTGAGAAGCCGAAACCAAGATATCGTCAAAGATGTAAAAATCTCTCGGCATATGATGTCCGGATTTTGTAATCTTTTTATTTACAGGCAACAGGTTTTCGTCGAAAGAAAACCTTGCGATGCTGTCAAGTCCCGAATCCGGCGTAATAACACGGTTACTTACATAAAGATATTTGTTATCCTTGCTTATTCTAATTGCGCCTGCTCCGCCATAATATTCCGCTCCGTCTTCTACGGTAGACACCGTATCGATTATTTCGTCGCCGTCCTCATGCATGCGAATCGTGTGAATCTTAAACGATATTTCACAGACAAGGTATATTATATCCTCGTTTACTCCGCTTTGAACAATATGTCTCGGCCCGTCTGCGTCGGGAATTTTCAGCTTTGATTTTATCCGAACGATATCTTTGTCAATTTCATATCTGTACAGCTCGTCTGTTCCGAGGTCTGTTACATAAAAAGTATTATCCCGATTTTTCGGAAAAAACACAAAATGACAGTGCGGACAATCCTGCCTTCCCTCGATTTTGCCATTTCCAAAATGAACGTCGGAAAAAAATTTCTCTCCTATACCCCTGGTTTCATCAAGAAAAAATATGTCAACGGTTCCGCTTTCGTATCCTGCAACACAAATTAACGTTTCGCTCGGATTCAATGTAATATGACACAGCTGTCCGCCCTTCGTTTTGACGCTGTTAATTTTTGTAAGCTCGCCTTCCGAATTAATATTATATGCGGTAATCTCACCGTACCCATCGCATTCGCTTAACGCATAAAGACGGTCGTTTTGCTTATTTATTGCAAGATATGAGGGATTTTCAATTTGAGAAAATCCCTTTTCTTTTTGCATTCTTCCCGATTTCATGTCAAGAGAAATGAGATTTATTGCATTCTCTTCACTTGACGAATATGAGCCGGTATAAAAGTACTTTTTCATTGCTTATTGTCTACCGGAACTCCCTTTACGAAGTCGTTTTCGGCAACAACCGGCAAAAGCGCTCCGCCGTCGATGGTAAGCGTAAAGCCTGTGATATAGTCGGCGTCTTCGGACGCAAGGTAGATACATCCCTTTGCTATTTCCTTTGTTGAAGCAAATCTCTTTAAAGGAAGTCTTGCTTCCGCTTCAAGACGAATATCGCCCTTCGGCCAACCTACGTTGGTATATCCGGGAGCTATGGCTACTACACGGATTCCGTAAGGAGCCATTTCCATTGCGCAGTTCTTTGTAAATTTATCAACAGCCGCCTTTACGGGAGCATAGACCGTTGAACGCGGCCAACAGCCGACGCTTTGATTAGATGAAACATTGATGATAACGCCCTTGTTGTTGTGTTCAATCATTCTCTTTGCGGCATACTGGCTCGAGAAGAAAAGTCCCTTCCAGTCAACGAGATTCATAAAATCAAAATCTTCCTCTGTTGTGTCAAGAAAATATACCTCTTTGCCAACGCCTGCATTGTTTACCACTACATCGAGGTCTTCGAAATAGTTATAAACTTCATTGTACATATTTTCAATTGACTTAAGATCGCCCATGTCGGCATGTATAAGGAAACAATCTCTGCCAAGCTTTTCGATTTCGGCTTTCGTTTCCTCTGCCATTCCTCTTCTGTTGTGGTAATTGACGGCTACATCGTAGCCGGCGCGCGCCATCTCAATGGAAATGGATTGCCCGATTCCCTTTGCTCCGCCTGTAACTAAAACCGTTCTTCTTCCGTTCTTGTTCATTTGGCACCTCTTTATTATAATTTTTTATCAATGTCATATAATTTTTCAATAACGTATTCGGCGTCGCCGTCATACATCGTCATCGGGTTTACATAAAATGCATTTTTACCCTCTGTCATAACATAAATGCCTACATCGTAATCCATAAGCATATCATGGACTTTTTGACTGTCTGCATCCGTATAGACTATCGCTCTTGCAATCGGCTGTCCCGCCTCGTTCGGGAAGCTTCTTTGTGCGTTAAAGTGCTTCATAGACTCAGTCGCTTCGATTACTTTATTTACCTCGCCCTCACACCATTCGGCACGGGCGTCGTGATCCATTTCAACATACTGCTTTAAAGCACTGTATAAGCCTACCATTTCCTCTCTGCCGACCTTAAGCATCCTTCCGGCGCCGTAAATCGGGAATCCGAGAGAGGCAACTACATCGATAAAGGACTTTTTACCTACCATAAGTCCCGATGACTGAGGTCCTCTTATATCCTTTCCGCCGCTGAATAGGACGGCGTCCGCTCCCATTTCGGTAAAGGTCCAAAGGTTAGAAAGAGGAGGTAACTGAGCCGCCGCATCAACGATAACGGGAATACCCCGTTCATGTGCGATTCTGATAGTATTTTCGAGATCCAGCGCACCGTCCGGCGTCCACACTGCATGAACATAGTATATCATACAGGTATTTTCGTCTATTGCTTCTTCTAAATCCTCGCATGTTGCAGGTAAAATGAAATTCGGATAGCCGATTTCCTTATATGCTACTCCTGCCTGACTTATTGTATAATCGTACGGATTTCTGTGCGACTTAAAAACAACACAGTTTCTTTTATCCTTTTCGTCCTTCGTAATATAGAAATGTCGGCTTTTGCCGTTTTTAATCTGCAATGCGGCACAGGTGGCAAGATACAATGCACATGCCGCTCCGTTTGTGATATAAGCCGCTTCGTTATGTGTAAGAACAGCTACCTTTTCGTTAATTATTTTCTGTAATTTCTTAATTTCAACGAAATTACCTGCGGCACTCTTAATATCCTCCAGAGTCTTATCGCTCATTCTCGAGCCGCCGAGAACGGTGTATGTACCGGTTGCATTTATTATTTTCTGAGTGCCGAGCTCATCGTATATGTTTGACATATTATGTACCTCTTAATCCTTTCGACGAATAAGCCCGCCGCAATTTTTATTAACTACCTTACCGTTTTCGTAGGCAATTTCACCGCCGACCAACACATAATCCATACCCCTTGCATTGACACGGGACTCAACATATGTTGAATCGGTTGCAATATTATTTAAGTCAAAAATACATAAATCCGCGTCATATCCTTCTTTAATCGCTCCCTTTTTGCCGATTCTGTAAAGCTTTGCGCTTTCGCTCGTCATCTTTTGAATCGCAAAAGGCAGCTTAAGAAGCTTTCTGTCGCGCACAAACTCGGCAAGAACCTTTGGATATGTCCCATATAATCTCGGATGAGGTAAACCGCTTATAGGATAAACCGAATCGGAAATAATACTGCTGTACGGATATTTAATGATATTTAAAATATCCTCCTCGCTTGTAATGAATATTACCATTGTTACATTGCAGTTTTCTTCTATCAGTAAATCAAATGCACAGTCGTAAGGGTCCTTTCCTTGCATCCTTGCAATCTCCGTAATTGTCTTGCCTACATATTGCTGATTCTTTTCCGAGCCGAGAGTTGTGACAAGAAGTGCGTCAAATCCGGTTGAATAAAGCAAATTTTCAAACCTTGTATTAGGCTTTTTGAGTATTTCAACAAGCTCTTTTCTCATTTCAGGGTCGGACAAGCGCTTAATAATAGCGTCAACTCCCCCTTCCTGATACCACGGCGGCAATATTTGAATCAGCTGAGAAGAGCCTGCCGTATAGGGATAAACATCGCAGGATATCTGCATTCCCGAAGCCCTTGCTTCGTCGAGAATACCGAGCGCTTTATCAAGACCCTGTCCCCAATTTTGCTTACCGACTGCCATCATGTGACTTATATGCAGGGGAACGTTTAAATCCTTTGCAACAGAGATAACCTCCCGAAGCGAACCCTGAAGCAAATCGCCGTAGCCTCTTACATGACATACAAGGGGTACCTTATAATCGCTCATCGGCTCCAGCGCTTTAACAAATCCATTATGGCGATAGCAATTTTCAGGAGCGTAAACTATTCCCATTGTAACGCCGAGACAGCCTGCGTCAAGCGAATCTCTGAGCAGCTTATGAGTGATTTTTAATTCGCTGTCCGTTAGGTTTTCACCGGGCTCAAAGCCTCTCGAATTCATACGAAGCGTTCCGTTGCCGACGCACATACCGACATTAAGTGCAAGAGTTCTGTTTTCAAGAATGTCAAAATACTCAGACACGGTTTCAAAATATACAGAATCGTCGGCTCTGCCCATGACAGGCTCTAAAAAATCAAGAATTTTTTCCCTGTTCGGCTTTGTACACGGAGCTATTGTTAGCCCGCACTGTCCGTTAACTATCGTTGTAAGTCCCTGAGATAATTCAATTTCACCGAATTTGTCGCCGGTAACAAAAGCGTCGGCATGTCTGTGAATATCTATAAATCCGGGAGTTAAATATTTTCCGGCGGCGTCTATTATTTTTTCCGCCTCAACGCCTTCGCTGTTTTGATATATCTTGCTTATTTTGCCGCCGTCTGTCGCAACATCTGCGGAAAAAGGCTCGTTGCCGAAGCCGTCGATTACTTTTGCATTTTTTATTAAAAGCTTATGCAAAACAATACACCTCTTTTATCAGAAGATTCCGTACTGCTTAAATGCATCGTAGCTTGATACACCGTTTTTTAGGAGGTTAGCAACCGTCTTTTCTCCGACCGCCTTTTCGTAAGCCTTCGTAAGCACCTCTTTTTCGATTGTCTTGGGAATAATTACTACTCCGTCAATATCGCCGAATACAATATCGCCCGGATTTACCAATACGTCTCCGACCTGTAAAGGCTTGCGGTAATCGGTAACAACGCCTCGCGGTCCCTGATCCTGTGCATAACAACCGTATGTAAATACCGGATAGTCAAGCTTCAGGATACCGTGCGTGTCACGTAGATAACCGTTTAAAACAGCTCCGGAGGACTTTAGGTACTTCGCTCTCATTGACATAAGCTCGCCGAGAACCGCATATGTAGGTGAGCAGCCTGAGCAGATGTATACTTCATCCTCCTTTAAATTATCAAGGGCCTCGAACATCTTACCGAATTTCGGCATGGCTTTTGCTTCGGGAGTATTTGCGTCGCATTCCGTTACGGTCATTGCTCTGCCGACTACAACCATATCGTCGCGAAGAGGTCTTATTTGAGGAGGTAAAAACTGATGCTCGTATCCCATTGTATCCATTATATCACCGACAACCGCAGTATAGAGATATTCGCGCATCATGGCAAAAATTTGTTTATCGTTATTAAGCTCTATCATAGAAACTCCTTTGGATTTTCATTTTTAATTTATTATACATCTTTTTTCGTTATCGGTCAACATTTTTATTAAGAATTTATCCGAAAAAATAAACAAAAAGCACCTTGTATCAGGTGCTGTGACAAAAGAAAAAATCAGTTAAAATGCTCGACTTATGCTTGTTTGTTTTATAAGCGGTTATCGTAATAATATACCGTCGAAAAATTTTACCGTGCGGTAAAAAAATATAATAAAATAAAAAACTCCGAAAAATCCGGAGTTTTGTGACTGAGCGACGAATAGGCACAATGTATTATGCTGCTTAAAATAAGGTGTTTCTGCTTGACATAGTCGTATTACCCGCTATTTGCATTTGGCGAGACGAAATAGCACAAATTCAGATCGCTCTTATTAAATATAT
>JAQXHN010000048.1 GCA_029007295.1 Clostridia bacterium | reverse complement strand
CCTTACCGGGTTCGTTAGGCTCAAGTATGATTTTAACATGACCGCACTGACCCTTACCTCCGGACTGTCTTGCATACTTGCAGTCGACGTCGGCAGACTTTGTGACTGTTTCCTTGTATGCAACCTGAGGAGCACCGACGTTTGCTTCAACCTTGAACTCGCGAAGGAGTCTGTCAACGATAATTTCAAGGTGCAACTCGCCCATTCCGGCGATAATTGTCTGACCTGTTTCATCATCCGTATAGGTGCGGAATGTCGGGTCTTCCTCAGCCAACTTGGAAAGTGCGATGCCCATCTTTTCCTGACCTGCTTTGGTCTTAGGCTCGATGGCTACGCGGATAACCGGTTCCGGGACTTCCATGGATTCGAGACTAACAGGATGATTCTCGTCACAGAGAGTATCGCCTGTCGTGGTGTTCTTAACGCCAACCATAGCGGCAATATCGCCTGCGTAGCATACGTCAATGTCCTTACGGTCATTGGAGTGCATCTGCAGAATACGTCCGCATCTTTCTCTTTGTCCCTTAGACGAGTTATATACGGTTGTACCTGTTTCAACCTTACCTGAATATACGCGGAAGAAGCAAAGCTTTCCGACATACGGGTCAGTCATAATCTTGAACGCCAATGCCGAGAAAGGCTCGTCATCGGACGCATGTCTTTCCATTTCCTCATCTGTATCGGGGTTTACGCCCTTGATTGAAGGAATGTCTACAGGAGACGGCATAAAGTCGATGATAGCGTCAAGAAGCTTCTGTACGCCCTTATTTTTGTAAGAAGTACCGCAGGTAACGGGAACTATCTTATTTGCTATTGTAGCCTTACGAAGAGCTGCCTTGAGTTCATCTACGCTGATGTCTTCACCTGCGCAGTACTTTTCAAAAAGCACCTCATCCTGCTCTGCAATGGATTCAACCATTGCGGAACGATATTCTTCGGCAAGCTCGCGCATATCCTCCGGAATGGGCTCTACACGCATGTCCTTACCGAGATCATCGTAATAGATATCCGCTTCCATATTCATAAGGTCGATAATTCCCTTGAAATCCTCTTCCTTACCGATAGGGAGCTGAATCGGCACTGCATTTGATTTAAGTCTTTCCTTCATCATGCTTACAACACGATAGAAGTCAGCGCCCGTAATATCCATTTTATTTACATACGCCATACGCGGTACGCCGTACTGGTCCGCCTGACGCCAAACGGTCTCCGACTGAGGCTCAACGCCTCCTTTGGCACAAAAGACCGTTACAGAACCGTCCAATACACGAAGTGATCTCTGTACTTCTACAGTAAAGTCAACGTGTCCGGGGGTATCAATAATGTTAATACGATTTCCCTTCCAGTAGCAGGTTGTAGCGGCGGAGGTAATTGTAATACCTCTTTCCTGCTCCTGCTCCATCCAGTCCATCGTTGCTGCGCCGTCATGAGTTTCACCGAGTCTGTGAGTCTTTCCCGTATAGAACAGGATACGCTCGGTTGTGGTTGTCTTTCCGGCATCGATATGTGCCATAATACCGATATTTCTTGTATTCTGTAAAGAATATTCTCTTGGCATTAATTATTCTCCTTAATACTACTTTCCAAACGGATTGTAAGCTACAATCGGTATTATTCTTATTAATATCTGTAATGTGCAAACGCTTTGTTTGCTTCAGCCATTCTGTGCGTTTCTTCTTTCTTCTTAAACGCACCGCCTGTCTGATTTAAAGCGTCAAGGATTTCACCGGCAAGCTTTTCAGCCATTGTACGCTCGCTTCTGGTACGGCTGTAGGTTCTTATCCAACGGAGTCCGAGAGTCTGCTTACGCTCTGCACGAACTTCCATCGGAACCTGATATGTCGAACCGCCGATTCTTCTCGCCTTAACTTCGAGCTCAGGCATAACGTTATTCAACGCTTCATTAAATGCGTCAAGCGCATTCTTGCCTGATTTTTGCTCTACGATTGCAAATGCATCGTATACAATTTTCTGAGCTACACCCTTCTTGCCGTCGTACATCATGTTGTTAATGAGCTTTGTTACAAGCTTTGAGTTGTACATAGGATCCGGCAGAATGTCTCTCTTGGAAATCTGACCTCTTCTAGGCACTGTTCTTCCCTCCTTCATAATAATGATATCACAGGTACTCGAAATTAGTATCTCGTAAATGCTCCTCAGAGTCAGAAATATAATCTATATAAAGCTAATTATTATTAAATCATATTCCGACCTTTAAGCAAAAACAGAACTATTGTATTACTTTCCTGCTTTAGGTCTCTTTGCGCCGTATTTAGAACGGCTCTGTCTGCGTGCGTCAACGCCCTGGGCATCGAGTGTACCGCGGATAATATGGTAACGCACACCGGGCAAGTCACGAACTCTTCCGCCTCTGATAAGAACAACCGAGTGCTCCTGGAGGTTATGTCCGATACCCGGAATGTAAGTGGTCGCTTCAAGGCCGTTAGTCAAACGTACCCTTGCAATCTTACGCAAAGCCGAGTTCGGCTTCTTCGGGCTGGTTGTCGTAACCTTTGTGCAAACACCGCGCTTCTGAGGCGCACTCTGATCAATCGCTGTATTCTTGATTGTGTTAAAGCCCTTCTGAAGTACGGGTGCCTTTGATTTGTAATCTCTTGTCTGACGACCGTGTCTTACAAGCTGGTTAAAGGTTGGCATTATTTTCTCCTTTCATGAGTATTATCTATACTTTTTGCAGTATAAACCGATGATTATTATATCACCAAAAATTGTAACTTGTCAAGTGTTTTTTTATTAACTGTTATATTATTGATGAAAATATTTACTTTTATGCAAAAATCACCCTGGAAAGCAGCATAAACGCAACTGTTCCGCCCAAAATTGACACCAAGGTTTTCTTAAATAATATATGAAGCAGCGCAGTTATTGCTATTGCCGCCAAGTACGGCGCACCGTACGGAGACTCTGTAAACGTCACGTCCTTAACGCAAAAAACAATCAACGCAGTGATAATGGCGCTCGGTAAGACATTTCCGAGATACCGAACAATCTTGGCAACACCATTCTTACCCGAAAAGAACACAAAAGGCGCACCCCTTGTAAAGAATGTTACAACAGCGACAACCGCAATTATTTCAATGGCTTTAAGCGTTGTTATCATTGCAATCCTCCTCAGCCTTTTCTCCTGTTTTTCCGTTCTTTTCAAAATAGCTTCTCATCAATACAAGAATGAGCGAAGTAAATGCCAATGCGAAAAACATAAAATTGTCAGAACCGATACAAATAAGACACAGCACCGCGACAACCAGTCCCGTCATTGCGGGAATGTGTGATTTTACGGTTTTCCATTGTTCTATAAAAATTACGACAAAAAGCGCTGTCATCGTAAAATCAACCCCGGTAAAATCAAACGGAATAAGCGTTCCGATAAGCGTGCCTATCACACAGCCGCAAATCCAATAAAGCTGGTTAAGCCATGCGATATTAAAAAATACGCTCCGCTCGTCCAAATTCGAAGGAATGCTCGTCTGCGCACAAAGAAGCGAATAGGTTTCGTCGGTTAGGGAAAAAATCATATATAAGCCTCTGATTCCCATTTCCTTAAATCGCTGTATGAATGACAAGCCGTAAAAAATGTGTCTGGAATTAACAATCAATGTCATAACCGCCGTATAAATAAGCGTAACGGGAGGATTGGCAGACAAAAGAGATACAAGCACAAACTGCATCGAGCCGGAATAGCAGGTAAGCGCAATAAAAAAAGCCCACACAAAGGAGTAGCCCTTATCAGCAAGCATAATACCGAAGGCGCCGCCCAGACATAAATAACCGAAAAGCACCGGAACAGTCTGTTTAAACGAATATCTTAAATTTGACCGTGTTTTCATAGTTATATGAACAATCCTCCTCCGAAATCGCACAATTTTTCATCTGACAGAGAACGCAGCGTTACATCGAAGTCTTTTGCAAATTTCTTCATTTTTAAATAGTCGGGATGCTGTTTTACGTCGCCGAAAAACAAAAGCTCATTTTCGCACAGTACCGAAGCACCGCCGATAAATCCGTAATCAAAGCCGGGAAGCTCTATGTATCCGCTTTCAATAAGAAGGGCGTTTGCTCCCGCAGAGCATACGGCATCGGCAATTCCTTTATCCGAGGTAATCACTGCACTGTCAGAAATTTTTGCGCTTGAACAGTGGGCGTAGCCCTGATTTACCGAAACTGCATAATCAAAATATGACGCAAGGGTTTTATCAATATGCTTTAAATTTCCGAAAAGAATATTTTTTCCCGCCACCGTTAAATAAAAGCAATTCAGCAACGCTTCTCCCGGATAAGGACTGACTGCGTCTGACGTTTCAATTATCTCACAGGGGCACATGGACAGCTCAGGCATAAGCTCACGGTATCGCGCACCCGTAAAAAGCTTGTCCTCATAATAAAAAAACAGCGTGTCGGGATGTGTATTTACGCTTTGATGAAGAAACGGAGATACGGCAGTTTCGATTGAACGCTCGGCGTATCTTTTTAGCGCCGATTTGCATTTTTCGGAAAGATTCAATGAGTGAATAACAGTTTTTTTCATATCAAGCAACGAACTAAGGGCGGATACCCACCCGCCCTTGAAAATCCAATATTAAATAAGATCAGTTCGCTCTGGTTACCTTGTTGGAGCGAAGGCAACGGGAACAAACCTTTACCGTCTTAACGGTACCGTTAACATCAGCCTTAACTTTTCTAATGTTGGGCTTCCAGGTTCTAGCGGTTTTACGGTTGGAGTGGGATACATTAAGACCGAAAACAACACCCTTACCGCATACATCACATTTAGCCATTCTATTTACACCTCCATCATAAACCTTGCATAAAGCAACGAGTATTATATCATACAATTAAAAGAAATGCAATACTTTTAACGATAATTTTTACTCTTTTTTCTTCTTTTTCTTAAATTCGATATGATTTTCTTCATGATTTAACAGTCTTCTTATATTTTCTTTGTGCAAAAACAAAATGAACATAGCCATCACCAGACAAATTACCATTGCGAACGAGAGAAGCTCGTTTGCTCCCTCTCCGTATATCAGCTTATGAACCTGAGGCATAAACACCGGAATTAACAGAGCGCTGATAATTGAGCCCAGCGAAACATATTTTGTAAAGAGAACAATTACAAGAAATACAACAAATAAAATTGCGAAAAGAATCGGCTCCACCGTCAAAATCGTTGCCGCCGTAACCATAACTCCCTTGCCTCCCTTAAAGCCGTAGTAGCAGGGATACGCATGACCTATGATACAGCACAGTCCGGCAAAATATGCAACTACCTCGCCGAAAAGAAGCATTGACACAAAAACGGGAATAACCGCTTTGAACAAATCCCCTACGATGGTAACAATACCCGCACCTTTTCCGTAAACACGCATCATATTTGTCATTCCGGCATTGCCCGAACCGTACTTGCGAATGTCGTCTTTATATTTGAGCTTGGAGTATATTATTGCGGTATTTATGCTTCCCATTAAGTATGCCAAAGCGCCTAAGGCTGCGACAGCAAGCAAAACCCATGAGGGATAGTGCAAATAATCTCCGATATCCTCAAGAGAATTTATACCGTTAATTTTTAAGACTACAAGTCCGTAAAACTTAACCAATGTAAAATAACTCATTTTATACCTCTGCATCTCCCTTCGCTCTGATAATCAGCTTTATCGGTGTGCCTTTAAAGCCGAAAACCTCCCGAAGCTGATTTTCTATGTATCTTTGATATGAAAAGTGGAACAGCTCCGCATTATTGCAGAAAATAACAAAGGTCGGCGGAACTATCGAATTTTGAGTCATATAATAAATCTTAAGCCGTTTTCCCTTATCCGACGGAGGCTGGACTCTCGTTGTGGCCTCGTTCAGTACATCGTTCAAAACTCCGGTTGTAATTCGCATAACGGAATTTTCACGAACGCTGTTAATCAGCTCAAACAGCTTGCCGGTTCTCTGCCCCGTCTTTGCGGAAATAAGAAGTACAGGCGCATATGTCATAAACGGAAGAGCATCGTAGGCGTCAAGCACGAATTTTTCAGCCGTTCCGTTCTCCTTTTCAACCAAATCCCATTTGTTGATACAAATAATCGAGGGCTTGCCTGCGTCATGGGCGATACCGGCAATTTTGGAATCCTGCTCGGTAACGCCCTCTGTGGCGTCCACCATAATTACGCATACATCTGCTCTGTCAACAGCTAATTTTGCGCGAAGCACGCTGTAATGCTCGATTTTTGAATTTATTTTGCTTTGTCTTCTTATTCCGGCAGTATCTATAAATGTATACTTGCCGAATTCGTTTTCGACATACGTATCTATGGAATCCCGGGTCGTTCCCGCAATATCCGATACAATAAGTCGCTCTTCACCGAGATAACGGTTAATAATTGAGCTTTTTCCTGCATTGGGTTTACCGATAAACGCAACCTTAATCGTATCGTCCTCTTCCGAGTCGATGTCTTCCTCTTCGGGGCAAAGCTCCAAAACTCTGTCGAGCAAATCGCCCGTGCCTGAGCCGTGTGCAGACGAAACGGCAATCGGTCCCCCGTCTATTCCGAGTTCATAAAATTCGTAAAATTCGAGCGGAGGTTCGCCAATCCGGTCGCACTTATTAACGGCCAAGACAATCGGCTTCGTGCTTTTTCTGAGCATGGAGGAAACCTCCCTGTCGTCCGCCGTAAGCCCCGTTGTAACGTCGCACATAAAAATTATAACATCCGCTGTTTCTATGGCGATCTCGGCCTGTCTTCTCATGTGCCGAAGCATTGCGTCATCCGTTTTCGGCTCTATTCCGCCGGTATCGACGAGCAAAAGCTGTTTGCCGCACCACTCTGCGTCGCAGTAAATTCTGTCTCTCGTAACGCCCGGCGTATCTTCTACGATAGCAAGTCTCTTGCCTGTCAGCTTATTAAAAAGTGTGCTTTTGCCGACGTTGGGTCTGCCGACAATAGCTACTATTGGCTTTGACATACTTTACATCCTTTCTTTACTCTAAGAGAGCGTCAATAAGCGAATAACCGCTGTTTTCATTCAAACGAATTTCAACACCGAGCGCCTCCTCGACCTCGTCAATGCTCACTCCGTCTAGGAACAAATCTTTTTCGTACCTAAGCATAACGGACGGAAGCAATAAAACGTCTCCCAGCTCCTTACCTTTTAGCTGCTTTATCAGATCCGTACCCGTAATCAGTCCGGCAACCGTAATGCTTTCGCCGAAATAGTCGTTTACTATTTTATAAACCCTGCATTCGAGCCCCGGCACTTTTTCGCAAACGGCTTTTACGCTTTCGCTGATTATTCCGTATGCCGCCTCTCCGGTTGCAATGCTCATTTTCTTGTTAACCGCCTTAACGTCAAAATCCTCAAAAAGATGTTCAAGTTCCTCTTTAACCTCTGCTCTCATTGAGGTTATCATGCCTACGCCGTTTTCAAATTGGGGATAGCCTTCATAATAATCTTCATCCGGAAGAGGAAGTCTCGCTTTTAAATAAAGCTCGTCCGCACAGCAAAAAACAGCTTTTCCGTGCTCTCTCTTGCTCTTTGCCCGTACCCTGTCAACGCGTTCTATTATATCCCTGCAGTCCTCTTGCGTAAAGGGCTCCAGCGGATACAAGCCTTCGCGGAATTTTGTAAGTCCGCACGGAACGACGGAAACGCTCTGTACCGCAGGATAAAGCTCGCAAAGATCGCTCATGGTACGCTCAAGCTCCTCGCCGTCGTTTATTCCGCGGCACACTACTATCTGACAGTGAAGCTCTATTCCGGCTTTTGCAAATTTCTTCAGCGTTTTCAGGCTTTCCCCGGCAAAGCGGTTTTGCATCATCATTTTCCGAAGCTCGGGATTAGTCGTATGTACCGAAACATTTATCGGTGAGAGCTTCATTTCGATAACTCTCTCTATGTCTCTTTCGGATAAGTTTGTGAGAGTAATATAACTGCCTGTCAGAAATGACATTCTCGAATCGTCGTCCTTTAAATAAAGCGATTCTCTCATTCCCTTGGGCATTTGGTCGATAAAACAAAAAATACATTTATTCCGACAGGTTTGACATTCATCCATCAGCTCGTTCTTGAATTCGAGTCCTATGTCATCATACTCGCCCTTTTTGACGGTTATATCAAACAGCTCCGGTCCCCTGTGAATTTTTAAAGTAACCTTCCTGCTTGCAATATAAAATCTGTAATCAAGAACATCCGAAATATCATGTCCATTTACGGAAATCAGTATATCGCCGTCTGTTATTCCGGCTTTGTCTGCCAAAGAGCCTGCCTCAACACCGTCAACGGTAACCAAAATCACACCTCTTTTCGTCTTAAAAAAATCGGGCGCAGTATACGCCATGCGTATAACCCACGCCCCAAAAAACGATAGTAAGAAATTACGCTTCGGTCTTGACGATTTCCTTGCCGGCGTAGCTTCCGCAGGTCTTACAAACCCTGTGCGCAAGCTTGAATTCGCCGCACTTAGGGCACTTAACCATTGTAGGAGCATCAAGCTTCCATACACTTGAACGTCTCTTATCTCTTCTTGCTCCGGACACTTTTCTCTTCGGTACTGCCATTTTACTATCCTCCCGTAATTTACTGCTCGTCCATTTGTTCACGGAACTTTGCCAATGCCAACGCAAACGGCGAATCCGGTTTTCTTTCCGAGCATTTACAAATTTCTTTATTCAAATCTGCCCCACAGTGCTGACACAACCCTTTACAATCCTCTTTGCACAAAAGCTTTGACGGAAACTCAAGAATCACTTGTTCAAGTAACGGAGATTTAACATCGAGATGCGAATTTTCGATGAATAAGTAATCATCGGTTTCCTCATTCTCGATTTTTCCCGCTACGGCGACATTTTTTTCAAACGAAATTAATAGAGTGTCATCAATTTCGCTAAGGCATCTAGAGCATTCCGATATATAATGCACGCTTTCTTCGGAACAAAGCTGCATATATCCGCCGTAATTGCTAACCGTTCCCTTTGCCCTTACGGGGTCGGGAAAAACAACACCGTACGGCGCGTCCGACGGGTCTATTTGAAATTCTATTTCAAAATCGACTCTGTCTGTCTCTCCGCAGAGAAGGGCGGTGAGATCAAGCTTGTCATCCATTGCAGGGTTTCCTTTACGAATTATACACTGTATAAACAGGCACATTATATTATATATTAGGAGGCGTGATTTGTCAAGACCTTAAATTTGTAAACTTTTCGTTATCTGCTCCAAAAATCTGCTTTAAAATCCGCTACAAAGCGGTTTTGAGCTGTAACAGTAATTTCTTTTCCTCTCTTGATACCTTTACCTGTGAAATGCCGAGGATTTTACCCGTCTGAGCCTGCGTCAGCTCCTTAGTATAACGCAAATGGACTATAGCCCTTTGCAATTTGTCCAGCTTTGAAACGGCCTCGGCAAGCGCTATATTATCCGTCAACAGTTTAATTTTGTCGTTTGAATCCTCTATCATGCTTTCAAGAGTAATATCGTCGCTGTCACCGATTTTTTCCGCCAAAGACCTAACCCCGTAGGAAGCGCATAACGCCTGTGTAACCTCTTCCTCGTGCATGCGGCATAGCTCGGCAAGCTCTTTTACGGTAGGCTCGCGCATATTTTCATTTTCAAAGGCTTGTCTTGCTTTTGAAATTATAAATGCATTCTTCCTTGTTTCTCTTGCTATTTTAATGCTTCCGTCATCACGCAGAAACCGCTTTATTTCTCCGATAATATGAACTACGGCATAGGTGGAAAAAACGGTGTTATAGGAAAAATCAAACCCTCTGCTTGCCTTAATCAGTCCTATGTTTCCTATCTGAATTAAATCCTCAAGCTCATTTCCCGTTCCGACATATCTTAAGGCTATGCTTTTTACCAACCCTGCATTGTATAAGCACAGCTCAGTCAACGCCTTTTCGTCGCCGCCCTGAAGCCGTCTTATAAGCATATTGTTTGTTTCGGTACTGTTATTCAAGCTTTTCCTCTATCTGAAACGCTTTGTCATAGTAACGGTTGTTCCCTTTCCCTTTTTGGTTGTAACCGTCATTTTGTCGGTAAACGAATCCATAATGGTAAATCCCATGCCTCCCCGCTCTCCGGATGTATCCCCGGAATAAAAAGGCTTCATGCAAAGCTCAAGGTCCTCCATGCCGCACCCTTTGTCTCTTATTTTCACTTTTATGCTCCTATCGTCGTAATATGTAGCATATATAAATATTTTTCCCTGCGTTCCTTTGTAACCGTGAATAATACAATTTGTCACCGCCTCGGATACAACGGTTCTGAGGTCTGTAATCTCCGAGACCGACGGGTCAAGCTGGGCGGCGAATGACGACACTGCATATCTTGCAAAGGATTCGTTAACGCTGTTTGAATCAATTACAAGACTCATTGTGTTTCTCGGTTTTTTTATCATATTATTTTTCTTTCCTCCTTAACCGTTATCAGCTTTCTAACACCGGCTATTCTCAATATTTTATCAATATCCAGGCTCGGATTAACGCACACAAGTCGTCCGCCGAGCTCCGTAATTTTTGCATATCTTCCGAGTATAAGTCCGAGTCCTGCGCTGTCCATAAAGGTTACGGCGCATAAATCCATAACCACCGTGTCACATCTTGAACGAAACATGGCTTTATCTATTTCTTCTCTTAAATAAGCGCATGAATGATGGTCAATTTCTCCAAGTAATTTGACCCTTAAGGTACCGTTTTCGTTTTCTATTTCACAGCCTGTTTTTTTCATTTAATTCCCCTTACTCTTTTTTAATCATTTTATACCCGGCGTAAAAAAAATAATGTCATATGCTGTCATCGTAAATAAAAATCTTTTTTTATTTGTTCAAAAAAAACAAATGAATTATTAAAGTGAAAATTATTATAATTATTATGAGAGTTATGTAATTATATGAGGTGTTAAGTGAGTAACAGTATCCAAGAAAATGCAAATTTCAAAAAGGGAGATATAGTAGTATACAAAACAAACGGAATTTGTGAAATTATAGACATTAGGCGAGAAAATTTTGACGAAAAGGGAATCCGAGATTTTTATATACTCCGTTCTGTTTACGATCCGCGCATGCAGGTGTTTGTTCCGACGAAATCCAAGCTATCCGAAAAAATTTCCTACGTTTCAAACATTGATCAAATTAAAGAAGCTATCTGCAAGGCATATTCTGCTCCGCTTATGTGGAATCCGAACGATAAGGAAAGAAATTCTTTTTTCTCAAAGGCTCTGATGTCCTGTGACAGACAGCTGATTTTATCGGTTTATTTGCTAATTAAAAAGAAGAAAGCCGAGCTTGAAGCTGAAAATAAACATATTAATACTAACGACGCCCGAATTCTTTCAAAATCGGAAAAGATGATTACAGAAGAATTTTCGTACGTTCTCGGAATTTCAAGAGATAAAATTATTCAATATATCGAAGATATTTCAAAAAATTTTTAACTTCGGTAAATATTGTAAGCCTGCCCTGATAATACTGCGTATTTGCAAGTGTTATCGGGGCTTTTTTATTATTTTCGAAAAAGCATTACTGATAAAGATAATATCATATATAAAATGAAATATAATAAAAAAACACCGCAGACATTGCTGTCTGCGGTGATTCATTTATCCGGGAAAAACCCGAACTCAAATGCTATTCAGTTTTCAATTAGAAGGTCAATGTGAAGATATCCATTGCGCCGTTAGCATACTGATATACAATGGTGTATTCGCCTTTAAGAGCTGTCTTCAATGTGAATGTATTGTCAACAAACAATCTGGATGCGATACCTCTGTATTCAGTGGATGTCTTCATATCGCTTACATTTGTATATGTACCCTTAGCGTAACGAACGGTTGTAACATTCTCAAGACCTGTGAATGTAAGACCGTCAAATACTACTGCGGGTTTAGCTTCTGTCTGAACATAGCTGAGAACATACTCGCCTGTAAGTGTTCTTACAACAACGGTGTATTCTGTTCCGTAAGCGGGAAGTACAACATCATAAGAACCGTCTGCATTAACCTTGGTTGCGCTGTAGCTCTTGAAGTAAGGAGCTGTAGTCTTTGCAGCCTTAGCTTCTGCATAGGTATCATAATGTCCTTCAAATACCATTACGAAGTTTGCGCCGTAGTTGTTTGTAACGTTTGCGTTAGAGCCTTCAACAACGATTGTGTTTTCAGCAGCTGCGGGAGCTACCATTTCAACTGTATCGATGAAGGATCTGCCGTCAGCAAGACGTGTAAGAACTGTGAATGTTCCGTACTTAGTTGTATTAACAACTGTTGTACCGTCAACAATCTTGTCTGTTCCGCCTACTCTACGAGTATAGAACAGCGAAGCATCGGAAGCGTGAGCTGCCTTGATTTCAGCATAATCAGCGTATGTACCTTCAATGAAGAAGATATCCTTGATTTCATCTGCAGTAGATACTGTGATGAGCTTTTCGTCTGCTGCAAGAGAAGGAGTATATCCGATTACCTTACCGCAGATTGTACATACAACTTCAGAATTGTAAGCTGTATTTTCAGCGCCTACGCATGTATGCTTCAAGCCGGTAACTTCCTTAACGCTAAGTGTAGTGAAGTTAGCGCCTGCGATTACTGTGTAATCCTTGAAGTTGGCATCTTTGAATGCATTTGCCATTCCGTCGGGATAGTGATATACGCCGTTTACATCGTAGGAGAGCTCCCAACCTGCATCGTCTTCGTTGTAGTAGTTGTGAACTGTGAGAGTGAAGTCTTCACCCATCGGAATTGCGAAGTCTGTCTTGGACTTGTCGCCCCAGAAGTTACCGTTTGAACAAACTGTAGCGGTACCTACGTTGTAGATGTTATCGTTTGCTGTGCCGAGTACGGTCCAGCCGAGGTCAAGAGCATCGGAAAGTGTAATGTTCAAGGAGTATTCACCTGCAGTCCAGTTACCAGTGAGGTTACCGTAATAGCCGTAGCCTGCACCGATCTTGAGCTGTGACCACTCTGCCCAATCATCGTAGGATGAAGGAGTTGTTGTAATGGTGAATGCAGCGTTCGGAGCTGTTGAGTTAGCCTTGATTGTGAGGCCGTTCATTTCAAATGTATTCTTTGTAATGAACTTTGTGATAGTACCGGTAAGGGTTACGTCGCCGTTTTCGTCAAATGCAGCTGTTGTGCCGGGGTTACCGTCAAGAATGAACTTGTCGTAAGCGGGGATATCGCCCTTTGCACCGCATACGGAGCACTCGGAAACGATTACATGGTTAACAAGCTTAGGAGTGAGATCACATTCGTGATTCAAGCCTGTCATTTCCTTAACGCAAAGAGTTGTGAAGTTAGCGCCTGCGATTATCGTGTAATCCTTGAAGTTGGCATCTTTGTATGCATTTGCCATTCCGTCGGGATAGTGATATACGCCGTTTACATCGTAGGAGAGTTCCCAACCTGCGTCGTCTTCGTTGTAGTAGTTGTGAACTGTGAGAGTGAAGTCTTCACCCATCGGAACTGCGAAGTCTGTCTTGGACTTGTCACCCCAGAAGTTACCGTTTGAACAAATTGTAGCGGTACCTACGTTGTAGGTGTTATCGTCTTTTGTGCCGAGTACGGTCCAGCCGAGGTCAAGAAAATCGGAAAGTGTAATGTTCAAGGAGTATTCACCTGCAGTCCAGTTACCAGTGAGGTTACCGTAGTAGCCGTAGCCTGCACCGATTGTGAGCTGTGACCACTCTGCCCAATCATCGTAGGATGAAGGAGTTGTTGTAATGGTGAATGCAGCATTCGGAGCTGTTGAGTTAGCCTTGATTGTGATTCCGTTCATTTCATAGGTATTCTTTGAAACGAACTTAGTGATAGTACCGGTAAGGGTTACATCGCCGTTTTCGTCAAATGCAGCTGTTGTGCCGGGGTTACCGTCAATAATGAACTTGTCATATGCGGGAGCTTCCTGGATTACAGTACCGCATACGGAACAAACATCCGATACGATAGCATGGTTAACAACAGTCAAAGCACCTGTATTTGTATGCTTGATAGCTACTGTGTATACATTTTCTTCAGCAGTAACAGCAGCGCATGCGCCGAGAAGGATTTCTTCTGTTCCTTCGGGAGCAACAACAGTTACGCCGGGCTCAAAGTTAACGAACTTACCGCCGTTAACAGTGATTGTTGCGCCTGTTCTGTCCTGACAGTTAAGTACCCAATACTTTTCATCATATGTAGCAGCGGTTGAGAATGTACCGTCGTTGATTACAACATGACCGGGAACCTTATCGGGATCCTCGCTGTATGTTGCAGCATAAATTGTGTTGTTTCCTTCGCCGTTTTCGTCAGCGCCAACTGTGTAGTTACCGCCATTGATTGTAACGAGCGCGCCGGCTTCGGATCTTACTGCGCAATATGAACCGCCTTCGCCGCCGGTAACGCCGCCGTTAACTGCGTTGATTGTAACATTAGCACCTCTTACGCGGAGAGCGTTGCCTGCTGCTGTGATTGTGTAATTACCGAGGTCGAGTGTGAGGTTCTTTTCAATGAGAAGAACGTCTGTTAAATCTTCGTTAGCAACGAGAGTGATTGTATCACCTGCTACTGCTGCTTCGTAAGCTTCTGCGAGTGACTTATATTCAACATCGCCGATCTTTGCAACAACTACTTTTACAGTATAAACACCGTCTGCCTCTGTAACGGTAGCCTTCGGGTTAAGAATGATTTCTTCTGTTCCTTCGGGAGCAACAACAGTTACGCCGGGCTCAAAGTTAACAAACTTACCGCCGTTAACTGTGATTGTAGCGCCTGTTCTGTCCTGACCGTTAAGTACCCAATATTTTCCTGCATATGTTGCAGCGCTTGAGAATGTACCGCCGTTGATTACAATGTGGCCGGCAACACCGTTGGATGCAGCTGCGTAAATGGTGTTGTTTCCTTCACCGTTTTCGTCAGCTCCGACTGTATAGTTACCGCCGTTGATTGTAACAAGAGCGTCGGCTACGGCACATACTGCGTAATATGAACCGCCTTCGCCTGCAGTAATACCGCCGTTTACAGCGTTGATTACAACATTAGCGCCGCTTACACGAAGAGCGTTGCCTGCCGCTGTGATTGTGTAGTTACCGAGGTCGAGTGTGAGATCCTTTTCAACGTTAAGAACGCTGTCAAGAGCTACATCACCGATAAGAGTGATTGTATCACCTGCTACAGCTGCTTCATAAGCTTCTGCAAGAGAAGTATAAGCAGCATCGCCTATAACCGCAACCTTGGGAAGCTCAGGCTTAAACTCTGCAGCGGGTACTCCGCATACAGTATTAACAGTAAGATCTGCGTTTCCGCTGCTTGCGTTAATTGAATAAGCCATTACAACAAAGTAGTAGTCGAGATCGTTGTAATTGTCAAAGCCGCCGGTTCTCGGCCATACAGGTGTGCCGTTAAGGCTGTAACCGAATATGTTGGCAGCTTCGTCTTCGTCATAGTGGTTAATCATTTCGAAGTCAAATGCTTCGCCCTGCTTAATGCCGAGACTGATGATTTCGTTGTTTGAGGAATCCCAGTGTTCACCGTTATGAACAACCGAGAAAACTGCCTGGTCGTATATACCGTCACCGAGCGTGCCGGGATATGTATACCAACCGAGATCAAGGAATTCAGAGAGAGTTACGTTGAAGGTATGCTCACCTGCAGCTAAGTTTGTTGCTCTAACAATACCAAATCTCTCCATACCCTGAGTCTTATCCGAAGCACATGCGAACTCGCTGAGCTCGTCATAGTTGTCACGGGCGGTGGTAAGAGCAAAAGTAATTGTATCGGAATTGGTCAATACATTTGCCTTGAAGCCGTCCATCGTGCTTGCGGACTTGGTGATGAATTTTGTGGTCGCATATGCACCTGTGTTTTCTGCGACAAGCGCGCCGTTATCTACAGATACAGTGCCACCGGATGTAACTACATCCCAGCTTCTTTCATAACCAACATCAGCAGCCGAAACGGAAAGTCCGGTCAACATTGTCGGAACAATGAGAAAAGCAGAAAGAGCTACAGCAAGTATGCGCTTAAATGTTTTCATAAAATACCTCCTAATATTTGTTTTTGGTTAGAAAACCTTAAAGCATTTGAATTATTCGTGGCAGAACCACTACTGCCGCTGACTAATTCTTGAATAAAGTATAGCATATCGTTTACAAAAAATCAATATCTAACCCTACAATTTTTTGCTTGTTTTTTTATTTATTTTGCACAAAATTCTCATTTTGTGTTAACAGTGCATTTACTTAACATATTTAATGGACGGATAATGTATGAAAAAAAATAAAGCAAAAAAATCCGGTTAAACGGATTTTTTTGCGAATATCTTATTCCACCTTTTTTTCAACACGGAATACATTATTCCCCCGCATATTCCGCAGGAGATAACCTCCCCTATGCAAACCGTGAGCATCATTAACGGGAACGCCTGGTCGACGCCGTAAATGCAAAGCACAACGGGTACAATTACAGTATTCGAAAGAATCGGGCACGCAATAGCCAATATCGGTCTTTTGCGGAGCAATCTCGTTCCTACGGCTCCGAGCAAGGTCGCAAGACTGCCGAGCAAAACATCGAAAACTCCCATTCCGCCTATCAGATTCGAAACAATACATCCGCAAAACAGCCCCGGAACCGAGGAAACCGTAAACATCGGCAAAATGCAGAGCATTTCCGACAGGCGAACCTGTATCATCCCGGATGCCAAGCCTACCGACATGCTCAACAGCGTAAGCAGGACGTACAATGCGGCGATAATGCCGCCGACAGCGATCATTCTTAAGTCTTTGCGTTCTTTTTTCATTTTTTTTACTTCCTTAGTTTTTATTATAGTGAGGATGGTTACGAACTCACTGATATAATGATAGTATTTTTCACGGCAATAATCAAGAACATTTTGTTAAATTATCTGATGCTTTTGTACTATTATCTTTTTGTTTTTGCATATAATTGGCTTATAACACATAAGGAGTACGGTATGCGGAATAAGGAAATAAAAAGCTATTCTCCGAATTCATTTTCGGCACTTGACGAAAAGGCGGTTGTACTTCAACGCAATAAATTCGGCGACAACAATCTTAAGGGCAATAAAATAAGAGGATTCCTTCCGAGATTTTTTGATGAAACCAAAAATCCGATTACAAGAATTTTAATATTTGCGCTTTTTGTCAATATCGGAATGATTTTTTACGGCGGAAGCGTTATAGAAACCGTCGGTATAGGTATTTCTATTTTAATTTCAACGGTGGTTGCGGTAATTTCCGAAATCGGAAGTGACCGTGCTTTTGCGAAAATCAGTGAGGAGAACGCAGGAATTACGGTGCGCTGCCAACGTTCGTTCGGTATACGCAATGTTCCTATTGGAGAGCTTGTCGTCGGCGATATCGTACTCCTTTCAAACGGAGATAGCGTTCCTGCCGACGGTATTATCATAGAGGGCAATATTTCGGTCGATCAATCCGCACTCAACGGAGAAAGCGCCGAGGCAGATAAAACCGCCTATCCGGGCGGAAATATAGGAACCCCCGAAGACAGCTATTCATTATTCCGAGGAAGCACCGTAACAAAAGGTGCGGGAAAAATGCATGTTTGCCGAGTCGGAGAGAACACGCTTTACGGTTCTATGGCGTCAGAGCTGACAAACGAGAGCGAAGACAGTCCCTTGAAGGTTCGACTTAACGTTTTATCCAAGCAGATTTCAAGAATCGGCTTTTGCGCCGCTTTAATAGTTTTCTCATTCACCTTCTTCCCAAAGCTTATTACCGGTGGTTTTTCTCCCAGGCTGCTTTTTGATTCCGCAATGCTCGGCATTTCTCTTTTGGTTGTTGCCGTTCCGGAGGGGCTTCCTATGATGATTACCGTAGTGCTTGCCTCGAATATGAAAAAAATGAGCAAAAGCGGTGTTCTTGTCAGAAGACTTGTGGGAATAGAAACGGCAGGCAGCATTGATATGCTTTTTTGCGATAAAACAGGCACTCTGACCAAAGGCAAGATGGACGCAGTATCTTTTATTACTCCCGCAGGCAATACATACCGAACCTTTGATTCCCTTCCCGAAGCAATTAAAACGCCCGTTTGCGCTTCAATGCTTTTAACAAGCGACGCCGAATTTTCCGTCTCGGGAATTACAGGCGGAAATTCAACGGAGCGAGCTATATTAAAATATGTAGGAAAAAGAAATAAAGGGATTGTGTCAAATATCCGAGTTTTGTCAAGAGTTCCGTTTTGCTCTCAAAATAAATACTCTTCCGCAGTCATTTCCGGAGCACTTAACACGGAAGTAAAAAAAGGAGCACCCGAAGTTATTGTTCCGGAATGCAACTGCATATTACAGGAAAACGGAATAATTTCAAAAACGCCGCCCGGACGCAGAATTTCGGAGATTACGGATGAAATAACAAATAATGCCGGAAGGCTGATTTCGTTTTCCTGTAAAAACGGAGACAGCGTAGTTTTTCTCGGAATGATACATATCCGCGATGTTCCGAGAACCGAAGCTAAGGAATCCGTGGAGGTTCTTCGCCGCGCCGGAGTAAATATATGCATGGTGACGGGAGACAGCCCGAAGACTGCCCTTGCCGTGGCAAAGGAATGTCGCCTTGATACTGCAAAAAGAATAATAACGGGAAACGATCTCTCAAAAATGAGCGACAGCCGGTTAAGTGAGATTATTGAAGATATTTGCATTGTTGCAAGAGCCGTTCCCTCCGACAAAAGCCGCCTTGTCAGGATTGCAAAATCAAAAGGACATATCTGCGGTATGACCGGGGACGGTGTGAATGACGCTCCTGCGCTTCATATTTCCGACGTCGGTTTTGCAATGGGCTCGGGCACGGAATGTGCAAAGCAGGCGGGAGACATTGTTATTCTCGACGATAATATCTCCTCCATTGAGAAAGCGGTTCTGTTCGGCAGAACAATTCTTTCCTCTATCAGAAAATTTATAGTATTTCAGCTCACAACAAATTTGTGCGCCATGGGACTGTGCGTGATCGCCCCCTTTCTCGGTATAGAAAATCCCGTAACCGTTACCCAGATGCTGTGGCTTAATTTAATTATGGATTCTCTCGGCGGTCTTGCATTTGCGGGAGAGCCTGCGCTGAAGATGTATATGAAAATGCCGCCCGTTTCTCGCAGTGAGAGCATTATCACGTCAAAAATGGTTTTGAAAATTGTCTTTATGACCGTATCAAGCCTCTTTTGTGCGGTTTTGTTTCTGTCATTTCCGAAAATACGGGCCGTATTCTCCGGTGAAGCGGCATTTATGTGCGGATTTTTTTGCTTTTTTGTGTTTGCTTCCGTTGCAAATGCGTTCAACGCCCGCTGTGACAGAATCAATATGCTGTCCGGACTCCGCAGAAACCGTGTTTTCATTTACATTATGAGCGCCGTTACAGTGTCACAGATTGTCATTATGCGCTTCGGAGGTTACGCTTTTAGGTGCGTTCCGCTTTCGGTGTACGAGATGAGGTTGTGTTTTTACATCGCATTTTCGGTTATTCCCATCGAATTTGTAAGAAGAATCTTTTCAAAGCTTAACGGCAAATAAATAATTCCACAGTGAAATTTATTTTCACTGTGGAATTACTGTTTGTGAAGAATTATTAATCAAAGAAGCTTCCTGCCGTTTTGCCGTTTATCTTTGACAATGTAAAGTTCGAGAAGCTTTCATCGGTTGACTCGCCGCCGACCGTAATATATCCCTCTTCGATATCCTTAAGCGGTGTTAAGTCAATATCGATTGCATTTTCTCCGCGAAGTCCGGTACGGTACTCCGTTCCGTTTATGGATACAACATAACCGAGAGTCTCGTCTTCCTTGACTTCTATCGTGCAATCTGTTCCGAGGTCTGTGTTAACCCAGTTAGTATAGCGGTAACCAAGACGGTTGTCTCCCTCAGGTCTTGTTCCGTTGCCGTCATACACAATTATATAGATAAGGTCTGCAACGCTTCCGGACGTATAACCCGTACCCATAAAGCTTACACAAAGTCCGGTTGTATCTTCAACAACGCTCTCACGGAGTCCGTTTGTTCCGGGGCATTCAAGATAATACGGCAAGGATTCCATAGGCTTATCTGTCCAGAGCACCGACATAGCTGAAGACCAACCGTTATTATTGAATTGGAAGCCCTCGTCAATACGGAATGTAACGCTCAGGTCTGCAAGAGGCAAGGTTTCTCTTGAGGTTATAGCCGCCGTCGGGTAATATCCTCCCGCAACCTTGATGTCGGGAGAGCGAACCTCGATTTCATCCTTATCGTTGATAACGTAAGCGAATTTATCGCTCATATCCTCTTTTACCAAAATGCCGGATTTCTTATATTTTGAACCGAACGTTAACCATGAATTGGAGATCTGGTTGTCGGAAATAGTTAAATCCTCAATTTCCTTGCTCGACGCCTGAGTGGTTGTTTCCGGAACAAACGAATGTGTGGTGTTCTGCTCGAAGGCGTCAAACATGCTTTGAACATCCTTCAAAAGCAGCGCTTCTTTTGCGTCATAGTTTGATACATAGTTCGGATCTCCGCCGCTAATAAGACTGCGCATAAAGTTGAAATTAAACATCGCCGCAATAAAGTCTGTTGTTTCTCCGTCGTGAATAAGATCCAGCATCTTCGCAGACCAGGAGTCACGAACATATTTATTCTTTAATGCTCTTTCATAATATTGGGGAAGAACCAGTCTTCTTGTTTCGCTCGCCATACATTCAAGAACAGCGCACGCTCTTTCGGCTCTATCATTATCAATAGTAATCGGAACGCCCCAAATTCCGGTTATATCGGAAATCCATGAATGGTATTCCGTCTCATTAGCATTCAGCTTAGGCATGGGAATAACGCCGAAATCGTCTTCGTCGCCTCTCATTTCAACTATTGCCTGAAGTGTTCCCGCCATAAAGACATACTTCATATTGCCCTCAACCTCGGCAGCTTCGTCGTTTTTATAGTTGAGAACGCCTTCATTATTGTATATAAGATTATAGAATTTATCACAGAATTCTAATGCTTTGTCATTTTTCATATCAACTACGGGAATGTTGTTCTCGTCTCTGTATGACAAGTTTACACCGGATGAAAACATGTACTGGTCGGTATTGGAGGAGGAGATATTCATTCCCATTCCGTACTGGTCGCTTGAATCGCTTACACCGTTACCGTTTAAGTCCTTATAGCACTGTTTGCATCTTTCGGCATATTCATCCAATGTCCAATTGCCGTCGTAGATAAATTGATAAAATTCTTCCTCATCTCCGAAAAAGCTTGAATAATTCTTCTTATCGAAGAACAGGCAGGAAGCCCATGCCGTTGTTGTAAGAGAAGCGTCTCCGCCTACAAGGAATCTCTTTTCGTTTACGGAAAGAGCCTCGTTGTATTCCTGGTTCCAATATTCCTTCGTAAGATCCAAATATTTAGACTGGCTAAGATCTCTAAAGGCGCCTGCAGCCGCAACGCTAACTGCTTCGCACTGCGCTCCGACAACAAGATCGTAGTCAGTTGAGCCCGACATAATCTCGTCACGTACAATCGGCATAAAAACGCCTGGGTCGCCCTGAATGTAATTTAAAGTAACGCCAAGTCTCTTTTGCACCTGGGTATTTCTTTGATCTACGGCCTTCTCAACAATATCTCCCGTTGTACCGTCAGAGGTAAGCTCCCACGTAACAAGTGAGTGTCCCCAATAAAAGATATTGACCTGTTCGCCGCCGAAGTCAAGATCGTCCGGAAGATTGTCAAGGTGCTCCTCGTCACTTGCTTCCTTCGTATTGCTTGTTTCGTTTTTGCCGCACGACGCAAACACGAATATTGCCGCCGTCAAGGCTAACAACGCAGAAACAATTTTCAAATAATTTGTTTTTTTCACGGTGCCACCGCCTTCTCAAAATTTTTCATTATATTAGAAATATATTTGATATTTTTTCTAAAAATATACTGCCACATATAATGAACGCTGGTTAAATTGTACAACAGAATTATGAACAATTCAAGCAATATATATTAAATAAAAAAAGGCATCGAAGTATTGGCTTCGATGCCTTTGAGTATAGCGCTCGGTATTAATCAATCGAAGTAGGTGCCGGCGTCCTTACCGTTGATCTTAGATAAGGTGAAGTTACAGAAGGTATCTTCATTTGATTCGCCGCCCACAGTGAGGTAGCCCTCCTCAATGTCCTTAAGGATATTGAGGTCGATATCATAAAGATCGCTGCCTCTGGTACCCGTTCTGATTTCGTTGCCGTTGATCACAACAACGTAGCCGAGGGTATCGTCCTCTTTGAATTCAATAGTTGTAGGCGCCGCTATATCGTAGTTAATTTGATTAGTAAATCTGTAGCCGATACGATTGTCAATCTCAGGTCTTGTGCCCTCGCCGTCATAAAGTACGATATAAAGGTAATCGGATACGGATCCGCTTGCAGCCTGTGAACCGATAAATCCAACGCTGACGCCCTTAGTTTCATCGGGAACGATTTCGCGCAATCCGTTTGTACCGGGAGATTCAAGATACTGTGAAAGCGAAGTAATTACGGTATCTGTCCAAAGAACAGTAAAGCTGGAAGCCCAGCCCTTTGTTGAGAAGGTAAATCCGTCGTCGATATGGAACGTAACGGAAAGGTCTTTGATAGGAAGTGTTTCCCTCGATTCAATAGCCGCAGTAGGATAGTAACCGCCGCAAACCTTGATGTCGGGAGAACGTACTTCTATCTCGTTATTATCGTTTATAACATATGCAAACTTATCGCTCAAATCTTGGCTGACGAGCACGCCCGATTTCTTGTATTTAGAGCCTAAAGTAATCCACGAGGAAGAAATCTGATTGTCTGCAATATCAAGGTCTTCAAGCTCGCTGCTTGAAGGCTGAGTTGTAGTTTCAGCTACAAAGGGCTTATCGGTATTCTCTTCAAATACCTCAAACAGCTCCTTAAGCTTGGTTTCAACCATTGAGGATTTTGCGTCATACCAGGATACGATATTAGGCTCGCCATATCCGATAATAGATCTCATCATACCGCCGATTTCACCCAGTGAAAGGCTGTAGCATACAACAAAGTCGGTTGTTTCACCGTCATGGATAAGATCAAGCATCTTTGCAGACCAAGAGTCGCGTACATACTTGCTCTTCAAGGCTTTCTCATAATACTGAGGTAAGCATTGACGGTATGTTTCGCTTGCCATGCACTCAAGAACCGCAGTCGCCATATCAACCCTGTCGGCGGGCTCCGATATCGGAACAGAGTATACAACGGTGTTATCGGAAATCCATGAATGATACTTGCTCTGATTATCGTTGAGCTTAGGCATGGGAATTACGCCGAAATCGTTCTCTTCTCCGCGTTTTTCTTTGATAGAGTCAAGCGTTGCGCCCTCAAATACGGAGCTCATATTATCCGTTACGGTTTCGGCAGTGTCATTCGTATAATGAAGAACGCCTTCATTATTATAAACAATGTTATAGAATTTCTCAACAAACTCTATTGTTCTTTCGTTCTTTACGTCAAGAACGGGAACATTGTTTTCGTCACGTTTTGAATATGTAACGCCTGCAGAGAAGTTGAACTGGTCGATAGTCGAGGTCGTACCTCCTATACCGAAGCCGTATCGGTCGCTTGCATCCTTCTGACCGTTACCGTTAAGGTCAGAGTAGCAGAGCTTACACTTCTCGGCGAATCTGTCAAGAGTCCATTTGCCGTCGGCAACTTCCTGATAGAAATCGTCTTCACTGCCGAACAAGCTTCTGAAAAGCTCTAAGTCAAACGTCATGCACGACGCCCAGCCGGTTGTTGTTAAGGAAATATCTCCGCCGATCATAAAACGCTTTGAGTTAACGGAAAGCGCCTGATTGTAATCGTCGCTCCAATAGGGCTGGTTATAATCAATATACTTTGCGTCCTGTAAATCAAGGAATACGCCTGCCGCCGCAACCGGACCGGCCGTACACTGTACGCCCGCAATAAGGTCATAGTCGGTGGAGCCGGACGTGATTTCATCACGAACGGTGGGCATAAATACCTCTGCCGGAACTTCGCCCTTAATATAATTCATCTTAACGCCTAAACGCGCCTCAACGGTATCGTTACGTGCGTTTATTGACTTATCGACAATATCGCCCGTCGTACCGTCCGACGTAAGCTCCCAGTCAACAAATTCGGAACCCCAATAGAAAAGATTAACCTGTTCGCCTTTAAAATCGAGATCCGTGGGAAGATTGTCTATTATCTCTCCGTCATATCCAGAAGCCTTTTTACCGCCCGTTTCTTCACCGCAGGATGCAAATACAAAAATCACAGCCGCAATGCAAAAAACGCAAAGAAAAAGCTTAAAGATTTGAGTCTTTTTCATTAATAATGCCTCCTAAATTTAATATAACTCGTCACTATATATTTTACATATTTTTTTCTTTTTTACAAGTACATTCAATTAAAAAATAGTACACAAAAATAAAATTGCTATTTTGTGCATAATGCATATCTCTACTTACCTTTTTTATTATTTCTAAGCTCTTGAAAGAATTTTTTCATCATTTTATCCGCTTCCTCTTCAAGCACCCCGGATTGTATTTTCGGTCTGTGACCAAGGGGGTAGAAATTTAAATTCACCACACTGCCGAAGGCTCCGCTCTTTGCATCCTTCAAAGCAAAAACCACTCTCGAAATTCTGGAATTAATTATTGCTCCCGCACACATACAGCAGGGCTCCAGAGTAACGTAAAGCGTACAGTCCGAAAGTCTCCATCTTCCGAGCTTTTGCGACGCCTGCTCTATTGCCTCTATTTCCGCATGCCCGGTGGCCTTTTTGTTTTTTTCCCTCACGTTATGCGCCTTGGCGATAATTTCTCCGTCCTTCACAATCACGCACCCTATCGGCACGTCACCTGCTTCGGTTGCTTTTTGTGCCTGCGCTATGCATTCTCTCATAAAATATATATCTTCTTCCATAAAGAAATATCACCTCATTCGGAAAATATACTTGAAATTAATTAATATTCAGGTTATAATATAGGAAGTTTTCAGATTGGAATTGTTGTTATGAATAAAAATATAGAATTGCTCTCTCCTGCAGGAAACCGCGAAAAAATGGAAAGCGCCGTTCGCTACGGTGCCGATGCAGTGTACTTTGCAGGGAATATGTTCGGTATGCGCGCCGCTGCGGATAATTTCGACACGGAAGGTATTTTCGACGCCGTAAAATACTGTCATGAACATAATGTCAAGGCGTATCTTACGGTAAATACCATGCCCAGAGAATCGGATTATCCCGAATTAAAGCGCTTTCTTTCTTCTCTCAAGGGAAGCGACCTAGACGCCTTGATTGTAGCCGACGTCGGTGTTATTGCGCTTGCAAAAGAGCTTTTGCCGGAAATTCCTCTTCATCTGTCAACTCAGTCAAGCGTTCTCTCCTCAGCCGCCTGTCGAGCTTATTCCGAAATGGGTATTTGCAGAATTGTACTTGCAAGAGAGCTGTCTCTTGCCGAAATAATCGAAATTAAGCGAAATATCCCGGATAGCTTGGAGCTTGAAGCCTTTATTCACGGTTCAATGTGCGTCTCCTACAGCGGCAGATGCCTGCTCTCCGAGCATTTCACGGGAAGAGACGCAAACAACGGAAAATGCACTCAGCCGTGCCGTTGGAATTATCATTTGTACAATATAACGGAAGAAAAACGCCCGGACATGCCTTTGCCGATAATTCAGTCCGATGAAGGTACTTTTGTTATGAGCTCAAAGGATTTATGTATGATTGAGCATATCCCGGAGCTTTTGAATTCCGGAATTACTTCCTTCAAAATAGAAGGCAGAATGAAGAGCGCATATTATACCGCCGTAACGGCAAACGCTTACAGAATGGCCTTTGACCGATATTTGCAAAATCCCGTGGCTTATGAAAACGATCCTTTGCTTTTACGTGAGCTTGAAAGCGTCAGTCACCGAGAGTATTCAACAGGTTATTTCTTTACTAATCCCATGGACAGGGCGCAGATTTGCACAAAAGACGGCTACCTTAGGGAAAAAGCGTACATTGCAGTTGCCCTGGGCTATGACGCCGAGTCAAAAACAGCAACCTTCATTCAGCGAAATAAGGTAAGCGTAAACGATACCGTCGAGCTTATCACCCCCGGTAAGGTAGGAAGAGCGTTTACGTTAACCGATATGACAGACGAAAAAGGAACGCCTATTAAATCCGCCCCCCATCCGAATATGATCTTTTGCGTTAAAGTTCCCTTCGAGGTTAAAGAGGGCGATATTTTGAGAATGTAATTTTATAACACGAAATCCGCCAAAGGCGGATTTCTTTATTTTCAGAAATTAAACAGAATATCACCGTAATCCGGATAAGGCCATAAATTTTTCGGACAGTGCGCTTCAAGCGAGTCGGCAACAATGCGGAGTTTCTTCATCGTGGGTAAAATGCTGTTTGCGGTAAATTCGGCTCTGCCGTATGCGTCGCTTATCGACTTTAACGTGTTGATCTTTGTTTCCAGCTCGCAAGCTCCTTCATATATCGAATCCGCACCGCAGGAATACATTGAAATCATATCCTTTTCGCTTTTCAGCATCGCCGTATAATTTTCGGCGAGCTTCACCGTTTCGCAAAGCTCCTTAAGATACTTCGTTACCGACGGGTAAATATCCTTTCGAACCATTTCGAGCATAGTTTGCGCCTCTATCAGCACGGTATCCGTATATGTACCGAGAAGGATATCCAGTCTTGAATGCACTTCCTTCTCTGAATAAATTCTGTGCTTTGTAAACAGAGCTATATTTTTATCATTTACAAAAGCGGGCAGCGCATCGACGGCGCTCGCATTATCCGTCAGCCCTCTTTTCTTTGCTTCCGTCTTCCATTCATCGGAGTATCCGTCCCCGTTGAAGATTATTCTTCTGTGACGGCGGATTGCCCGTCGGATAATGTGTCCGAGAGAATAATTAAAATCCTCGGCTTTTTCAAGCTCACTTGCGATTATACTTAATTCTTCGGCAACTATGGTATTGATCACGGTGCTCGGGCCGGCAATAGACAGCGACGAGCCGGGCATGCGAAATTCCCATTTGTTTCCCGTAAATGCAAAAGGCGAGGTACGGTTTCTGTCAGAAACGTCCTTTGTAAAATGCGGCAATATATCAACGCCTATTTCAACCTCGGACTTTTCCTTACCCCCGTATGTTTCCTTCTTTTCAAGAGCGTCTAAAATATCGGTAAGCTCATCGCCGAGAAATATCGAAACTATGGCGGGAGGCGCCTCGCTGGAGCCCAATCTGTTGTCGTTTCCGGCGCTTGCGACCGATGCGCGGAGAACATCCTGATATTCGTCGACCGCACTTATAACTGCGCAAAGAAACAGTAAAAACTGAGCGTTGCTTTCGGGAGAGTCGCCGGGCGCAAATAAGTTTTCGCCTTTGTCCGTTGAAAGAGACCAGTTTATATGCTTACCCGAGCCGTTCATGCCCTCAAAAGGCTTTTCATGCAGCAGACAAACAAGTCCGTGTCTGTCTGCAACGGTTTTCATCGTTTCCATGATAAGCTGATTGTGGTCTGTCGCTGTATTGACTATAGTAAATATCGGCGCCAGCTCATGCTGTGCGGGAGCCGCTTCGTTATGCTTTGTTTTTGCCAAAACCCCCAATTTCCACAGCTCTTTGTCGAGTTCATTCATGAAAGCCGCAATTCTCGGCTTAATCGCACCGTAATAATGATGCTCGACGCTCTGTCCCTTCGGTGGTTTTGCTCCGAACAGCGTTCTTCCCGTGAAAATTAAATCCTTTCTCTTGTCGTACATTTCACGGTCAATAAGGAAATATTCCTGCTCTGCGCCGACGGTTGCGATAACTCTTTTTACGCTTGTATTTCCGAAAAGCTTAAGTATACGCAAAGACTCCGTGCAAAGACGCTCCATGGAACGCAAAAGCGGAGTTTTTTTATCAAGCGCCTCTCCTCCCCATGAACAGAACACAGTAGGTATATATAAAGATGTGCCCTTAATAAAAGCGTAGGAGGTTGGGTCCCATGCGGTATATCCTCTTGCCTCAAACGTCGCACGAAGTCCCCCCGACGGAAATGAAGAAGCGTCGGATTCGCCCTTAATCAGCTCCTTGCCGGAAAACTCCATAATAACGCCGCCGTTTTTTGTGGGTGAAATAAAGCTGTCATGCTTTTCAGCCGTGATGCCTGTCATGGGCTGAAACCAATGTGTAAAATGCGTAGCACCCTTTTCTATAGCCCAATTCTTCATTGCGGCGGCAACCGAATTTGCGACGGTAATGTCGAGAGGTCTGCCCTCCTCGATTGTATCGTGCAAAGAATTATAGATATTTAAGTCAAGTCGCTCTTTCATTACCTCGTCGTTAAAAACGAGGCTGCCGAATAATTCCGGAATATCTGTCATATCTTACTCCGTTCCAAAAAAAAGAAAATAAAGTGAAGCAAAAAAGCCTCACTTTATTATATTATATTGAAAGAATATTTGTCAAGGGGATAAGGGCATTTTGACTTATGCGCAAATCGTTCCCGTTTATTGATTAACAATCCATGCGCTGTATTCATCCATATACTCGTTAAGAAGCCTTGCAATAGAACCTAAATACGCTTCGTTTCCGTTAAGATTTCCGGGAGTAGTCATTATTACCATAACATAGGGTCTTTTTCCGAACACAACGCCTGCGTCGTTGTAGCTCTTATCGTTCCAGCCGGATTTATGAGCTACGTCGTATCTGTTATAAAGGCCCTGCTTAATAAAGTTATACTTGGCGTTCAGGAAAATATCAAACAGCTTTGCACCGTACCAGCTCTGTGTGCGGTAATTGTAAATTTCCTGCCAGATAAGACCAAGCTCCTGAGGAGTTAAGTAGCCCCAGGAATTGTATGACCAGTGCGTATGCTTTACGCCTAAGGATTTGATATAGGCGTTGTAGCCCTGATATCCGAGATAGTCCTGAGCCATATAATATGCTGCGTTGTCGCTGATATGAATCATATTGTACAAAACATACTCTGCGGTATATCTTGTTCCGAATGCCGAATACTGGATTGTTCCCGAACGGTCGCAGTAATGCCTTTTCTGATAGGTCCAAATATCACTGAGCGACGCCGCTCCCCACTCGCATTTTTTATATGCATACAGCGCCATTCCGGCTTTAACCGTACATGCAGTCCAGAATTCGGTTGTCGCATTGTATCCGAGGGTCATCTTTGACTGAAGGTCGACAACATAAAATCCGACGGTTCTGCCGTTAGACCCGGCAAGCGCACTGTTTAACCTTGCGCAGAGAGAGGGACTCATTTGGAAAGTTGAGTTGTTAACCGTAATTCCGGGGCCGAATTTATCGTTGCGAATATCAATTTCCTGAGGCTTTGGGGGCTCATGATAAACCTGCGCCGCAGTAAACTGCGCTTTAACGGTCAAATCGGTTGTAACTTTATCGAACGGAGCGCTCCACCCGCCGAAGGTATATGTGTAATAGTAATCCGCAGTCTTCGTAGGGGTTACACCGCGATATTTTGCACTCTTGCCGTCCTCGACAATACAAGAATACAAAAGCGAATTATCATGATTTACAAACCTTACGGTGTGCGTCTTCGGCGGAACAATAGGAGGAGTTTCCTCGTATTTCAGAAAATTTGACAGAATTACGGCGCATTCAGCTCTTGTAAGCGAGCTTTTCGGACAGAAGTCCATGTCTCCTCTGTTGCTCATAAGACCGTAATTCAACGCCCAGCGAACAGCCTCAAGCGCATATTTTCCAACGCATGCATTATCATAACACAGCGACAGCAGAGTTTCATCCTCGTATGTTACATCGTAATTGAGCCACAAGCCGAAGCTCCTTAAAATCACGGCGCATTGCTCTCTCGTGATATAAGAATCGGGTGAGAAATAATTTTTCGACGTACCCGAAATAATACCGTTTTCAGTAGCCCAAACTACGGCGCCGGTATAATATTTTCCCCGGGCGACATCATAAAAATCACCGGTTTTTTCGTTATCGGTCTCGGCATTTGCGATAGCAGCGATCACGGTTACAAACATTCCTCTCGTCATAGGAGCTTTAGGGGAAAAAGCCGTATCGGACGTGCCTTTCATATAACCTTTGTTTGTCATATCGTAAACGCTCTGATAATACCAATCGCCGTATTTTACATCGGAATAGGTCTTTTGAGCACTCGCAGTATATACAAACGCCGAAGCAATTATTAACGTGCACAGAAGATGCGACAATATTCTTTTTACAGTCAAAATTAACGCCTTCTTTTTATAAAATTAATTATTTTCAATAGTGTATTCGCCGTTTTTATCTACCTGTATTTTAACGGTTTTTCCGTTGGCATTAAAGGTTGCGTTTATATAACCGAATATACCCTTGTGCGGATTTACGTTAAATGTTTTAAAACCGTCGTCGCTTGAAATTCCGAGTAAATATCGGAAAGCAATCTCAACGGGAGAACCGCTCCATGCATGATTTCTTGTACCGAGAATATAGAAATCCTCCCACAGCGTTGAATTTTCGTTCTTTGCCAGCTTATAGTATCTTGACATCATTCGGTCAAAGGCGTCGTCGATATATCCCATTTTACAAAGAGCCGTAAGCACAAAGCGCTCCATATAAGGCGTCGAATTGAATACCGTCAAAAGCACCTTTCTTATATTCGGGTATCTTTCCTCGGGACAAATACCCGACAGCATAGCAACAGCGTTTGCTCTGTCGTCGACAAACTCTCCCGAAGCATAGTGATCCTCTTTCCAGTAGTATTTTTCAATATTTGCCGAAAGAAGCTCGACCCTTTCATTAAGAAAAGCATCGAACGAGTGATTTCCCGTCTTTTCAGCCATACTCAGCGCAAAACGGCAAGCCGAAACATACAAACAGTTTTCCAGCACATCGCAGTCGGTATTCCAAAGATGGTCAAACCACCTCCAGTTTCCGCTTCTTGCCGTAAGCAGCCCTTTATCGTTTATCTGCCAAAGCTTTAAATAATTTACACACGGCTCCAATACCATGCTCGGTATTTCCTCGTCGAGCGACATAGAATAATACTCTGCCAAAAGTCCGAATTCGGATATTGCGACAAGGCTCTGCGAGGGCAATTCGGAGAAATGATCGCCCGGAACATTGCCGACTAAAACATCTCCCTTTCGAAGTCCGATAAAGTCCGTTATAGATTTCTTAAGCAGTTTTTTTGCTTCCTCGTCAAAAACAAAGAACACCTGAGGAGCCTGGACGGAAACATCGCCTATCCACTGCCCTCTTTCACGGTCGGGACAGTCCATAAAGTTGTTACGCATACATACATACAGCGTACGGATGCTTTTTTTGATAAGAGCATTAAAAAGCTCATTGTCCGTATCAATGCTTGCGACTGTTTTGCTGTTGTATCCGCTTTCTCTGTAAGAAAGCTCATCCAATGTCACGCTGTCGGGAAAAGTAATAATAACACTCTCTCCGTAAAGATAGAAAAGCGATTCAAATTCGTTTCTGCCCTCCTTGAGCGTTAATTCTATTCTATGTCCGTTATAGTTATGAAATTCATCGCCGGGACCGCCGTTGACATTGTACCGGTCTGTACGGATATCCACTACCTCTCCGCCGACGCAGTCTTCAAAGACCAGCTTAAACGTTGCGGTCATAGCGTAGGGTAATTTCGCTTTTGCGCCTGTATCGGTCCTTTCAAAATCCAGCTCCTTCTCTTCGTCGAGGAACAAAAGGGGTAACGGCGAAACAACCATATCTCCCCACACCCTGTTTTCATACTCTGTGGCGGGAGAAAATTCTATCTCGTCAAAGCTCTCTTGGGTGAAATCTCCGAAGTCAAGGTGCATGTCAAACGCCGTGTTGTATCCGCCGTAAAGATATGCCGGATAAGGCTCGTTGCTCTTAACATATGCCGGATGAACGGCGCAAAGGAATTCCTTTGACGAGTACAGCTTAATTGCGTCGCAGGAGAGAATAAAGCCTCCCTCGGAACATGCACTGTTGTTTCTGCCGCCGTTGCCGTAAAACCAACATAGAACGGCAAGAGTGTTGTTTCCTTTTTTGAGATAAGGTGCCAAATCAAGCTTATCCGCCCAACCGCAGCCGGGTTTGCTTTCACGGAACACTCCGCCCTCGAAAACGACGGTTTTGCCGTTTATCCAGAGCCAATACTTTGTCTCTGCGGCAATAAACGCCTCGGCTTCGTTCGGCACTTCGTCAAGCTCGAAGTGATGCCTGATTACCAATTTACAGTCGGGTACGGTGTTCTCAGACGCCCATATCCATCGGGCTTTGCTAAAATCCGCTACATCCATTTTTATACCCTTATCTCTCATTTTTTGCTCCCTTATCTCTCATTTATAATATATTCGGCAATCTCGCCGTTTGTCGCATAGGTTACTCCGTCAAGTCCTGACAGCTTCGACAGTAATTCTTCGGCATAATCCCACTTATCGTGCAAATCAAATTCGTACGTATGTCCCCAAATATAAAGCAGTCTGTCCTCGCCGGAATCGTCCTTTTTAAGCTCTTCTATAATGTCGGGAATACGTTCGTCGAGAAAATGTCCCGTCGGCTGCCATGTCATCAATTCTTCTTTTTTGGGCAAATCAAGGCTATGAGTGGATTTTGTATCTCTCGAATACACTATATCGGTGGTTTCCTTTATCGTTTCTATTACAAAATCGTTGTAGTAAGGTCCTCCCGGATACGCCATACCGATAACATGCTGACCGGTCAATTCTTCTATTGCCTGCGCATCTCCTTTTATCTCGTCGATCAACTGCTGCTTCGTCAGCATATCGAGTCTCGGATGAGTTTTTGAATGAGCGGCCGCCTCAAATCCGTCATACACCTTTTTTACGTCTTCGGCTTTTACATGGAAATGGTTTACCTGTGTATCTCCCACCGGCAGAATATCCGTCCAGCCGAACTGAGCAGAGTTCAAATTGAAGGTGCAGGCAATGTCATATTTTCGTAAAAGCTCTGCAAAACGTATGTCCTGAGTTACGCAGTCGTCAAACGAAAGCGTAACAAATTTATACGGCTTATTCTCTTTTTTGAAATGACGCATATTATACATTTTTATTCTCCTTTCAAATACAGCGCAAGCTCTCCCATTGTTATATTCGTGATGTTGGCAAGCGAAGCCAATTTCCCGAAAAGCACGTCGATTTCGTCCCATTTTTCCGTTATGTCCAATTCATATGAATGCCCTGCAATAATCAGGCACAAATCCTCCTCGGAGCCGCTTTTCGACATTTTTTCCGCCAAAGGCAGCAAATCGCCGTCAAATATATGAACGCTCGGGTCGAGAGTCAAAAGAGTATTAGCGTCCGGCATTCTTACACCGTGGGTAAATCTTGCGGTTCTCGCATAAATGCAGACAGTATTTTCCCCTATCGTCTCGGCAACAAAATCGTTAAATCGGTTATCTCCAGGATATGCCATGCCGATAACCTTCTCGCCGGTCAATGCTTCAATTGCCCGTATATCTGCCTCGACCTCGTCTATTATTTCCTCTTTTGAGAGCATGTCGAGCGCCGGATGCGTTTTCGTATGTCCTGCCGATTCGTGATTTTTGTAAACCTCCCTTATCAAAGAAGCTTCAAGTCTGTCATGGGGTACTCTCTTTTCGGGAGGTCCTATCGTGTTCTTTATTCCAAACAGCCCGGAATTCAAGTGAAATGTTCCCCTGAAGCCGTGCTTTTCAAGCAATTTCGTAAAACGGATATCCTGCGTGACGCTGTCGTCAAAGGAAAACACAAGAAATCTGTAGGGACGTTTGCTTTTTTCAATTTTCCTCGGCAGACTCATTTATTTAACCGCTTTAAACGATTCCACATTCTGTGATGAATTGAATTTTACAACTCTGCCGCAGACCGTGTATTCGCTCCTGTCAAGCTCCTTACCGTTAACAAATACCTTTCCTATTCCCTCTTTAAGATTTGTCGCAAACTCGTTCAATTTCAGTGAACCGTCGTGCGCCTTTATCGAAATATACCCGTCGCCGTCGGTATTTACTTCACCCCATGCGCTGTCAAGCGACCAAAGAGCCTTGAATTCGCCCTTCAAAATAGGATCGAAGCCTATGTGTCCCTTTACCATGTCAAATGTGAAGCCGGAAATAATCGGTATAAATGAGAATGTTGCCATGTTACGGGCATAGTTGTTTCCGCATTCCATTTCGTTAAACGGATTCCTCTTTTCGCCGTCATAGCGGTCGCGCACGCCGGCTATTACCTCGAGTCCCTTATCAATCATGCCGTTCTTAATCAGAAGCGCAGCAAGCTGATATTCAAATCCGTGCATTGTTTCCTCAGCGTATGAAAGGGGAATAGTCGGTTTTCTCCTGTTCTTCGGATATTCGCAGATAACTGCTCCCGCTTCATCGTTTAAGCAATATAATCTCCACGGATTGTAATGCTCTCGAATTGACTTTTTGAAATTGTGATTGTACATGGCAAGAGACGCCTTCTTAACCCTTTCAGGGTCAAAAATGTCTCCGAGCCCGATAATATCCGAGTGCCACTGCGCAACAATTTGATCAATTTCACAGCCCTCGCCTATTTGATATTTGATTTCCTTTGTTTCTTCGTTCCAAACGCCCGCAGCGTCGTCATAATCCTTTACGAGATTATAGTCGTTAAGGTCGATTTTCTGGAAGTAGTACTCACCGTTCCAGAGATTTTCCTCAATATATTTTTTACCGTTTGCAAATAGTCTTCTGTACTCCTCTGCCTGCTCAGTTTCGCCGAAATGCTCCGCAATTTCCGCTGCGGCTTTTAGCGCCGCAATATAGAAGCCCTCAAGCCACGACGAAGCGGAAAACAGCTCCGTGTCGAGTGTGTTGTGCTGTCTGCCCTCAAGAATTCCGTCCCGATTCAAATCCCATTTATCCGGGTTTGTGGGAGCCCATGCGTATGCAATAGCGCCCTTTATGCGCTCCCAATTCTTTTTGAGCCATTCATCGTCGCCGCATATTTTCCAGTCACGGTAGGATTTGATTACACCGCCCATTTGTCCGTCGACGCAGGCATGGAACGGCTCGCCCTTCCTGCCGAGGGGCAGTGCCATTCGAAATTCCAGCTTACCGTCGTCTCTCCAATTGTATTTGTAATCGAGGTCGCGTATCGAACGCTCAAGGCGTGGGAACAGAAACGGCACGGCGTATGCATAATTCCATACGTGGGTACATGTACCCTCGCACGCTCCTTCAATTTCCTGACAGCCCTCCCAGCCGTACAATTCTCCGTTTTCCAAACGGAGAACAGTCGGAGTCTTTAATACGCAAATCGTTGCCGAGATTGCTTCGATAATCTTTCCGGGCAGGGTCTGCGAGAAAAGCAGGGACTTAAAATCAAGCGTTTTACCGTAAAGTCTTGTATAGTTGTCAAGAGAATATTTTGCGCTCGCCTTTGAATCCTTAAAGAGAACTGCATAGTAATTCTTCCACGTTACGTCCTTTGCGTCCTCTCCCTCTCCGTCCTTATAAGGCAACCAGTAATTGTAATTGTTCGGTACATTCCATGTCAGAACAAAGCGACATTTTACCTTTTCGCCCGGCTTTGCGTGCAGCCTTGCGGCGATGGTGCAGTGGTCTCCGCCTCTTTCGCTGTAATCACTGTACTGCCTTTGCTTTAATCCGCCGTACTCGTTAAAATTACGCCAAAAAGTAATGAAGTCATCCTTCCAGCCGGCACGGTACCACGACTCCTGCCATGAAAAATCCTCACAGTCGCTTGCAATACACAAGTCCGCATATTCCTTGTCAGTGTCCGCATATTCCTCTTGAAGCATATGAATATACGGCTTTCCGTCAATGACCTCGCACTTGTTAAGCGCCTTTTTCTCAAAAGGATTTTTACAGGAAAGAGCGCATGTATACGTCAGGTCAAGTCCGGAATAGTTAGTAAACTCGATTTCAAAAAACGCACCCGGAATACTCGAATCGTCTTCGTTCAGAGGAATGAAGGGATTAAAGGCGGTTAATTTTACCTGCCCCGGAAAATGCTCATCGTTAAAGGTTAGTTCGGCAAACGGAAATTCTCCGTCAAAGACGCAGTTTTTAAAATGCGGAAGTCCCGCCATTGTATATGTGGTCGGACCGTGTCCGTAGCCCATATACGAAGCTTTCATGTGAGGACCCATAAAGCTTCCCCGAACATCGCCGTGCAAAACCCTTGCATCCAAAACCTCACCGTCGGCCTCAGCCTTTACGGCAAAGTGCGAATAACCGTTCTGCGAGCCCTTTGCAGGTCGGTTGTATATCTCCCAATCCACAAATCTGCCGCTTCCGTCAATACCTATGCATCCCGAACCTATCCCTCCCAGGGGAAAGGATATTTCGGTAGTTTTCTTTCCTTCGTAACGCATAATTTCTCCTAATGTGTATTTAATCGCATAATATGCGAATAATTTTTTTACTATAATATACCACTGTAAATTATAAATAAAAAACCGTCCTTTGTCAATAAGACAAAGGACGGTTTTTAAATGTTTTACCGAAAAATCCCGTTATATTTTTTTACGGCGGTAAGTGTCAACGGAAAATGAAGTCGAATAATGCTTTTTTCTCCGCATTTTTAATTAACGCCTGAAGCGACCGATAAAACAGCCGCCGCAATCGGCGTATTTGCATTTTGCGGCGGCATAATTTCTGTATGTCTTTCGAGAATTATTTTCGGCCTTATTCTGTCTTGAAAACAAGCGTGCCGTCGCTGTCGTCAACTACGACCTTATCGCCGGTTTTAATTTCTCCCAAGAGCATTTTTTCAGCAAACGCATCCTCGACGATTCGCTGAATCTCCCTACGAAGCGGTCTTGCTCCGTAAACCTTGTCGGTTCCCTTTTCGGAAATCAGCTTAACAGCTTCCTTTGTAAAGGAAATATCTACGCCGATTGCTTTTATCCTCTTTGACACATTTGAGAGCATAAGCTTTGCGATTTTCTCTATATCTTCCTCGTTCAAAGAATTAAAGACGATAATTTCATCGACTCGGTTGAGAAATTCCGGACGGAAAATATCTCGCAACGCCCCAAGCGCCTTTTGCTTTTTGTCCTTGTCATCGGACTCGCTTCCCGTAAATCCGAGCGTTCTCGATGTATTCGTCAAGGCGCCGGCGCCCGCATTTGAGGTCATAATGATTATGGTGTTTCTGAAATCCACTTTTCTGCCCTGTGAGTCGGTTAACACTCCGTCCTCCAATATCTGCAAAAGGATATTGAAAACGTCAGGATGGGCTTTTTCAATTTCATCAAAAAGCAATACCGAATACGGTTTTCTTCTGACCTTTTCGGTAAGCTGTCCTGCCTCGTCATATCCGACATATCCGGGAGGCGAGCCGATAAGCTTTGAAACGCTGTGTTTTTCCATATATTCGGACATATCAATTCGTATCATCGAATTTTCATCTCCGAAAAGAACCTCGGAAAGGGCCTTTGACAGTTCTGTTTTTCCTACTCCGGTAGGACCTAAGAAAATGAAGCTGCCCATCGGGCGTTTGGGGTCCTTCAGACCTATTCTTCCGCGGCGAATCGCACGTGCCACTGCGTCTACCGCATCATTTTGACCGATAATCCTCTCGTGTAAAATCTCGCCCAATTTCAGGAGCTTTTCTTCCTCTTCCTCCTCGAGCTTTTTTACGGGAATATGAGTCCACTGCGAGACGATGTCGGCAATTTCTTCTTCTCCTATCGAGAGTTGACTTCCCTTTTTCGCTTCGTCCCATTCGCTTCGCTTTTGTTTGAGAAGCTCCTTAGCTTCCTTTTCCTCGTCGCGAAGCTTTGCCGCATCTTCAAAATTCTGCGATTTAATCGCACTTTCCTTCTCACGGGCAAGGCTCTTGCATTTTTCTTCAAGCTCGGCAATCTCACCGGTGGGAGTCAGAGAGCCTATTCTCTTTTTTGACGCCGCCTCGTCGATTAAGTCTATAGCCTTATCGGGCAAATATCTGTCCGAAATATATCTAACGGAAAGCTTTACTGCGCTCTCTATCGCCTCGTCGGTTATTTTCAGCTTATGATGCGCCTCGTATCTGTCTCGAAGCCCCTTTAATATCTCTACCGCCTCTTCCGGGGTCGGCTCTTTAACCGTAACCGACTGAAATCTTCTTTCAAGCGCTGCGTCCTTCTCAATATGCTTTCTGTATTCGGAGATTGTAGTAGCTCCGATAATCTGCATTTCGCCCCTTGAAAGAGCGGGTTTAATGATATTCGCCGCATCTACAGCTCCCTCTGCGGCGCCTGCGCCGACGATCGTGTGAATTTCGTCAATAAATACGATAATGTTGGGATTATTTGACAGCTCCTCCATTACCGATTTCATTCTCTCCTCAAATTCGCCCCTGTATTTGGCGCCCGCTATCATTGATGAGATATCAAGAGTGACAACCGACTTGTTTTCAAGCGTCTCCGGCACATCACCGGACGCAATTTTTTCGGCAAGCCCTTCAACAACCGCAGTCTTGCCTACGCCCGGCTCGCCTATAAGACAGGGATTATTTTTCTGTCTCCTTGATAAGATCTGAATTACCCTTTGCGTTTCCGTTTCTCTGCCGATAATCGGATCCAGCTTTCCCTGCCTTGCCATTTCGGTTAAGTCCTTTGCATACTGCGAAAGCGTGGGACAATCCTTTAACGCTTTGCTGACGCTCTTTTTCTTTGAGTCCTTTACGGCGTCTCTTTCTATCTCGCCGTTTGAAGCCTCCTCTCCCGCAAGGTATGCGACAACATCCTCGGCAAGCGCTTTGACGGATACTCCGCTGCCCGACAAAAGCTTAACCGCCACACAGTCGTTTTCCGCCAGCAGAGCAAGCAGAATATGCTCCGTGCCTATATAATTCTGTCCGAATCTTGCGGCACTGTATGAAGAATTCTCTATAATTCTTTTCGTCCTCGGAGTCATATCCGACGCAGAAACAACTGTTTTCTGACCTATTCCCGCAAACTCTCCGACGCTTTCACGGACATTGGCGTCCGTTATGCCGTGCTTTGACAGAATCCTTGCCGCAACACAATCCGAAACGCACAGCAGTCCCAGCAGAATATGCTCCGAACCAATGTAAGTATGCCCCATTTCAGATGCGCATTCAAGCGCTTTTTCCAAAGCGTTCTGCGCTCCCATAGTAAATCTGTTTGTCATATTATCACTTCCGAATCATTATAAATATTCCTTAATTCGCTTTGCTCTTTCCTTCGACAGAGCACTTTCCGTTCTCTCACAGGCGCTCTTCGCTATAATCGCCCCCGGCATAACGTCGCTGAACAGCTTATCTACGGTAACATAGTCGATATCACGGATAATTCCCAGCGAAATGCCCATCCGTATATCTGCATATGCGTTCATGAATTCCGTCAGGGACAGCAAATGAGCATATTTTGCGGTACCGAGAGAACGCATTACCCTGTCGATAAGATCATCGCCGAGCGAATCGCTCAAGTCCGCTCTCGCTTTTCTTTCAAGCTGGATAATCTGTTTCGAAATTTCATCTATTTTCTCCAAAATATCCGACTCTGTCAATCCCATTGTTTCTCTGTTAGATATTTGATAGATGTATCCCAAGGCCTCTGAGCCCTCGCCGTATATTCCTCTAACAGCGACCCCGAGCTTTGAAAGCTGTGACAGAATAGACCTTATCCGCTTCGTCAGCGAAAGTCCGGGAAGAAACAGCATGACCGACGCTCTCATTGCGCTGCCGAGGTTGGTAGGACATTTTGTCAAGTATCCGAGATTGTCGTCGTATGCAATATTCAGCCCTTCGGATAATATTTCGTCGGCGCGGCATGCGGAATTATATGCCTCGGTAAGAGACAATCCTCTTGTGATCGACTGAATTCTGATATGATCCTCCTCACATACCATTATTCTGACGTCGCCGTCCTTATCGGAGAAAAGCGCATGAGGCAGTTTGCTCTCGGCAAATTCCCGGCTTACAATATGCTTTTCCACGTAGCTTTGCTTTTCGGCGTCGTTGAAGGAATCAAAATCGCATTCGAGGTATTTATTTCCGAGCGCCTCCCTAACCTTTGAAATAACCTTATTGTTATCCTCCTTTGACGCATTCGGAAACGGTATTTCCGCTATATTTCTCGCAAATCTTATTCTTGAAGATATGCATACGTCCTCGTATCTGATGTCATCCATCTTTTCTTTCCTCCATTGCACGTATTTCGTCGCGAAGCTTGGCCGCCTGTTCATATTCCTCGTTCTTGACGGCTTTTTTCAATCTGTCTTTAAGCTCGGATAATTCATCCTTTTTAACGTTTTTGTCATTTACGTTGCTCTCTTCGTTTCTCTTTGCCTTTTTTGCTCTTGAAGCTACGTGACGAACATTTCCGTGCAAGCGCTTTATTGTAGGTGAAAGCTCGTTTTCAAAAGTTTCGTAGCATTTTGCGCATCCCACCATACCGCTGTTAACGATATTATCGAAAATTTCACCGCATACGGGGCATTTTTTTGCTTTTTCGTTTCTCAAATCACTGACAAGCGGAAAATCGAAAAATCCTCCGAGCATGTTAAAGCCTCCGAACAAGTCGTTCTGCGTAATTCCGCTCTCCTTTGCACATTTTGAGCAAAGTGCGGTCTTTGTAACCTTGCCGTTGATATTCCTCTCTAAAAATACACTTGCTTCGTTTTTATTGCACTTAATACATTTCATAAAAAATCACCCCTTTGATTTTCTTTTATATTTTACTTCAACAGTAACAGAATAATTTGCCGTAAGACGTCGGCTCTTTCACTGTCGTTTTCAAAATGTGGTAAAAGCATATCGAGCATGGCCTTTTCTCTGGATGTTATCAGCTTGTTGTCGAATAACGCCGTAACATAATGCTTTGCGTTTCGCAAATCCAGCTTTTCGCCGATAGCATGAAAAAAATGCATCAAATATTCGCTTTTTTGCATTTTTACCTTTGTTATCCGAATATAACCTCCGCCTCCCCGCCTGCTTTCGATAATATATCCCCTCTCAGGTGTAAAGCGTGAGGTTATAACATAATTTATCTGGCTCGGCACACACCCCACCTTATCCGCTAAGTCATTTCTTCTGATTTCGAGATTTCCGTCGGCGTCCGAAAGCATCTCCTCAATCATTCTTGCTATTGAATCCGATATAAGCATTTTCACTCCACCTTTTGACTTTGACTTTCTTTGACTTTTATTTCTGAGTACATAATATCACAAAGGTCAAAGATAGTCAAGGTCAAATTCAAATATTTTTATGAACAAATTGTAAATATGAAGTGGTTTGTTTTGCTTAAGAAAAACGGTTACCGAATTTCGCCTTGAAACACGGTAACCGTTTGCCGATAATACTGTCATTCGTTAAATATAATGAATTTCGGCTCTTTAAAATACGTACCCGTACTTTTCCCCGTTTTACTCAATAATTCTCAATTTTCTGTCGTTATATTCTCTTGCAACGGCGTTCCATGTTTCGATATCTATTAATTCTTCGCTTCCGACTTTGTATACAGCCCTTACTCTTGAGAGCGCATTTTCGGTTTTTTCATCGTAAACTCCGTTAATTTCCACGGCGGAATATTCTTCGCATATATCCGCCATATCCGCAAACATGCTTTGAATAATGGTAATGTCCGTCTGGGCGTCGCCCATTTGCAATGTTCCTTTTTTTAACACCTCGGGGAAAACATCAACCCTTATGGGATTGCCCGAATGATTGTTCAGTATGGCACGGTATTCCCCCGCTATCGCATAGAATACGGTATTATCAACCGTGTCTCTGACCTCAAGACCTCTTGTTATGCAAAACTGTCGAACGGCGTTTGCCGTTTCTGCGGAATATATGCCGTCGGGCACAATCAGCGGAACAGACGAATCGTATCTTGAGATTGCCGACAGCATGGTTTGCACGTCGTATATCGCCCTCTCTTTTGAATTAATATCGTAAAAGCTGCACGAGCATTTCGGTGAAATAGTATTCATACATTCTCCTAACCGATTACATAACCGGGATATTGCATGTCGTTTACAAGCTTGCCGTCAATGATATCGTTATATTCATTTGCAATTGTATTCCAGGTAAGCGCACCTATTATTCCGTTTGGCTCTAAGCCGAACAGCTCCTGGGCGGCAATCAGAGCGTCTCTCGTTGATACACCGAACACCCCGGTCTGCTCAACCTCCGGTATAGCATCGTAAGCCTTTGACAGCTCCAAAAGATATTTCTGAATCTCACTTACGTTCGGGTCGGTTGAACCGAAAATTATATTATAACCGGGATACGGCTTGGTGTGCGGAGAAAGATAAATATAGCTGTCGGAATTTATTATACCCTCATAAGCATCAAACAAAGCCGAATACGTCTGTTCTCCCACTATTCCGTCAACGACAAGTCCGTAAGTCTGCTGAAAGCTTCGAACGCTCTCTGCGGTCACCTCATTATAGTACCCGTCTATCGGCGGTCTTAACACGGTATCAACATATTCGGAAACAACGGACAGAAAATACTGAACCGTATATACCCCCGAGCCCTCACTGCCCAGAGCAAGATATTCGGGAAACTGTTTTTCAATTTCCCCGGGTGAAATTCCCTCCGAAAAGATGCTGTTCAATTGCTTTATTCCGTTATATACATACTGTATTCTGTACCATGTGGCTTTTCCTACCTTGCCGTCCTGTTCAAGGTTAAAAATCTTTTGAAACGTTTTTACGCTGTCTCGGGTATCTTCCCCGAAAAAGCCGTTCGGATTGGCTATCTTCGGAATATCAGGAAAATTAACGGATATCCTGTTAAGCCTGTTTTGTATTGACACTACCGCGTCTCCTACGCTGCCGACAGTCAGCGTGCGGTACGGATAGCTCGCTCTGATTCCCCTGACCGGAGTGTTTCTGACAATCTCAATATTGCTTCCGTAATAGGTTTTTAAAATTTCAATAGGAGGCGTACCCGATTTACCGAGCTCCTCGCTTCCCCATTGAGACATACCCTCGCACGTGGAGCCGACGCCGTTGCAGTACTGGGCGAAAAGGGGCTCCACGCTTCCTATCCTTCTTATATACTCGTTGAAAATTTCGTCAACGGTTTGGGAAATATTTTCAAAAATTTCCCTGCCGTTAATAAATGCCTGATCAAAAGCAGTTACATTCGTAATATCAAAATCATACCCTAACGTTCTGTAATACTCCGTGTAAACACGGTTCAGCGCAAAGGAAATCTGAGCATAGACATTCGCTCTGATTGCGTTGTCGCTCCATGTAGGATATATTTCACTCGACGCAACATTTTTAATATAGTCCGGAAAAGTAACCGATACATTGGAAGCGTACGAATCCGGCGCTCCCAAATGCACCGTTATTTTTTCCGGAATAAAAACTTCTGCCATAATACCTCCCTATAAATCGTAATTCGGCGTTTCGTCGTATGTAATACCGGATATAGGCAATTCCAAGCCACCGGAAGCCTTCGGTATCAGATTTATCTGCTGAATGGACGTTATTCCGGAAAATATAGCGACTCCGTTTCCCGTGACGGAATAGTAACCGTCCTTTATCACTTGGATAATATAAAGCGAAAACGGCTTATCCGATAAGCCCTCATTCAGAGAATCCTCCCTCGGAGGAGCCTCAAGCGATATTTCGGGGCTGGCGCCGTCACTGCCGCTGAAAACATCGGCGACAATTGAAATATCGTTAGTTTTTCTCTCGAATACCGTTATAGCTGCGTCTTCAACGGCAAGTGTTCCGCCGCCTGTCAATACATTGACTATCAGCTTTCCGTATTCCATAATCCGTTCATCCCCACCTTTCGGTTTATTTTATACCATTTATATGAAATAAACCTATGAAAATGACAAAACGCCGAAGCTTTCGCTTCGGCGTCAAATTGAAGACAAATCCGTTTTTTCAATATTAAGGAATGATATTATTACAACCTTAATTGAAGAAGGCTTTCGGCAATAATTAATTCATAAAAGCCTTGGGGTAAAAAGAACCGTCCGTGAACTTGCGTTAATCTATAACTATTTCGCTGTCGGGGCTTGTTGTTTCACTTGTCTCAATAGGCTTTTCGGTATCGGTCGATTCGTCAATAATAACAGTGCTCGTTTCCACTCCGGGCTTAGTGGTTTCGGTAACATGCTTAGTTGTTTCATCCGGATTTTTTTCGGTGACCGGTGTAACAGTCGTTTCCGCCGTTGTCTCAGCCTGAGCGTGTATTTCGCAGTATTTCTTGGGAATCGAGGACGATGTAAAATAACCTACCGTGCCGTGTCCCTCACAGCCCGGGGTCATAAGAAGTCCGGATTTAGAGCATACCTTTGCGCTGATAACGCCTGAAGCCCTCTCAAAGGATTTCTTCTCCATCAGCCCGTTATTAATCTTTTCGTTTATCTTATCGTTCAATATGGTCATAACGTCATCCCACACCATAAGAGCGGGAGACTTGGTTTCCGAGAAGCCCGTCAGAGACATAGGCATTTCGTAGCCGAACCATACCCCACCAAGATAGTATGGAGTATATCCGATAAACCAACGGTCGTTATCCGATGAGGTAGTACCTGTTTTTCCCGCAACGTCAACCTTTGATTTAAGAGTCATTTTCGAAGCAGTACCGTAGTCCACAACATTTTCAAGCATTCTCGTCATAATATCGGCATTTTGCTCGCTCATTACGATTTCCGATGAGCCGGAATTATCGATAATAACATTTCCCTGACTGTCAAGAATTTTTATTATCGTTCTGTTTCCGCTGTAAACACCCTTGTTTGCAAATACCTGGTATGCAGACGTGATTTCACGGACGGTAACGCCGTAGTTCATACCTCCCAGACCCAGAGCGGACAGGTTAAGGTCGGACAGCTCGGTTCCGTTGGACAGTTTGGTTGAGTAAATAATGCTCTCCATACCGAGCTTATTGTGCGCAAAGTCGTACGAATTTTCTAATCCGAGCTTCTGCAAAACCTTAACGGCAACGGTATTGACCGATCTTGTAACGGCATCGTTGACTGTGGTGGGTCCCCTATATCCCGCAGGATAGTTTACAGGCCATCTGCCCTTTACGGGGCTGTCCTCAATAATTGACGAATAATTGATAATTCCGTATTCGAGGGCGGGTCCGTAAACAGCAACCGGCTTAATCGAAGAACCGGGAGAACGTGTTGTCTGCGTTGCAAAATTCAAAACTCTGCTTGAAGTCTTCTCCCCCCGGCCGCCTGCAATGCCCAAAATATCACCGGTTTCCGGGTCGATAATCACCATAGACGCTTCCGGCTGAACACCGTCGTTAATTTTTGCAAAATTTGCGTCGTTCCTGAAATAGTCGTCAAGGACTCCTTGAACCTCGGGGTCCATTACGGTCCAGATCTGGTATCCGCCGGTATAAATTTTCTTTGACGCCAGCGCCTCCGGCATACCGCTTTCGGTCAAAAGCTCTATTGCGTCTTCAATTACGGCGTCGGTATACCAAGAGGTGGTTGCGCTTTTTGTTGCGGTTTCGATTTTATCGTTTATCACAAGCTCCGCGTCAAGCGCCTGCTCGTATTCGGAATCGCTGATACGCTCAAGCTCGTGCATTTTATAAAGAACGTCCCGTCTGCGTTTATAGTTGTTTTCGGGATTTAAGTAGGGGTCGTATTTTGTCGGATATTTCGGTATTGCCGCAAGAGCCGCACACTCAACAAGCGATAAGTCGCAAACATCCTTGCCGAAATATGCGGTAGCCGCCGCCTGAATACCGTAGCAATGCTCCGAAAGGTAAATGGTGTTCAGATACATTTCGAGAATTTCCTCTTTTGATAAAAGCTTTTCAAGCTCCAAAGCCGAGAAAATTTCTTTTATCTTTCTCTGAATGGTAACATCGTCTTCCCCTGTAATATTCTTAATCAGCTGCTGAGTTATTGTGGAGCCTCCGTAGCTTCCCGTTCCCGTAACAAACGATAAGGTTGCGCCGATGGTTCTTTTCCAGTCAACGCCGTTATGCTCGTAAAAACGCTCGTCCTCTATTGAAACGAACGCCTTTATTAAGTTTTCGGGTATTTCGGAATATGAAACCCAGGTTCTGTTTTCGTTTGAAAACAGCTGCTGATCCTCTATTTCAACGGGAGTTCCTATTCTGGCCGCCCTGTCCTGATAATCCATATAATATATTCTCGTCGTCATGGATTGCTCCGTAGTAAGGTCGGCAAATCCGCTCATATCGACTTTAATGTAGTTATTGATATAAACAACGAAAACAATACCGACAATAGTACCGGTAATAAGCCCGATAAGAAGAATTGTCATTAGCGCGTTCAAAATATAAGTTAATATTTTGCCTGTCACTTTTCCTGCCAAGGCCGCACTTTTGCGAGTCTCCTTACCCCAATCAGTTTTATTATTAGTTTTGTTTCCCATTAAATTAACCCTCATTTTTATTTCAATGGTATTACTGTATTTTACACCGAGTTTGTGAACACGATGTGAATTCACGAAAAAAGCCTTTCGTTAAATCAAAATGCGCTATTTCATAACCACATTTTCCTCACCCAAAAGCTCGGCAAGCTCTTTTCTGATAAAGTCCGTATCGGCAACGCCCATACCGTCGACGCCCACATATTTATTTTCGCTCTTTGAGTATAAAACGACCTTTACGCCGCCCGAAAAAATAGAAATCAGCGCCATCGCCCTTTTATAAAGGGGACCGTCAAAGCGTTCAAAGCGAAGATACATTTTTGAAGCGGACAAACCGCCCTTATCCTCACCCTGCTTTGTTCGGTCGTTCTCGGCATTTACATTATCTACCGAAGATATTACCGCTCCCGATACTTCTTTTTCATAGTTTATAAGCTCGGCTCTGTCAAGCTCGGGCAGTTTTTTTATTATTTCATCCCCGAATTTATCATTGTTGGAGCCGAACATGTCGATTTGTCCTTCAACGGAATATTTTTCGCTTATAATCACCTTGTTCACCACTTCGTCAATCGAAGCAAGAAGCGACGCCCTTGTGTGAGAAAAAGAGTCAAAGGCACCGCATTTGATCAACGATTCAAGCGGTTTTTTCACATTTTCCCGTTTTGCCGTTCTCCGAACAAAATCCACGAAGGAGGTGAAAGGACGTTCCCTTTGTTCCCGCTCTATAAATTCGCAAAACAGGGTGCCTGTGTTCTTTAATGCTCCTAAGCCGAACCGAATACCGCCCTTCTCCGGGGTAAATTCGCATTTACTTAAATTGACGTTCGGGGGTAATATTTTCAATCCCATTCGTTTGGCGTCTTCAATATAAAGAGCAGTCTTGCCCAAATCGCCGAGAACGGAGGAAAGCAACGCCGAAAAATATTCGCAGGCATAATTTGCCTTAAGGTAAGCAGTTTGATATGACACGATACCGTACGCCGCGGCGTGGCTCTTCTTAAAGCCGTAATTCGCAAAGCCTACCATATCCTCAAACAGCTCGGTTGCCGCTTCCCTGCTTTCTCCTTTTGCTACAGCTCCCTCTATAAAGCCCCTTCGCTCGTTTTCGATAACCTCGAGATTTTTCTTTTTTATCGCACGGCTGACAACGTCCGCCTTGCCGAAAGAATAGCCCGCTACGGCTCGGAAAATCATAGTGACCTGTTCGGAATATACTATACAGCCGTAGGTCTTTGCAAGAATATCCTCAAGTATCGGATTCTTGTATCCGATATGCGTGCCCGAATTTCTGTTTTCTATATACTTATCTATAAATTTGGCAGGTCCCGGTCTGTACAAGGCGATAGCGTCCATAATGTCAACGACGCTCTTCGGCTTCATTCTTGCAAGCAATTTCTGCATTCCGGGAGACTCTATCTGAAAAAGTCCGACGCTTTGTCCCTTTGAAAGAAGGTCAAAGGCGTTTTTATCGTTCGACGGAATATTACCTATATCAAAATCGGGAACCTTTTCTCTTATTATTCTTTGCGCCTTTGCAATAACCGTGAGATACCTGATGCCGAGAAAATCAAATTTAAGAAGACCCAGCCTCGACACCCCGTTCATATCGTACTGCGTTAATACCTCTTCGCCCGAGGTGCAAAGCGGAATATAATCCCGAAGAGGTCTGTCAAAAATCACAATACCCGCGGCGTGGATTGTAATATTCTTCGGCATACCCTCGACGGCGAGCGCAAGACTCAATAAATGAGAGACTCTCGGATTCGTATATCGCATATCGCGAAATTCCTTTGATTTGTCCAGCGCCTGAGCTATGGTATCCGCTTCGCCGGGGAACGCCCTGACAACGGCGTCTGCCTCGGCATAGCTCATTCCTATGACTCTGGCAACATCGCGGATAGCCTGCTTTGCGGCAAAGGTGTTGAACGCCACAATATGGGCGACGCACTCGCTCGAATATTTTTCGCTGACATATTTGATAACCTCTCCTCGTCTTTCGGCACAGAAATCGATGTCAAAATCCGGCATACTTACCCTCTCGGGATTTAGGAAGGTTTCAAATACCAAATCATATTGAAGAGCGTCAATCTCCGTAATCCCGATAAGATATGCAATCAGGCTTCCTGCGCCTGAGCCCCTGCCGGGACCCACCGGAATACCGTTTGCCTTTGCATAGCCCACAAAATCGGCGACTATAAGGAAATAATCCGAAAAGCCCATAGAGCATATCACGGATAATTCATATTCCATGCGATTTTCGTATTCTTGCTTAGATTTGGTTTTAAAATCTATCTTATTGCATTTTATCAGCCTCTCAAAGCCCCGAACGGCGTTGTTTTTCAGAACTTCGTCGGCATTTTCCCCTTTTTTAAGCTTCGCCTTCGGTAAATGCTTTTGCGAAAAGTCGAATGTTACGTTGCAATCCTCGGCAATATAACCTGCGTTTTCAACAGCCTCCGGCATATCCTCGAAAAGCCGGGACATCTCGTCCTCGCTTTTAAGATAATATTCCGCACAGTAAGAATTATCATCGGGTCCGCCGTCAACGGTTGTACCGTCGTGTAATGCGTCCATTATTCTTTTTGTATATGCGTCGCTTCGCTTAAGATAATGGACGTTGTTTGTCGCAACCAAAGGAATGCCGGTCATCTCGGAAAGCTCCCGCATACCGAGCTTAACTTTCTTTTCAAGCTCGTCCCCGTGATCCTGAACCTCCAAGTATACGTCGTCTCCGAAAATATCAAAAAGCTCAAATGCGGTGTTTTCCGCAGTCTCCGTATCGCCCTTAATTATTGCGTCGGGAATCGCTCCCTTAATACAGCCCGTTAAACAAATAAGACCGTCGGAATACTCCCTGAGCATGTCGTAGCTTATCCTCGGCATGCAGGAGCTTCCCTCGGTATAGCTGAGTGATACAAGATTCGTCAAGCTGCGGTAACCGTCGTTGTTTTTACAAAGCAGGGTAATATGGGAGCAGCCGTCACTGTTCGGCAAAGCTCTGTCTGAAATATCCCCGTCGCAAATGCACATCTCGCATCCGATAATCGGCTTAACGCCCTCTTTTATGCAGGCGTCATAAAAATTAAGCGCTCCGAACAAAACCCCGTGGTCGGTTATCGCCACCGAGCTTTGTCCTATCGCTTTTACCGCCTTCGGTATCTCGCTTATCCGACAAACACCGTTTTGAAGGCTGTATTCCGTGTGTAAATGCAGATGTGCAAATGACATTAATTTTTACTTTCCCTTATCTTATTTGCCGTTTCTCTTATTTTTTTCAGTCTGTTTGTAAGTCCCGACTTTGTAATCGGAGGATTATGCATTAACGCAAGCTCCGACAGCGAAAGAGCCGGATTTTCATATCTCAGAACGACCGTCTGAGCCAATGACTTATTTAATTGCCCGAGGTGATTTCCCTCTATCAAAAACCTTGCCGTTTCGACCTGCTCCTCATTTGCCTTTATGGTTTTCTGAATATTTGCCGTATCGAAATTTTTCTGTCTGTTGGCATTGGAACGGATTTCACGGCGAATTTTCTCGTTTATCAGCGCAAAGGAGGCGTTTCTCGCTCCGATATATTGCAGAAAATCGCTGATTTCCTCACCGTTTTTCAAATACAGAATATTGCTGTTTCCCCGTTTCGAGTACAATGGAGTTATCCCCGGCACGGAAAATGGAGGGATAAGCTCGTTTATCGGATATTTGGAATGAAGCTCGAGATGATATTCCGAGGACGGGGAATTTACACTGCCGCATGAGATAAACGCTCCCCGCAGAAAATGCGGAATACAGCCTTCGCACTTGAACACCTTCTTGTTCAGCCAAGAAAGATTTCCGAAACGTTCGATTATACCGCCTAGGACAAAAGGGTCGCTAATCACAAGATAATATCCCGAGCCGTGATACTCTATGTCGTAATCAAAGCCGAGAGTTTCGCAAATTACTCTTTCGCACATGGCAAGCGTATTTTCTGTATCAAAGGCTAATGTGATACCGTTTGAGTCTCTCGACTTAGACGTACGCAGCATACCGTACAGCAGAGAAATTTTACAGCACTCTTTTTTAATCTCAAGCTCGGCAAGGGCGTCCTTTACAGATGAGGAAAATGAGTTTTTCATTTTATCATCCTTATTTCGCATTCGATATGAATACCGTGAAGGGCAAAAATTCTCTCCTGCACGATTTTAACCAATTCCATAACGTCCTTTGCTCTCGCATTGCCCCTGTTTACTATAAAGCCTGCGTGCTTTTCGGATATTTGCGCCCCCCCTACGGTATACCCCTTTAAGCCGGCTTCATCTATCAGCTTTGAGGTGAAATATCCGGGGTAACGCTTAAAAACGCTTCCTGCGCTGGGATACTCAAGGGGCTGTTTTTCGCTCCTGGTTTTAAGATGATCGTCCATTAAGGCCTTAACTTTTTCGGGATTTTCTGCCTTACGGCATTTGAAGCTTGCCTGCAAAATCACTCCGCCGTTGTCCTCATATACGCTGTGTCTGTATGAAAAATCATGCTCTGAATTAGCTATAGTCTTTATTTTGCCGTCCGTTCGGTCATAATATGTGCTGTCAACCAATATTTCCGAAACCGAATGCTCGTAAGCGCCGGCGTTCATAAAAACACCGCCGCCTATGTTTCCCGGAATACCGCAAAGAAATTCCGCCCCCTCGTATCCACGCTTTTGCATAAATCTCGAAAGCTCGGTTAAGGTTACCCCTGCATCGGCTGTGACGGTACCGTCTTTTTCTTCGATATTTTTCAGTCCGGCGGTAAAAACCACACAGCCGTCAATGCCTTCGTCGGCAAAGAGCACATTGCTTGCGTTGCCGAAAACAAGCGTGCGAACGGCGTTTTTTTTATTAAAATCCAGGAGAGCGCAAAGCGCTTCTTTTGTTTTAGGAATAACGGCAAAGGAGCATTCTCCGCCTATTTTAAATGAGGAATATTTGCTAAGGGGAGCATTCTTTTCATAAGACAATGCTCCCTCTTTTTCAGCCGTTTCCAGATATTCGTTTAAAATCGGATATTCTGTCATTTTACTCTCCGATAAATTATTTGATAATGTAGCGGTGAAATACCTTTTTTCCCTTGCGAACCACAATTCCGTCGGCAAAAGCGTCTTTTTCATAATACGTGTTGAAATCGGTAATCTTTACATCGTCAATACTTATACCGCCCTGCTGTATCAGTCTTCTTGCCTCCCCTCTTGAAGGAGCAAGAGCTCCTGCAACCAAAAGCTCGATAACGGAAATTTTTTCGTCGGTGAAGGCGTCTTCGGTAAGAATTGTCGTCGGCATATCGCCGGAAACTCCGCCGCCTGCAAATACCGCTCTTGCGGCGTCAAGACATTTAGCGGCCTCCTGCTCGCCGTGAATCAGCTTTGTAACTTCAAAGGCAAGTATTTCCTTTGCCCTGTTGATTTCGCTGCCCTCCAACCTCTCGTACTGCGCAATCTCGTCTAAGGGCAGGAAGGTGAGCATTTTCAGGCACTTAATAACATCGGCGTCGTCCACATTTCTCCAATATTGGAAGAAATCGTAGGGATATTTTTTTTTCTCGTCAAGCCAAACGGCTCCGGACTGTGTTTTACCCATCTTTTTGCCCTCGGAATTGAGAAGCAGGTTTATTGTCATGGCATAAGCGTCGCGACCGAGCTTCTTTCTTATCAGCTCCGTACCGCCGAGCATATTGGACCACTGGTCGTCGCCGCCGAATTGCATGTTACAACCGTACTTCTGATAAAGCGCATAGAAGTCATAGGACTGCATAATCATATAATTAAACTCAAGGAAGGATAGTCCCTTTTCCATTCTCTGCTTATAGCATTCTGCGCGGAGCATGTTATTTACGGAAAAGCAGGCTCCTACCTCCCTTAAAACATCAACGTAATTTAAACCGAGAAGCCAATCCGCATTGTTAACCATAAGAGCCTTGCCGTCGGAAAAGTCGATAAAGCGAGACATCTGTTTTTTGAAGCAATCGCAGTTATGCTGAATGGTCTCGGGCGTCATCATGCTTCTCATATCCGTCCTTCCGGAGGGATCTCCGATGTATGCGGTACCTCCTCCGATAAGCGCTATGGGCTTGTTACCCGCCATTTGAAGCCGCTTCATCAAGCAAAGCGCCATAAAGTGGCCTACATGGAGACTGTCTGCGGTGGGGTCAAATCCAATATAGAAAACAGCCTTGCCGTTGTCGACAAGCTCTCTTATTTCCTCTTCGTTTGTTACCTGTGCAATGAGTCCTCTGTCTACTAATTCCTGATATACTCCCATTTTATGTAAAATCCTTTCGATTTATTATTGTTTATTGATTTTGTGTTTCCGAAATGAGCTGTTCGGCGCTTGAAAGAAGCTCGCCCGATATTTTATTACCGCCCATAATACGGGCAATCTCCGAAACCCTCTCTTTGTCGGTCAACACTGCGGCAGACGTCATTACTCTGTCGTTCTCCAAGCTCTTTGAGATCAGGAAGTGGCAATTTGCCGCCGCCGCAATCTGAGCCGAGTGCGTTATGCAGATTATCTGTGCGTTTTCGGACGCTTTTTTGAGAACAAGTCCGAGCTTTTGTGAGGTTTTTCCCGAAATTCCGGTATCTATCTCATCATAAATCAGCGTCTGAGTGTACTCCTTTTCGGCGAATACGCTCTTAATACCGAGCATTATTCTTGCAAGCTCGCCGCCCGAAGCCGTTTTTGACAGGGATTTTGCCTCCTCGCCCTTATTTGCGGAAAGCAGGAATCTCACCTTGTCAAATCCCGACGAATTTAATTCGCATTCGGTAAATTCACAAATAAATTTAACGGATTTCATGTCGAGAAATTCAAGCTGTTCAACAACAAGCTTTTCAAGTATCTTTGCATATTCGCATCTTCTGTTATGAAGCTTTTTTGCGATTTTCCTTGCAGAATCGTATTCCCGTTCTCTTTTTACCGTCAGCTCCTTGACGGTTAAATCCGAGCTTTCCAGTTTATCCAGCTCCTCCTCGGAGCGTTCGAGTATCCGTAATAAATCCGAAATATTTCCGCCGTATTTTTTTTGAAGCCGTGAAAGAAAACCAAGCCTTGCCTGAACTTCGTCAAGCTCTCTTTTCGGGTCTTTTCCTATGTTTTCGGTCAGCATTGCGCTGACCTCGGCAATGTCCTGAATTTCGGACGCAAAGCTATCCAGCTTTGTAATATATTCCGAGGCTTCCGGCAAAACGTCGCCGATAGCTTCAAGACTTTTCTTGGCCATTTCAATAAGCGAAACCGCAGAAGCTCCCTTTTCGTTTGAGTAAAGGGCGCGGTAAATAATGTTAACCTGCTTTACGGTTTTCTCTGCGTCCCTGAGTAAACGAAGCCTCGCTTCCAGCTCCTCGTCCTCACCCGGCGTAAGAGATGCCTTTGACAGCTCCTCTATTCTGTATCTCAGAAATTCAAGCCTCTCTTGCTTACCGATCTCCGACTCTTTTGCCTCCTTCAGCTTTCTTTCCGTCTCGCAAAGAGCCTTATACTGTTTGTCATAATCTTCTAAAAGCTCGGAATTATCACAGTAAGAATCCAGCAGTCTCAAATGATTTTTTTCATCGAGCAATTTGTGATTGTCCTGCTGACCGTGAATATCGCACAAAAGCCCGACCGCCTCCCTTTGAAGCGACGCCGGCACCGTTCTGCCTCCTATCCTCGAAACGCACCTGCCAAGGTCGGTAACATTCCGCTGTACGAAAAGACCCCCGTCCCCGTCCGTATCAATACCGAGCTCCGAAAGCATGCGTTTGTTATTGTCGGAGATGTCGGTAAAATAGCCCGAAATCATCGCTTCTCTCTCGCCGGATCTTATCATATCCTTCGGAAAAGGATTACCCAGAAGCATACCGATTGACGAGATAATTACCGATTTGCCCGATCCGGTTTCCCCTGTAAGAACATTAAAGCCCTCGGAAAAATCTATGTCGAGCTCCTTTACGACAGCAACGTTTTCTATATGAAGTGTCGCTAACAAAATACTACCTCCGTATTATCTGAGCATCTCTTCTATAGCCTCGGAATACTCCGTTGCTTTTTCAGACGTTCGCATTGCTATAAAAACAGTATCGTCGCCTGCAAGCGTACCGACTATTTCATTCCAGCCGATACCGTCCACAGCCGCAGCCGCAGCCTGCGCCATACCGGCCAGAGTTTTTAGGATGATTAAATTGCCGGCAACATCCACCTTTTCTATAATTTCCTTGAAAATAGTACGGTATTTACCGGAATATTTAAACGCATCAACCTCCGGCAATGCGTACTTAAATGAGTTGCCCGCCGTAACCTTAACAAGCTTTAACTCCCGTAAATCTCTTGAAATAGTCGCCTGTGTTGCTTTATAGCCTCGCTCGTTCAGATGCTGAATCAAATCGTCCTGCGTTTCAATGTTGTATGAATTGATAATATCAATTATTGCGTCATGTCTTGAGCTCTTCATAGTGGTTCCTTTCGGTTATTTTCTCATTTTTTTGCTTAATATACTGCAAAATCCGTCGTTTTTCAGGCGTATGAATTTTGTCTTTAATTTCGATTTTTTTACTGTTATACTCTCGCCGACGTTTATCACGGCAATATCTATTCCGTCTATGTTTAAAATGGATTTTGTTTCGTTTCTCGAATTATTCGTTACCGTCAAAATACTGCTGTCATCAAAGATAACCGGTCTGTCCGACAGGGAATGAGAGCATATCGGCGTAACAAGCAAACAGGATACCGTCGGCGATATAATCGGCCCCCCCGCCGAAAGGGAATATGCGCTTGAGCCTGTCGGAGTGGATATTATTACTCCGTTTCCGAAATAAGACGCAACCTCCTCATCGTTCGCTTTAAGCGAAAGATTTGTCATTCTCGCTCTTTCGCCGAGTGAAACAACCACGTCGTTTAATGCGTCAAGGACTTCTCCCGACGGACAGCATGCAGACAGCATCATGCGTTCCTCTACGGTATATTTCTCTTCAAAATACAGCGAAAGCATCGATTTTTCGTCTTTTTCAAGCTCCAAAGTATAACCTACTCTGCCCATGTTAACTCCGAGAATAGGCAATCCCAAGGGAGCCGCCATATGCGAAACTCTCATTACCGTACCGTCTCCGCCGAAAACGAGAACCATATCAATATCCTCGGAAAGCTCTGCTCCGAGAGGAATTCTTTCAAATTCGCACGGATATTTTAACAGCTCTCTTTCAAAGCTTTCGGTAATGCGATAATCCTTGTCATTGTCGGGATTGGTTATTATTGCAATTTTTTTCATTTTCGGACGCCGTCTCCCTCATAAATAAAATGTGCGATAAATTCTTTATTGCCGTCACCGCCGAGTATGGGCGAATCGCATATTTCGATATACCGAAATCCATTCGCCGCACCGCTTTGCTTTACTCTTTCCGCCGCCATATCGCAAAAGCTCTGCTTCTTTACGATACCACCCTTACCGATACCCTGTCTTCCCACCTCAAACTGGGGCTTAATCAGCGATAAAAAATGTCCGCCCGTCTTGATAATATTGCCGACGGCAGGATGAATGAGCGTCTGCGAAATAAATGAAACATCCATTGTAACCATGTCGCATTTGGTATCAATTACACTGTTCGTAAGGTAGCGTGCGTTGAAATTCTCGATGTTTATAACTCTTTTATCGTTCAAAAGCGATTCGTCAAGCTGTCCCGAACCGCAATCAACGGCAAAAACCTTTTTCGCTCCCCGCTTCAGCATACAGTCGGTAAAGCCACCGGTTGACGCCCCTATATCGCAGCATACAAAGCCGTCAACGGAGATACCGAAACAGGCAAGAGCCGAGTCAAGCTTGAGTCCGCCTCTCGACACAAAAGGCATGTCGCCCTCGGCAACTACAATTTCGCCTCCGGTATATTCCTGCGAAGCCTTTTTCGCTTTTATCCCGTTAATTGTGACAAGTCCGTTTGCAATCAGCTTTTGGGCTCTTGTTCTGCTTTTTGTATATCCGGTTTCGCAAAGATAAGAGTCAAGCCTCATTTCTTTCTCGCATATAACCAAGCGGCAAATTCGGTTAATACTTCACTGTTTTCATATTTTTCTATTGCCGCTACAGCCTTCTTTGTCAGCTTGTCCGCTTCCGAATACGCTTCTTCGACGCTCATGAAGGATAGATATGTGGTTTTATTTTGCTTCTCGTCGCTTCCGATACTCTTACCGAAGGTGGCTTCGTCTCCTGTTTTGTCAAGGATGTCGTCTATAATCTGAAAGGTTATCCCGATACAGCGGGCATATTCGTCAATATCGGCTGTAATACCTTCATCGGTGCATCCCGATGCGATAATGCCGAGACGGCACGCACATTTAATTAAGGCGCCGGTCTTTAACGAGTGCAGATATCTCATATCTTCCGGTGAAATATTCTTTCCTTCGCTTGCCAGATCAAGCATCTGTCCGCCGATCATACCGAAGGCTCCGGACAAATCCGCAATAGACTTAACCGCCCTTGACTGAATTTTCGGGTCTGCGTTTTCATTTTCGGTCGCAATCTCAAACGCCTTTGTTAAAAGCGCATCGCCGCATAACAGCGCATTAGCTTCACCGTATTTTACATGCATCGTAGGTTTTCCTCGGCGCAAAACATCGTTATCCATACAGGGCATGTCGTCGTGAACAAGGGAATACGAATGTATATGCTCAAGCGCGCAGGCATACGGCATGACATCCTCTGTTTTTCCGCCGAGCATACGGCAAACCTCTATTGCAAGGAACGGGCGAACCCGCTTACCTCCTCCGAGGACGCCGTATCTCATTGCGTCAAATAATACAGGATACCTTTCGTTTTCCCTTGACAGATACGCTGTCAGCGCTTTTTCTACGGCTTCGGCGTCAGCTTTCAGCCGATTTAAAAGGTTGCTCATCAATTACCCCGTCCTTTTCCACTAAAATCTTTATTTTCTGTTCGGCCGTATCAAGCTGATTTGTGCATTGCTTAACAAGCCCCGTTCCCTCCTCGAAGAGCGAAAGAAGCTCGTCTAACGGAGCGTTCGGACTTTCAAGAAGTCTGACAATTTCCTCAAGGCGGGAAAGCGCTCCCTCAAAGGTTTTTGTATCTTTTTCCATTATATTTTTCCCTTTCGTTTGTCCGTTACTCTGCCGTCGACAGTGCCGTCGAGAGTTCTGAAGGTGAACGAATCGCCCACATTTATTTCATCAACGCTTTTTACCAATTTGCCTTTATCGGTAAATACTGCGCTGTAGCCTCTCGAAATTACCGACATAGGATTCAGCGCCTCTAATTTTGCGGTAACCCTTGCGAATCTCTGAGACCTTGCGTTTAATGCGAGATTAAGCGAATAATCAAGCTTTGACGATACATTCTCAAGCGACAGTCTTTTATCGTCAACTATATAACCGGGGCTTTTTAAAGCTCTTCTGTCCGAGAGCTGTAATACTCTCTCTCTCTTCATTTTAATATTCGAATCGAGCAATACTTTCATTCTTGCCACGATATTTTCAAATTTGTGCTTTAATTCGGAGGTTTCAGGAACCGCAAGCTCGGCCGCCGCCGACGGAGTAGGTGCTCTTAAATCAGCGGCAAAGTCGCAGATTGTAAAGTCCGTTTCGTGCCCTACCGCCGAGATGACCGGAATTTTTGATTTGCGGATTTCTCCTGCAAGCGCTTCGGAATTAAACGCCCACAAATCCTCAATCGAGCCTCCGCCTCTGCCGATAATTATAACATTGACATTGTTTAACTCGTTAAATGTGCGTATTCCCTTTATCAGCTCCGGCTCCGCTGAGGCTCCCTGCACCTGTGCCGGAAAAAGCACCGCATCGGCAAACGGAAACCGTCTTTTCAGAACATTGAAAATATCTCTTACAGCGGCCCCTGTAGGAGAGGTAATAATACCTACTCTCATTGGAATCTTCGGCAGCTTCTTTTTCAAATTAGGGTCAAACAGCCCCAGGGCGTCAAGCTTACGCTTTAACTGTTCATATGCTAAATACAGCGCCCCAATGCCGTCCGGCTCCATTCTGTCCACATAGTAAATATACTGTCCGTCACGGACAAAAACCGATACTCTGCCGTGACAGATAACTTTAATGCCGTTTTCAGGCTCAAATAAAAGCTTTGACGCCGCAGAACGGAACATTACGCACTTTACAAGTCCTGTTTCATCCTTTAACGTGAAATAAAGATGTCCCGATTTGTGATTTGTGAAATTCGAAATTTCGGCTCTTATGTTTACCGAAGATAAAAAAGCGTCGTTTTCGAATTTGCCCTTTAAGTATGCATTAAGCTCAGAAGCAGTCAATATTATCTTTTCTTCATTCGCCAAATTCTTCACCTGCCGTATTTGTCGTAAGCTAAAAGCGACACGCCTGCGGCATTATCGCTTGAAAACTCCGGCTCGGAAAAATACGCTTCGCAGCAATTTGCGATATCCTCTCTGATAAGGCGGTTGCTCATTACACCGCCAGCGAAAATCACCGGAAGCTCTCCCGTTTTTTCAAATGCGTCTTTTACCGTTTTGATTACGGTTTCTTTAACGAAATTAAGCGTATACAGCGCAATAATCTCGGGCGCAACCCCGTCCTTGAGCATTTTTGCCGCCAGGTTCTCTATTCCCGACAGATTACTTTCTCCGTTTCTTACGCAAATCTTGACCCTTGGTGCTTTTTCGGCTTTAAGCGCCCGCTCCTCAAGATATTTTCCGCACGGAAAATCAAGTCCGAGCATAACGCCCACTCTGTCGATTGCCTGACCTGCGCTGATATCAAGGCTTCTTCCGACCGGCACGATTTCGTGATTTTTGCAGTGTAAAAGCTCCGTTGTACCGCCCGATACATGAAATGCAAGGTATTCCTTACCTATTAAATCTTCCTTCCCCGCACTGTAAAGAGCCGCCCTGATATGCCCGCGCTGATGAGAAAATTTAAAACAGTCGACCCCGAAAAGCGAAGCTGCCGATTCCGCCAAGGCCTTGCCTACGAGAAAGCACGGCATATAAGAGTCCTCGGTGTCTCTCGGATATGCGCTGTAGCCCACGCATGCAATTTCTCTTTGTCCGACGGCGCCGACGACCTCCGGCAGCGCCTTAATATGGTTGAATACCGCGTCGCTCTGCCGAAGTCCCTTTTCTCCCTTTGCAACGGGTAAAAGACGCTTTGAGTTGACGACTACCCTTCCGTTTTCATCCGTCACGGCGCATGAGGTCGTGTAGTTGCTGGTATCTATTCCGAGGAAATATTTCATTTAAGACCAAGACCCGAGGCGGCGTTATTCAGAATGCCGTTAACAAACTTCGGAGCCTTGTCGTCATCGTATTTTTTTGCCATTTCGACCGCTTCGTTAATTGACACCGCAAAGGGTACGTCCGACATGCTTTTCATTTCGTAAATCGATAAACGCATAATGCAAAGAGAAACCTTAGAAAGTCTCGGTAATTTCCATCCCTTTGCGAACCGTTCAACCATAGAATCAAGCTCCGATTTATTCTCGATTACCCCGAAAAACGCAGATCTTATATACTCGGTTTCTTCTATTTCCTGCTCTTGTAAAAGCCTTTCGTACACGTCCTTCAAAGCTTCGCCTTCAAGATAATCCTGTGAAAAAATCATTTTAAATACGGCTTCTCTTTGTTCGCTTCTGTTCATTAAACGATACCTCTCGCAATTATACATTTAATTGTATTATTATATAATAATTATTCGAAAAAGTCAATGTTTTTTGCATATTTTCGGTTAAAAATGCACTTTTATTCATCGCTTAAGAATCACCGATACGTGCGGCGGTAGAAAAAACTAACAGCCGTAGCTCTATTGAAAAATATCGGACTCGGTACTGCCGTCACAAATTAAGAATTTCACGGTAAAAAGCCGCTGAAAACAAAGAGCTTTCAGCGGCTTTAATATTTGCCTTAATTATTAATATTCAAAGGAAACGGGCTTTGTATCGTTCGTTGCAAACGCATTAGGTCCCGGATCCGACATTGAAAAATACATTTTAGCGGCCTTTGTTGTGCCGAATTCTCGGTTAGAGCCGGAGTTCTGCACCTTGTTAAAGGCGTTGCGGAACATCTGATTGTGCGCTTCTTCACGGTTCAAAAGGAAGTCAATGGTTTCACGTACCTTTTTGTCATTAATCTGGCGATATAGATATTCGTAAACCACCTTTGCACGCTGCTCTGATGCGATATTGCTTAAAAGATCCGCACACAAATCACCGGTAACAGTTACATAATCACCGGTCCAGGAGTAGCCGGAAGCATTAATGAGACCGGGGTTAAGCCCTAAAAGCACATGGGACTGAACCTCACCGGACGGCACCTTTTCGGCGTCGACATCGTGTCCGTTTAATAGATTGATCGTCTGAGCCACCATTTCCATATGACCGAGTTCCTCGGCGGCAATGTCAAGAAACAAATCCTTAATTTCAGGGTCTTTAATTCTAAAGCTCTGCGACATATACTGCATTGCCGCTTTAAGCTCGCCGTTACCGCCGCCGAGCTGTTCTTGCAAAAGCGCCGCATATTGAGGATTAGGTTTCTCTACCGCTACAGGATGAAAAAGCATCTTTTCGTGTTTAAACATAATTTACCTCCGTTTGGTTTCTATAAACTATTTTTACCGATTCGCAAACGAATATGTAACAATTTTATATTTATGCGATTTTAATAAATATTTTTTGGCGTTAAGCATATGCACGGCACATGGAAAAAACTGCAAGCGTTACCTCTTTCTTTTCATTAAATTTTATTGTTTTGAGTAATGAGTCAACCGCATCTGCGGTAACATCGGGATATGTTTTAATAAGCTCTAAAAACTCCTTTGTATTAGCGCTTTTAGGAAACATGAAGCCTGCTTTGCGGCATAAGTCCTCTGCCATCGGTTATGAGGATTTTGCAACAGCATTTGAAACTGTCGGGCAAATCCCATTACCGCAGCCGTGGCTGCCACAGATTATAATACCGAAATTCAAAGCATGAAGAACATCGGCAAGCGCACCGTGTCCCTGAGCGTATGCGTCAATAATGGTCTGTGAGGTTATTGACACATGCCTTAAATTATAGTATACTGTTTCCATCACCTTCGGAGGTGCAAATTGTGGATATTTCAACTTATTTTCCGATTTGGAATAAATTAAACATAAATGAACAGCAAGCTTTATCTGCAAGTGTCAGAGAGCTTCACTGCAATAAAGGCGACCTTATCCGTACGGGCGGTGACTGTACGGGACTTATTCTCGTCATTTCGGGACAGCTTC
>JAQXHN010000047.1 GCA_029007295.1 Clostridia bacterium | reverse complement strand
ACGAAGGTACCGGACGCGACGTCGAGGAAATATTGCTAAGAGTCGGCGAGCCTGCCGGCGCAACGGCAGAGCAGACCTTTGCAGGCGGAATATTCAATCCCAGCTTTTCGGATTATTACGCTAAGAGCTCCGATACTTTCAGTAAAACGGGTTATAATTTGGTCGGTTGGAGTACAAATCCCTCGGCTGCTTTGCCGGAATATGCCTGCGGCGCAAAAATTTGGTCGGCGGGCTATGCTACAGGGGACAATTTCAAACCCTTGACTCTGTACGCCGTTTGGGAAAAGGCTTCCTATACCGTAACCTATCACGCAAACAACGGCACCGAGGATAAGGCTTTTGGTAAAAAAACCTACAACACGCCTTACACCGTTCAAGAATGTATGTTTAGCTACGACGGTTACGTATTTAATGGCTGGAACACCGCCTCGGACGGTTCGGGCACCCGGTATTCGGTCGGAGCCGAATATACAGGTAATGCGCCGATAGATCTGTACGCTCAGTGGAAAAAGTTCAATCTTACCGTTTCGGGAGTCGCTTCCGACGATATTAGGATTTCGTACATTTACGTCAACGGCAATCCGGTCACAAAGAATAATGTGCAAGGCGAGCAAACGGCTTATAATGCGAAATTAGCCTCCTCAATATCCCTTGAATATACAAAACAGGATTTGTTCTATTGCTGGGTTAACGAATCCGGCAAGGTGCTGAGCACTGAAAGGAACTTCACCTACACAATGTACACTCCCATGGAAATCAGGGTGTGCCACGATTCAAAGGACGACGGTTTGAATTACGCTCTCGTTGTATTCCTTAGCTACGACAATCAGGTGATTTGTGCAAACGCATATACAAGCGACGGCTTTACGCAAGATATTTACGACGGCGTTTCAAAGCCCACAAGACTCGGCTATACGTTCAGCGGATGGGATAAGACGGCAGATCAAATCAAGACAGAGATAGCTAATGCCTCGGGCTCTGTCGTGGTCAAAGCCACCTATACCGAAAACGCCCAAGAGTACTCCGTTAAATACACTTATGATTACGGCAATGTGAAAACCGTATCGGAGACGTTCAGCTACAGTCTCGGCGAAAGCGCCTTCAGAGTCGCAAATAAGCTTGTTTCAGGCTCTTACTACTTTGACCGTTGGGAAATTAAAGACGGCGATACATACAGTGTATTCTCCTACAATCCCGGCGTAGCTTTAAGAAGAATGACAAGCGATACGGTTGAGCTTGTCGCAAGATATGTTAACAGCGAGCAGGAGCTTAAGGTAAAGCAGGCGGTGGTTAACACACCCCTTGCATATTCATCATACGATTCTTCGGCGCAAAAGAAGAAGGCGCAGTTCGTTGTGGAATATGCTTTGCCCGAGAATTACGTTATCGCAGAGATGGGTATTCTCTATTCGACAAAGGCGGCAAACGGTACGGCTGATACGCTGAAGCTGGCGGACGATAATTCTCTGCCCGGCGGAATTTACAAGTACACATCTGCTAAATCCGGCGACAGCGCTGCGCTTTTCGGAACCATAACATTAACGCTTAACATTAAGTCAACGGTTAATTCCGGCATGGTTTACGCAAGAGGCTATATTATCTACAAGACCGAGGGCTCTGAAGAGACTCAAATAGCGTACAGCTCCAATGTAAGCTCGGTAGATGTCGGCGCAATTTCAACAAATTAAGGAGGCGTTAAAATGGAAAAAGCAGAATATGTAAGACCGGATTTTGAGATTGTCAGGTACTCCGAATTTGATGTAATTGCGACATCGGGTCAAGAAGGTTCAGGCGCCGTAGATGAAGGTGAAGTAGACTTATTTAGTTTCGGCGATGATTATTAATTACACTCAGACCGCATACGGCAGACCGCATATGCGGTCTGCTTTCATTTTTTGCCTTTCTTTTAAATTATCTTAAAAATTTATAATTTGTATTGCCTATAATCGAAAAATGTGATAGGATGTATACAATTTTGCAGGCTAAGGAGGCATTAAAATGGAAAAAACAGAATATGTAATGCCTGATTTTGAGATTGTTAGGTACGCCGAATTTGATGTAATTGCGACATCGGGTACAGAAGTTACAGGCGGCGTAGATGAAGGTGAAGATGAAGTAGACTCATTTAGTTTCGGCGAGGATTATTAATTACACTCAGACCGCATACGACAGACCGCATATGCGGTCTGCTTTCATTTTTTGCCTTTTTTAAAAAATAGCTTAAAAATTTATAATTTGTATTGCCAATAATCGAAAAATGTGATAGGATATATATAACTTTTCGGGAGAAGCTTTTTTCATTCACTGCGGTTATTATTTAAGCTCTCAGCTCAAGCACGGTAATGTCGTATACTGTTTTTTGAAAGGCGGTGCGTTCAATTGATGATTTCAACACGGGGCAGATATGCTTTGCGGATGATGATAGATTTGGCTGAAAATGACGGCGACGGCTTTGTTGCATTAAAGGATATTGCAAAAAGGCAGAATATTTCAAAAAAATACCTTGAGCAGATTATTCCCATTTTAAATCATTCCGGACTGTTAAAAACCTCCAGGGGCTTCGGCGGAGGGTACAAGCTCGTTAAAGCTCCCGACGAATACACTGTAGGCGAAATTCTCAGGTCGACGGAGGGAAACCTGGCTCCCGTCACATGCCTTAGCGGCAGTGAGAATACATGCGAGCGCAGGGAGAGCTGTGAGACTCTTCCTATTTGGGTTGGGCTTATGCACGTTGTTAACGATTACCTTGACGGCATAACCTTGCAGGATATTATCAATAATTCTTCTTCGGGTGGCATTGACAATTACTCTATCTGAAATTTTGAATAAAAATGCAAAGCAATTGCGTTATTTTGCTTTTGCTGTTAATTATTTTTTTGCCAAAGAGAGGCTTTATGAAAAAAATTAAGATACGAAATTTAGTCTTTGCCGCATTGGGTGCGGCGTTTATTTCGGTATGTTCGTGGATTACAATACCCGGTACCGTCCCGTTTACACTGCAGACGTTTGCCGTTTTTTGTGTGCTTTGCGCATTTGGGGCAAAGGTAGGAACACTTGCGGTGATTACGTATATTGCGTTGGGCGCAGTGGGGCTTCCTGTTTTTTCGAATTTTAATTCCGGCATCGGGGCAATCCTCGGTACTACCGGCGGATACATTGTAGGCTTTGTCATTCTTGCCTTAGTTTATTTGATCGCAACCGTTTTGTTTCCGAAAAAGCTGATCGTTGAAATTGCGGCAATGCTCGTAGGTTTGATTTTGCTTTACGCTTTCGGCACGGCTTGGTTTGTAGTTGTTTACACGAATAATAACGGAGCGATTTCCGTATCCAAGGCTCTTTCGCTGTGCGTAGTACCGTTTATTCTTCCCGACCTTGTGAAAATGGGGCTGGCAATATTAATATCAACGAGGCTCAGACCCTTTATTAACAAATTACATATTTCTTAAAATGAAAAGGCGGACGGTCTGGAGCACCGTCCGCTTATATTTATTATATTTTTGCCTTGGCGAAGACAGGAGAAAAATCGTTACGCCTATTATTCGGCTTTCCGATAACGGCAGGATATAATCAGTACGCAATACCCTGTGCGAGCATAGCGTCGCAAACCTTGACAAAGCCCGCAATATTTGCGCCGTCAACGAGATTTCCGCTCTTGCCGTATTTCTCGGCCGCTTCGTATGTATGATGGAAAATATTAACCATGATATCGTTAAGCTTTTCATCAACCTCAGCGAAGGTCCAAGCGTATCTTTGCGAATTTTGCGTCATTTCAAGTCCGGAAACCGCAACGCCGCCTGCATTTGCCGCCTTTGCGGGTGCGAACAGTACGCCTGCGCTCTGGAATGCCTTAACTGCCTCGGGCGTTGAGGGCATATTTGCACCCTCCGCAACGGCGATAACACCGTTTGCGATAAGGAGCTTTGCCGATTCCTCGTCCAGCTCGTTCTGTGTAGCGCAGGGAAGCGCAATGTCGCACTTGATGCTCCAAATGTTTCGGCAACCCTGCGAATATTCGGCTGTGGGAACCAGCTTCGCATATTCTGAAATACGCTTTCTTTCAACTTCCTTGATTTGCTTGATGATTTTAATATCAATGCCTTTTTCATCGTATATATATCCGCCGGAGTCGGACATGGCAATAACATTTGCGCCCAGCTGTTTTGCTTTTTCCGCCGCATAAATTGCAACGTTTCCGGAGCCGGAGATCACGACCTTTTTACCTTCAAAGCTTTCATTTTTCATGACCTTCAGCATTTCTCTTGTGAGATAGCAAAGTCCGTAGCCGGTTGCCTCCGTTCTTGTCAGCGAACCGCCGTAAGACAGACCCTTTCCGGTAAGAACGCCTGTAAATTCGTTTCTAAGCCGTTTGTACTGACCGAATAAAAATCCGATTTCTCTGCCACCTACGCCAATGTCGCCTGCGGGAACGTCCGTGTCGGGACCGATGTGCTTTGACAGCTCGGTCATAAAGCTCTGGCAGAAACGCATTATCTCCTCGTCGGATTTGCCCTTAGGGTCGAAATCGGAGCCACCCTTGCCACCGCCCATGGGAAGACCTGTTAAGCTGTTTTTGAATATCTGCTCAAAGCCTAAAAATTTAATAATCGAAAGGTTGACGGAGGGGTGGAAACGAAGACCTCCCTTATACGGACCGATTGCCGAGTTAAACTGAATACGGTAACCGCGGTTGACGTGGACCTTTCCGCTGTCGTCCATCCACGGTACACGGAAAATGATTTGTCTTTCAGGCTCGATAATTCTTTCGAGAATTGCATATTTCTCGATTTTCGGGTTGCTTTCCACAACGCTCTCAAGAGATGTTAATACCTCTTCTACTGCCTGTAAATACTCCTTTTGCTCGGGATATCTTTTTTTAATATCCTCATAAACGCCGATAACGTACTGATTCTTCATAACAAACTCCATTCTATAGTTTTTTGAAAAATTTTGTTTAAAGATTTTTTTTGGCAAAACGGGCATAAAGCTCGCCTAAAAACAAAACGAGACAAAACATCCAAATCGGGACGCCATTGCCTCGCTTAGTAACAAAAAAAGGGCGACTGAGAGTGAATACTTTAAGACGCCTTTGCCTTACCCCTAAATTATATAACAAGATGTCGGATTTGTCAAGCAATATTCCGAAAATAATAAATAGGTATTTACATATACCGAGTTTTTTCTTCCCAAATAAAAAATGCTTGACAAAAAAACCTACTATGATATAATATTTATGGTTGAGCAAGAGTGCTCATTTTTATTTGGAACGGGTTCGTTGCGGCGGCTTTTTCTGTTTGCGAAATGAGTACGACGCTTGATTTACGAAAAAACGATTATTTTTAACAAAATAATCGAAACATTCGCTTTGAAGGTGTGGTATAATTATTAAGTACGATGAGTATTATCGGACACCGAAAATCGGAAAGGATACATTGAGATGAAATATTCAAAGGAAGAGGTATTGCAGTATGTGAAGGAGGAGGATGTAAAATTCATCCGAATGGCATTTTGTGATATTTTCGGTAAACAAAAGAATGTTTCTATTATGCCGGGGGAGCTTGAAAGAGCGTTTCGTTACGGAATAGCTATCGACGGCTCTGCAATTTGCGGATTCAGCTCCGGCGTTCATTCGGACCTTGTTTTGCACCCGGACCCGTCTACACTGTCAATTTTGCCCTGGCGGCCGGAGCGCGGAAGAGTTATCCGTATGTTCTGCAATATCTCAAAGCCGGACGGCGACGAATTCGGTGCGGATACAAGAGCTTTTCTGCAGAAGGCCGTTGAATGCGCCGAAGAAGAGGGAGTTTCGTTTTCCTTCGGCTCCGAGATGGAATTTTATCTATTTAAGAGGGACGAAAACGGCGAAAAGACAAATATTCCTTACGATAATGCGGGATATATGGACATTGCACCGGAGGATAAGGGGGAAAACGTACGCCGCGAAATATGCCTTACGCTGGAGCAAATGGGTATTTCCCCGGAAAGCTCGCACCATGAGGAGGGCCCCGGACAAAATGAAATTGATTTCAGATATGCCCAGGCTCTGCGTGCGGCGGACGACGCCGTAACCTTTAAATCGGTGGTAAATACCGTATCGTCGAGAAACGGGCTGTATGCCGATTTTACACCGAAGCCGCTGAAGGACCTTGCAGGAAACGGTATGCACATAAATATTTCCGCAAAATCCGCCGACGGCGAGGAGGTTATGGATTATATAATTGCCGGAATTTTAAATCATATCCGCGAAATAACGGTATTTTTGAATACAACGGAAAATTCCTATCGCCGATTCGGAGCATACAAGGCTCCGAAGTACGTTTCTTGGTCTAAAGAAAACCGTTCTCAGCTAATCAGAATTCCGGCGTCAGAGGAAGATAACCGCAGGGCGGAGCTTCGTTCGCCCGATCCCATGTGTAACCCGTACATCGCTTACGCTATGATTATTTATGCGGGTTTGGACGGAATTAAGAATAAGACGAGGCTGATGCCCCCGAGGGATTTTAATCTTTATAACGCCGATAATAAAGAAATACAAACGCTTGAGCTGATTCCTCAAAGCTTATCGGAGGCAAAATCGGCGGCCTCATCCAGCGAGTGGGTAAACGGCATTATAACCGAAGAAATCAAACTGTCGTATCTTAATTAATCTGAGATAATCTTTATTTTAATAATCTGAAATTTATCTAAAGGGGGAACGGAAATGGAGAGATTGCAGTTGTCGTACAATGCGCTGATTGTATCTTCATCGGTAAAATTTGTTGATTCCGTTCTGCCTATATTAAAAAAATCCTTTTGTACAACGGTAAGCACGGCGACAAACGGCGCAATGGCGAGAAGATGCGTCCTTGAGGAGAATTATGATATCATTATAATAAACACTCCTCTGACGGACGAATTCGGCACGAAGCTGTCTTTGGATTTTGTAACGGGCGGCGCAAACGGCATTATGCTGTTTGTAAAGGCGGAGTATTTTGACGAAACGAGCGAGAGGGTTACTCCTTACGGCGTGCTTACAATATCGAAGCCGACCAGCGAGGCTATCGTATCACAGTCGTTTTCACTATTGTTTGCAACGCGGGAAAGGCTCCGCAGAATGGAGCAGAAAACCGCCGGTATCGAGGAGAAAATGGAGGAAATCCGTCTTGTGAACCGTGCCAAGTGGGTTTTAATAGAAGAATTGAAAATGACCGAGCCCGACGCTCACAGATATATTGAGAAAACCGCTATGGACCGTTGTGTTTCAAAGGCGGAGATTGCAAAATCCATAATCCATAATTATAAATAACCAAATTATCAAAACGCTTATTTGGTTTAAGCTATTAAAATTAAAGAGGTAAAAATGCACAATATTTATGAAAATCCCTTATGCCGCCGCTATGCGTCCGGGGAAATGCAGGAAATCTTTTCCGATGATATGAAATTTTCCACGTGGCGCAGACTGTGGGTTGCGCTTGCAGAAGCCGAAAAGGAGTTAGGTCTTCCGATTACCGATTCTCAGCTCGACGAGATGAAGGCTCATATTGACACGGTTGACTATGAGGTTGCCGATAAAAGAGAAAAAGAAGTCAGGCATGATGTTATGGCCCATATTTACGCCTACGGCGTGGACTGCCCCGAAGCCAAGCCGATAATTCATCTCGGCGCTACCAGCTGTTATGTTGGAGACAACGCCGATGTGATTATTCAAAAAAAGGCGCTTTTGAGAATTCGCTCCTTACTGCTCTCGGCAATAGAGGCGTTGTGTAAATTTGCGTTTGAGCATAAGTCGCAGATTACTCTTGCGTATACTCATTTTCAGGCGGCGCAGCCGACTACCCTCGGTAAGAGAGCGTGCCTTTGGATGCAGGACCTCGTTATGGATTTAAAGCATCTGGATTTTGTTCTTTCCGAAATGAAATTGCTCGGATGTAAGGGAACAACGGGAACTGCCGCAAGCTTTTTGAAGCTTTTCGACGGCGATAAGGAAAAGGTTAAAGCCTTGGAGGCGAGGATCGCCGAGAAGATGGGCTTTTCATCCTGCTATACCGTGTCCGGGCAGACCTATACGAGAAAAGCTGATTATTACGTTCTTTCCGTGCTTTCGGGTATTGCACAGAGCGCAATGAAATTTTCAGGGGATATACGTCTGCTCTCCCATTTAAAGGAAGTTGACGAGCCGTTTGAAAAATCGCAGGTTGGCTCGTCGGCCATGGCATATAAGAGAAATCCGATGAGAAGCGAGAGAATTACCTCCCTGTCAAGGTTGGTTATCGCCGCAGAGCAAAATCCTGCAATGACTGCGGGAACTCAGTGGCTTGAGAGGACGCTTGACGATTCCGCAAACAGGAGAATAGTGATACCGGAGGCATTTCTTGCAACGGACGGTATTCTGAATCTTTATATCAATGTTATTTCCGGCCTTACCGTTTATCCGCTTGTAATGAAAAAGCACCTTGAGACGGAGCTTCCCTTTATGGCAACAGAGAACATTCTTATGGAATGCGTAAAGCGTGGAGGCGACAGACAGACATTGCACGAGGCAATCAGAGAATATTCCGTAAAAGCAGGAAAGGAATGCAAGCTTTACGGCAGAGAAAACAATCTTTTGGAGCTTATTGCAAATGACGATAGATTCGGACTTTCAAGAGAAGAGATCAACAGTATTATCGAAAACGGAGATCTTTGCGGTATGGCCGAAAAGCATACGGAGGAGTATATCGCCGAAATAGGTGAATTATTAAAAGAAAATAACGGTGCGTACGATAATTCGTTTGTCGCATCGGTAAATGTATAGGAGAAATCAATGTTATCAGCAATAGTTGGAATTAACTGGGGAGACGAGGGCAAAGGCAGAATAGTGGATTTGCTCTCCGAAAATTATGATATTGTATGCCGTTATCAGGGTGGCAACAATGCAGGACATACCGTAATTAACGAAAGAGGTAAGTTTATTCTGAATTTGCTTCCGTCGGGTATTTTGCGGGAAACGACCGTTAATGTTATGGGTAACGGTATGGTAATTGATTTGGAGCATCTTACCGGGGAAATCGAAAGAGTGCGTGAAAAGGGAATTAAAATTACTCCCGATAATCTCAAAATCAGCGATAAGGCGATTATTTGTCTGCCTTACCATAAGTTTATGGATATTATTGAGGAAGACCGCCTCGGCGACAAAAAATTCGGCTCGACAAGACGCGGTATCGGACCGGTTTATGCTGACAAGTATATGAAAAAGGATATCCGCATGGAGGACCTTTTCGATGAAGCTTCGTTAAGGGAAAAAATTTACGACCTCGTCGAGTGGAAAAATATTACCGTAAAGGGCTACGGTAAGGATGCGGTTAACCCCGACGATATTCTTGCATGGCTCGACAAATTCGGCAGTGTAATCAAGCCCTATGTCACCGATGTATCAAAGTATTTGTATAAGGCGTGCGACGAGAATAAAAATATAATGTTCGAGGCTCAACTCGGTGCCCTGCGCGACATTGAATTCGGTATTTATCCCTATACCTCGTCGTCAACAACGCTTTCCGCCTATGCTCCTATCGGCGCAGGTATTCCCGGAAAGCAAATCGATTGCTCGCTCGGCATTATGAAGGCGTATTCAACCTGCGTAGGAGAGGGTCCGTTTACCTGCGAAATGTTCGGTGAAGAGGCTGAGGAGCTTCGCCGTGCGGGCGGCGAATACGGAGCGGCAACAGGCAGACCCCGCCGTGTCGGTCCCTTTGATGTTGTTGCTTCAAAGTACGGCGTTCTCGTTCAGGGGGCAACCGAAATAGCACTCACAAAATTGGATGTTCTCTCTTATCTGGATAAAATACCCGTTTGCACCGCATACGATATTGACGGTGAAATAACAACCGACTTTCCGAGCGGCGTAAGACTGAAAAAAGCTAAGCCGATTGTTGAATATTTTGACGGTTTCGGAGAGGTATCTCATTGCCGTACATACGGGGAGCTGCCCGAAAATGCAAAGAAGTATATTAAGTATATTGAAGAAGCCGTAAATTGCAAAATCAAGTATATTTCGGTCGGCGCCGAAAGAGATGAATATATAGAAATTAAGTGAGGAAAAGATGTCTCAAACAGTATTAATTCTTGATTTCGGCGGACAGTATAAGGAGTTGATTGCAAGGCGCGTTCGTGAATGCAAGGTCTATTCCGAGATTAAGCCGGGTGATATTGCCATTGATGAGATCAGAAAAATCAATCCTATAGGAATAATTCTGACGGGCGGTCCCAACAGCGTGTACCTTGAAGATTCTTTGCACTGTGACAAAGAATTATTCTCACTGGGTATCCCTGTTCTCGGTATTTGCTACGGCACTCAGCTTCTTGCTTTCAGCGTCGGCGGAACGGTTTCTCCGTGTCCTGTCAGCGAATACGGCAAGACTAAAATGAGGGTGGACAACACCTCTGCTCTGTACTCCGGAATGGAAACAGAGCAGATTGGGTTGATGAGCCATACAGACCAGATTACCGTTTTGCCGGAGGGCTTTCGTTCTATTGCCTCCACAGAGTACTGTCCGAATGCTTCTATCGAAAATAAAAAAAGAAAGCTTTACGGCGTTCAGTTCCATCCCGAGGTTGAAAGCACCCCAAACGGCACGGAAATCATTCGAAATTTCCTTTATAATGTGTGCGGTGCCGTCGGCGATTACGATTTGAAAAACTTAGAAGCTAAGCTTATTGAGGATGTAAGGAAAAAAGTAAAGGACGAGCATGTGCTGCTGGCTCTTTCCGGAGGCGTTGATTCTTCTGTTTGTGCCGCTCTTTTGTCAAAGGCGATACCGGGACAGCTTCATTGCGTCTTTGTCGATCATGGCTTGATGAGAAAAAATGAAGGCGATGAAGTCGAAAAGGCGTTTTCAAACAAAAATCTTCATTTTATAAGGGTGAATGCCAAGGATAGATTTCTTATGGCACTGAAGGGTATAACTTCTCCCGAGCAAAAGAGAAAGATCATCGGCAGAGAATTTGTAAAGGTGTTTGAAGAGGAATCAAAAAAACTGCCCCACGTTAAATTCCTTGCGCAGGGAACTATTTATCCCGACGTGATCGAATCCGGTAACAGCAAGGCCGCCACCATTAAGAGCCATCATAATGTAGGCGGACTGCCCGAAAGCATGAAATTTAAGGGCTTGGTAGAGCCTTTGCGTTCCCTTTTTAAGGATGAAGTTAGGATTTTAGGAAGACAGCTCGGTTTGACAAAAGAATATGTCGACCGTCAGCCGTTCCCCGGACCCGGACTCGGAGTTCGTATTATCGGCGAAATTACCGAAGAAAAGCTCGAAATTCTTCAAAACGCAGATTATATTTTCCGTTATGAAATGAAGAAGCACCGCATAAAGGCAGACCAGTTTTTTGCTGTTTTGACCGATACGCGTTCTGTAGGAGTCGTAGGAGATTTCAGAACCTATGATTATACAGTTGCGCTCCGAGCGGTTAAAACCTCCGATTTTATGACGTGCGAATATGTGCCGGTACCGCATAAGGCGCTCGGCGTTATGTCGAGTCGCATTGTCAATGAAGTTTGCGGTGTCGGCAGAGTCGTTTACGATATTACCGGAAAGCCTCCCGCCACCATCGAGTGGGAATAATTTCACACCCTTAAAAAAGCCCTCAAATAAAGGCTTTTCACCGTGTTTGCGCCCCTTGTGGCAACAAAATGGCAACATTATTTGAATTATCATAAGAATAAGCAAAGAGCTATCAGATTTTTTGAAAGTCTGATAGCTCTTTTTGTTTTATCGTATATTATTGCCGATTACCAATTAATAAAGTCATAAGCTAGATTGCCAAGCTTTGATAACTCTAAATCTAAAGAATTTGCATTTAGTAGTTCTGTTATTTTAGCTTGACATTCCAGATATTGTTGCTCAGTAA
>JAQXHN010000046.1 GCA_029007295.1 Clostridia bacterium | reverse complement strand
CAAAGTATCATCTGTGCTGAAAGGTATGGGAGTGTTTATTTTCGGCTTAGGATTAAAAGTATTGCTTGCTAATCCTATCGGAAAACTGTGGTCGCAGACTTGTGCAATCGGGTTTGAAAGTATATCTACACCGCTCGCATGATGTATATGTTGAATTGGCAAAATTAAAAGGATCAAGCACATGGGAATGCAAGGTTGGTAGAACAGACCGGAATCCAATCAACAGAGTCATTGGTCAAGCAGGAACATGTTACCCTGAATTACCGCACATTGCCTTGATAATCAAGTGTGCTGATTCTTCGGTATTAGAAGCTGCCTTACATAATATACTCAAGATGCGTGGAAGATGGATTACTGATGCTCCTGGAACCGAGTGGTTTATGACAACGCCTCAGGAAATTAAGGATATTTATCTAAAAATTTTGAATGAGTTTAACATTTAAACTCACAACCACCTGGGACTATTTCGCAAGCGATTTTGCAACTTTTTCTGCAACAAAAATTTTGATAAATAAAATAATGAGTAAAAAGCCGGTGTCAAAATTGCCGTTTAGGATAATATTTAGGGCATAAATAAGCCAAAGAAGAACCACAAAAATGAGTGGGAATAAAATGAATTGTTTTTGGGCAATACTTTAATTTTTATTTATTAAGTGATATTTTTTGTTATTTTTTTATTTATGTGATATTTTTGTTTTTTTTGTAATTGGGTATCGGTCGGATGCTTCCCGGAATTTTTTCGGATTAACCGAAATAGAGCTTTGAAAAGCAAAGGGCGATGTTCTATACAATCTAATTTTACCGATTAATAATATTATTGCGAATTTTACGGATTGATTTTTTTATTGAAAAATGTTATAATATAAAAAGATTGCAAGAGGCGGTGAGAAAACTGAACCTATTACACATGAAGCATGCGCTTGAGGTTGCGAAAGCGGGGTCTCTCGGCAAAGCGTCCGAGTCGCTTTTGATTGCGGCGCCGAACATCAGCCGTTCTATCAGAGAGCTTGAAAGCGATCTCGGTATTACTATTTTTGACCGCACTCAAAGCGGTATGAAGCTGACGCCTGAGGGCGAAGAATTTATTAATTTTGCAAAGGGAATTATCGGTCAGATTGACGAGGTTGAAAGGTTCTACAAAGAGGGCTCTCCGAAAAAGCAGAAATTTTCCATCTCTGTTCCCCGCGCTTGTTACATTTCCCAGGCTTTTGCCGAGTTTTCAAAAGCTATCTCTAAGGACGCCGCCGAAATTTTTTATAAGGAAACGAATTCGCAACGCACAATCCGTAATTTGATTAACCACGATTACAAGCTCGGTATCATCCGTTACGCAGAAAACTACGACATGTACTTTAAGTCGATGCTTGAAGAGAAAGGATTCCGATACGAGCTTGTTACCGAGTTTGTGTATTCGCTCATTATCAGCCGAGACAATCCCTTGGCGAAGAAAACGGATATCACCTTTGATGATTTAACTGATTATATTGAAATTGCCCATGCCGACCCGTATGTTCCTTCCATGCCTTTGAGTAAGGTGGTAAAAGAGGAATTGCCCGATAATATTTACCGTCGCATATTTATCTTTGAAAGGGCGAGTCAGTTCGATTTGCTGTCAACAAATCCCGAAACCTTTATGTGGGTGTCTCCTGCGCCTAAAAAATTGCTTGAGCGTTATAACTTGGTTCTGAGAAAATGCTCAGACAATAAAAAAGTGTACAAGGACGTTTTGATTTACAAAGACGGCTACAGGCTTTCAGAGCTGGACAGGAAGTTTATTGATGAACTTATCGAATCCAAAAGAAAATATTTGTAAACAGTATTTTACTCCCAAGCTCCCGACCGAGCTTGGGAATTTTTAAATACGGGTATTATCAATTTTGATAATAAATATTATCCGTTTTAATAATTTTCAAATGACGAAATGTTTGTTAAAATAATAACAAACTTGTAATCAAGTGGTATGTGCAAAGGAAAGGCTTCGGTATCAAAAGCTGAAAGCGTGTGATTCTTCGGGATTTTCGGCACCGCACCCTCATAACGTTGCTATGAGGCAGGAAGAAATTCATTCGGTAAAAATAAGGTCTACAGTTCAAATAACAGGCTATCGGCGCTGACAAATGAAATTTTTTCCAAACAAAGCAAATCTAAGATTATAGTAAAAAGGGAAGCGTCAAAAGGGTATAATAACTGTAGAAAAAGGCTCGGCGCAAAACACGGATATATGACATTTAAAAGCCGTATGACGAAGTCAGATAGCCTTACCCTCGGATCCCCGCAGTTATTCTGCTTCAAAACGGACTTATGCGCATACAACCAATTATGTTATTAAAATCAGGAGGATATGATGGACACCGAAAATTATTTAATTGTAGACAGTGTGGAAAAGCTGGAGGAGGCTATCGCCCGTACAAGAGAGGCTCAAAAGGTGTTTGCCGCCTACACTCAGGACCGGGTTGATAAAATCTTTCTGGCCGCCGCTTCCGCCGCTAACAAGGCAAGAATTCCCCTTGCAAAAATGGCGGTTGAAGAAACCGGCATGGGAGTTGTGGAGGATAAGGTAATAAAAAACAACTATGCTTCGGAATATATTTACAACGCCTATAAAGATACAAAGACCTGCGGCGTTATTGAAGAAGATAAGGCATTCGGTATCAAGAAGCTTGCAGAGCCTATCGGCGTTATTGCGGCGGTTATCCCCACCACCAACCCCACCTCAACCGCAATTTTTAAGTGCCTTCTTGCTCTTAAAACCCGTAATGCCATTATCATCAGCCCCCACCCCCGCGCAAAAAACAGTACAATCGCCGCCGCTAAGCTGATTCTTGAGGCGGCCGTTGAGGCGGGAGCTCCCAAAGGTATTATTGACTGGATCGACGTTCCCTCCTTGGATATGACCAATACCGTTATGAAGGAAGCCGATATAATACTTGCTACAGGAGGACCCGGCATGGTTAAGGCCGCTTACTCCAGCGGTAAGCCTGCTCTCGGCGTCGGTGCGGGAAACACTCCCGCCGTCATTGATGAGTCTGCCGATATTCTCCTGGCTGTTAACTCTATCATTCACTCCAAGACCTTTGATAACGGTATGATTTGTGCTTCGGAGCAGTCGGTTATCGTGACGGAAAGCGTTTACGACGCCGTAAAAGAGGAATTCGCTGCCAGAGGCTGCTATTTCTTGAATCCCGATGAAACCGAGAGCGTTCGCAAGACTATTATCATAAACGGCGCTCTTAATGCAAAAATTGTCGGTCAGAGCGCCGCAAGGATTGCCGAGCTTTCCGGAATAAGCGTTCCCGAAGGCACAAAGATTCTTATCGGCGAGGTTGAAAGCGTTGAAATTACCGAAGAATTTGCCCACGAAAAGCTCAGTCCCGTACTCGCCATGTACAGGGCGAAGGATTTCGACGAGGCTCTTTGCAAGGCCGAACGCTTGGTTGAAGACGGCGGCTTCGGACATACAGCCTCCGTATATCTAAACGAAATTACCGAAAAGGAAAAGCTGAATGCTTTTGCCGAACGTATGAAGACCTGCCGTATTCTTGTTAATACTCCGTCCTCTCACGGAGGAATAGGCGATCTGTACAACTTTAAGCTTGCGCCCTCCCTCACCTTGGGCTGCGGCTCTTGGGGAGGTAACTCGATTTCCGATAATGTGGGAGTCAAACATCTTTTAAATATCAAAACCGTGGCAGAAAGAAGGGAAAATATGCTTTGGTTCCGCGCACCCGAAAAGGTATATATCAAGAAAGGATGTCTGCCGACCGCTCTCGACGAGCTGAGAACCGTACGCAGCTCCAAGAAAGCATTCATCGTAACAGACACCTTCCTTTATGAAAACGGCTATACCAAGCCTATCACCGATAAGCTGGACGAAATGGGCATCGCTCATACCACATTTTTTGATGTTCAGCCCGATCCTACGCTGAAGAATGCACAGGACGGCGCAAAACAGATGTCCGCTTTTAAACCGGATACCATAATCGCTCTCGGCGGCGGTTCCGCAATGGACGCCGCAAAGATTATGTGGGTTCTCTACGAGCATCCCGAGGCAAACTTTATGGATATGGCAATGCGCTTTATTGATATTCGTAAGCGTGTTTATACCTTTCCGAAGATGGGAGAAAAGGCATACTTCATAGCGGTTCCCACCTCTGCGGGTACCGGCTCCGAGGTTACACCCTTCGCCGTTATTACGGACGGTGATACCGGCGTAAAGTATCCCCTTGCCGACTATGAGCTGCTTCCCGATATGGCAATTATCGATACCGATTTTCACATGAGCGCACCCAAGGGACTTACAGCCGCATCCGGTATTGACGCAGTCACTCATGCCGTCGAGGCGTATGCCGCAATGCTCGCAACCGATTACACCGATGGGCTGGCACTTCAGGCGCTTAAGAATATATTTAAGTATCTGCCCCGCGCATACGATAACGGGCAAACGGACATTGAAGCCCGTGAGAAGATGGCAAACGCCGCTACTATGGCTGGTATGGCCTTTGCCAACGCCTTCCTCGGCGTATGTCACTCTATGGCGCATAAGCTGGGCGCTTTCCATCATTTGCCGCACGGCGTTGCCAATGCTCTTATGATAGAAGAGGTTATCCGCTTTAATTCAAGCGAGACTCCCGATAAGATGGGTACCTTCTCCCAGTACGATCATCCTCATACGCTTGCCCGTTATGCCGAAATAGCTGACTATCTCGGTCTCGGAGGCGAAACGGATGAAGAGAAGCTTGAAAGCCTCATTAAGGCTATTAACGACCTCAAAACAAGGGTCGGCATAAAGGAAACAATTAAGGATTACGGTATAGATGAACAAGACTTCCTGAATCGCCTTGACGATATGGTTGAGCAAGCGTTCGACGACCAGTGCACCGGCGCAAATCCCCGTTATCCGTTAATGAGCGAAATCAAGCAGATGTATCTCAATGCATATTACGGCAAGCATTTTAAGGAAACAAAAAAGCCCACTTCGGCGGATATTCAAGCTAACGCAAAGACTAAGGGCGGCAAAGAAACCAATCGCAAGGGAAAAAGGGCGTAATCAGAGGAGGAAACGGTTATGAATTTTGACAAAGTAATTGCAGTAAGAAAAAATAAAACCGTCTACCGTGACGGAGAAAGATGCGTTAAGGTGTTTGACGCCGATTATTCCAAGTCGGATGTTTTGAACGAAGCCTTAAATCAGGCAAGAATAGAGGAGACAGGTCTGAATATTCCGAAAATTCTCGAAGTAACCATGGTCGAGAGCAAGTGGGCTATAGTTTCGGAATTTATCGAGGGTAAAACCTTGGCACAGCTGATGCAGGAGGACAGCGAAAGAAAGGACGAATATCTCGAGCTTCTTGTTGATATTCAGCTTTCCGTTCACGCAAAGACGTGTCCTATGCTTAATAAGTTAAAGGACAAAATGAATCGCAAAATCAGCATGTCCTCACTTGACGCAACCACCCGTTACGATTTACACACCCGTCTTGAGGGTATGCCTAAGCACAAAAAGGTTTGTCACGGAGATTTTAATCCGTCAAATGTCATTATTGCCGAGGACGGCACCCCGTATATTATTGACTGGTCCCACGCAACGCAGGGTAACGCCTCCGCAGACGCCGCAAGAACATATCTTCTTTTCTGGCTGAACGGCGACATTGACGGAGCTAAAAAGTATTTGAATTTGTTCTGTAGGAAAAGCAACACCGCAAAACAGTATGTTCAGAAGTGGATGCCCATTGTTGCTGCCTCCCAGTCTGTTAAGGGAAACGAAAAGGAACGGGAGCTGTTACTCTCTTGGGTAGACGTTGTAGACTACGAGTAAGCACAATCACGGAAAAGATAAATCACGGTTAACCGTACGGCGGCAGGGAAGCTTGTTTTCTTTGCCGCCGTTTTGTGTATTATTTTCAATATCTATTGACATTTATCTATGCATGGATTATAATTATATATAGATAAATATCTATAAGAGGTGTTTCAAATGGATGAGAGGAAAACGGCATTGATTTTCAAAGCGTTTTGTGACGAAAACCGTATCCGCATTGTTAAACTCTTACGCACAGGGGAAAAATGCGCCTGCAAAGTACTTGAAGAACTTAATATTACGCAGCCTACGCTTTCTCATCATATGAAAATTCTTTGCGATTCCGGTATTGTTGTCGGTCGCAAGGAAGGCAAATGGATGCATTACTCTATTTCGCCAAAGGGAGCAAAGGTTGCCGCAAATTGCTTAAAGGAGCTGACTACACTCAAATGTGAGGGTGATAATATTTCGTGTTGTAAAAAATAATGGCCGGCCGTTTTTCAGGACGGCTTCCTCTGCCCCCGACGATGCCGTTAAGATGATTTTGGGACAGATTCGCTATTTACTCCACGATCCCGCTATCAGCAGGGTGAGGAAAATGCCGGTGATTGAACAGTTTCAAAATCCTGAATTTGCAAAGCTGTAAACGAAACAGACTTATTCAGATGTGCTGGGTTATTGCACCGGGCTTATCAAGTGCCTGATTCAGAAAGATGTTTTGGCTGAAGATGACCCCGAAATCATGGTGACTCAATTCTACCTGACATTTGCTGAAATCGAGCAGATTGTCGGCGTTTCCATTGACCATTCTTTTCTTGCTTCCAAAAAAGAATTGGTGGGTTACGGGTATCAAATGGTCAAAATATCCTTGAAACAACAGACCGTACTTTTCCAGAAGTTGGGTTGACCGGTTTTCGGAAAGTCATTGGATTTTAGAATCGATTAAATTGGAGGACCCGGATATGAACGGAATTATCCTTTATCAATCAAAATATGGAGCTACCAAAAAATACGCATAGTGGCTTTCAGAGAGAACAGGGTTTCCCTGTGCGGAAACAAAGCAGGCAAGACTTTCGAATGTACGGAAATATGACACCATTCTTCTCGGTGGGGGAATCTACGCGTCGGGCATTGCCGGTTTATCTTTCTTAAAGAAAAACATCAAAGACTTGCAGGGTAAGAAAATCGTCGTGTTCTGTGTGGGGGCTTCCCCATATGAGGAAAAAGCATATCGTGAAATCGTTGCACGCAATATGAAAGATAGGCTGTCGGATATCCCTTGCTTTTAC
>JAQXHN010000045.1 GCA_029007295.1 Clostridia bacterium | reverse complement strand
CTACCGCTTAGGAGGCGGTCGCTCTATCCGGCTGAGCTATAGCGACATTTATTAAATTGTATTTGTATTACCACTTGCCTTTTTTGAAAAGGCAAGTGATAAAGTAACACCTTAGGAGGACCTTGTTATATCCATTTAACTACGGGGGCTGATATTTGATTTTATGAATTTTAATTCAGATACACCTTTTCAAAAGAACGAAACGCGGGTGCCAAATCGGGTGCCAAAACCGAAACGGATGCCGAAAGACGCTTGCAAAACTCGCGTTTTCTCGCCTATTTGCGGGTTTTTCTCGCGTTTTCTTATGTGGTATTTGGATATAGCACCACCTTAGGAGGCGGTCGCTCTATCCGGCTGAGCTACGGAAACATCTTTGAAGCAATGCTATTATACACTGAAAATTCTGTTTTTTCAAGTATTAAAGTAAAAATACTTGAATATTTTTAAATTATATGGTATAATGCCGTAATAAAATGATATTTTTGCCATACTGAACAGTATGATAAATATGTGAGGTGAATTATATGCAGTCTTTTCGGAATTTTGCAATATCATTTCTAACTGCATTTTGTATAACAGCACTTATATTCGGAACTGTTGCCGTTATAGTTGTACCGAAAATGGCGTCAGATATTACCGGCTCCTCGGACAATTCCAAGAAGGATCAGTCCGATCTCGTAATCGGCTTTGAGCCTGCAACCGATGAAAATGTCAATACCGATGATTCTACCGGCTTTTCCGTTTTGCTGGTAGGAACCGATAAGCGTCCGACAAAGAGCGAATCCGAGGTTGATTCGCTTATCTTTGTCAAAGTATGTCCGGCAAAGAAAACGGTTGTTTTTTTGCCTATTCCGACAAATATGAGGGTGACGGTTGACGACAGTATTGTCCCTTTGTCTTCGCTGAGAACCTTAAAGAATATGGACTATCTTTGCGAAAAGGTAACCGGACTTATCGGAACGAATATCAACTACTATGCGATTGCGTCGCTTACGTCCTTTAAGAGAATTATAAACGACCTCGGAGGAGTTGAATATACCGTTTCCGAGGATATGAAGTTTGTTGACGAAGCAGATGATTTGAATATCGATATACCTAAGGGAAATCAGATAATGGACGGGGAAACATCGACAGAATATCTCCGGTATTCTTCTGATGGATTCGGTGAAAGAATGCTTCGTAATGTTAATTTCCTGAAGACGATTATCCGCAAATATACAAACGAGCAGTACCGCTCCCAGGCAGGCTCTTTGTTTGCTAAGGTAGGCGAAAACATTACAACGGATTTTACCGAAACAGACCTTGCTCAGTATATTGACATAATATACGGATACCCGAGCTATGATGAAAAGGACATTGTATTTCCGGGTGAATATGTTAAGGACGATCAGGGCGGCACATATTTTGAGGCGAATACCTCGCTTGCGTACGAGCTTTTAGCGGAATATAAATAAAATTATCCTTTATAGGATGAAATGGAGATAAAAATGGATAACAAACAGAAAACAATGGAAAAGATTGTTGCATTATGCAAGAACCGCGGTATCGTATACAGCGGTTCCGAAATATACGGCGGTCTTGCAAACTCTTGGGATTTCGGACCGCTCGGCGTTGAGCTTAAGAACAATGTTAAGAAAGCATGGTGGAAGAAATTTGTTCAGGAGCAGCCCTTTAATGTAGGCCTTGATTCCGCCATTATCATGAACCCTGAGGTTTGGGTTGCGTCCGGACATGTCGGAGGCTTTTCCGATCCCTTGATGGACTGTAAGGCGTGCAAGACTCGTCACCGTGCGGACAAGCTGATAGAGGATTATGCCGCCGCAAACAATCTTGACATAAATCCCGCTTCATGGACAAACGACGAGATGGCAAAATATATTGCGGATAATAAGATTGTATGTCCCGACTGCGGTGCCGCCGACTTTACTTCCATCCGAAAGTTCAATCTGATGTTCAAGACATATCAGGGCGTAACGGAGGATTCAACATCGGAGCTTTATCTTCGTCCGGAAACGGCGCAGGGCATTTTCGTTAATTTTAAGAATGCTCAGCGTACGACAAGAAAAAAGCTCCCGTTCGGTATAGCTCAGGTGGGTAAGTCTTTCAGAAACGAAATCACCCCCGGCAACTTTATTTTCCGTATTCGTGAATTTGAGCAGATGGAGCTTGAATTCTTCTGTAAGCCCGGAACAGACCTTGAATGGTTCCGTTACTGGAAGGACTACTGTGAGAATTTCCTCTACTCGCTCGGTATGAAGCGTGAAAATCTCCGTTTGCGCGATCACTCGCCCGAGGAGCTTTGCTTCTACTCTAAGGCAACAACCGACTTTGAATATCTTTTCCCGTTCGGTTGGGGCGAGCTTTGGGGAGTTGCCGACAGAACCGATTACGACCTGACGCAGCATCAGGAGCACAGCGGAGAGTCGCTCGAATACTTTGATCCCGAAACAAACGAAAAATACATTCCGTACGTTATCGAGCCTTCGCTCGGTGCTGACCGTGCGCTTCTTGCATTCCTTGTTGACGCTTACGATGAGGAGGAAATAGGCGAGAATGATACAAGAGTAGTACTGAGACTGCATCCGGCTCTTGCTCCCTTTAAGGCTGCCGTATTACCTCTTTCGAAGAAGCTTTCCGATAAGGCAACCGAGGTATTTACCAATCTCTCCAAGTATTTTAATATTGACTATGACGACGCAGGCTCTATCGGCAAGAGATACCGCCGTGAGGACGAAATCGGCACGCCCTTCTGCATTACTTATGACTTTGACTCGGAAACAGACGGTAGCGTAACCGTCCGTGACAGAGATACAATGGAGCAGGAGAGAATTCCGATAGACTCTCTTCGCGAATATATCGACAAGAAGCTTGAATTTTGAAAAAACAGTAAATCCATGGTTTTTTCATACAAAAAGGCAAAGTATAATAATCTTTAATATTATAAAAAAAGAGCCGCTCGGCTCTTTTTTTTTATAATTAAAACGCATGTTAGAAAAGGCGGTATTAACAAAGCGACATAATAATTATTTAACCGTTTCGCTTTAACGCAGGCGATTTTTCATACATAGACGAGTCGGAAAGCTTAAAAAGTAACAAAAAATGACGAAGGAATATAATATGAATAAGTAATACCTTTAATAAGAGCTTACGGAGAAAACGGCCATAATGATTGCAATCAACAGATATGCCCGAAAATTTCCGCAGCGAAGGGAGTAAGTATATATCCGCGAAGGGAAAGCTCAGCGATGAAAGAACGACTGTTGAAATTATTTACCGTGAAATCTATTGTTACCGTTATGCTTACAGGCGTTTTTGCGTATTTATCCATAAATGGGAAGATAAACAACGATCAATTTATTACCATATTTACAACGGTAATAGCTTTCTATTTCGGTACGCAAGCCGAGAAGAAGGATAAATATTAATTATTACCTGATAAGCGGGCATATGTGCTAACGGAATGGATTAGAAATACGGTCTTTGCTTAAAATAATTGCATAACCGAAAAAAGCCTTGAAAATCAAGGCTTTTAAAACTGACGTGAGGTAAAAATGCGAATTTAATTCTGCATTTTAATTTGTTCTCCGTGGATAAGCGGATATCTTACAAGACAAGCTCCGTCCAAATTTTCTCTGTGCATATCTACTGCCGAAATCTGATGATTGTCATATGTCGTATAATAATAGATTCCTTTATCGGCGTTACAGCAGGAGGTATAAATTGTGATTTCAAATTTCCCGCCGCC
>JAQXHN010000044.1 GCA_029007295.1 Clostridia bacterium | reverse complement strand
GTGTTATTGCGGCGAAGTCTATCTTGAATAAGACTACTTCTAACTCCGCATTCTCCACGGTACATACCAATAATAATACATTTAATTCCGATTTGTCAATAGAAAATAAGAAAAAAATGCTCCCTGAGGAACAAGCGGAGCTTGACAGGCTGTCGGATAGCTTCTTTGCCGGAATGCGCAAGGTTGCAGAATACAACTTTGAGGGTGTTGACGGTGAGACGAGGAAGATGAAAGAAAATAAATACGCTTTTACCAAATCGTTTTCTGAACAGATTTCTGATTATAAAAATGGTATTTTTCCAAAAAATGATTCACTAATTATTAGTGAAACTCCAAAAGTATGGAGAAAAGTCGGTTTCAACGCTTTGCCTGTAACAATAAATCAATCTCATGTTGATTATGCTATTAACAATACGAAAGATTCAGATCACTTTATTGGGGAAACTGCTATTAATAATTTACCGTCAGCAATCAGCAATCCAATAGCCATTATTCAATCAAAAAGTGTTATCAAAAGACCTATAGTTATAGTTGATGTCGGTTTTGGCGCTAAAAAAATAGTTTTGCCAATTGAAGTAGATGGATACGGGAAAGTAAACAATGTTGATATTGATACAAATGCTATAACAAGTGTTTATAAAAAAATAGTGCGCTCAAACAATTATATGATGCTATTGTAGATACAAATAATGGTAAAATACATCTATTTTATTGGAACAAAAAAGAAGCCGTTCGCTTGATGCAGATTGCCGGGTTCCAATTACCCGGAGTGCTACCCCAAGGCGGCTTCGTGAATAGTATACGTCATATAAAATCAAATGTCAATATAAAATTAAAAAATAATACTGAAAGTGTTCAATTTAAGCGGTGGTTTGGCAATAGCGTTGTTAAAAATTCTGATAATACACCTAAAATTTTATATCATCAAACCACAAGTGTCCCTTTTGATTCTTTTGATATAAAGATGAAGGGTGCGGGATATTATGATTCTGAACTTCCTTCTGGAATATATATGAAAGAAACACACGATACCATTGCGCTTGGAGATGAATATGAAAAATCACATCAAATGTCTTTGTATGCTTCAATTCAAACACCACTGATTTTCACAAATAGATTTCAAGCATCGGTATTTTTGGAAAAAAATATTATTGGTTATAAAGAATTAAAGAACAGACTCGATACATTAAATAATGATTATCGTAAGAAAGTTGATGTAGTTAATAATAAACAAACAATTACTCTTCAAAACTGGAAGGACGATAATCCAAATGCTAAAGGAAGCGAAGCATATAATGATATTAATTTTATTGCTCTGGAGGAAGAAGAAGATCGATTGATTGAAGAATGGGAAGCAAAAACAAATGATATAAGTAGAAAAATGAAGCTACTTATAGACTCTTATTTGGAAAAATCGAAATATGACGGTGTAATTATTAATGAAGACGAAGGCACTGGAGGGAAAATTAAAACCTATATTGCTTTGAATGGGGAACAAGTAAAATCAGTAGATAATCAAGGCACATTTGGAAAAACGAATAATATTTATAAAATGCTCCCTGAGGAACAAGCGGAGCTTGACAGGCTGAAATCGGAGCTTGAAAGGAAGGATGCGGAGCTTGCGGAGTCGAAAATCGAACACGAAAGGTATGTCCGCACAGCCGAAAAGACGATAAAGGCAAAGGAAAGGCTTATTCAAACATACAGTGAAGCACTTGCAATAGGTGCGGGCGGTAATGTCGTTTCGTTTGAAAGCGTAAAGGATATAGTCAGGGGATTGAATGAACGGTATGATTTACGGCTTTCCCTTTCGGATGATGTATCGGAGCTGACAAAGATATATTCCCACATTGCAAATGCAAAGAACACCAACAGCGGTGAGCTGCTCGGTGAGATCCGGCAATTTGTCGAAAAGAGAGTTATCCCCGCCAGCTTCAAGATTGACGATTCGTTACGCAGACAGTATAAAGGCTTTTTGCGTGATGTGCTTGAAAAGAAATACGGAGTAGATGTATTTCGTCTTATGAGCCTTGAGTCAAAACTTGTCCGTCTTGAATCTAAAGGCTCAAGAACCGCACATGAGTTATATCTTGATACCGCCGGTGAAATAGAGGTGAGAGATACCGCCGCAAGAATGAATTTGTCTGCCGGTGAAAGAAAAAATACCCGTCCCGATATAGGCAGGTCAGATGTTGTGTTTGCGGGAAATATCGGCGAAAGCCATTCTTTATCCCCTACAAAAATAAAGAAACTTAAAGAAAGTTTGTTGTCATTAAATAAGAAAAATATAATATTAAATGCTGACGGCAGATTGATAAAGGTGACTATTGACGATTATACCATTGATAAAAATATTTTTTCGGTTAAAGGGCGTACAAACAATGAAGTTAATGCCAGGATAAAAGCCATTCCTGAATTTGAACAAATATTATTAAAATCAAGATATTTTGAAACCGATACTAATGTTAGAAATGTCGATAAAAAAGCAAAAAAGGCGTTGTTGGTATGATTAAATTCAATACTGAAACGGACGGATATAATGTTGAAATTCTTTTTAGAGATAAAGGGAACACTACGCCACTTTATGAAGTTAAATTTATTAAAAAAGTTCTCAACAGAGTATGCCGAATAAAATCGACTCCACGGCCTCATTGGAGGATGTTGAGAACAATAACAGTGTATCACAAAATTCCGATTTGTCAACAGAAAATAAGAAAAAATGCTCCCTGAGGAACAAGCGGAGCTTGACAGGCTGTCGGACAGATTCTTTGCCGGAATGCGCAAGGTTGCCGAATACAACTTTGAGGGTGTTGACGGTGAGACGAGGAAGATGAAGAAGAGTGAAAATGATAATGAAAATGATAACAAAAACGATTTTGGCGAAAAAAAGAAAAATATTGCAAAAAAGAAAAAAGCAGTTATAATGAATATAATACTATGGGTATGATATGGGCATACAATGCTTCTACTGAAATAGGCGACACAAAAGTAATGTACAATCCATATGAAAAGACCTATATTTTGGCTTCATGCACAAAAGATGATATCGGTTTTATAGAACTGTATTCCGGAAGCATGGAAGAGATGGAGGAGATGGAAAAATATGAGTCTGAGCATCGAACAGAAAGGAATAATAGATATTCTGGTGGATTCCGATTGGGAAACCGACTCGATATTGGGAATGATGACTTTTCTGAAAACGGAGGGGATGAGGAAGGAAATGTACGATTTTCTTCTGGTGCTGAAACGAGAAAACAGATTGTCGGAGGAACAAACGATAATGGACAAACTGTTGCAGATCCTGAAAATAGAAAAGCCGAAAATAAAGAAACCTCAAACAAAATAGCCGCAGAGGATGACCTGCGTTATTTGGAAGCCGTGAAAAACGGTGATATGGCAACTGTTCAGGCAATGGTTGATCAGGCGGCACGGGAAAAAGGGTATGTGTTAGATACATCAATATGTTTTTTAGTATTCTCCTTTTCGATCTCCAAGGCCAATAATAATGTCGCATTAGTATCTACCCTGTCTTTCTGTTATCTCTATGATAACATATTTTCAGAGTTCTCGGATCATCTACCACTTATCTTTTTATCATGCCTCCTTTAATGTGATTTTTTTAATCGTTTATCCGCTTTCGCTGCAAGTTTTGTGCCTACACTCTGAAATATTTGCACCAAAATGATAAGCAACACAACCGCCGCTATCATAATTAAGTATTTATATCGGTAATAACCGTAGTTTATGGCGATTTTTCCGAGTCCTCCGCCTCCGATAATACCGCTCATTGCCGAATAACCGAGAATGGTGGTAATTGCAATTGTGGCATTGGAAATAAGAGACGGTATGCTTTCCGGTATCATAACTTTAGCAATAATTTGCAAGGGAGAAGCACCCATACTTTGTGCCATTTCAATAGTATTGGGACTTACCTCTCTCAGACTGCTTTCCGCAAGTCTTGCAACAAAGGGAAATGCCGCAATAACAAGGGGTACGATGGAAGCGGTCGTGCCCACAACCGTTCCTATTATCAGTCGGGTAAGAGGAAATACTAAAATCATTAAAATCAAAAACGGCACCGAACGCAGCAGGTTAATGATTACATTGAGGGTTCGCAGCAGCCACTTGGGCAGAGGCAAAACACCGTCTTTTTCTCCGACAACCAACAAAACGCCCAGTGGCAGACCTATCAAGATTGAAAATGCAGTTGCAAGAAGCGTCACATAAACCGTCTCCCAAATTGCCTTCAAAAACTCGGCTTCAATGATTCGCCACGCCTCGCTTAGTGCTTCTTGGGAAAAGAGATCGTTAAACATTTACCGCCACCTCCTCTGCAAGCACATCCGGCATATCGGTAAGATACTGAATAGCGGTATTAACAACCCCATCATCGTCGGTAACGCCGAGCAGCATAGAGCCGTATGCCCTGCCACCGATACTTTTTGTAGAAGCATAAGCAATATTTGCTTCAATACCCTTTTCAACAGCCATTTTGGCAATAAGAGGCGAGCCGGTAGCTTTGGCACCGTTGAAAATAACACGAATGAAACGTTGTCCGGTTTCTCCAACGATAGGTGAATCAAAATTGCCTTCGGGAAACACAAGCCGTCTTGCGGCTTCGGAGCTCGGATGAGAGAATACCTCCGTAACCTCGCCTTGCTCCGCTACCTCGCCATGATCCAGGATAGCAACATGCTTACAAATGCTTTCAACAACGCTCATCTGATGGGTGATGATAATGACCGTAATACCAAGCTTTTCATTGATACTGCGAATCAGTTCCAAAATTGAATTGGTAGTGGTAGGGTCAAGTGCGCTGGTAGCTTCGTCGCAAAGCAGTACTTTAGGATCCGTGGCAAGAGCACGGGCTATAGCCACTCTTTGCTGCTGTCCGCCCGAGAGCTGTGCAGGATAGGCTTTTGCTTTATCGCCAAGACCTACAATATCTAAGAGCTCAAGAGCCCTCTTTTTCGCTTCCGCCTTGCTTTTGCCGGCAAGTTCCAACGGAAAACACACATTTTTGAGACAGTTCCGCTGCATCAGAAGATTAAAGCCTTGAAAGATCATGGTTATATCTCGGCGTACATTCCTCAAATCTCTTTCGGATAATTCGCAAAAATTAACGCCGTTAATTTCAACCGTGCCGTCAGTGGGACGTTCCAGCATATTTATACACCGTACAAGGGTGCTTTTTCCGGCACCGCTCATTCCGATAATGCCGAATATATCGCCGTCCGGAATAGATATAGACACATTTTTCAGCGCTTCCACTTTACCGTCGGCTGTATTAAATTGTTTTGATAGGTTTTTGATCTCGATCATAATCGTCTCCGGCAATTGCCCGACAGAACAGAAACGCTCTGTCGGGTTATTTCTGTATTAATTATTTTATTGCGTCAAGAGATGTCTGCTTTCCGCCGTAAATACCGAGGGGTTCAACGTGAATCTGTGCAACAGAAACAATGTGCGTTCCGTTTTCGGCATTGAAATCATTAAGGTAAGGTACATGCTGGAAATAGTTTGCGTCAACTTCGCCGCTCTCAACTACATTGTTGGGCTGAACATAATCGGTAAATTCCTTAATTTCAAGGGTGATATTCTTTTCAGCCAAAATAGTTTTTACAACTCCGAGAATTTCCGCATGAGGAGCGGGAGAAGCGGCTACCGAAACGGTTTTTCCGGCAAGAGCGGCATAATCAACAGAAGAATCATAGCCGTCGGTGAGATTATCTACAACAGATACCACTGCACCGTCATATTCGGAAGAAATAAAGTCAGCAACCTGCTTGCTCTCCAAAGCGGCTTTGAGGGCTTTGATAATATCGGAATTTTCATTTCCTTCCTTTACTGCAAGAATGTTGCCGTATGCTGAGGAAGAGCCTTCGAGACCGAGCGAATCCTTTGTGGGATTGAGCTTTGCTTCAATCGCATAGTTGGAGTTGATAACTGCGTAATCCACGTCCTTCAGTACATTGGGAAGCTGTGCAGCCTCTACCTCTTTGAATTCAATATTGCGGGGATTTTCGTCAATATCAAGCGGCGTAGCCGTAATGCCTGCACCGTCTTTCAATTTAATAACGCCTAAATCTTCAAGCAGCAGCAAGGCTCTGGCTTCGTTCGTGGTATCGTTGGGGATTGCAATGGTTATGGAATCCGAACCTCCGCAAGAGGTAAGTGAAAAAACAAGAGTGAGCGCAAGAACTGAAATAAGTACAAGTGAAATAATCTTTTTCATGATAAATGTTTCCTTTCAATTTTTTAATTTTTGAATTTGATGTTGTTTTTAAAGTTATAAAAGTTATTAAAGAAAGAATTATTCAGCATCACATTCGTCCGAATCGAAAATTGGCCCGGACTAACTTTTCAAAATAGTTTTCCATGGGTTAATTACCTGCCTTATAAAAAATAAACCGAGAGACTCCGATAAAATCTCCCGGTAATAAGCACTATAAATCCGCAAAAACTTAAGCGGCAAAGTGTTTTGCCTTTGAGATGGAGAACATATCGGAAATAAACGCACAAAAAGCCATGCACATCCGGCAAGTCCACATGCACATCTCCATCATCATATTAGCGATGAAACCTAACTTTTTCATAATGTATTCTCCTCTCTTTTTGAATTACTACCACTTAGGTTGGTGTAATTATATCACATATTACCTACCTTGTCAATAGGTAAATGGGATTTTTTCTGAATTTTTTCGTGCAGAACATTGAAATACCAATTCAGGCGTTTTTCTGCCGGATTTAGAGATAATAATGCCATCGAGCAGGAGGCTGCCCCGTCTCCTAAATAGCTACTGCCCTATAGAGTGACTCTGACGGGCGTTTTATATTTAATATTCAAGCTTGAATACAATCTTGTGAAGAGGCTCCGGTTCTTCTATGCAAACCTTGCTTCTGTGAACTTCGCCGGGATATACAAGGGCAAAGTCGCCCTCGTTCAATACTACGGAGGAATAATTGTCCGGCGACGAGCAAAGCTCGTAATCATTTTCGACGTCAAACGCCTTTGTTACCTCGCTGTCGCTTCTTTTCCAGTAATCAATTCGCTCACGGCCCTTTATCACATAGTGAATGTCGATATATCTTCTGTGATTTTCATTTGGGCAATTCTCGATTTCATCTGTAACGACCGATTGAACGCAGGCGAAAAGCTTGTTGCCGTCGATTTCAACCTTGCCGTTGTCAACCCCGCTAAGCTCGCAAATCCGCTCCTCGGCTTTACGGAAAAGCGGAATTAAATCAATGTATCTTTCAATGTTTTTAATGTTATCTGCTATCATAACAGTCTCCGGCTTTTTTTATTTATAATACACCGAGCGCAAATTTTTGTCAAGTATTGCTTTTTTACCGTTTCGGTGATAGAATATCCTCGAGGGTGATAATAATGAACGTAAACTATCAAAAAGAGCTTGACAGAATAATATCCGATATGCCCGCCGGTGCGTCTCTTCTTTTACACAGCTGCTGCGCTCCGTGCTCCTCTTATGTAATAAAATATCTCTCGGACTATTTTAACATTACGGTTTTCTACTACAATCCGAATATTACCGAGCAGCAGGAGTATCTTCTGCGCGCCCGAGAGCAGAAACGGCTTATTTCCGAAATGGATACGAAATACAGGGTTAATTTTCTCGAGGGACAATGGGAGCCGAATATGTTTTTTCGGTGCGTTTCGGGTCATGAAAACGACCGTGAGGGCGGAGAAAGATGTAAGATATGCTACAAAATGAGAATTGACGAAACCGCAAGGCTCGCAAAAGAAAAGAGCTTTGATTTCTTTTGCACGACCTTGACAATCAGTCCGTTGAAATCAAGCGCCGTAATTAACGATATCGGGCTGAAATGTGCGTCGGAGCACGGCGTCAGATGGCTGCCCTCCGATTTCAAAAAGCGCGACGGGTTCAAATCGAGTATCGAGCTGTCAAAAAAATACAAGCTTTACCGTCAAAATTACTGCGGATGCGTTTTTTCCCGCAATAAATAATAAGGGCGTCGCAAGATGAATATTTCATGTTGCGACGCCTCCGTTATTTTACGGCTTTAAAATTCCGTTAGAAGCGAGAATAACAAGCATACGCATAAGGGATTCGGGCAAATTCATATCTCCCTGACCGTTTCCCTTGAAAACACCGTTTTTGTGAAGAGACGTAATAATGTCTCTTGCATAGTCCGGAAGTTCGCTGTAATAGCGATATACTCTCTCCTTTGATTTTTCAAGCTCGTTAACCTTGTTTTCTAACTCCGAAAACCGTTTTCTTTCTTCGTCTGTCATATTATTTTCCCCCTGTATTCCGAAAAATTCAGCAATTATTCTTGCTTCATTTACTGCTAAAGTGCGAAGATTGTTTTCATCGTAAAGCCATATACTCGGCTTTGTTGCAGTGTGAAAGCTGTGCTCTATTATAAATGCGTGAGGGCATTTTACACTGTCTGCGCCCCGTAACACCCCGTAATATTCAGTACCGTTTTTCTGAATCTTTGTTGCTGTTTTTCCCCTTTGCACAGTGCCCATCAGCTCCGCTATTTTGTCTGACAGCTTCTGCGCCAGCTTCTCTCCCTCGTTATCACGATAAAGTCTGAATACTACCGGATGGTCTATTTCGTCGTTTACCGAGCTGCCTACTGCGTTCGAGTGAAGAGAAATAAACATATCGCAGCCCTTTGCCATGGCGCCCCTGTAAAATACCTCAAGGTCCTTTTCCTTGTCGTCTCTTGTAAAAGAAACCTCAATTCCGTACTTTTCGAGCTCCGAGGCTAAAAAACCGGAAAGCTTCCAGCTCATGTCGCTCTCGAAATATGCGCTGAAGGCGCTTGACTGATTATATTTGCCGTAATGTCCTGCGTCAAGCATTATTTTTATCATTTTATTCACCCTCTTCTTTTTTCTTCTGTTCAATAATTTCGCACTTGCCGCCCTCAATTTCATTCTTTGCAATTTTGAGCAGCTTTGTTACTCCCTTCGGCAATGCTTTCGGATTAATTTTATACAAATTTTCACAAACGGAAATTGATTCGTTGATAACGATATATGCGCAAATAATCATGGCAAACGGTAATTTTAAATTCATCGAAACGCCCATTGCTCCTATTGTTTTCGGAATAAATATATCGAGAAAAACCCCGAAGCTCTGGGCAAACAGCAGTGCTATTTTACCGAAAAAGCCTTTTTTTGCGGTCTTTGAGTCGATTCCCCCGTGCATTTTAGCTTTTATCAGTCCCGTAACCGTGTCGAGCAGAATTACGCAGAGAATTGCAGAATATATTATTGCATATCCCTTTAATGCCGTAACGCATATTCCGAGAATACATGATAAAAAAGCCTTTATTTTATCCGTAAAATCACCCCTTCGGCTTTATCTGCCCTTGAGGCGAGTGCCGATAAGCTTCTGCATATCAATCTCCAGCTCGTCGGCAAACTGCTTATCCTCTATATCGTCGCGAACAAGCTTATAATAATAATTTCTTGCGTCCTGCCATGTCTTTATTTCGTCTCGAAAACGCTGATAATTTTCCTTGTCCGATTCTCTGTACGAGTCAAGCAGACGGAATTTGTCATCAATTCCGTCTCGGTATCGTCCGTATGCCGCGCTGTACAGCTCGGGAATAATGTCCTCAAATTCGCTCATTACCCTTTCATACTCACGCTGTGCCGAGCCGACAGCCCAGCTGTTTGCATATCCTCCCGACAGAGCACTTGCCCTGCCGAGCGTGTCGTTCATTGCGTTCTTTGCGTTTTCCGTGTAGATTTTCTTAGCGCTCGAATATCCTAAATCGCTTTGTGCGTCGTATGAGAATTTATTCGATAAAAGACTCCTTGCTATACGGTCGGCGGCTTGTTTGTCGCTTGAATTATAGGATTGGGGCTTTTGGGCTTCCGCTTCGTTCAGTTTTTTTATATTTTCATCGTCTGCTTTGTATTTTTTGCTCAATTTATTCAGTCCTTTCGTTGTATTTTTCAGTATGATTTTCCTCGTCAAGATTGCAAAGCACGTAAGAAAGATTTTCTGCAAGATATGCAAGGTAATCGCATATTTCTTCTAATGTTGCGTCGCTCGGAGGAGCTTTAATCTTAATTTGCGCCATTATACCACCTCGCTTCCCGTTACCGATATTCCGTAAAGCGTAAACTCTCCCTTTCCGGATAAAGCCGCCTTAAAGCTGTAGCATACATTTTGCGGCAGTGTGAATTTGCATTTCATGCGGGAGGAATTTCCGTAAATATAGCCTACGGTTATCGGAATTTTACTCTCGTTCTCAAAAGCGAATACACCGCAAACGCACCCCTTTGCGCCCTTGACATCAAGTGTAATTTCACGCACGCAGTATTCCGAATCGAAATCTAACAGATTGCCTGTTTTTAAACTGAACCTTCCGCTTTCCTCGTCCTTGAAGGTCACCGTATCTATTTCGCCGCCCGACGACAGCCTGTCCAGCGAAACAAACTGCCATTTGCCGTTATCGCCGCATTCCCTTACGCCGAAAAGCTCCGTGCCGTTTGAAAACAGCGAATCACAATTTGCGCTGTCCTGCGTGTGCCAAATACCGGTTACGGTGTCGTATATATAAAGCTTCTTTTTACCGTCTCCCGAAACCGTAACCGTGTAGTATTTGCTTCCCAAAGCCGCAGAAAACGAATGCTCGCAGTCAATGTCAAGATACCGTGAAAGCAATTTTGCTTTGCCTGAGTTACGGCGGTAAAATCCGTCGGCTCCCATATAATACAAGGAATCCGCTATACAGCAAAGCGATTTGTCATGCCCCTTTTTTACGCCTATATCGCAATCGGACGAAACGGCAAAGGCAGATGGCTTTGAACCGTAAATACGAATTACCTCGTTTTCTTTAAAGAAAACGGGATTTGAATCTACGACAGAGCATCCCGTAAATTCACAGGGCGAGCCTATTTCCACAGCCCAAGAGTCGCTCTCGTTGCCGTCAAAGCATTCCCACGAGCATATATTGCCGAGAGCACTCGACCGAATTTCGTGCCCGTCCTTACTGCATCCCCACAGCCTATTTCCCGAAGAGCAGATATATGCAAAGTCGGGAATATTACGGTCAAAGCGAATTTCGGTAAGCCGGTACGAATGCGAATTCTCCCTGCAAATGTGAGCGCAGAGCCATATTTCCGGAGTCGCAGACAGGCAAATACTGTTTTCCTCCACAGAGCAAACCCTCATAGCTCCGGAAAAACCGTCAATAACCTTTTCGCTTGAAGCGCACCCCGATACCGTAACATAATCTCCCTCGAACATATCCGTTCCGGCATTCAGGGAGGTAATGCAATACCATAGCCTGTCCTGGGGTATCCAGCATTCGCAGGAAGAAAAATATCGCTGTGCAAGAATATTTCCGGACGGTTGCTTTGAGCACCAAAGCTGTCCGTTTACCGGCGACGACGGCTCCGACACCTGATATGTATATGCACAGGGCTCTGTTCCGTCGTCAAATTTTATTCCGACGCTTATATCTTCCGACTGTACCGTCGGCAAGACCTTATGAATTTCCATATTTCCGCTGCTGCGATCTGCCGTGTTATACCACTTTTTGTCCGGAAAAAAGCAGGCAAGCGCTCCTAACATAACGCATTTCCGAGTTGTTCCCTCCGATACGGGCGACAAAAAGTCTGTTTTAATATCGTTTCCGTAATACAGTGTTCCGTTCGGCAAAACATAGCCTGTTTTATCAGATGAAAAAACGAGCGGCTCTGCGCCCTCCTTTTCTTCTCCCACCCTTAGGTTTTTCTGCGTTGTCAGACAGGGATACAGCGAGGACGAAAAGCCGTAAAGCTCCTCAAATTCTCCCTTTTCGGCGGAGCATTTTTCTGCCAGCCCCTTAAATTCGGTAACTCTGTATTTCGCTTCCTTTTTAACGTCGTGAGTGTATTTATTCATTGCTTTTTATACCGTCAGACGGTTGATTTCCGCCTTTCCCTCTCTTTGTCTGTTTTGCGAATACTCACGCATTAAACGCATATATTCGGCAATATCGGTATTGTATCTCGAAATGTCGCCCTCATAAAGAGAGCATTCCGCCGAGAGATATTCAAGGTACAATTCCTCAAAGCCGTTATCTATTATTGCCTCCCGACCGAGAATTTTTTCCGTATCCTCCGTATATTCGTCAATGACCGAGCCAAGGCCCAAAGGAATAAGCAGCGTTGTGTTTAATCTCCGTTCGAAGGAATCGATTATTCTGCATTTTTCGGACAGAGAAACGGAATTTTGTCTTTTTAAGTCATAAATACGGATTATATCCTTTATTTTCAAAAAATACCTCCTTATTGTCCGTATGGGCTTTGTTTCCAAAGCCCATACTCTTTTTTATTCGTGATATTTCGAGCTGTATTGCTCCGTGGTTTTCGCAATCAGTCCGGCTGTTTTTTCATCCTGAATTTCACTTGCGAAAATAACCTCGGCTATACACTTAGGCACCGTCACCTCGCTACCTCTTTTTATACGATAGCGTCTGCCGTTAACCGCCGCAAAGACATCGTCGCGGTAGCGGCGGCTGTCACGGAATAATTTAATTTTAACGGTGTCGGTCCATGCGTTATTTATTTTAGTATTTTTCATCTGTCAAGAACCGAACCGGCGTTCCTGATATCTTCCTTTGTTATCATTTTCCCTCCTTGATTTGCGTCCCGACTGTGTCCTGTTTTTTGGACATAAACTTGTGTATTATAGAATAAACAACAGATTTCTCTGCCTTCTGTTGA
>JAQXHN010000043.1 GCA_029007295.1 Clostridia bacterium | reverse complement strand
AAAGTTCTTCAGGTTGGTAAATTAAGTTTGTGGTGAATACCTTGTCGATAAGGCCGTTTTTATATTATTCATCGAACTTATCATATCCCTCAACAAAAAGGCCAAAGGTAGCGAATACGAAAATTTTGCCGGCACCGCGCTCTTTAAGCTTTGCGGCAATATCAAGCATAGATTCACCCGAAGAAATCATATCGTCAACCAAAATTAAGTCTTTGCCAACAATATCATTACCTAAAAATTCATGTGCTTCAATGGGGTTACGACCGTTAACTATTACGGAGTAATTACGGCGCTTATAGAACATACCAAGCTCTAAGCCTAAAACTGATGAGTAGTAAATGCATCTACCCATACCGCCCTCGTCGGGAGATACTATCATAATATCCTCCTTGCGAAGAGAAACGTCGGATATGTTTCTGACAAGGGCCTTTATCATCTGATAGGTGGGATGAACATTGTCAAAGCCGTAGTGAGGAATCGCATTCTGCACTCTTGCGTCATGCGCGTCAAATGTCAGAATGTTCGTAACGCCGAGATCGTTTAATTCCTGAAGAGCCATCGCACAGTCAAGGGACTCTCTCATTGTTCTCTTATGCTGTCTGCCCTCGTAAAGCATGGGCATAATCACCGTAATTCTGTTCGCCTTGCCGGTTATTGCGCAGATTACTCTTTTCAAATCCTGAAAATGGTCATCCGGACTCATCGGAACCGTTTGACCGTACATCTTGTATGTAACACCGTAATTGAAGGTGTCAGCAATTATGTATACGTCGTGGCCTCGAAGTGAATCGTGCAATACGCACTTGCCCTCGCCGGTGCCGAATCTCGGCCAGTAGGGATTTACAATGAAGCTGTTGTCTTCCTTTCTCCATTGCTTGAGATAGGCATCGACACATTCGATAAAGCTCTCTCCGCCCCGCAAGGTAATTATACTGAGATCTCCTCTTAACGCTTCGCTCATTTTATCCGTCCTCTTAACTTCGGTGTCCTACAGGAACCTTTATTTTTTAATGCTTGTCTTATTTTCGGGAAGTATTATACCATACTTTTTCAAAAAAAGAAATATCATTCTGACATTTTTTATCTTTTTTTAACATTCATAGACCTTTTATGCGTAAACTTGACCGAAGGCATATTCGTATGCCTCCGGTCAAAGAATTATTTATTATTTTTTTCAATAAAATCGGCGATATTTACTACCTGTCCGCCGTTGATTCTTGATTCCTCCGCCGCAAGAGCGATATAATGGCTCTCAAGAGAAACGTCAACGCTCGTAATTCCGGGTGCAATTTTACCCTCGGTAATAAGCTCTATAAAGTCCTTCATCAGCCCGCTGTCGCCGCCGCTGTGTCCGGAATCCTCAGTCATGTACTTGGAAACATCGATCTTTTCCGGCTCATGGTCTCCGAACAAGCGAACGTCAACCGACGCATGTCCGATATCACCGTACAGCATACCCTTTGTGCCCATGAGGGTAATCCTTCTGTCCATATCCTTTGTAAATGCGCACATTGTAAAGTTTACGGTAGAATTGTCCTCCATAAGCAGATTTACAACCTGATGGTCAACAACATCGTTATCGCAGTGATATACGCATCTGCCGTAGGGTCCTTCACGAAGCGCCTTTTCGAGCTTTTCCTTTGTAGGATTTGTACATACCACCGACACGGGCCATTCGTCGTGACCGTCACGGAGTCTGTCCTGATATATATGCTTTACGGAGAAATTGCACGTATCGTAATACGGACATCCGTCAAGGCAACGCTCCTTTGCGCCCTCGGGCGCCGTATCCGGCTTGAATACCGACGTTGAGCCGAACGAGGAGACGCTCTTGCACTTTTTACCCATAAGCCAAACGAATATATCAAAATCGTGACAGCACTTTTGCAAAATCATCGGGCTGGTTTCCACCGAATTTCTCCAGTTGCCGCGCACAAAGCTATGCGCCTGATGCCAATATCCGACCGGCTCTATCGCCTGAACGGATATAATGTCGCCGATTTTTCCGCTGTCAACTATTTCCTTAATCTTTCGGTAAAAGGGTGTATAACGAAGCACGTGACATACAACTACGTATCGACCGTATTTTTTTGCGGTTTCGGCTATTTCAACACATTCGCCCACAACGGGAGACACAGGCTTTTCAAGCAGGAGATGATATCCCATTTTCATTGCGGGAACAGCATACTTATAGTGATCCTTATCGAGAGTCGTAATTATGCATACATCGGCAAGCTTTCCCTTTTCAAGCAAGGCCTCGCCGTTTTCAAAGCAAGCGTCCTTCGAAAGCTTGTATTCGTCAATCATTTTCTGCCTTTTATCGGGATCCGGCTCTGCGCATGCCACAATTTCCATTTTATCGGGATATGTTTTTATCAGTGACGCATATACCCTCATGCCTCGGTCGCCGCATCCTATTATTACGCAGGTAGTCTTTTTGTTTGCCATCTTATATTTCCTTATTTTGTGACGGTTATCTTGTTAAGAACATTCGACACGTCAGGGTCTATACCTTTTACCTTTGTAAGCTCCATTGCGATAAGCTGTACGGTAACCCCGAAGAGTATCGGAGATACTGCGTCGCTGGGAAGCTTGGGAAGCTTCAAAATATGGTCAACCTTGCCGTCAAAATCATCGGAATCGGTAATGAGAAGAACCTCCGCCTCTGTCGGCTCCAGCTTTTCAAGTACGAGCTTTGCGTCGTCAAGACAAGCGCCGTTTGCCGCAAGAACAATTGCGATATTTCTGTTAGTCAGCTGCGCCAAGGGACCGTGCTGGAAATCGGAAATTGCATAACCTACCATACGGAGTCTGTTTGTTTCCATTGTCTTTAATGCGCCTTCAAGCGCAACGGGATATGTCATTCCTCTGCCAACAACGACTCCGCCCTCAAGGAAGCGGTAGCGCTCAACCAGCTTTAACACGGTATCGGGCATATAGTCAAGAAGCTCCTTTACCGCACCGGGAACCATATCGAGCTCTTCACCGAGCTTGTCGCAGCCGCACCAAAGCTGGCACAGCTTTGCCATTAAGTACATCTGCGATGTAAAGGTCTTAGTTGCCGCAATGCTTACCTCGGGTCCTGCGTCGCAGAAAAGGTGATACTTTGCGGTCTTTGCCAAGGGGGATTCGAGATTGTTTGTAATCGAAATCGTAATTGCTCCGTTTTCGTTTGCTCTTTCGATAACCGCTAAAACATCCTTTGCCATACCGGACTGTGAAACGCCGATTACAAGAGAATTCTTGTAATTGAGTTTTCCGTCATACTTTGTGATAACGCTGGATGTGGCAAGAGAACAGGGCAAGCCGATAAAACGCTGCATTAAGTACTGAGCGTAGATACAGGCATGGTCGCTTGTTCCTCTTGCGGCAAAAACCACATTGGTAATGTCGTTTCTCGACTTGATGTCGGCAACCGCCTTTTCAAGGGCTTCTTTGTTTGTTTTGAGTACGCGGGCAAGAACTTCGGGCTGCTCGCGTAATTCTTTTTCGAGATTCATCATTTTAGAAAACACTTCCTTAAGTATATAAATTATTTATTATTTATTATTTATTAATTTTATCTCTTTGAAAGGACTTCTTCTTCGTATTTTACTATTTCTCCGAAGAAATCTTTATCGGTGGGAGCACCGCAACGCTCGCAGTATTCATCCCATACAAGTCCGAGAGGAAGCATCTTTGCTTCTTCCTGTCTTACCATAAGCTCGGTAAACTTAGAGCTGTCTTGGAGCTCCTTTAACTTTTCATTGGGTGTGCAAAGAGCCATAAGCAACGCCTTTTGCCAGCTTCTGAAGCCTACGCACCAGGATGAAATTCTGTTTATGCTTGCGTCAAAGTAGTCAAGAGCCATATTCACTCTTGAAAGTCCGCCGCAACGAACGATTTCTTTTGCCATTTCCTTTGTTTCGTCATCGAAAAGTACGGCATGATCACTGTCCCATCTGACGGGGCGGGTAATGTGAAGCGCAATCTCGTCGAAATATGAAAGCAGTGCGGGAATCTTATCGGAAACAACTTCGGTCGGGTGGTAGTGACCGTTATCCATAAGCGGAATAACGCCGTCGTGAGTCGCCGCAAACAGGAGGGAAAATTCGGCGGAACCGACCGTATAGGATTCTACCCCGATACCGAACACCTTTGATTCAACGCAGGGCTTAACAAGCTTGGGGTCATGAGGCTCTGCCACGATTTGCTCTATTGAATCCTTGTATCTGTCGCGGGGTCCCTTGCGGTCTGCGGGAATATCCTTAAATCCGTCTCCCGTCCAAATATTCATAACAACGGGAATACCTGTTTCCTTGGCAAAATATTCGGAAATACGTATACATGCCTTACCGTGCTCAATCCAGAAGCGTCTTACATTTTCGTCGGGACTGGAAAGAGTAAGTCCGTCCTTTACCATAGGGTGTGAGAAGAATGTCGGGTTGAAATCTATACCCATATTTTTCTTCTTTGCATATTCTACCCATTTGGCAAAGTGCTTGGGCTCAAGCTTGTCTCTGTCTGCAAACTCGCCTTTTTCAAAGATAGCGTAGCAGGCGTGGAGGTTTAGCTTCTTTTTTCCGGGAGTAAGAGCGATAACCTTATCCATATCAGCCATAAGCTGTTCGGGAGTTGTCGCCTTTCCGGGATAGTTACCCGTTGTCTGAATACCTCCTGTAAGCGGACCGTCATGGTCGAAGCCCGTTACGTCGTCTCCCTGCCAGCAATGGAGAGATACCGGAACATTCATCAATGCTTCAATGGCCTTTTCTGTATCAATACCTGCGTCGGCATAGATTTTCTTTGCTATTTCATAATTTGACATTGCTTTATCTCCTTTACTCTATTACATTAAAGAGCAGTAACGCTCAAAATTTTCGTCCCATTTTTCCGTATTTTCAGGCTCATAGGTCTTTATCTCAAAGGAATTGCGAACAACCTCTCTCGCTTCTGCGAGGGTCGAAATCTCTGCGTGAGCCATCAGCTGTACGCAGAGGTTTCCGATTGCGGTTGCCTCCGTCGGACCCGCATATACGGGTCTGCCGCATGCATCTGCTGTTAATTTGCAAAGAAGGGGCTCTTTTGTACCTCCTCCTACAATGTTGATAACGGGGGTGTGACGGTTCATAAGCTTATCCATATTTTCAACCGTCCAACGGTACTTCATTGCAAGTGAATCAAAGATGCAACGAACTATCTCGCCCTTTGTTTCCGGCACTGCCTGTCCTGTTTTTTTGCAGTAATCGACAATTCTCTTGGGCATATTTCCGGGAGGGTTGAAGGTCGGATCATCGACATTGATAAAGCATTTGTGCATTTGACTGTTTGCAGCCATCTCCGACAGCTCGTCGTAGGTATACTTTTCTCCCTCTCTTGCCCATTGACGCTTGCATTCGGATTCAATCCATGTACCCATAATATTCTTTAAGAATCTGGTCTTTCCGTGCGTTCCGCCTTCGTTGGTAAATCCGCAATTCATGGCCTCAACGCTGGGTGCGGGCGTATCAAGCTCCATTCCCATAAGGGACCATGTACCGGAGCTTATGTAGATAAATTCCTTACTGTCGGAGGGAACGCTCACAACGGCGCTTGCCGTGTCGTGAGCGGCGACGTGAACCACATTTGCGTCCTTTATACCCGTAAAGTCAGAAACGGAGGGCAGCAGCTTGCCTACCACGGTGCCGGGCTGTGCAATATCGGTGAAGATATTCGTCGGAACATCCAAGGAGCTCATCAAATCATACGCCCATTTACGCTCCTTCACGTCCAAAAGTCCGCCCGTTGACGCAACCGTGTATTCGGTTTCCTTTTTTCCCGTCAAAAAATAGTTGAGCAAATCAGGTATAAACAGTATTTTGTCCACGCCGTCAAACGCATTGGGGTTGTCTCTCTTCATTGCCATTAACTGATAAATTGTGTTAAAGTTAATATGCGCTATTCCCGTTTTTTCGTATATTTTCTCCTTTGAGAGCTTTGCGAAGGCGTAATCCTGTATTCCGAGAGTTCTGTCGTCACGGTAATGAACGGGATTGCCCATCAGCTTTCCGTATTTGTCAATCAAGCCAAAGTCCACGCCCCATGTATCAATGCCTATGCTCTTTATGTCCTTATCGTCTGACAGAGCGCACTTACGAATGGAATTCTGGATTTCAAAGAATATTCTTAAAATATCCCAATAAAATGTTCCGGCAGCCGTTACCGGGTCATTGTCAAAGCGGTGGTTTTCTTCAAGTGACAGCTTTTTGCCGTCAAAGCGTCCGACAATGCCTCTTCCGCTCGTGGCTCCGAGATCTATTGCCAGCATTTTGAAATCTGCCATTTTAGTTACCGTTCCTTTAAAAATTTATTGTGTTAAATATTATTTATGATTTTTTCAAGCGCTTCCTTTGCTGCGGCGAATGCCGCCTTAGGTGATTCGTACCTGTTTCCGAGAATTGAAGTATGCCCTTCGCTCTCAAGCCCCTGCAAACCGCTGAATTCCATTAAATGAGGCTCCAGGGTTAATATAAATTCGCCTTCATACCTATTTGCGACATCCTTAACCGTTTCAGGAATTCTGCCTATTCCTTTGCCGGCAACAACCATTTCCTTTTCCTCGTTCGCGTCCTTTATATGCATGTGTGACAGCGTATGCGAAAGCATATTGAAAGCATACGGATATGCCTCAACATCACAGGAAATAAAATTTGCATGATCAAAAACGCACTTCATATCGCCTTGCATTTCACAGTACAAATCAAGACAGCGCTCCGGTGTGTCACCGTATATGTTTTTTTCGTTTTCATGGCACAGAATCACCGAATATTGCTTCGCTATATCGCAAAGCTCTCTCATTCTTGCCATAACCTCGTCCCGGTAAGAGTCGGGGTCTTCACCCTCCGGCATAAAGAAGCTGAACACTCTGATTTTGTCGGTACCGAGAATTTTTGCATACTCGCAAATTTTGCGGCAAAGCTCCTTCTGCCCGGAAAAATCGTCGTGAATGTTGATTTTACCGATGGGAGAACCGATACACGAAGGCTTAATGCCGTATGCGTCCAGTTTTATGCGAAGCTCCTTTACTTCCTTTTCGTCAAGCTCGGAAATATTCTTTCCGTTAATCCCCCGAATTTCAATATACTTTACTCCGTTTTCCGACAGCCATTTTAATTGCTCGTCTATATCGGGTGAAAGCTCGTCTGAAAATGCGCTCAATGTAAATTGTATCATATCTTATCCCTTATTGCAATATGTCGCCGAATTTATTCAGGAGATTATCGCGACTGATTTTCATGGATTTGAATGCGTTAATATATATGAAATCTTGCTCGACAAACAAATTCTTTATACCGTATTTACAGCATTCCGATATTATGGAATCAAAGTTCATATTACCGGTTAGCATCTCCGTCAAGGTTATCTCGCCGTCCTTGATTGTATAATCCTTTAAGTGAAGCGCATAAATTCTGTCATGATAGCGACGAATAAAATCGGCGCAGTCTATGCCGGCTCTGTGCGCCCATGCGGTATCAAGCGTCAGTTTAAATCCGTCGGGGTCGGAATTTTCCAAAAGCATTTCCATTCCTGTTTTGCCGTTTGAATATCTCTCAAACTCAAACCAGTGGTTATGATAGCAAAAGCATTTTCCGGCTCTGCCTATTTTCTCGATAGCCTTGCCGTATTTATCGATAAACAGTTTATATCCCTCCATATTACGCATATCTCCGGGGAGTCCGCCGATACCGATTCCGTCGCAGCCGAGAATATTGTGTTTTTCTATTACTTCGTCGGTGTTCTCCACTATTTCTTTATCGTCCCAATGCGTCAACGTACACTTAAGGCCGGTTCGCTTGAGGGCCTCTACTCTATCCTCAAATGTGGAATTGTCGCCCGAATACTGAATATACTTATATCCGATCTCTGCTACCTTATCCACCGTCGGATGAAAAAGCTTCGGAGTTGCACAGTATTCTCTTAACGAATATAATTGACAACCTAAATTTAATTTTTCCATATTATATATTACCTCTCATATAAGTTTATTTTACCTCAATAACGGTAACGCCGCCGTCGCCCTCGCCGTACATTCCGTCACGCATACTCTTCACACGCTTATCTCCCTTTAGATATCTGCGAAGTGCCGCCTTCAAGGCTCCGGTTCCTTTACCGTGTATTACAGTCACAACGTGAATCCCGACCAAATGAGCATCGTCAAGATATTTATCCACCATAAACCAAGCGTCGTCGCCGTTCATTCCACGAACGTCAAGCTCTGGCTTAAAGGAATCGCGCACCGCCTTTGTAAAGCTTACTCCGCTTTTTTGTTTTCTGTCCCTTGTCGTAATTTGAGCTTCTTCTTCAATTAAGCGGAGATTTTCAAGCTTTGTGCTTGTGGAAATGATGCCGGCTCTTACCAAAACAATGCCTTTTTTGTCCGGCAGCTTTTGAACAATTCCTTCCTTTTGAATATTGACAATAAGCACCTTGTCTCCGATTTTCAAATCTCTCGGTAGCTTATAATTCTCGTTGGTTTTTGTAACCACCGGATCGTATTTGTCGCTGTCGGAGCGAAGTCTCCTTCTTACCTCTTCTCTCGCTCTGTCGAGCTCCTTTCCGAGGTTTTCGGACTCTCTTGCCTTTCTAACCTTGTCAAGCTCGCTGAATATCATTTCGCTCGACATCTTGGCTCCCGTAATTATGCTCCTTGCCTTGCTTTGCGCCTCCTCAAGCTCCGCTTCCGCTTTTTTCCTGTCTCTTTCGGCATGACTTATCGCCTCGTTACGGCTTCGTTCGAAATCGGCTCTTTCTCTGCGGAGCGTATCCCTTTCTCTCTCAAAATCAATACGCATCTGTTCAAGCTTTTCGATAACGACCTCAAAACGCTTGTTATCTCCCGAAATCATATCCCCAGCCCGGTCGATGATTTTTTTATCAAGTCCTAACTTTTCGGAAATGGCAAAGGCGTTTGATTTACCCGGAGTACCTAATATCAGCCTGTATGTGGGACGGAGCGTTTCAACATCAAATTCGCAGGAGGCGTTGCATACGCCCTCGGTATCCAGAGCATAAATCTTCAGCTCTGAAAAGTGAGTTGTCGCTGCACAAAGAGCTCCCTTGGAGCGAATTTCCTCAAGCATGGAAACCGCCAGCGCCGCGCCCTCAACCGGGTCTGTTCCCGAATTTAATTCGTCAAGCAAAACCAGCGTCCCTTTTCCGCATTTTGCGAGGATATCAATAATATTCACCATGTGCGACGAAAATGTCGAAAGCGATTGTTCAATACTCTGCTCGTCGCCTATATCCGCCAATATTTTATCGAAAACGCACATGGTAGTGCCGGGGCCGCACGGAATGTGGAGTCCGCTTTGCGTCATCATAGCAAGTAATCCGATTGTTTTAAGCGTTACCGTTTTACCGCCCGTATTCGGCCCCGTAATGACCAGGGTATCAAAGTCGCCACCGACAGAAACGGAAACAGGCACCGCTTTTTTCGGATCAAGCAAAGGATGCTTTGCCGAAACGAGATTTATAATCCCGTCCTCGTTAATTTCGGGAGGCATGCCCCTCATTCTGTATGAGAGCGTCGCCCTGGCGAAAATATAAGCAAGCTCGGTTATTATTTCGTAATTGTATTTCAGCTCCGGGACCCTCTGCGTACACAGCAAGGAAAGCTCGGCCAATATTCGTTCTGTTTCGTGTTTTTCCTCGGAGGCAAGCTCGCGTAGTCTGTTGTTTTCCTCCAGCACCGCCATCGGCTCGATAAACAGCGTCGCTCCCGACGCCGAAGTATCGTGTACCAGTCCCTTTACCTCGCTCCGATACTCGCTCTTTACGGGAATTACGTATCTTCCGTTTCTTTGAGTTACGATATTGTCCTGTAAATATTTGCTCTGCGCTCCCTGAGTATATTTTTGCAGGGTTTCTCGGATTTTATTGTTTGCATTTCTTATTTTCCGGCGTATATCCGATAATGCGGGGCTGGCGTCGTCGGCTATAGCGTCTTCCGAAATTATGCATTTTGCAATGCGTTCTTCGTAAAATTTATCCTGTTCAAGGAAGCCGAAGCGCTCGTCCAATACGGTATCGAATCGTTTGTTCTGAAGAATGTAATCCTTCATTGCTCTCGCACAGCGAAAGACCCCGGCGGTATCGATCAATTCCCTTGCCGATAATACGGCCCCCTTTGACGCTCGGTCGAGTGCGTCGGTAACATCCGTTATCCCGGCAAAGGGAGGCTCGCCCTTTAGGCTTTCCAAACGGAGTGCGTCGGTGGTTTCTATCTGTAATTTTCTTACCTTGTACACATCGTCCGAGGGCATTGTTTCCCTTGCCTTTTGTTTAGCTCCGTCGGTTTGCGCACAATCCGAGAGCATTTCAAGTATTTTATTATATTCAAGCGTATTGTATGCTCTCTTAAAATCTGCCATTTTGCTCCCTTATCAGTCTAATCTGCTTGTCTCTTTATAAAAATTAAGCGTCGAAAATCCGTGTCCGATATGGTTCAGTAAATAGCTTTCCGCAATATGCGTAAGCTCGAAAAGCGTTTCTCCCGACACGGTAAAGGAAAATATTCTCTTCGGAGGCGAACAGATAATATAACGCATAGCCTCCAAAGTCTCTCTGCTTACGGTTTTAAGTATATTTGCCGTACCGAAAAGCTCGTTTTCCGTCGAATGCTCCTCTTCGTTGCCTATACATTTCCGGCAGTAAAGCTGTGCGTTCATTATGTCAAAAATCATTTCATCGTCATTCTCAGAGCAAACGGTACAGCCGTCAATATCCGGCATAAATCCTGCTATTGTCATTATCCGCAGCTCGTATGCGCACTTTATCTGCGCTTTATCCGTTTTGGTATTGCACAGCGCCCACAGAGTATTCAGAGTGAGCGGCAGTATTTCTTCATCCGGCGTATCGTAGAGAGAAAGCTCTCCCGCAACGTCAACAATGTACTGACACAGTGAATACAGCGTCAAATCATACTGTGCGCCCGGAAAATTTTCAATAATGCTCGCCTCGCACAGAGTCAGGTAATTCCCCTTTTTTGCAAGTATGAAATTGCTGTAGGACAAAAGCGTGGCTTCCTTCATATATTTACTCTTGAAGGAACGGACTCCGTGTGCATAAACCGAGATTTTACCGTACTCCTTTGTAAGCACGGTCAGTATTTTGTCACTCTCTTTAAGCTTTGTTTCTCTGATTACAAGACCCTTAATCGAGAAGTGCATCAATTATCATCCTTTTCGTTATATCCGAAGTTTGCTAAATTAAATAAGCTGTCTCTCCAGTTTTCCTTAACCTTTACCCACAAAGCACGGTAAACCTTAATACCGAAAAACGCCTCTAAATCCTCTCTTGCATATGAGCCGATTTTCTTTAAGGTTTCGCCGCGCTTGCCTATGATAATTCCCTTATGCGACTGTTTTTCGCAGAATATCTCGGCGCGCACGGAAAGGAGCGTCTTTTCGTCCTTGAATTCCTCTATTACAACGGCTGTTCCGTGAGGTATTTCATCATCGAGGGTGCGCAGGAGCTTTTCACGGATAATCTCTGCGGCAATCTGCCTTTCCGGTTGGTCGGTTAAGGCGTTTGCCGGGAAGAACCATTCGCTCTCATAGAGAAAGTCCTCGGCTTCCTTCAGTACGATATCACATCCGTCGCACTTTAATGCCGAAATCGGAATCACGGATTTAAAGTCGTATAGTTCGGAGAACGAGGATATTGTTTCCGCTATCAAATGCGGATTTGAACGGTCGGTTTTGTTGATAACGAGCAGTGCGTCGAGTCCCAATACTTCAAAGCGGTTGATAAGCGATTTTTCAATCTCCCCGGGCTTTGAACCCGCTTCACAAACCAGTATAGCCGCGTCAACATCGCCGATTGTACCCGTGATCGCCTTTACCATATAATCGCCGAGCTTTGTCCTCGGACGGTGCATACCGGGAGTGTCAAGAAAGACAAACTGATTTTCGCCCTCGGTAAGTATACCCGTAATACGGTTTCTGGTTGTTTGCGGTTTTTTGGATATTATCGCTATTTTCTCGCCTAAAAGGGCATTGAGAAGGGTTGATTTGCCCACGTTCGGTCTGCCTACAATCGCAATGAAACCCGTTTTCTTCATTCAAAATTACCTTTCAAAGTCTATGTATTTACAATCTTATTTATTATACTACATTTTATCTTATCTTTCAAGACCTATTAACGACAAAATCTCGCTTTGTTTTGCAAACATTTCGCTCTTTTCGGCTTCGCCCTCCTCATGGTCGTATCCGAGCAAATGCAAAACGGAATGGACGCATAGAAAGCCTACCTCCCTTTCGAACGAATGTCCGTACAGCTCCGATTGCTCCTTTGCCTTTTCAAGCGAAATTACTATATCTCCGAGGGGCATGCTTTCCTCCTCAATGTCGTCTTCATCATCAAAAAGAGGAAACGAAAGAACATCTGTCGGCCGGTCAATGTTCCTGTATTCCTTATTCAATTTGCGTATTCTCTCGTTATCGCAAAGCGTAACGGAAACCTCTGCCCTTGTGTCAAATTTCTCGTATTTTAATGCCGCCGCTACCGCATTTACGATTAAATATCTCAGCTCCTTTGTATATTCGATTTTTTTCTGATCATTTGTTATAAAAATATCGTGTCCGTTTTTCTTCATCCGTTTTTTTCTCTTTCTCGAATTTTTCGTAAGCCTTTATTATTCTCTGTACCAAGCGGTGTCTTACTACGTCTCTTTCGGTGAAATAATGTATTGCTATACCCTCTATATCATTTAATATTCTCGTTGCCTGAGCAAGTCCGCTTTTCTTTCCCATGGGCAAATCGGTTTGTGTTATATCTCCCGTAACGACCGCTTTCGAGTTAAAGCCTAATCGGGTTAAGAACATTTTCATCTGTTCGGGGGTCGTGTTCTGCGCCTCGTCGAGTATTATAAACGAATCGTCAAGCGTCCTGCCCCGCATATATGCAAGCGGAGCAATTTCGATATTTCCCCGCTCCAAATGCCTTTGATAGGTTTCGCTGCCTAGCATTTCATACAGGGCGTCGTACAGCGGACGCAGATACGGGTCTATTTTATTCTGTAAATCTCCGGGAAGATATCCGAGTTTTTCTCCCGCCTCGACAGCCGGGCGCGTTAATATAATCCGATTAACCTCTTTGTTCCTTAGCGCCTTAACCGCCGTGGCGACCGCCAAAAATGTTTTGCCGGTTCCGGCGGGTCCTACGCCCATTATGACCGTATTGTTATTTATTTTGTCTACATATTCTCTCTGCCCAACGGTTTTTGCCTTAATCGGCTTACCCCTTGTTGTTATGCAGATACAGTCTTCGCCGAAATCACGAAGCGACTCGCCGCCCTTTTCCTTAACCGTATTTACCACATATTCAACGCTCTGTTCCGTAAGCTCTCCCGAAAACGAAGCCATCTTTTTAAGATACATAACCGAGTCTGCTGCAAACGCTACGTTTTTCTCGTCCTCTCCGGAAATCACGATAGCGTCGCCCGCGGTTTTTTCGGTATCCCTGTTCGTAATTTTAACGTTAAAGCTCTTTTCTATTATGCTGATATTTTTATCGAAGCTTCCGAATATCACGGCGGTTTGCTCCATAGTTTCAGTCAGCACTGTTTTTTCCGTCATTCAGCTATTCCTTTCGGTATTATTTATGTAAATCGGCGATGACCTTGCAATATCGCAAATACATCTTACTGTCCATGTTGCGGTAACTCCCGTTTCCGTTTTTGTGCATTCCTTCGTTACAGAAAGTATTTTTGCTCCCTGCGTTTCTTTAATAAATTCGTTTGAAACTCGGTACTGTGCCGTTTTTTCGGCATTTTCCGGAGTTCTGTAAATTTTTTCGGTTTTTTGTTTCAGCTCTTTTTCCGTTTTCAGCGCAAACGGTAGATTTTTCCCGTCTACCGACGCACGCGAAATATCGGTTTTGGTTTTGCCCGAAGACTGTCTCGGAAGCATTATAGGTATTTCAAGACCGAAAAGCATCAAAGAACGTCCCAGCGTTTCTCCCTCGTATTCCGTATTTTTTTCTTCCTCATATAAAACGGTCGCCGAAAAAGTTCGCTCTATTTCCGCATTGACGATTCCTTCGCTTTTACAAAGGTAATATCCTCCGTCAAGGTCGGAGCATACTCCCGAAACAAGAATATCTCCCTCTGAGACAGCGTCTCCCGCCTTAACTCTCGCATTTCCGCAAAATACTTCCTTCGAGACAACTATTCCCGTGTATTTTGCAACAAGATTGGAATATTCCGTATTTTTTTCATCAGGACGCGAAACTCTTGCCCTCAAATCCACATAAGCTACGTTTCCTATTACATTTACGCTGATGAACGATAAGTCGTCGTATTTCTTCAGGTAGGAATTGCACAGCTCGTACAAATCAAATTTGCCCTTAAACGTGCCGACCCCGAAGCCCATATCGGAAAGCCGTTCCTGAACAAGCGCCGTATCTACGCCTTCTTCGGCTTCAACCCTGACGTCCCAGATGTAAAATCCCGATATATAAATGCAAAAACAGAAAATAAGAAACCCGATTGCAACCCCTAATCTGCGCCTGTATTTCATGAAAACGGACGGAAAGCCCTTATCATATACACTATAAACCGAAATTGCGCATTTGTCAATAATTTCAAACAGTAATCGGCGGTCTTTTTTCATTATTTTAAAGCATAAATCACCGTTCTCATTTCTTTTTGCTCTTGTATGTGAAAGGCGCTTTTTCATCATCGCATTTAAAGCCTTTTCGGCGTAGGCTGCTCCGACCGTAACCTCGCAAAAGCCGAAAAGCCGTTCAAGTATTGCCATCGTTTTTTCTCCTGTCGGTAAAGCGAATTTCGTAAATTACGCCGCAAAGCTCGATATCGGTATCAAAATAGCTTTTGATGGACAAATCGGCGCCCTCTATTTCGATTGCCATATCGCAAAGAGCTATTTTTACGTAATCGTTATTATATTTTACAACTCTTTTGCACCCCGATACGATCAGCTTTCTTCCTGAATTTATTTCACATCTTGACGAAATCAGATAATCCGACAAAGCATCCATTGCATATTCCTTTTCTGTTTTAATATATTGTTTTAAAACTATATGCGAGGGTGGTATTATTTATAATCGAAAAATTGCTTCATTTTCATACTGTGTCATGATTGTTTTTCTTTGCGCCGTATTTATAATTTTCCCTGAATTTTGCATTCAATGCACGAAGGACTCAGTTCAAATGTGCATTTATTCGCTGATTCCGAGCCTTTTCCCTTTTTTGGTATTGGGAAATTTAATTGCCTCTTCGGATTTATCCTCCTTTGCTTCTAAAATATTTTCCGGAGTCTTCAGGGGCGTTTTTCACCTGTCGGAAAATCTTTTTACCGCTTACATAATCGGTCTTGTCTGCGGTTATCCCGCCGGCTGCATTGCTGTATGCCGCGAATATAAACGGGGCGGTATTTCGCAAAACGAGGCTGAAAGGGCAATAATACTTTGCACCAACGCCTCTCCCGCCTTTTGCTTGGGAGTAATAGGCGCTTCTCTCGGCGATATAAAAACAGGCGTTAATATTTACCTTTTGCAGATATTGTCAGGAGCCGTAACGGCGCAAATTCTCCCGAAATGCAAGCTTTTTGCAAAAAATAAAAAATGCACTGACAAAATTCCGTTTACAACGGCATTTTGCAATGCAATTACAGGCTCTGTTCAGCCCACCTTTAACATTTGCGCCTTTGTGATTTTTTTCTCGGTGACAGCGCAATTTATCGGTAATTATCTTTCAAACCTCGGTTTTTCAAGGTATGCAATTTCTGTTGTTATGTCCCTTGCGGAATTGAGCTGCGGCGTAAATTCCGCTTGCCTTCTTTCCGCCTTTTTTCCCGCCTGCATTTCCGCCTTTGCCGTCGGTTTTTCCGGTTTATGCGTTATTATGCAGTTAAAAGCAATTTGCACCGAATATAAAGTGTTTCCTCGTTTTTTTACGCTTTACAAGCTGTTATCCGGAATAATACTCGCACTCTTTACATTTTTTGTTTCCTTAATAATCTGAAAAGGGGCTGTCAATAAAAACAACCCCTGTTACGATTATTTAAAGCTAATCATATCCTTAATATAAAGCTTGCTGAATTCGTCAAGCGGCATGGGAAGAGAATAATTATCATCTATTTTAGATTTGATGATTTCCTCCTCGCCGTCGTTATGGCGCTTTCTGATTTCCACAACACTCTTGTTCTCGGCAAGACAGCTGATTTCAAGGATGTGCTCTTGCGCATTTGCTTCCTGCATTATTGTCCAGCCGTTTTCAAGCCACACTATGTCTTTCTTTTTCATGTTAGTCTCCATATCTTTAAAACGTTAATGTGTCAACCTTATCGAGAAGGTCGATAATGTGATTTTTATAGGTTTCGATTTCTTTTCTGCCCTGCTCTGTTTCAAGGGCATGACGGCGAATGTTTCTTCTCATCAGCCTTGTATATCCTATGAGCATCGCTTTATTTTCTACCTCGGCAAGCTTTGCCGAATCTGTTGTTCCGAGATATTTCGAAAGAGATTTTTTCCAAATACTCGTCGCTGTTTCGTACGGTATGCCCAAAAATGCCTCCACATTACCGTGGTCAAGCTCGGCAAAGCCCAAATATGCGTTGTACATGGACGCAAGCTCAAACACAGGGTGTCCGTGGCAAAGCGTATCCATATCAATGAGCAGTACTTCGCCGTTTTGGAGCATTACGTTTTTGATGTGATAGTCGCCGTGCAGCATGTGCAAATCGTCCGGAACCGCTTTTACAAGAGAAACAAGCTTATCCGCCTTTTCCGGTGGCAAATAGTCGCGAAGATATTCCGCCCAAGCATAGGCAAGCTCCTTCATATCGGGCATATCTTCGGGCTTAACAAGCGTTGAATGAATTTTTTTCAGTAAATCAACGTACATATCAACAACGCTGTCAATACTGTCGGGATCCGCTTTAAGAAGCTTTGCAAATGATTTTGCGTTCAACAGCTCAAATACCGAACCGTATCCGTTATCTACCTTAACAACATCATAGGGAATGGCAGTAGGAATTCCCAATACAAAAGCTCGCCTTGCAAGCTCACGCTCGCGGTGAATATCGGGCAGTGAGTCGGGATTGAGATAAACCTTTATTATAGTATCAGGATCAAGACGGTAAACCTTGCCGTTTGCGCCCTGCCCGATAACCTCGCATCCTTCAACGGAAAGTCTTCTGTACGCTTTCTCTACGGGAAGCATCTCGGTAAATCCCGTCATCTCGAAAATGTCGTAAACCTCGCTCGAAGCGTTAATGAGCTTCAGCGAAGGCTCTTTTTTCCGAAGCCTTAATATGACTCGCAGTCCTGCGCTTGAAATATATTCAAGAGCTGTTAAATCCAAAATAAGCTCGCCGTCGGGATTTTCTTCTCTTGCTTTATTGATTTCGGCTTCCGTTGCTTCGGCATTTGCCGAATCAATTCTTCCCTCCGGATAAACGGTGAAAATGTTATCCTTAAATTCGGTCTTCATATTACTCCCTTCCCGAATAAATTATTCCGAACACAAAATTATTATTCAGTATAAATTCAAATTGTATTTTTCCGTTACGGGAAAATATTTGGCGTTATCCCCCCGATATTTTTTCATTTTATATCCTTGACAATTACCTCCGGCGGATTATCAAGAACGCTCGGATTGCGCAGAACACTCTTAAGATATCTGAATGCGGAGGCATAATAAAATCCGTCGCAAATACGCTCGTCCATAACCAACGTAAAGTCAACATACGGAACTCTCTTTACACTGCCGTCGGAGGCAAGCTCGTTTTCTCTGTACTTTGCTCCGAATGACATAAAAAGGGGCAAATTACCGAAATTATACAGATGATGGTATATAACCGGTATTCCGAGCGAACCCATTGAAGTAATGAAGAAAGAACCGTGAAAAGGACTCAGCCAGGAAATAAATCTCGGCATCAAATTAAAATAATCCAGAGTTTTAAGCATATGGATTACAAATTTCAAAAATACTCCGGGAATAAAACGGAAAAAATTTGCCGTTTCGTCAAATTCTCCGCCGGGCTCATTTCTGTACTGCTCAACTATTGTATTAAACTCGTTATACACATCGTAAACGGTTGCGTCCGGTCTGAAGTATGCCTTTATTACGGTATCGGGTGATTCAAGCGTCATTTCCTTTTTTATCGTTAAGCAAACCTCAATGTGATCTCTCGCCCAAGGACGCTGTCCTCGAATAAATCTGTTAATTGCCGGTTTTTGCGATACGGTTCTTATGTATGACGCAATAAGTACGTGCATAAGAGAGAAATTCGGCATACCGTTTTTCTGCTTTTCGTGAATATAATCCTCAATTTTCTCAACATTTATTTTATCTTTGAAAAAATTACTGGATTCGTTTCTTTCTACCATTATATACGGCGACACAAGACTGATGGGAGGCAGAGTTTTAATTTTTCTGCCCTCCTTTTTGAATATCTTTTTCAGTCTTTTTTGGTCATATGCTTTGTATATTTCGGAGATTTCCTCTCGGCTTAACGCTTCAATCTCCCTTATCTTTTTCCCCATTTTTGTTACCCTCGGTTATCTCTCAACCTCCACCATCTCGTAGGCTTCGAGCACATCTCCTTCCCGAATATCATTAAAGCGATCAAGTCCTACGCCGCATTCGTAGCCGTATGCGACCTCTTTGACATCATCTTTAAAGCGCCTTAAGGATTTAATCTTATCTTCGTCAATAACAATACCGTCTCGGATAACTCTGATAAGTGCATTTCTCGTGATTTTGCCGTCTGTGATGTATGAGCCTGCAATAGTACCGACATTGGGAACCTTAATCGTCTGACGAACCTCGGCATGACCGAGCAGGCTCTCCTTATATTCGGGAGCAAGCATACCCTTCATTGCTTTGGTAACCTCTTCAATGCATTCGTATATAACACGGTATGTGCGAATTTCGATTGAAGCTCTTTCCGCAATTTCGAGAGCATTCTTGTCGGGACGGACATTAAATCCGATAATAAGCGCTCCCGAAGCGGTTGCAAGCATTACATCGCTTTCCGTAATACCGCCCACGCCCGTATGAATAACGTTGATTCTGACCTCGTCGTTTGTAAGCTTTAAAAGCGATGATTTAACAGCCTCCGCCGAGCCCTGAACGTCGGCTTTTACAATGATGTTAAAGTCCTTTACACCGTCGGAAATAGCGGCGAACAAGGCGTCAAGGCTGACAGCGGAATTAAGCTTGAACTGTTCGTTCTTCGCCTTGGTTTTTCTCTGCTCGGCAAGCTCCCTTGCCATCTTTTCGTCTTCTACCGCATTGAATTCGTCACCGGCGTTAGGTACCTCGGAAAGGCCGATAATCTCGACAGGCACCGAGGGTCCCGCCGTCTTGATCAGCTCGCCCTTGTCGTTCTTCATTGCACGGACTCTGCCGACCGATGTACCCGCAATAACGGTATCGCCCGCATGAAGAGTACCGCTCTGAACCAATACCGTTGCAACAGAGCCTCTGCCTTTATCGAGCTTTGCTTCGATTACAACGCCCTTTGCGCGGCGGTTGGGGTTCGCCTTGAAGTCCTTGACCTCGGCAATGAGAAGGATATTCTCAAGCAAATCGTTAATACCCATACCGGTATGCGCCGAGACGGGAACGCATATAACGTCGCCGCCCCATTCTTCGGGAACAAGGTCATATTTCGTAAGCTCAGATTTTACGTTTTCCGCATTTGCCGTCGGCTTATCCATCTTGTTTATTGCAACAATAATATCGACACCCGCCGCCTTTGCGTGATTGATCGACTCTATCGTCTGAGGCATAATACCGTCATCGCCCGCAACAACGAGAACCGCAATATCGGTAGCCATAGCGCCTCTTGCACGCATAGCAGTAAACGCTTCATGTCCGGGAGTATCGAGGAATGTAATATCTCCGCCGTTGACATTTACGGTATAAGCGCCGATATGCTGTGTAATACCGCCGGCTTCCCCTTCCGTGACATTCTGATGACGGATTGCGTCAAGCAGGGAGGTTTTGCCGTGGTCGACATGTCCCATTACACATACGACGGGAGGTCTCTTAACAAGAGATTCTTCGCTGTCCTCGCTGGTATCAAAGAGCGATTCCTCTATTGTTACCTTAACCTCCTTTGTAATCTTTGCTCCCATCTCGTCGGCAATAAGATAAGCCGTATCGTAATCTACGGTATCGTTAATGGACGCCATAACTCCCAGCAGCATAAGCTTCTTTACGATGTCGGCGGCTTTAGCCTTAAGCCTTGAAGCAAGCTCGGAAACGGTAATTTCATCGGGCAAGGAGATATTCAGAGTCTGCTTCTTTGCCATCTCCTGCTGTCTCTTAAGCTTTTCCATGGCAAGGCGTTCCTTGTTTCCTCTGCCCTTGTCCTTTCCCTGACCTCGGAAATTCTGCTTTTTCAGCTTTTGCACATTGTTTCCGTAATCCTTATCGGGGCGGTAACGTTCCAGTCTCTCGTCGTATTTTGAAAGATCTACGTTAGAAGAACGGGTATCTACAATACGGGACTTAACTCTTGTGCCCTCTCTTTGCTTTGAGTCGATTGTCTGTGTGGAAACAGCGGCTTCCGTATGCTTGGGCGTAGGCTTAAGTATTTGCATCTGGGGTCTTGCCTGCGCGGGCTGCTTTTTCTTCTGATCCTGTCTTTTTCTCTGTTCCTGAGGGTTATTATCCCGGCTCGGAGCCTGATTTCCCGTTTCCTTTTTAGGTTCCTTGGTCTTATTCTTTTCGGGAATTTGAGTATTATGCGCCTTATCGGCATTATGAGTATTAGTATTGTTCGTTTTATTTGCAGGCTTTTCCTCTTTTTTAGGTTCCGTCTTTTCTTCCTTTGCCTGAACAGGATTTTCCAAAGGAGCATTATCCGCTTCCACGGACTTCTTCGGTGCCGTTGACGGAATATATGTTTCACCGTAAAGATAAGAGTCAATCTTTACAACCTGATTTGAAAGCGACAGGTCGTTCAGAATGATGTTGAAATCCTCCGGTGTAAGTGTAGCCATGTGGCTTTTTCCGGTTTTTCCGTATTTTTCGAGAATATCAACAAGTTCCTTGCTCTTGATACCGAACTCCTTTGACATATTACTTATTTTGTATTTAGGATTTAACATATATCACACCTCCGAAGAACGTTTATCCGTTTTACTTTCGTTAAAAACGGTATTACTTAATATCTTTTTCATACCCTTTGTAAAATGAACATCGGTTACCGCAACACAGCTTACGGCTCTTTTCTTTCCGATGTATTTTCCCAAAGCTTCCGTACTGACCGGAATTTCGGCAATCTCACACTCATAATACGTGCAACAGTTGAAGATTCTCTTTTTTGTATTAGCAGAGGCTCCGGATGAAACAAGCACCAAATGCGCTTTTCCGGATCGCACTCCGTCGCAGCAAAGCTCGGTTCCGACGAGTAAATTCCTCGCCCTTGACGAGAGCCCCAAAAGACCCCGAAGCTTACTCTCACCCGTCATATCATTCCTTTGCAAGCTCTTCCTCCAACCTTTTATAAATCTCTTCCGGTATTTCGCATTCGAGATTTTTTTCCAATCTCTTTGTTTTTTTGGCTTTAACAAGACAGGAAGCTTTTCTGCAAAGATATGCACCTCTGCCGGATTTCTTTCCCTTATCGTCAAGCTCAATATTTCCGTCAGGTGTGCGGACTACTCTGCAAAGCTCCTTTTTTAATCTTGATTCATTGCATCCGACACATTTTCTGATGGGTTGCTTTTTTATTTTCTGCTGAATATTTGAATTAGCTTTACTCATTCTCCGCACTTACCTTTTAATCTACTTTAATATCTACCTTGTAGCCGGTCAAACGGGCCGCAAGACGGGCGTTCTGTCCTTCCTTACCTATGGCAAGGGAAAGCTGCTCCGGGTCAACTATTATTCTTGCGCTTCTGTCTTCATTTACCGTTACGCTCTTAACCGTTGCGGGAGAGAGCGCAGACGCAATGTATTCGGAGGCGTCCTCGCTGTACTTTACAACGTCAATTTTTTCCCCGCAAAGCTCGTTTACGATGTCGGCAATTCTCATTCCCTTATTACCGATACACGAACCTACCGGGTCAACATTTTCGTCTCTCGATTCAACGGACATCTTTGTTCTGGAGCCGGCTTCTCTTACTATACCTTTAATTACAACGGTACCGTCCTGTATTTCGGGAACCTCCAGCTCAAACAGCCTCTTTACAAGTCCGGGGTGCGTTCTCGAAATGGTAACAAGGGGCCCTCTTTGCTCCTTTCTTACCTCCATGACAAATACTCTGATATGCTCTCCCACCTCAAACTGTTCTCCCGGAATCTGCTCCTGCTTTAAAAGTGTAGCGTAGCTTGTGCCGGTATCAACAGTTACATTGCCTGTTGTGGGGTCTATCTTTTGAACCGTTGCTGTGATGATCTCTTCGCGCTTGGACTCGTATTCCTTAATCATCATTCCCCTTTCGGCTTCACGGATACCCTGGATAATTACCTGCTTTGCGGTCTGAGCGCTGAGACGTCTGAAATTCTTCGGCTTTAATTCAATCTCACAGACGCCGCCGAGAACATTTCTGCGGCTGATTTTCTTTGCGTCCTCCAAAGAAATCTGTGTATCGGAATCCTCAACCTGCTCAACAATATCAAGGCAGCGGAAAACTCTGACATCCTTCTTGTTTTCGTCTATTGAAATTCTTACATTGCTGTTTCCGCCCTGGTCTCGCTTAAATGCGCTGATCAGCGCCGCTTCGACTCTCTCAATCATATATGCTTTGGGAATGCCTTTTTCTCTCTCAAGCGCATCAAGTGCGTCAAAAAACTCGGTGTTCATCTTTTTTCCTTTTTACCTCACTAATTAAAATTCAAAAACAGTATTTATTTTGGATATTTTATCTCTGGGTATTGCAACGCCGCCTACCGTTACTGTATTTTCATCAAAGCCGTCAAGAGTACCGACATAGCTTTTTGAACCTTCAAACGGAGCGAAAAGCTTAGCCTCTACCTTTTCGCCTTGGCAAAATTCAAGGTGAAAATCCGTTCTTATCTCTCTTTCGACTCCCGGTGAAGAAACCTCAAGATGATAGGCGTCCTCTATCGGGTCAAGCTCGTCGAGCATGGGGTCTATCGTTCTGTGTACCTTTTCGCAGTCCTCTATCGTAATACCTTCGTCGCTGTCTATTGTAAATCGAAGAAAATAATCGGAGGCTTCCTTAACATACTCTACATCCCAAAGGCGATATCCTAAATCGTTTATCACACCCTCGAGCGCTTTTTTCACGGTATTTGCAATATTATTTGCTGATTTTCCCATATTTCATCCTTACATAAAACTCGGAGAGTGGCTGTCAACCACTCTCCTGCTTAATCTTCGGTTATTATACCACGTTTTTTACGAAATTGCAATAGTTTTGCGATAATTTTCCGAAATAATTTGATTTTTCCGGACAAAAGTAACTATTTACGGTTATTTTTCCGCAAGCATTCCCAAAAGGAGCTTATATGTGCGGTTGAGAGATTCAATGCTCATTCTTTCATCGGGTGAGTGAATGTCGCACATATCGGGGCCTATCGAAATTATATCCATATCCGGTATGGCCGATGAAATGATTCCGCATTCAAGTCCCGCATGAATTGCTTCGAGTCTTGCTTCTTTCCCGAAAAGAGCCCTGTACGTTTTAAGATAGAGCGCTTGCAGGGGCGAATCGCTCTTCGGCAGCCAGCCGGAATAACGGGATGAATGCTCGGATTTACATTCAAGAAGGTAAGCAAGCGTATCAAAACAGCGAGCCGTTTTATCAAGCAGGGAATTTACGCACGAGCGGTAAAGATTAAGCGTCCTTACGGTGATTTTGCCGCCGTCCGTCTCAGTTGCCACAGAGCCGACATTGCACGAGCTTTCAACAAGTCCGTTAACCGTAGGCGACATTGACAATACTCCGTTGGGGGACAGCTCCAAAAGAGAAATAACACGGTGAGTATCCCTGTATGTGAGCATATAATCCAAGCGGCGGTGTTTGGATACGAGAACTCTGAACGCTTTATCGGACTTTGTAAGCGTAGCTCTTACGCTCTGCTCCCATTGCTTAATTCTTTCTTTCGTTACATTCACATCGAGAACTGACAGAACGCAAAAGCATTCGCGGGGAATGGCGTTATCAAGCCCTCCGCCGGAAATCAAACATATCTCGAAGGGCTCAATTTCGTAAAGATAGGAAAGCAAATCTCCCATCAGCTTAACGGCGTTCATTCTGTTTTTATTTATTTCGTTTCCGCTGTGACCACCCGCTAAGCCCTTTACCGTCACGGACATAAATTTATTTTTTGCGCTGACCCCGGTGCATTCCAGCGTCATGCCGGTTTTCTCTCCGCCGGCGCTTGAAATAACCGCAACGCCTTCATCCTCGCTGTCTATGTTAATCATTCTTCTTGATTTTAAATACCGGTAATCAAACGACTTGGCGCCCGTCATTCCCTTTTCCTCGTCTGTCGTAAACAGACATTCAAGTGTCGGGTGGCTTATTGAAGCGTCATCCAGCACCGCCAGCATCATGGCAACCGCCGCCCCGTCGTCCGCACCGAGGGTAGTGCCGTCTGCGGTAAGCCAGCCGTTTTCAATTCTAACCTTAATAGGGTCGGTGAGAAAATCGTGCTCCGTTTGGGCATTTTTTTCACATACCATATCAAGATGACCCTGCAGTATTACCGGCGCAACATTCTCAAATCCTTCCGTCGCTTCCTTTCGGATAAGCACATTATTTGCCTTGTCCCGGTAAAACCAAAGCCCACGCCTCTTTGCAAAGTCGCATACAAAATCCGCCGCCGCCTTTTCATTTCCCGAGCCTCGCGGAATTGCCGACAGCATCTCGAAATACCGAAGAACGCCTTCAGGCTCACAGCCCTTTGTCACAAAGTCCATACTATATCTGCCCTTTTATTTTTTAGTATATGTTTCGGTGCCCGATTTATATGACAGCGTAAGCTCATTGTTTTTGATAACGGCTCCGATTTGCTCAGGTTCTGCGGCGCTTGTAGTTTCATCAAGCGAGACGTAGTCGCTCTCAACCTTTCTTGTCATAAAAATCATACTGCCGTCAATTTTAAAATCGCCTTGGTCGACTGCGCCCTCGTACAGGGTGGAATTGAATATCAAGCCGCACAGCTTGTCAATCAGCTCATCATAGCTACCGCAGGAAAAATTCGAACAGTATAATTTTTTAAAATCCTCAAAGGATTTGACCGTTCCTGCTACGGAGCTGCCGAAATTTTCACCGATAACATTGAAATTTTCATAGCACTTATTCAGAAAATCCTCAATTACAACGGTTAAAATGACATATGTGCCTTCTTTATTGTAGGAGTATTCGTATGTACCGCTGTCGGCGGTATTTGCAGAGAATTTTAATAATTTAACGGCGCCTATCTTTCCCGTGTCAAGAAAAGAAAGCTCGTTTTCGAAAAAGCCTTTTTCCAACAGCTTTGCCTTAAGTCCGCTTGCGTCGTCAAGCTTTTCCGTTAATTGCCAGACTCCGTCAATCTCAGACGAGGTAATAGTTTTTTGCTGTGTGTTATCATCGTCCGAGCAGGAATTTAATAAGAATGTCAAAGTGAAAACTGCAATTATTAAGCAAATAATTCTTTTCATATTATCACATCCGATTTTTTTATTTACGATTTGGTTTACTCTCTGTTCTTTTTCAGAAATCCCGTGAATATTTCAAGACCCGTTCTGTGATTGTCCTCCATCCACAAGGCTTCAAACTCCGGAATTATTTTATCGAACATTTCACAGCTCTTTTCGCTTTTACCGTTTGCGATTACCAGCGCCGCCGCAATTACGATATCGCAATTAACCAACACATCTCGCTTTGCTCGCTCTGAAGCGTCGGTATTTTCTATCTCTTGCCGAAGCTCCTTCATATAGGCGCCGACTTTTTCATATGTTGCCTTGTGACACGGCTTTATGTCGCCCTGATTTCTGATTAAATGATAGAGCTCGGTACCGTTGAAATGAAGATCTTCAAACATATAGTAGTTACCCATACGGAAAACCTTATCGGCAAACCCTTTGTCCGCCTTACACAGCTTTTCATCCATATATCTCTTGCAGGAATCTAAAAGCTCTTTTCTCTGACCGTATGCAATTTCATGGTCGTGGCTCATACAGTTCCAAGAAGCTCCTGCGCCGACTAAAAGCGGCAAATATGAGGTCGTCGGGAACTGCGGATGTCCTTCGTCTCCCCACTCGGTCAGCAAAAAGCCCTCCGCTCCGTAATATGCGCCGCACTCTGCTGCGCTCGTAATATTTACGAGCATGTTGTTTGAGCGTCCCGTGTAGCTGCCCCACATTGAGGTACCGGGACAAACATAGAAACGAAGCCCCTTTTCGGATATTCTTTTGCAGTTTCTGTCGTAATGATGCTCGGTTTCATAACCCCACTGCATTACTATAGCATTTTCGGGAACATTCTCAAGCTGTTCCGGGTGTTTGAAAATTATATCGTCCCAAAACATAGGAGTTTTGTTGTATTTATCTGTTATTATTCCGCATATTTTGCCGAGATAATCGGTATATACCTTTCCGACGCCGAGCTTATCGCAAGCCTCTTTTGTCTCGTTTTTACCAAGGTCAACCGTCTCGTCCATACCGACGTTGACTCTATCGGAGTCAAAACATGAAATATAACCGTCGAGCAATTTTTCAATGAACTCTATGCTTTCTTTTTTTAGCGGATTCAATGTCTGCGAAGGCTTTCCGTCATCTCCGGTTATTGCAAGGGGAGCTATTTCCTCCTTGGCTGTCCACATAGACATGTGCCCGAAGGTGTTGATATTCGGAACGAGCTTTATAAAACGCTCTTTACAGTAATCGGCAAGCATCCTTATGTCGCTTGCGGAAAGAGTTTCCGTTTCCTTGGTATATTTTGAAAAATGCTTAAAATCGAATACGATAGCGTCTACATAAAGCTGAAGCTCGTTATATTTCAAGCTCGACAGCAAATCAACAAGACCTTTTAAATACTCCGTCTTCGGCAATTTGCCTCTGCTGATATCAAGCATATATCCTCTGTTTTTAATGGAGGGATAATCCTCTATTTCCACAGTTGAAAATTCCCCGTTTTCTGCCTGTGCCATAAGCTGCTTAACCGTTGTCGCCGCCCGGTATGCGCCCTCAATATCGGAATAGGAAACTCCGATACCGTCCTTTGTCATATTAACCGTGTAATACTCCGTTTTTTCGTTAATACAGGCGTTGAATGTAATGGGATAATCGCCGTTAAGGTCAAATTCAGCGATAAACGGCTTTATTCTGTCATCGTCGCACTTGACAAAAGTTTTGCCTACCTTAAATGCGTCTTCCTTTACCGTCATTTTCTGCGGTATGGGTAATATGTAAATATCGTTTGTCATTTTTTCGGTCTTTCTGTTATTATTGTACGTTTACAAATTGTACCGGAAAAAATAATTTCCGGTACAATTTACTGTCAATCAGTCATTTTTCTTGTGGAAGAGCGACGAGAAGAAGCCTTCGCTCTTGGATTCTTCACCGTTTACCTCTACCTTGGGCGCTTCGTTGGGTCTGACCTCAACCTTTACCATAGGGGTCTCGTCATAGGGAACGGGTCTTTCAAAACGGGGTTTGTCCGTGTTTATGTGACCTCTGTTTCCCGAAGATCCGCCCTTGTTTCCTCCCTGACGGGGTCCCTTGTCGCCTCTGGGAGCGCGTTCGCGGGGAACATAATCCGCATATGCGAGATTGAGTCTGCCCTTTTCGTCCGTTCCGAGGAACTTAACCTTAAAATCGTCGCCGACTTTTACAACATCCTCAACCTTTTCTACTCTGTGGTCTGCAAGCTTACTGATGTGAACCATGCCTTCCTTACCGGGGGCAAATTCAACAAATGCGCCGATTTCAATAATTCTTGTAACCTTACCGTCGTAAATCTCTCCCTCGACGGGCTCAAAAACTATGCCGTCGATAATCTTCTGCGCTTCGAGAGCGCTGTCTCTGTTAACGGCCGCAATAAAGATTGTTCCGTCGTCCTCAATATCGATTTTTGCACCGGTGTCGGCAACAATCTTCTGAACTACCTTACCGCCGGAACCTATAACCTCACGAATCTTGTCGGGATTGATGTGCATTGTAATCATCTTGGGAGCATACTGTGATACTTCTTTTCTTGCCTCGGGTATACACTTCAAGATAAATTCGTCAATAATATAATCCCTGCCCTTGTGCGTTATCTCAAGAGCGTTCTTGATGATTTCGGGCGTCAATCCGTCAATCTTTAAGTCCATCTGAATGGACGTAATACCCTTATGAGTACCCGCAACCTTGAAGTCCATATCGCCGTAGAAATCTTCAAGTCCCTGAATATCCAGCATTGTCATCCAACGCTCGCCCTCTGTGATAAGACCGCAGGAAATACCTGCAACGGGCGCCTTAATCGGTACGCCTGCGTCCATTAACGCAAGGGTTGAACCGCAAACGGAGGCCTGCGAGGTTGAGCCGTTCGAGGAGATAACCTCCGACACCAAACGGATGGCATAGGGGAACTCATCAACATCGGGGAGCACGGGAACAAGCGAACGCTCTGCAAGTGCTCCGTGGCCGATTTCTCTTCTTCCGGGGCTTCTTGCAGCCTTTGCTTCACCGGTTGAATAGCCGGGCATATTGTAGTGGTGCATGTATCTCTTTGTAGTTTCCTCGTCAATACCGTCAAGCGTCTGTGCATCGCCGATTGTACCGAGCGTCGCTACGGTGAGAACCTGCGTCTGTCCTCTTGTAAACATACCGCTGCCGTGAACTCTCGGAAGCAAGCCGACCTCTGCGCTGAGCGGTCTTATTTGATCCATGGCTCTGCCGTCAACACGCTTACCGTCAACCAAAAGCCATGTACGAACAACTTCCTTCTGAAGCTTATAGAGGATTTCACCGAACTGTGCGGAGGTTACTTCGGGATACTCCTCGGCAAAATGCTCCTCAACAGAAAGTGACACTGCCTCCATTGCGGCGTCGCGGACATTTTTATCGTCTGTGTCAAGAGCCTTCTTGACATCCTCAATGCAGAATTCCTTAACCTTATCGTAAAGGTCGTGGTCTACATCACCCGATTCATACTCAAACTTCGGCTTGCCTACCTCGGCAACGATGCCGTCGATGAACGCAACAAGCTTCTTTATTTCCTCGTGAGCCGCCATAATTGCATTGAACATATCCTCGTCGGAAACCTCACGGGCGCCCGCCTCAATCATAACAACCTTCTTCGCACTGCCCGCTACGGTAAGCTCGAGAATACTCTCGTGCCTTTGCTCAAGGGTCGGGTTAATGATGATTTCCCCGTTAATAAGTCCTACGTGAACGCCGCCGATAGGTCCGTTCCACGGAATATCGGATGTCGCAAGCGCAACGGACGCGCCTATCATAGCGGCAACCTCCGGCTCGCAATCGGGATCAAGCGACATAACGGTGAGTGAAAGCGCTACGTCGTTACGCAAATCCTTGGGAAACAGCGGACGTATGGGACGGTCAATTACACGAGATGTAAGAATTGCCTTTTCCGGAGGTCTGCCTTCGCGGCGGTTAAAGCTGCCGGGAATTTTTCCGGCTGCATAAAGCTTCTCATCATAGTCTACCGATAACGGCAAAAAGTCAATGCCTTCGCGGGGACGGGCCGATGCCGTTGCACAACAAAGCACAGCCGTATCGCCGTAACGAACGAGGCAAGAGGAATTGGCAAGTCCTGCCATCTTTCCCATTTCAATCTTCAGGCTTCTGCCTGCAAGCTCATACTCAAATACCTTAAAATTCTCAAAGGTTTCCTGTCTTGATTCTGTCATTTTCTTTTCTACTCCTTTAACATCTATCGCCGCACGGACATTTCTCTATTCCGGGCGGTGCTTCACATACCGCGGTTTCGGTATATAGAATTTGCAAATAACGGGCGGAGATACTCCGCCCGCCCGGAAAACAAATTACTTTCTGATTCCCAGCTTTTTGATAATCGCACGGTAACGCTCGATATCCTTCTTCTGAAGATAACCGAGTAAATTACGGCGATGACCTACCATCTTGAGAAGTCCTCTTCTGGAGTGATGGTCGTTTTTGTTTGTCTTCAGGTGCTCTGTCAGAGTGTTAATTCTGCTTGTAAGAATAGCAATCTGAACCTCGGGAGAACCTGTATCACCTTCACATGTTTTGTAAGTGTCGATGATCTGTTGCTTTTCGTCCTTTGTAAGCATGGTATTCACCTCAAAAATATAATTTCGTCGGTCTCAGTTATCGGTGGGTGAATAAGGCAGTACGCCCTTTTTCCGAAAACCGATACCGCGATAACATGTATTATACCATAAATAAATGCAAATGCAAATAATTACGCTCTAATTTACAAACTTTTTACAAAACTCACTCGTATATTACGTTTACCGTATTGTAAAGCTCGTCCAAAACACCCAATGTCAGAAGCCCGGAAGTAATATCCGACGAGTATGTTTTTTCAAAATCGGACAAATCTCCCATGCCCGATTTTTTTCCCAGATTTTCATAACCGTAACGCAGAGCCTGCTCGTATTCTTCCTCATTTACCTCGATATTTAATTCCCGTGCAATGAGATTTATAATCAAATCCTTCTTTACGCTGTCCTGCGCCTCCTGAAGAGTTTGCTTTTCGTATGCCTCGACCGAGCCGTATTTATCTGTTTTATACTGCTCAACCGATACGGCGGAAGCGCTCGCATAGCTTTGGCATTTGGCGTCCTGAAGGCTGATGTAGCATTCTATTTCCTTTTCGGGGTACTTTTTTACAGTTGAATTTTCGAGCAATGCGCTGAATATCTCATTCTGAACAGATTGCTTATTCTGCTGACCGGAATACTGTTCAATAACATTCCTGCAGTATTCCTTGTATTCGTCAACCGTATTAACCGAGTCAAGCTTCAGAGATTTAACAAATTCATCGTTTAACTCTGCCGGATTAATTATTTTCACGGAAGAAATGTTCATCGTGAACGAAACCGTCCGTCCCGCAAATTTGTCATGAGAATAATCGTCGGGATACTTATATACAAATGAAAATTCCGTTCCCTGCTTTGCGCCGATAAAGCATTCGTCAAAGCCTGTTGCAAAGCCTTGCTCTTTTCCCTTTCCGATCGTGATATTTGTTTCCTCGGAAATATTGAAGGTATCTTTGTCATCGTTAAATACGCCTTTTCCGGTAAAAGTAACCGTATCTCCCGCCGCAGCGCCTCTGTCCGTCACGGCCTTTGACTCTCCGGCTTTTTCAAGTGCGGAATTTATCATTGAGTTTATCTCCGCTTCGGTTGCCTCGATTTTTTTAACTTTGACCGTTAAATTCCTGTAGTCGCATACATTTACAAAATCGGACAGGTTGTCGTAATCATATTCGAGTCCCTCCTGAATGCTCGGACCCTGAATTACGTATGCTTCGTCTCCGGCAGACGTTGTTTGATTGTTATTCTGTGTTTCAACCGAATTTTTTTCGTTTGTTTTGCCGCATGAAAACAATGCCGTAAGTATCAGTAAGGATAAAAAAGCGCATACTGTTTTTTTCATATTCAACCTCCGATATATACTCTCGGTACTCGTTTGCTCACAATGCAAACAGACTCGTACGGGATGGTATTTGCCGCCTTTGCAAACAAATTTACCGAGTTGTTTTTACCGAAAAGCTCAACGTCGTCGCCGAGCTTGCATTCAATATCCGTAACGTTAACCATGCACTGGTCCATGCATATTCTTCCGACGATGGGCGCCGTTTTACCGTTTATTATTACGCCCGGCGTCTTACTGTACGCACGTATGAAGCCGTCGTCGTAACCGATAGGCAAAGTAGCAATTCTCTGTTTGCCTTTTGCGGTATATGTGGCTCCGTAGCCTACGCTGTCGCCTGCGTTTATTGTGTGCAGATGAACGATTTTTGTGCGAAGCGTCATAACGGGCTCGAGCCCCGATGTCTTTGCCTTCTCAGACGGATCAATGCCGTACAGTATAATTCCGCATCTTACCGTATCAAGTCTTAAATCCGGACGAAGAAACGTAGCCGCACTGTTTGATATGTGATGCACCGGAATATCAATTTTGCAATTTTCGAGTTCTTCCGACATTTTCTTGTATTTCCCGAACTGCATATCGGTATATTTATCGCCTTCGCCGGGCTCGTCTGCCACGGCAAGATGCGAATACAGTCCGCACACTTCAAAGCATCCGAGCGAAAGAGATTTTTTTATATTCTCAAGCCCCTCTCCGTCACAGGAAAAGCCTATACGATTCATTCCGGTATCAATTTTAATATGCACCCGTAATTTTTTACCCGACGGTAATTTGCTCTTTATTATTTTTGCCTGCTCGTATGATGCAAGCGTGCAAATAACGGAATTTTCGCATAATACGGGAATTAAATCGAAACACGCAATACCGAGTATCAGTATGTCGCTTTTACCGACTGTAGCTCTTATTTCAAGAGCCTCCTGCGCATTTGCAACGGCAAAAAAACGGCACCCGCAGCCGTATAAGGCTCTTGCGCATTCTATTGCGCCGTGCCCGTAGGCGTCCGCCTTTACCACACAGAGCACGGGGGTGCTTCCGGCATATTCGGTTATTCTTTTGTAATTGTTGCATAACGTACCGAGATTTATCTCGGCACGGTTAAATGATACTTCCTTCATTGTTTTTCCTGTTATTTTTCCTGTTTTATTTCAGGTATAAATTTCATTCTTTCGCTTTCTATCGAAACAAGATTGTCATCTTTGTCGAATCGAAGCTCTATCCTTGTATTTTCTTTTTCGTAACAGTAAATTCCCTTTGACAGGGAAACGAAATCGTCATTTGTCAGATACGTAAAAAGATATATGTCATAAACCAATGAGCATTTATACGGCATATCAAACGGAAGCTCCTTATCGCCGTATGAAATAAACCATTTTCCGTTTTTACAAAAAAAGCTGTAGCCCCCTAAATTGCCCTCTCCGGAAAAAGAAACCTTAAAACCATTTTCGGTTTTATCAATCACGGAATAATAGCTCTTGCCGTTATATTCTACAATCCCGCAAAGATGCATGGGCACAGTACCGAACGATAGGTTGTCCTCGGAGGCTTTGCCGTTCTCGCCTGAACATCCGGCAAACAAAAATATTACGGAAAACAAAATCAGCAGCTTTAACATTACTTTCATATACAATACCTCCGCATAAAGTATATGCGGAGATATCTTGAATATGAAAATTATAAAAACCGGTATCTGAAAAAATTATCTCGAAACGGGTACTACAACCGTGTTTGCGTTAAGGAACTTGAATACCTTTAATGCCTTTTCCACTACTTCAAAGTACATAACAACCTTCTGACCCTTTTCATCGGTGTAATAAGCACAGTATACGTCGGGATGGTTCATGGAGGAAACGCATTCAATTACCCTGTCTGCGCCGAAATTCTTTATCTGCTCTTTATATTCGTCTCTGTTGGGAACAATGGCGTCAAGGTCGGCAACCTTAACCTTTATGTATATCTGCTCCTTGCGTTTTCCGTAAATTCTCGAAAGCGTCAGCGTACCGCCGGAAACATCCATTTTCTCCTCGATATCAACATAGAGGAAAGTAAACGGAACAACTACCTTAGGACATAAAAAAGCCCAAATCGGAATAAAAAATACTGCAATATATCCGCCGCCGCCTACCACTCTTGCGTCCTCAAGAATAGCGAAAATAACGAATACGAGCACCGGTACTGCAAAGTATGCGGCAATCATAAGTATTCTCTTAAGACGATATTTGCCTTCCTTTTTTCTTTCTACCGTCAGCTCGGCATGGTTGGTGATTTCGTTCATTTGATAACTCCTTTGCTTAGGGAAATTTCAGTTAAATCGCATATTGTAGACATTATATCACACTATACTTTAAAATACAAGTAAAATTTATTAAAAAAAGATATTGATTTAATTGCCTGTATAGTGTATCATTACATTATAAAATAAAAAAAGGACGGTACCGCAAAAATGAAGGCAGTTATTACCGTTACGGGTAAGGACAATATCGGCATTATCGCCGCTGTCAGCAGTGAATGCGCAAATTACGGAGTTAATATCAGCGATATTTCGCAAAGTGTATTAAAGGATTATTTTGCCATGATTATGATAGCAAACATTGATTCCATCACCATTGACTTCGGTGAATTTGTCGATAAAATGAAGGCTCTGGGTCAGAAACGATGCCTCGATATTCATACAATGCATGAGGACATCTTTAATTCCATGCACCGAATTTGAGGTAAGATATGGCAATATTTGAATTTAACGATATTTTGGAAACGGTTGAGATGATTCGGGACGAAAATCTCGATATCCGTACTATTACAATGGGTATTTCCCTATTCGACTGTGTTTCCGACGATGAGAAAATTCTGTGTGGCAGAATTTACGATAAAATATGTAAAAAAGCGGAAAATCTTGTTTCCTGCGGCGACAGCATCGAAAAAAGATACGGCATTCCGATAATCAACAAGCGTGTTTCCGTTACGCCGATTTCCCTTGTTGCGGGAGCAATACCCGCAAAAGGATACGTAAATATAGCAAAGGCGCTTGACAAAGCCGCGTCTACGCTCGGCATCGACTTTATAGGCGGATTCGGCGCTTTGGTTCAAAAGGGTATGTCGGATTCGGCGGCAAAGCTTATTTCGGTTATTCCCGAAGCTCTTGCCGAAACCAACCTCGTTTGCTCCTCCGTTAATGTTGCCTCAACCAAGGCAGGCATAAACATGGACGCCATTCTTGAAATGGGCAGCGTCATTAAGCGAACCGCTCACCTCACAAGGGATAAGGACTGCATAGGCTGTGCGAAGCTTGTCGTATTTGCCAACGTACCCGAGGACAATCCGTTTATGGCAGGAGCTTTTCACGGTATGGGAGAGGCAGAAACCGTTATTAATGTCGGCGTTTCCGGTCCCGGAGTTGTTGCCGGTGCAATTAAAAAAGCCGGCGGCTGTTCTCTTCTTGAGCTTGCTGAAATTGTAAAGAAAACCGCTTTCAAGATTACAAGAATGGGTCAGCTCGTTGCAAGAGAAGCCTCCGATAAGCTTAACGTACCGTTTGGAATTGTTGACCTGTCGCTTGCTCCGACGCCCGCAGTCGGCGACTCGGTTGCAAGAATTTTAGAGACCATGGGACTTGAAAGATGCGGCGGTTGCGGCACGACGGCGGCTCTTGCGCTCCTTAACGACGCCGTTAAAAAGGGCGGAGTTATGGCGTCCTCGTCTGTCGGCGGACTGTCAGGCGCATTTATTCCCGTTTCCGAGGACGCAGGCATGATAGAGGCTGTCAGAATGGGAGCGTTGTCGCTCGAAAAGTTGGAGGCAATGACCGCAGTATGCTCCGTGGGTCTTGATATGATTGCAATTCCCGGTGATACAAGCGTAGATATTATCTGCGGACTGATTGCCGACGAAATCTCAATAGGCGTTGCGAACACCAAAACAACGGCAGTCCGAGTAATTCCCGTAATCGGTAAAAACGTAGGAGACGAGGTGGAATTCGGAGGATTGTTAGGCTCGGCTCCGATTATGCCGATCAGCACGTATTCTCCCCACGACTTCATTTCACGCGGAGGCAGAATCCCAGCCCCCATACACAGCTTAAAGAATTAAGGTGAATTTATGAAAGGCATAAGTTATATAGAAACCGTGCTTGCCACCATAGACAAGGCATGGAAAACGCAAAGCGAACAAATCACAAGAGCCGTCGGTTTTCTTGCCGAAGCCACAAAAAGAAAAAGCAACTGCTACATTTTCGGATGCTCTCATGCGGGCATCATTGCGGAAGAGGGCTTTTACAGAAGCGGCGGATTAGTAACGCTCAATCCGATTTTCTTTCCCGGATTTATGTTAAACACCCGACCCGTTACCATGACAAGTCAGCTTGAAAGATTACCGGGTCTTGCGAAAATCATTCTGGATGAAAATAAGCTGAAAAAAGACGACGTTCTTTTCATTCATTCGGTATCCGGACGAAACACGGTCCCGGTTGAAGCCGCCGAGGAAGCAAAGAAAAGGGGAATTCACACCGTAGCGCTGACGAACCTTGAGTACTCCATGTCCGTAACCTCAAGGGCTCCGTCCGGAAAACGCCTTTTTGAGGTTTGCGACGTCGTTATCGACAACTGCGGTTGCGTTTCGGACGCCGCCGTTACAATCGACGGACTCCCCGAAAAAATCGGTCCTACGTCCACAACCGTGGGCGCAGCGCTTATTAACGCCATTATAATTGAAGCCGTTGAAAAGCTTGTAAACGAAGGCATTGTTCCCCCTGTATTTATGAGCGCAAATATTGACGGCGGAACAGAGCACAATGCAAAAATTTTGGAAGAATACGGGGACAACATTTTCTATATGTGAGGAAAAATTATGAAATATTATGTTGCTTATGACGGCGGCGGAAGTAAAATCGAAGCCATTCTTTTTGATGAAAATTTGAAATTAATAAATTCCGCAAAAAGCGGAAGCATGAACACAAGCTCAAGCTCCCCCGAGCTTGTCAGACAAAACGCTCTGAATGCTGCTCATTCTTTGATGGACGGAACCGGTATTACCGAGATCGAATCGGTCTACGGCGTATTTACCAGAGGCTTAACCGACGCATTGGCGGAGGTTGTTAAGGTTAATTCGTTAACGGACGCAGGAGGAGAGTCGCTTATCGGCTTGCTGTCCGCCTTTGTTCTCGGCGACGCAGTTACCCTGTTGTCGGGCACAGGCTCGGTTGTTTTCTATTTACATGACAATAAGGTTGACGAAGCAGGCGGTTACGGTTCGGTCATCCACGATGAAGGAAGCGGATATCATATGGGACGCCTTGCCTTCGCAGAAGCTATAAAGGATTATGAAAAAAGAGGTCCTCACACGCTTATTTCCGACTGTATTTGCAAAAAATTAGGCGTAGATAATATAGGCGCCGCCGCAGGCAAGATATATGACATTCCCGATAAGTCACCTATCAGTGCCGTCGCCTCTGTTGCCGTTTGCGTAGGAGAAGCCGCAAGAATGGGCGATGAAACAGCCGTACGTCTGTTAAAGCAGGTCGGAGAAAATCTTGCAGAGCAGGCGCTCGGTCTTATTAACCGATGCAACATTCCTATCGGTGTTCCCGTTGTTTTGGAGGGCGGTCACTTCAAAAACGACCGCAGAATAAGTGAAGCCGTTATTGAAAGAATTCACCGTGATCAGCCCGACAGAAAGATAGTAATCCCATATTTTGAGCCTATTGTCGGCGCAGTTTTGGCTAAGCCCTACTTTGAAGGAAGCTTCCCCGACCGGGCAAAGCTTGAAGAAATGAAAAAGGAATACGAAAAGTACAGATTCATAATGAAATAAAGTAGTTTATATGTGCCGGAAGCTATTCCATTGAAAATGAAAAAACACTTTAAGTAATTAATACATTCTGCGACGGCTTAATTCTGCGTCTCGGTATTTAATTTATGTAAAGTGAAATAAATTTGACCTTATAAAGCCGTATTCTAAGTTTGCTTTGCAGACGATTCGGATAAAAAACTCGAATAGACGAAAAAACAATCAGTTTTTTCATTCGTATATCCTCGAAAGGAGCGAAGTGGAGTGGAGATAATTAAAACCGACAGGCTTACAAAATACTACGGTAAGGCAAGGGGTATTGTTGACCTTGACATAACGGTATGCCAGGGAGAATTTTTCGGCTTCATCGGACCGAACGGCGCCGGAAAATCCACGACAATAAGAACCTTGCTCGGACTTATCACACCCACCGGCGGCACAGCGACTGTGTTCGGGAAAGATATCACAAAAGAAAAGGAAGACGTTTTGCGGGATATAGGTTATCTTCCCTCAGAGTCTCTTTTTTATCAAGGTATGAAAGTAAAGGAAGTATTGAAGCTGTCCGAGGATCTCAGAAAAAAGGATTGCGGTGCCGAAAGCAAGCTGCTCTGCGAGCGCTTGCAGCTTGATACTTCACGAAGGATAGACGAGTTATCGTTAGGAAACAGAAAAAAGGTTGCTATTGTCTGCGCGTTACAGCATCGACCGGAGCTGCTGGTGCTGGACGAGCCGACAAGCGGACTTGATCCCCTTATGCAAAAAGAGTTTTTTAACATTCTGCATGAAAGAAATAAGGAGGGAGCGACTGTTTTTCTATCCGGTCATGTTCTTTCGGAAATACAGCGAAACTGTACACGTGCGGCAATTATTCGTGACGGTCGGATAATCGCCTGTGACAGAATTGAGGCTCTGTCTAAAACAACTGCAAAGCACGTAACCGTTCACGGAAGTATTAACTTAGAGCGCCTTGACGGTGCCCGTAATATAAAATTTACCGAGGACTCGGTCAGCTTTCTTTACAGCGGCGACATGAACAATCTGCTGTGCGTGCTGTCATGCGGACAGGTAAACGACCTTACGGTTGCCGAGCCCGATCTTGAAGAAGTATTCCTTCATTATTATGAAAAGGACGGCAAGGGACTATGACGCTTGTAAAACATGAGCTGAGGCAAGGCAAGGCTTCCTTCTTTATATGGACGGCTTCTATAGGGTTTCTTCTTGCAGTATGCATTTTTCTGTTTCCCGAAATGAAGGGACAGATGGACAGCGTAAACGATATGTTTGCATCGATGGGCTCTTTTACCCGGGCGTTTGGCATGGATCGTTTGAACTTCGGAACGCTTATCGGTTTTTACGCCGTAGAGTGCGGTAATATTCTGGGACTGGGAGGCGCTTTTTTTGCTTCTCTTTGTGCGGTCGGTATTCTAAGCAAGGAAGAAAAAGAAAAAACAGCGGAATTTCTGCTGACTCATCCCGTCACCCGCAAACGGGTCGTTACCGAAAAGCTGATTGCACTCTTTATTCAGATTACGGCTATGAACTTAGTCATTTTCGCATTTGCAATAGGTTCTGTAGCCGCTATAGGCGAGGCAATTCCCCTAAAAGAAATGACCCTTCTTCACCTCTCCTATTATCTGCTCCAATTAGAGCTTGCCGGAATTTGCTTTTGTATTTCTGCCTTTCTTCGCAAAGGCAGTGTCGGCATAGGGCTGGGTTTAGCCGCACTTATGTATTTCCTTAATATTATCGCAAACATTTCCGATTCCGCCGAGTTTTTAAAGTACATAACGCCGTACGGATACTGCGGGGGAGCCGATATTGTATCAAGCGGAAGTCTGGATGTCGCTTTGGTTGCTGTCGGTGCGGTTATAGGGGTAGCAGGAACGGTTGTCTCTTATCTGAAATATACAAAAAAAGATATACGTTAAAAGGCTGTTATTTAACCTGCAAAAAAGAATTATTGACAGAAAAATAATACGGTGCAGCTAAGTAAAATCAGCCGCGCCGTATTCTTTAATATTTAATTATTCGGGGAGCGCCGGCAGGCTGCTCCTTTTTTTATGATGAGCTACCTGTCCTCTCTGAAATACGTTTGTCCGAGATACGACGGGGGCTGATTATCCTTTAATTTCAGCATGCTCACAACGATAAGTACGATTACCGTTATTAGGTAAGGAAGCAACGCAAACAGCTTTTGATCGGAAAGCGACAGGGTCTTTAGCTGTGCGTCCATAATTGATAAGCCTCCGAATACTATTGAACCGAATACCGCAAATATAGGCTTCCAGAGAGAAGCAATTACAAGAGCTACCGCCATCCAGCCGAACGAATCAATAGCCGCTTCTGCAAACTGAGTTCCGGCGCTTCTGTCCATTACGTAGTAAAGACCGCCGAGTCCGGAAATCGCTGAGCCGAGGATAATGAATACATATTTGTATTTGGTAACATTGATTCCGGCGGCGTCTGCTGTTGCGGGACTTTCTCCGATAGAACGCAGATACAGTCCGAATCTTGATTTTTTCAAAAACAGAGTAAGCAGTATTGCCGTTAATATCGAGAGGTAAACAAGCACTCCGTGCGAGAGAAATATCTGTGCAAAAGCGTTCGAGCTTTTTTCAAATCCAAATAAATTTTTAAAGTATCCGCTGACGCTGACATACAGCTTCTGATCATAAATTCTCTTCGCAAAGAATTTCATAAATCCAACGCCGAACGTAGTCATCGTAAGACCCGTAACATTCTGATTGGCATTCATGGTTACGGTCAGAAATGAGTATATAAGACCCGCAAGACCCGCAAACAGCATTGTTCCTAATATTGAAAGAATAACCAAAACAAGCCCGTTTACCTCCGTGACGTTGCCGGCGTACAGTTTAACGGCAAAACCGCCGCCTGTCGCTCCGATACACATAATCCCCGGAATACCGAGATTCAAGTGACCTGCTTTCTCGGTTAATATCTCCCCGAGACATCCGAACAGGAATATTGTTCCCATTCTTATCGCATTAACGATTATCGTTGTAATCATTATTCAGCCTCCTTTGCGGCAGACTTTAATTTTTTACCGTTAAAGTGAACCTTATATCTGATAAAGAACTCACATCCTATTATACAGAAGAATATTATACCTACTACTATGTTGGCATAGTCGTTTGAATTTAAATGGAAGACGTTTGAAACATTCTCCGCGCCCGTATTGATAAACACAACAAAGAACGATGTAATAACCATTACCAACGGGTCAAAGCCGGCAAGCCACGCAACAAGAATTGCCGTAAAGCCCTTTCCTCCGACATCGGCATTGACGGTATGCGAAAGACACGAGGCGTAGAGGAAGCCGATAATACCGCAGAAAATTCCGCTCAGAACCAGTGTTCTGACTATTACCTTCTTCACATTTATACCCACGTATTTTGCGGTATTGACGCTTTCTCCGACAACGCAGACCTCAAAGCCGTGCTTGGAATATCTCATATAGATTGCCGTAAACAGCGTCATTACCACGGCTACAACCAACGTGATTATATATTTATCCGAGTCGGGAAAAAGCCAGCCCTTGCGGAATGTGGGACTGCCGAAGGAAAAGTTTACCGTTTTCAGCGTTCCCGAGCCGCTTTTATCCCAAACAAATACGAAATAGTTTACAACCGCTACGGCAATATAGTTCATCATCAGCGTAAACAGTGTTTCGTTTGTATTGAAAAACGCCTTAAACAGCGCCGGAATTATCGCCCAGATAACCGAAGCGGCGATTCCTGCCGCAAGCATACAAAGGATGACGATGTTGTTATCAATCTCGGGATTAGCTGCGGGAATAAATTTCATACAGGCAATGGAGGCAAGACATCCGACCAGTACCTGTCCGTTCGCACCCATATTCCAGTACTTCATTTTGAATGCAGGTACTACGGCAAGTCCGAACATCAAAAGCAAGGACGTATTTTGAATCAGTGTTCCCACGTCAATAAACGCTCCCGTGAAAAGCGCCTTGAATATTTCAATAGGATTTTCCTTAATAAGAACAAAGCTGAGTATTCCGATTATCACTAAAGCAACCGCTATTGCAATTATTCTTATTGTAATAGACTTTGATACCGGGGCTGCATCGTTTTTTGACACATGAAACAGCGGCTCATGCGATTTCTTTTTTATATCTGTCATTATTCTTCACCCCTCACGGTATTATCCTCGGCAGCCGCCGCACTCCACTCCTCCTCCGAGAGGTTGGAGTCGCGAGCAATACCGTATTCCTTTACGTTTGTTAAGTCGAGCGAGCCGGTCATCATCATGCCCAGCTCCTCCTTTGTGGTCTTAGACGCATGAACCACGCCCATAACCTCACCGTGGCAAAGAACAAGTATTTTGTCACACAGCGCAAGCATAACGTCAAGGTCTTCGCCTACGAAAACAATTCCTACGCCTTTTTTCTTCTGCTCATTTAATATATCGTAAATCTGATACGAGGAGTTAATATCAAGACCTCTTACGGGATATGCCGTAACAATAACATTAGGTCCCGATTCTATCTCTCTGCCAACGAGAATTTTCTGTACGTTTCCGCCCGATAATCTTCTTACGGGAGTTTCGGTCGACGGCGTTACAATGCCGAGCTTTTTAATAAGCGCTTCGGCGTTTTCTCTCGATTTTTTTCTGCGTACAAAGGGGGAATGACCCTCGTTATAAATCTTCAGCATCATATTGTCCGTCATCGAAAAAGACGGAGCAAGACCCATTCCCAATCTGTCCTCGGGAATGAAGCTCATCGAAATGCCTTTTTTGATAATTTCTCTTGCAGGTAAACCGATAATAGATTCACCCTTATGCATTATCTGTCCCTTTTCCGGCTTGCGAAGACCCGCTATCGCTTCGCAAAGCTCCTTTTGTCCGCATCCCGAAATACCGGCAACACCGAGAATTTCTCCGCCTCTTATGTAGAAGCTGATATCCTTGATTGCCGTGCTTCCTATATCCGACTTAACCTCGAGATTTCGAATTTCAAGCAACGGCTTCTTTTTCTCGATAAGAACCCTGTTGATTTTTAAATCTACCTTCTTGCCTACCATCATCTCGGTAAGCTCTTTCTCATTTGTTTCGGCTGTATTTACCGTGCCTATGTATTCGCCCTTTCGGAGAATGGAAACCCTGTCGGAAATTTCCAAAACCTCGTTCAGCTTATGCGTAATGATGATAACGGATTTTCCGTCGTCTCTCATTTTACGGAGTACATCGAAAAGTCCCGCAATTTCCTGGGGAGTCAAAACTGCAGTCGGCTCGTCGAGAATCAATATATCCGACCCCCTGTAAAGCGCCTTAATTATTTCAACGGTCTGCTTTTCGGAAACAGACATATCGTGGACCTTCTTTTTCGGGTCGATTACAAAGCCGTATCTGTCCGCTATTTCACAGACTCTTTTGTTTATCTTTTTGAGATTATACGGTTCGTTGTTTCCGAGAACTATATTTTCGGAAGCGGAAAACGTTTCAACAAGCTTAAAATGCTGATGAATCATTCCTATTTTATAGGCGTAGGCATCCTTCGGAGACGCAATTACGGCAGGTTTTCCGTCGACGAGGATCTCCCCTTCGTCAGGAAAATAAATACCTGAAATCATATTCATCAATGTGGTTTTTCCGGAACCGTTTTCTCCTAAAAGCGACAAAATCTCACCTTTGTAAAGAGTGAGAGATACATTTTTGTTCGCAACAACCTTTGATCCGAACCTCTTGGTTATGTTGCGAAGCTCGAGTGCAATTTCCTTATTCATTTGTACTCCTTTATATAATGCAAATAAGGGGTTGTGCAGGTCTTGCGCAACCCCTATATATTTTTATAATCAGTAGCTGCGGTCGAGCAATTGAATGCCGTCGATTTCTACATCAAAGTAAGGCGCACTGCGGTATTCGGATTCGTGGAAATATCCGTCCTTTACAGCCTCGGTATCCTTTTCGAATGCTTCGTCGGTGTCAACATCAGCCAAATATGAGGTGAGGTGACCGTCAGCGTCTACCTTTGCGCTTGCATTTGTTGTATCGTCAACTGTTACTGTGAAGTTATTTACATCAAATACATGGAGTGTTCCTTGGCGGAAAGCTTCCATTGCGTCGTCAATAGCCTTCTGTGTGCCTTCTGCGGCATTTTTGCTTACTTCGAGAACTACAACGGAGCCGGTCTCAACGGTACCGGTGTAATCCTGAGCGATATTTTCGCCGTTGAGCGTGCAGTTAATCATGTATTCAAAGTAAGGAGTCCAGTCAATCTTGGAGGATACAATGTATGTGTTGGGACCTGTTGATTCCGTTGAACCGTTATACGATACGTTCGGAACTCCCAAAGCTTCGCATGCTTCGGGTGCGCCGTATGAGTCTGCATGCTGTGAGATAAGAACACAGCCGTCGCTGATAAGAGCTTCTGCCGCAGCCTTTTCCTTATCGTAGTCATACCATGAGCCTGTGAATTTAACCTTCATTGTTACATCGGGACAAACAGACTTTGCACCGAGGTAGAAGGAGGTATAGCCCGACATAACCTCAGCGTATGTAAATGCGCCGACATAACCCATAACAGGCTTAACGGAGCTGTCTTTTTCCATCATTTCGTTGAGCTTCATACCTGCCGCAATACCGGCAGCATATCTGCCCTCGTAGATTGCCGCAAATGCGTTGGAGAAGTTATCGAGCTTAACGGTATGCGCCTTTGTGCCCGTACCGTGGCAGAAACGGACGTCTTTAAATTCCATAGCTGCCTGAATAAGGAAGTCTTCGTGACCGAATGAGTCGGCAAATACAACATTGCATCCCTGATTTACGCAATCCTTTGCCTTGTTGTAGCATTCCTCCGTTTCCGGAATACCTGTGTACATAACGAGCTGGCTCTTGTCGATTCCAAGATTTTCAAGGGCGCGGTACATAGCGTCGATGAAGTTCTTATCGTATGTAGACGAGTCGTCGTGAAGTGTGATAAGACCGATCTTAATGTTCGATTTGTCAAGCTTCTGTGAAGAATTGTCGCCGGTTTGTACAGTATTGCCTTCGGAATTTGTGTTATTTCCTCCGCAGGAAACAAACGAGCATACGCTTACAATCATCATGATTGCGAGAATGAGGGATAAAATCTTGCGATTCATACTGGAAATACCTCCAAAAAAATTAAAATATTAAAATGACTGTACTTCTTAATATAAATATACAGTCATTCTTTAACAAATTCTAAGCCGTCCTCGGAAAAGGACGCTATTTTTGCGAGGGATTCTACTCTGTATCCTTGATTACGAACAATTTTTCCGCCGTCCTGGAACGCTTTTTCGACTACAATTCCGGCTCCCGCAACGGTCGCTCCCGACTGCTGTACAAGCGATATCATAGCAAGCAATGCGCTGCCCTCGGCGAGAAAATCGTCAACAATAAGCACTCTGTCGGCGCTTGAAATGAATTCCTTTGATATAACCGCAGTGTAATCCTTGTTATGGGTGTAAGAATGAACCGGCGCAGAATACAACTCGTCGCCGATATTACCGGTTTTTTCCTTCTTCGCAAATAATACCGGCACATTGAAATATTGAGCCGTAAAGCAAGCAACGGCAATACCGGACGCCTCGATAGTGAGGATTTTGGTAATGCTGCAGTCCTTGTATAGCCTGTAGAATTCTTCCCCGAGCTTCGAAACAAGAGAAACATCAATATTGTGGTTAAGAAAACTGTCTATCTTGAGAATATTTCCGGGCAATATTTTACCTTTTTCTAAAATAGCGTTTTCCAGAAGCTTCATATCGACATCCTCCCGTCTTCACATAACAAACACATTATACTACAATTTTATTCAAAAAGTGAGAACAAACTGTGACAAAATAGACAACCTTGGTTAAAAAAAGCGAAAAAATTACTCGTTCTGTTTGTGCAAAATAACCAAAGGGATTCTATTTTTTCTCTTTTGGCGCAGGACGACGCTCCTGTCTGTGATGCTTTTGAGGCTTTTGAGCTCCCCGGCTGTTCACATTTTTGTTTTGTTTATTAGCTTCACCGTTTTCGAACTTACCGTTTTTCGGTGAAAATTTTCCGGACTTTCTTCTGTGAAACTGTTTTTTCGGACCGTCCTTCTCCGCCTTTTTTTCGGCGGCGCTGTCTTTTTCCTTTTCTTTTTCCTTTGGCTTCTCCTTCTCCTTAGGCTTTTCCGCTTCCTTTAATTCAGATTCCAAAGAGGCTTGGATTTCTATTTTACTCTCCTCAAGCTTTTCCGCAACCGGTTCTCTGTTTTCATCCGCCTTGGGATAAGAAGGCTTGTTCAAATCGTCTCTCGAATAAACTCTTATTACACTGTTTTGTTCGCCGTCAAGCTTAACCTTTACAAGTCCGGCAAGGGGATTGGATTCAACAACGATACCGGTGCCGTCCGGGGTTGTAACCGCAGAATCGATTTTCGGAGTTTTCTTTATTTCTTCCAGATATACCTCGTGCTCGTATTTCAAACAGCACATAAGCTTTCCGCAAGCGCCGGATATTTTTGCGGAATTAAGGGATAAATTCTGCTCCTTGGCCATTTTAATGGAAACCTGAGAAAAATCTGTTAAGAACGAGCTGCAGCAAAAGGGTCTGCCGCATACTCCGAGTCCGCCGACAAGCTTCGTTTCGTCCCGTATTCCGATTTGGCGAAGCTCAATTCTCGTTTTAAACACCCCTGCAAGATCCTTTACAAGATCACGAAAATCCACTCTGCCGTCGCTTGTAAAATAGAAAAGCAGCTTGTTGTTGTCGAAGGTATATTCGACGTCGACCAGCTTCATATCGAGGTTATGCTCTTCGATTTTTTCAGCGCAAATACGCAAGGCTTCGTTTTCGCTGGCAACGTTTGCCTCGTGTCTTGCTTCGTCGTCGGCGTTGGCAAGTCTTACTACGGGGCGAAGAGGCAGAACTATCTCCCTCGAATTAACGGTTTTATTGCATCCCGAGCAGGTTCCGTACTCCAATCCTCGGGCGGTTTTTACAATAACATTATCTCCGACGGAATATTTTTCGCCGCAGGGATCAAAATAATACACCTTCCCCGACTTTTTAAATCTTACCCCTATGATTTCAACATTTTCGGGAAGAACATCAATTCCGTCGCTGTCGTAGCTTTCGGTATTTTCAATATCTTCCGTATATTCTTCGATATTCTCTGTATTTTCGTCCATATAAATTTACTGCCTTTCGTAGATTTTGCACTCAGCTATTAATTGTTTCCCACATCGAGAGCAACAGCTTAGACGATGATAAATTTATGTTTGTGTTATAGTCGCTCTCGTTTCTGTGAGAGCAAACAATATCGTACAATTTGATTAAGTCTCGTTCGGAATATTTCATAGAAAGAGCTCCTGCCGCATCCCGGGGAATGGAAATGCTGTTTCCGGAAGCGGTTTTGAACTCTGTAATGTCCCGAATCGCAAACAAAAGAGAATCAATAAACGCCCTGTATTTCTCTCTGTCGGAAGGAATATCCGAAAGCTGCAGAAAAAATTCTTTCTTTTCCGCATTTGCAAGCATATCAAGCAAATTACATATCGGATTTTTATCTGAGGTGCTTTTTTTCAGCGACAGTGCTTTTATCTTTTCGCAAAGCAGGCCGTAGCTTCCCTTACAGGATTTAACAGCATTATCAAATGCGGCAAAATCGGTTTCCCTTAGTTTTTTCGCCGAAGGAAGCCTGTCAACTACAAGCTTTTCGAGAGTATCGTTTGACAGCTGCTCCATTCGGAGATTCTGCGTTCTGGACTTTACGGTAGGCAAAAGCAACGCAGAGCTTTCGCACAACAAAATAAAATATACGTAGGACGGCGGCTCCTCCAATATTTTCAGAAAAGCATTTTGAGCCTCAACGGTCATTTTATCGGCTTCCTTGATTATATACGCCTTTATTTCAAGCTCCCCCGGAATGATGTATGCGTCCGCTCTTATCTGTCTTACAACGGAAACGGGAATTGTTTTCTTATCCTCCGGAACTCCGACATAGGTAATATCGGTGCATTTTTCCGTTAAAATTCTTTGACAGTCGCGACAGGAAAGACACGGTCTTATTTCGCCGCGGCAGGCAAGAGCGCAGACAATTTGCTTTGCAAGAGTCGTTTTGCCGCTGCCCTTCTCGCCCTCAAGAAGCAATGCATGGGTAAAAGCGCCGTTTTCCATTTCATTGGCAATAAGCTTCTTATTTGTTTCATTGCAAATAGGCTCTTTAAAACTGAATATCATAAACAAAACCTCTTTTCCGGGCATGATATAAAGGCTGTAATCCCGGCAATAAAGCTTTGCTGTCCCGTCAAAAAAGACAGGCAAACGGAATTTACGAGCCTCTTTTCACCGTGCAAAGCGAAAATCGAAATGACACCGACGCCGTACGTTATACTCCGGAGTATGCGGCAAAGCCTCCGTCGATGGGAACGACAACGCCGTTAACGAAGCCGGACATACCGTCATCGACAAGCCACAACAGCGTTCCGGTCAAATCATCAGGCGTACCGAAGCGGTTCATAGGCGTGTGTGACAAAATTTTCTCGGAACGCGCCGTAGGGCTTCCGTCTTCGTTCAGAAGCAGATTTCTGTTTTGATTTGTCAGGAAAAATCCGGGAGCCATGGCGTTGACGCGAATTCCTACGGGAGCAAAATGCACTGCGAGCCACTGAGTGAAATTGGATACTGCCGCCTTTGCACCCGAATATGCGGGAATTTTTGTCAAGGGACGAAAAGCGTTCATACTGGATACATTTACAATAACAGACTTGTCCTTGCCCGCCATTTCCTTTGCGAACGTCTGCGTCGGCAAGAGCGTGCCGAGGAAGTTTAAGTTAAAAACAAATTCGATACTCTTCGGATCAAGGTCGAAAAAGGTAACAATATCGCTGTTCTCCTTTGCCAAATCCTCGGGGAACATATATTCCTTGGTTGTAGTTCCCTTGGGATTGTTTCCGCCCGCTCCGTTCAAGAGGATATCGCAGGTGCCGAGCTTTTCAACAATAAGCTTATGGGCTTTTTCAAGGCTGTCGCGGTCAAGAACGTTAGTCTCTACGGGGACTGCAATACCGCCGTCGGCCGTAATTTCATCGGCTACCGACTTTGCGGCGTCAAATTTTAAATCACATATTGCAACCCTTGCTCCGCACGAAGCAAGTACCTTTGCAAAATGAGAGCAAAGAACTCCGCCACCGCCTGTCACGACAGCAACCTTGTTATTCAAATCAATTTTAACGGGAAGTTTCATAATGTACCGCCTTTAAGTATTTTTTTGAATGTTTTACCGCATTTTTGTGCTTTTCAAAGTCAAAATTCGGTGTGAAAATTACAGATTTTATTACATGAAAATAATTATTTATATTGTAACATATCCGAGTTTTTTTGTCAACAATAAGCCCGGCGCATTTTTTAAAAGCTCGAAAAAAGCGGATGAGCTGATTTTGAAATACCACCGATACAAGATTATCAATCCCGTATGGACACAAAATATATGTAAAGTGACGTTTCTTCTTCTTATTTTTGTGAAAATTTGTTTATAATTTTGTCTAAAATACTTGACATAACATCAGCAATATGATAAAATACTAATAATTTATCCAAGTAAAGTGATAAAAGAATGTATTGGAGGAATTATGAAAAAAATACTCGCAGTAATGCTTTGTCTTGCAATGGTACTTTGTATGGTTGCTTGCGGTGCCGAAAACAAAACAACCGACACTCAGGACACAGAGAAGCAGTCCGACACGACGGATGAAGCAACAAAAAATGATGAAACGGTAAAAGATTACGACAATGTAATCAAAAACGGAAAGCTTGTTATCGGTATCACCGAATACGAGCCTATGAACTACATGGAAAACGGCAAGTGGACCGGCTTTGATACCGAATTTGCGGAAGCAGTGTGCGAAATGCTCGGTGTTACCGCCGAATTCCGTGAAATCGAATGGGAAAACAAATATATCGAGCTTGAGTCCGGCACAATCGACTGTATATGGAACGGTATGACGCTTTGCGACGAAACCTATGAAAATGCGTCATGCTCGGACCCCTATGTAATAAACGCTCAGGTTGTGGTAATGGATAAGGACAAGGTTGATTCCTATAATGACACCGAAAGCATGAAGGAGCTTACCTTCGCTGTCGAGTCCGGTTCCGCAGGTCAGGAGGCCGGTACGGCATGCGGCTTTGATGTTGTTGAATACACAGCTCAGTCCGATGCTATGATGGCTGTTAAAAGCGGCAAGGCAGACGCTTGCATTATCGATATTACCATGGCAAATGCTATGACGGGAGAAGGTACAAGCTACGAAGATCTCGCCGTTTCCTTCGCAATCACCGAGGAAGAATACGGAATTGCCTTCAGAAAGAATTCCGACCTTACCGAAATCGTTAACGGCTTCATGAAGGAGCTTATAAACGACGGCACACTTATTAAGCTTGCAGAGAAGTACAACCTTACTCTTTACAAGTAATATCCGGCTTTAATTAAAGAAAAGAAAAGACAGAGGGCCGAAAGGCTCTCTGCTTTAATGTGTAAATGAAAATGAACAAAACCATTACAAAAAGATTCATCTGCTTTTTAATGATTATCCTTGTAATTTCGGTAACTTCTTTTGCAGTATGCGGACAGGGTCAGACAAAAAGCACCATGAAAATAATAAATAATTCAGCAAAAGTCGCCGAAGACGATTCTCCGACCTTTGTTTCGGTAACCGTAAAGCTTGCCGAGGGATTTTTGAGAACCCTGGAGCTTTTCGGCTTGACCTTGCTTTTTGCCATTCCGCTCGGATTGATTTTCAGCTTACTTTCAATGACTAAGGGTGTTAAGTATATAATGCGTGTGTTTATTTGGATTATACGGGGCACGCCGCTTATGCTTCAGCTTATTATCATTTATTACGGTCCCGGACTTATCGTAAAGTGGGCTGAAAGAAATGAAGTATCGAACTTTATGATTGATTTTCTCGGCAAGCTTAATTCAATGGGCGCAATGACGTTTGCGGTTATTGCTTTTGTTATAAACTATTCATGCTATTTTTCGGAAATATTCCGCGGTGGAATAGAAAGCATACCTCAGGGTCAAAAGGAAGCCGGTCAGGTGCTAGGCTTGACAAAGTCTCAGATTTTCTTCAGGATTACGCTTATTCAGGTTGTAAAACGTATCGTCCCCCCTATGAGCAATGAAATAATTACCTTGGTAAAAGATACCTCGCTTGCAAGAATAATCACCGTTTACGAGATAATCTTCCTCGGACAGAAATTTATCAAATTAAACGGCATAATATGGCCATTGTTCTACACAGGTGTTTTCTATCTTGCATTTTCAGGACTTCTCACCCTGATTTTCGGCTTCATCGAGAAAAAACTCGACTACATAAAATGTTAAGAGGTAACGAAGATGGCATATCTTGAAATAACGGGCATTGAGAAAAGCTTCGGCCATAATAAGGTGCTAAAGGGGATTGATTTTTCTCTGGATAAAGGGCAAACCGTTTCGATAATAGGTTCCTCAGGAAGCGGAAAAACAACGCTTTTGCGTTGTATTAACTTTCTTGAAAAGCCAAACCTCGGAACCGTAAAGCTTGACGGCAGTATTCTCTTTGACGGCTCTCAAAAGAAGAATATAAAGGAAAAAATCATACGCAGGAACAGGCTCCATTTCGGATTGGTTTTTCAGTCGTTTAATTTATTTCCGCAGTATACCGTTCTCGAAAATGTAATGCTTGCGCCCAAGCTGCTATTCAAGGACAACCCGGAAAAGATAAAGACGCTCCGAGGTGAATGCGAAGCTATTATTGAAAATGTAGGCTTGATTGAAAAGCTGAACTTTTATCCCTCTCAGCTTTCCGGCGGTCAGCAACAGAGAGTAGCTATCGCAAGGGCTCTTGCATTGGACCCGGAAATACTGTGTTTTGACGAACCGACGTCCGCACTCGACCCGGAGCTTACGGGCGAGGTGCTCAGGGTTATCCGCGATCTGAGAGACAAAAGAATCACAATGATCATCGTTACCCACGAAATGAACTTTGCAAGAGAGGTGTCCGATAAGGTTATTTTTATGGATGACGGCAGAGTTGTGGAGCAAGGCTCCCCCGAGAAATTATTTACCGAGCCGAAAACGCAGAGATTAAAAGAATTTTTAGGCGCCATGCTTTAATTCGGGTGACTCGAAGTAATCCGCCGACTTGAATGGTAAATTACGCTAACGTCTCCGACGTTTTCGATACGTTATGAATAAATCAATTAAGCGATATCAAAAAGCTACAGCTTTTTGATATCGCTCTTTTTATTTGCTTATTACTACGTCAATTACGGTTGACTGTGAAAAGACAGTTTCATACGGGGTAACGCTCTGTTTGACAACGGTTCCGGATTCGTTTTCAGACTCCTCGTATGTGACAGAGCCGAATTTCAATCCAACATTATCAAGCGCCGCACTTGCCTGTTCTTCGGTCAATCCGATAAGATTCGGAACCTGAACCTCTCTTATCATGCTTCCCTTACTTACATAAATCGTAACGGTTGAGCCTGTCGGCACTCGGCTTCCCGCACCGGGATTTGTTCTGATAACGTAATCGAGCCTTATATTATCGTTGTATTCCCTCTCTACCTTGCAAATAAGACCCATAGCTTCAAGATTCTGCTTTACCTCACGGTAATCCTTAACGGTCTGGTCGTTTAGTGTAACTGAACCTTCGCCGATAGATAAAACGAGAGACAGGTCCGCATACTGTGTGCCGACGCTGACTTTTCTCTTCTCCCCCTCCTTTGGACTCTGCTCCAATATCGTATTTGGGGTTCCGGTAATAGAGTTGGAGTCGTATTCTATAGAAATTCTGAATCCCTTTGCTATCAGCTCGTTTCCCAGCGCCTCGTTGTAAATCTGTCCCACAACATTCGGTACCGTAACCTCTTCGGCAACTACCTTTGTTTTTGACTTTGAAAGCAGGGGAGATAAAATCCTTAAAGCGCTCAACGTACATACGAGAATCAACGCCGTAAAGATACCCAAAATAATGGGGAACATTGAGTACACCCGATTTTTTGACTTATTTTTAAGCTTTTTTTCGGGCGTTGAGGGGGCGGTATCCGTTACTGCATCAGACTTAGCTACCGTGGGCGCGCTTCTTGTCCTGAAAACATAGCTCGGCTCGTTCTTAATGCGGATAAGGTGAGCAAGCATCTGTTCAGCGCTTTGAAATCTTGTATCCGGGCTCTTTTCCATTGCAAGAAGAATAATCTGCTCAAGTCCCTTGGGAATCTCCGGGGTCACCGACCTTGGCGGCGTAGGCTTATTGTTTATCTGCATAAGCGCTACGGAAACGGGGCTGTCTGCATCAAAGGGCAATTTTCCCGTCAGCATTTCGTACATCATGACACCGACGGAATAAAGGTCGCTTCTTCGGTCTATTATCTGCCCGCTTGCCTGCTCCGGACTGATGTAATACACGGTCCCTATCGCTTTGTCCGTCATAGTTACGGTTTCTGCGTTCGGCAGCTTGGCAATACCGAAATCCGTCACCTTAACCTTACCGTTTTTCAGCAGCATAATATTCTGTGGCTTAATGTCACGGTGAATAATGCCCTTTGCGTGTGCGTGCTCCAACGCGCGCAAAATCTGTTCGGTATAGCTTATGGTTTCCTTTATAGACAGCTTACCCTTCTGATTCATGTAGCTTTTCAGGGTTATTCCGTCAACATATTCCATTACTATATATTTTAAATTATCCTTTACCGAAACATCGAATATTTTAACGATGTTCGGGTGTGAAAGCATTGCAACCGCCTTTGATTCGTTTATAAATCTTTTTACAGACTGACTGTCGTCGGCAATTTCATCCTTTAAAACCTTGACGGCGACAATTCTGTTCATTTTCGTATCAAATGCTTCAAATACGACCGCCATGCCTCCGACACCGATAATTTTAATTATCTTATAGCGTTCGTCAAATATCTGTCCTACATATTTTTCTAAGCTGTTCATTATTAAGCGTTAACCTCGTTCGGCAAGTATTTGATAAGTATAGCGGTTATGTTATCTCCGCCTCCGCCGTCATTTGCTCGGTTTATTAATGAGTCCGTTTTTATCTGAAGTTCCTTCTCGTGGTCGTCATCCTCGCAATCGGCGTTTTCAGTTACCGTTTGTAATAGCTTTTCCTCCGGAAGAAAATTATATAAGCCGTCCGAACAAAGCAGATAATAAGCCTTTTCGCTCGGTAAGACGATTGAAGCTATGTCGGCCTCGACTCGGCTCTCCGTTCCCAACGCCCTCGTTAATATATTTCTTCTCGGATTGGTCTGCGCCTCCTCCTTGGTGATTCTTTGCATATCGACTAACATCTGCACATATGAGTGGTCGTGCGTCAACTGCTTTATCTTTGTATCGGAAAACATATAAAGCCGAGAATCACCTATATTTACGGTGTAAAGCACGTCATTGCATACCAATGCGCCGACAAGCGTAGTTCCCATATTGGATAGCTCGGAATTTTCTCTCGAACGGCGAAAAACCGCTTGGTTAGCCCTCGAAACCGCCTCGTGCAGCAGCTCTATGGGAGCTAAGCTCTCAATGTTGCAAATATCGCTGTCTGAGTCAATGAAGCGTGAAACGGTTTCCTCCACGTATTCCGCAAAAGAGGAAACGGCAAGCTTAGATGCGATATGACCCCCGTTTGTGCCGCCCATGCCGTCGCACAGGACAAACAATAAAACATTGTCGCAAAGTCGCATTGTCAGAAAATTATCCTGATTTATCGCCCTTTGTCTGCCCTTATCGGTCTTACCGTAAAAAAACATCATAAGCCTTACCTTCCTTTTTCTGAACTTTGTTTATTCCTCAGCTGTCCGCACGAGGCGTCGATATCGCCGCCGAGATGTCGGCGAACCGTGGCGTTTACACGCCTTTGCGTCAGCCTGTCGCGAAATGCGTTCACTCTCGCTCTTTTGCCGGATACAAATCCCCTTTCCTTAACGGGATTTACCGGAATCAGATTGACGTGAAAAGGCTTGCCGCCAAAATATTTTTTTAGAAGTGCGGCGAGTGCGTCGGCGTCGTCTAACGTGTCGTTTTTCCCGTAAATCAGCGTATACTCGAATGTTATTCTTCTCTGAGTTTTATCAAAATATTTTCTGCAGGCGGTCAATAATTCATCTATGGAATATTTTCTATTTATCGGCATTATTTCACTTCTCTTTTCATCGTTTGAAGCATGAAGTGAAATTGAAAGGGTAATAGGAAGCTTCTCCTCTGCAAGCTTATAAATATTCGGAACAATACCGCAAGTGGAAAGCGAAATGTGACGGTATCCGATATTCAAAGAATCGGCAGAGCCGACAATCGAGAGAAACTTTATTACATTGTCATAGTTATCAAGAGGCTCTCCTATTCCCATTAAAACGACGCTGTCAACACGTTTTCCGGAGTCGCGTTGTGCCGTCATTATTTCGGAAAGCATTTCGGAAGGGGTCAAATCTCTTTTTTTCCCGCCAAGTGCGGAGGCACAGAATTTGCAGCCCATCCTACAGCCTGCCTGAGTCGAAATACATATTGAATTTCCGTGCTCATAGCTCATCAAAACGCATTCAATAAGCTCCCCGTCATCCAATTTTAAAAGGTATTTTACGGTACCGTCGATTTTGGAAACCGATTTATTTAATATTTCAGGTGAAATTACAAAAGCGTACTGCTTTAATTTTTCACGGAGCAATGCAGGAATATCGGACATTTCGTCAATGGGAGTCCCCTTTTTCAACCAAGCGCAAAGCTGCTTCGCACGGTAAGGCTTTTCCCCGAGCTCACAAAGCAGCGTTTGTATTTCTTCGCGGCCGGCGCTGAGCAGGTCTAATTTGTTTTCAGAATTGATTGCATCCATTTTTCCGATAAATCCTAAAAGTATTCCATTATATTTTCATATTATAACACAGCAAATAAAAAAATGCAACTTTTATTCTTTTATTTAAAATAATTTTTCCGCATTTTTTAAAAACTAACGGCGATGCATTATCAACATCGCCGGTCTTTATTATTTTACTTAATTTCGGGCAAGCTTGCCGCCGCAATGGACTGACCTACACGACGGCTTGACTCGTCGGGTATGTGAAGAACGCATTTCTTTGCAAGCTCTGGGAATTCCTTCTCCAATACTTCGTTTGCCTTTTCGAGAATAATTACTCCTCCCTCGCCGGAGGTAACTCTGCCCATAATCAGCACATGCTTAATATCGTAAAACAGCGAATAATATGCAATCGCATAGCCGAAGTAGACACCGATTGTATCATATATTGCGGCGGCTCTCTCGTCGCCTTCCTTCATCAAGCCCTGAACAACCTTTAATTTTTCGGCAGGCGACAACGCTTCATCAAGCACTATACCTGCCGCAGGAGCGAGTTTAATTACTGCGTCCTGTGAGAAATACTTAACGCCGCAGCCGTAATCGCCGGACCACTCGTCCACCATAGCGTTCTTATTGTAATCGCAGGGAACAAACGCAAGCTCATTCAGCCAGCCGGTAATATTTCCGGCTCCGTCGACATAACCTCCCGCCTCACTTGTACCCATTGCAATACCGAGAACATTGTTGTCGTTCAAATCCATAGCGCCTGCAAGCGCAGTAACGTCGCCGTCGTTTGCAACCTCAAGCGGCACGTCGCCGAATTCCTTCGCAATGTCTATATACATCGTCTTTACTCTCTTTTCGAATTCGTCCTTCGGAACCTTGAGGAAAAGCGATGCAACCATTATTTTATTGTCTATATATACGCCTGCGGACGATACTCCTATTGCGTCTACCCTCGGCATATGCTCTGCCGCCGATTTCATAGCGGATAAGATGCCGTCATACTGATATTGGGGGTCGGCATTTAATTTCGGGAACCAAACAACCTCCTCGGAAAATACGCTCTCGCCGTTGACGACAGCGCTGACCTTGCGGTCCGAACCGCCTGCGTCAAAGCCGATTCTGCAGCCGTCAAGATGTCTTCCTACCGGCGTTGCGCTCTCCTTGTTTACGGGTGCGTCTTCAATATCTCTGTACTCAACCGTAAATTCCTTTTCGTAAACTCCCGCCATAAAATCAAAGTCAAATTTACGGCTTCCGTTAGCCTTATATGCCTTGTCAATGCCCTCGTAAATTTTCCTTGAGCCTGCGATAATTACCTTCCATCCGCCGCGAATCCACAAAAGACTCTTAACAAGTCTCTCAACAAACTCGAGATTTTCCTCATCGTGACCTTGACCGTCAGGAAATACCGTTGTTTCAAAAACGGAAACAAAACCGCCGTTCCTTTCAATACCGATAACGAGACTCTGACCGTTTGCCTTTTTTGCTCTGTCCGTAAAATCGCGGTATACGAGAGCCATAGGCATAAAATCCGCATCGAGTCTTGCATTAACCTTAAGCTTCATATCTTATATCTCCTCTTATGATAGTTTTCAATACGTTAAAGTCACCGTCTGTAATAATGATATCGGCGTCCTTTCCTTTTTCAAGAGAGCCCTTAGTGCCGTCCTTGCCTACAGCCCTTGCGGCATTGAGCGACGCCAGCGAGACAACCTTATGAAAAGGAAGCGCAGTATTATCGCGGACGTTCTTAACCGCCTCGTTTAATTTTAATACACTGCCCGCAATAGTGCCGTCCTCAAGCAGGCATTTAATACCGTTCACAAAAATCCTTTGTCCGCCCAAGGTGTATTCCCCGTCGGGCATACCGCCGGCTCTTGTACAGTCCGTAATAAGAACAAGGCTGTCCCCTTTGTTTTTTGCTACCAGCTCAAACAGTCCCTTGTGAACGTGGAAGGTATCTGCTATCAGCTCGGTTGTAACATCCGTTAAAAGCGCCGCCCCTACAACGCCGGGATTTCTGTGGTGCAAGGGAGTCTGTGCGTTGAAAAGGTGAGTTATGTGCGTAGCTCCCGCCTTTATTCCGTCAAGCGTCTGCTCAAAGGTTGCGTCTGTGTGACCGATAGATACACGAACGTCGGATTTAGAAGTAATTTCCTTAATCGCGTCAAGACAGCCGTCCATTTCGGGAGCCATAGTGGCAACGCTTATTATATCCGCATTATCCAAAACAAATTTTGCATCCGGCTTTTTAATATGCGTCTCGGCTTGAGCGCCTTTCTTTTTCGGATTGATAAAGGGTCCTTCAAGGTTAACGCCGAGAATTTCGGCGCCCTCCCAGCTTTTACTCTCTTCCTTCAAAGAACGGACCGTGTCAAGCGCCGTGTTTATCTCATCCATCGAAACGGTCATTGTGGTAGGACACCATGATGTTACGCCGTTTTTCATAATACCGTTTGCCATTTTTCGAATACCCTCCGCCTTGCCGTCGGAGGTGTCTTCACCCAGATAGCCGTGAATATGAATGTCAACAAGACCGGGGGCGATGTATCCGCCGTTTGCGTCGATTATTTCGGCACCGTCGGGAATATTATCACATATCCCTTCGATTTTGTCGCTGTAGCACAGCGATTTTCCTTCGATTATGCCGTCGGGCATAACTATTTTTCCGTTTACGATATATTTCATATGCTTCGCCTCTGATAATATTTTGAAATAAAATTATAGCACCAATTTATGTATAAAACATGAGTAATGTTTTTATTTTTTTCATTTTTTGACTTATTACCGAAAAAAGAATGCGGTAAATGCCGAATGAAAGGTCATATCTGTTTGTTTTGTTCTTCCTTTTCCTTTTTTGCATAGCATTTTGCCGCAGATTCGGGAATAAAGTATTCGCCTATCCGGTAATCAATATTCGCTTTTCTCGCCTGTATAAGCTGATAGCCCCTTTGAATCCGATAAAGACGGTTGTCCTTTCTAAAAAAAGCTCCCGTCTGGTGAAACCTGAACGGAATATCCTTTTCCACGCATTGCTCCCTTAAAAACAGTATCCATTCATAGTCGCAAACTCTCGCTTCAACGCCGGATTCTCCCCCGGTTGAAACTTCCTCTACAGTACCGTCAAGGTATTTTGAAATATCCACCCTCTCGATTATCGGCGAAACAATAATTGACCTATGCTTTATAGGCAAGGACTTGAAAACAGGCAGACGATAATCTGCCATAGCCTGATTTTCCACTGTACAGCCGATAATAACATTATCGTATCCATCTCCCCAATCGTCGGGCATGCAGACACTGAATCTGTCGATTCTTTTTGTAAAGAAATAGAAGTAACAGTCGCTCCTTTCCCGAATCATTTTCCAGCAATCCCGACGCCATTCGTCTGCGTCCTCTATGAGAAAATCGGATGTAAAGCAGGTAAATACTATTTTTCCGGAGGGAATTTTATATGTTCCGTCTCTCTTTTTGCGAACAGGCAAATCAAAGGACTGATTTTTTCTGCAAATATTGCTCGGCTTTTCGCTTTGGTACATTTTATCCTGCCTGTACACATAGCAATACTTGCATCCGGGGCTGATTTTTGTACAGCCGTGCCACGGATTCCAGTCGGCATATATATTTATTTTTTCTTTTGAATCCGCCATTTTACCCTCCTTTTTTATAAAAGTATATCCCTGTTTTTGATATTTGTCAATATTATACTGCATATATACGGGCGCAGATAAATAAAGTATTATGAGGTGATAATGTGAAAAGATCAAAGGAAATGTTTTTTAATCTTATTCTGATGACGGTAGCTACCCTCGTTATGAGATTTGTAGCCATGGCGTTCAATGTATACATATCCGGAAAAATAGGCGCCGCCGGAATGGGGCTGTATTCTCTTACCATGAGTGTAGGAACCTTCGGTATTACATTGGCTCTGTCCGGAATTAATTTTGCTTCAACAAGACTCTGCGCCGCCGCTATAGGTCATGAATCAAACGATGAAGTAGGCAGCGTAATGCAAAAATGCATCGTATACGCCCTTGTATTCGGTCTTGTTTCCGCATTAGGACTGTTTTTTCTTTCTGAACCGATTTCGGTAAAGCTCCTGTATGACGACAGATGCACCGTTTTACTCAAAGTATTTGCGGTTTCTCTGCCGTTTATTTCACTGACATCGGCTCTTGCCGGCTATTTTTCCGCCGTCAGGAGAGTAATTAAAAGCGCCTTCGCCGCATTTTTTGAGCAGGGGGTAAAGATAGGTCTTTGCGTTTTGCTGATTTCAATGATTGCGCCTAAAGGGACAAAATATGCATGTCTTGCCGTAATTCTCGGAACCTCGCTTTCTCAAATCGCCTCTTTTATGCTTTCGCTTATTCAGTATTTACACGACAAATCGCATCATCACTTCGGAAATAATAAGCCGATAAAAAATATCACAAGTAAGCTGTTGGCAATAACCGTACCTATCTCACTCGGCACTTATGTTCGCTCCGGACTGGTTACGGTTGAGCATTTAATAATTCCGTGGGGACTCAGAAAATTCGGCGCAAGCTCGGTTAACGCACTCGCTCTTTACGGAACGCTTCAGGAAATGGCAATTCCGATAATTCTGTTTCCGCAGGCGCTTGTCGGCAGTATGGCGGGTCTGCTTGTTCCGGAGCTGTCGGAAAGGCAGGCAAGGTGCGAATTCGACAGAATCGAAAGCATTATTGCAAGATGCATGAAATTTACACTGTGTTTTTCCTTCGGTGTTAGTGGCATAATGATGATGACTGCAAATCAGCTCGGTATATGCATTTATCAAAGCTCCGTTGCCGGATATTTCATCGCCTGTCTTGCCCCGCTTATTCCTATTATGTACCTCGACCATACGGTTGACGGCATGCTTAAGGGACTCGGCGAACAGTTGTATTCCATGAAGGTAAATGTTTTAGACGCTTTTCTCAGCGTTATTTGCGTCTTTCTGCTTGTGCCGAGCTTTGGAATAATGGGTTATGTAATTACCATTTACGTAATGGAAATTATCAATGCGTCCTTCAGTATTCTGAGGCTGTTTAAAATATGCAATATTAAATTTAAGATATTCGAATGGGTGGTAAAACCGCTGTTCTCCGTAATCGCTTCGTATTTTGTTTTAAGCTTAAAAAACAGACTTATGCCGATTTTAAACGTTTCCGACAATTTAAGGCTTGCCATAGACATTATTTTCGCAGTCTTTGTCTATAGCGCTTTACTGCGAATAACAAAAGCGATAATCGGCGACGACATAAAATATTTGAAATCCGCTATCCGATAATATTACGTTTTTCGCCGGTTTGATAAATCAAATACAAGACCGTAATTTGCAATGAGCAAACTACGGTCTTTTAATATCGCTGTTGTACCTTGTTAATCTTATTCTGTTCAACGCTCTTGCAAGCTGTGCCTCGGCTAAATGATATTCATTGACGCTCTTTTTCCTCAGCATTTCTTCCTTTGCTTCGGCAGCCTCTCTTTCTGCGCGCTTAATGTCTATCTCCTCGGGCAGCTCGGCGGAGTCGGTCAAGATAAGGACCTGCCCGTCCTCTACCTTGCAAATACCGTTTGCAACAGAAGCTTTTTTTACCGTTTTATCCGGCAATGTGAATTTAACAATACCGGTTGCCAGCGCAGAAAAAAAATTCGTGTGATGCGCCATTATTCCGTAAAGGCCGTCGCTTGAGGGTATTACAAGAGAGACGCAGTCTCCGTCGTAAAAGCGCCTGCCCGCTTCCAGAATGGTCAGATGAAAAATACTGTTTTCCATAACCTACTCAGCCTTTTTCGCCTTTGTATAAACTTCGTCAATCGTTCCGACGTTATAGAAAGAATATTCGGGATAGTTGTCTGCTTCGCCGCCTACAATGGCCTCAAAGCTGCGAAGAGTATCCTCCACGGTTACGTATTTGCCGTCAAGTCCGGTAAATTTCTCTGCGACAAACATAGGCTGTGCCAAAAATTTTTGCAGTCTTCTTGCTCTTGCTACCGTTGATCTGTCCGTCTCGGACAGCTCCTCCATACCGAGTATTGCAATAATATCCTGAAGCTCACGGTATCGCTGTAAAATCGCCTGAGTTTGTCTTGCAACGGCATAGTGACGTTTTCCTACAATGTCCTCCTCCAGTATTCTTGACGAGGAATCAAGAGGGTCAAGCGCGGGATAGATGCCCTGCTCTGCAATTTTCCTTGATAAAACCGTTGTTGCGTCAAGGTGTGAAAAGGTAGTTGCCGGAGCCGGGTCGCTTATGTCATCGGCAGGTACATACACTGCTTGAACCGAAGTAATTGAGCCGTCTTTTGTAGATGTAATTCTTTCCTGAAGCGAGCCCATGTCCTCTGCCAGGGTCGGCTGATATCCGACAGCGGACGGCATTCTTCCGAGAACGGTGGAGACCTCGCTGCCCGCCTGAACAAATCGGAATATGTTATCAATAAAGAACAGCACGTCCTTATGTTCCTTATCCCTGAAATACTCCGCCATGGTAAGCCCGGAAAGCGCAACTCTCATTCTTACTCCGGGTGATTCGTTCATCTGTCCGAAAACAAGTGCGGTTTTATCAATTACGCCGCTCGCCTTCATTTCGCTCCACAAATCGTTGCCTTCTCTCGAACGCTCGCCGACGCCGGCAAATACGGAATATCCGCCGTGCTCCGAAGCAATATTGTGGATCAGCTCCTGTATTAGTACCGTCTTACCTACACCCGCACCTCCGAAAAGTCCTATTTTTCCTCCTTTCGGGTAAGGCGCAAGCAAATCTATTACCTTAATACCGGTTTCGAGAATTTCAACAGAGGGATTTAGCTTTGCAAAGCCCGGAGCCTTTCTGTGAATGGAGCGTCTCGGTATTGATTTATCTACGGGCATACCGTCTATACCCTCGCCGAGAACATTCATCATCCTGCCGAGAATCTTTTCGCCTACGGGTACCGTGATGGTATTTCCCGTGCTTTCTACAGCCATACCTCTTGAGATTCCGTCGCCCTGACCGAGTAAAATACAGCGCACCCTTGTTTCGGATATATGGAGAGCCACCTCCATTACCGTTTGTTTATCGTTTATTTTTATTATCAATGCTTCATTTATTTTCGGCAGAGCACCCTTTGCAAATTCAACATCGCAAACCGAACCTTCTAACCGAACGATATTTCCCGTCATTTTAAGACATTTCCTTTCCGAGACAGCCTGCCGAAATCTCAGTTATCTCGGCAGTTATCTCACTTTGTCTTTGATGGTTGTACTGTAAAGTCAGCGACTCCAACAGCTCCTGAGCGTTGTCGTTTGCCGTCTTCATTGCAGTCATTCTTGAATTTTGTTCACTGCAATAGCTGTCAATCAACGCACTGTATATGAATCCCGCAACATAGCTCGGAACGATGTTATTCAAAACCTCCTCGGCAGACGGTGAGAACTCAAACGGTTCCTTTATTACCCTCTCCTGCACATGGTCTAAAAAGTCCGAACGGTGAAACGGCAGCAACCGAGTGACATAAATATCGCTCTTGACTCCGCTGACATAATCGGTATATATGACATATATTTTTTTTAGCCTTCCGGACAGATACCCGTCGAGTAAAACATCGCATATCTGCCTTGCTCTTGCAAACGTCGGATTTTGTGCCGTATAAAGGAAATTATCCTTTATAGGAATATTATGTGAGGAAAAATAATGTCTGCCGTACTGACCGACAACATAAAGCTCGTTTTCCGAATGCTGCTTCATCAAATTCAGCGCAGTTTTAATAACATTCATATTGTAGGAGCCTGACAGCCCCTTATCTGCTGTAATAACAAGATATCCGTAGGCTCCCTGCAAATCGTGCGCCACGCCGACCGGGTAGAAGAATTTATTATCTCTCTTCGGGTCAATACGGAAGATTCTTTTTATTTCGCTTTTCAAAGCTTCAAAGTACGGTCTTGTATTATCAAGCTCCTGCCTTGCTTTTGACAGCTTGGCAGAGGCAATAAGATACATAGCGTTGGTAATCTTTTTTGTGTCGCGAATGCCTGAAATTCGCTTTTTCAGTCCCTTAGTACTCGACATAACCGTTTACGACCTTTTCGGCAATTTCGGTTATTATTAATCGGTCGTCGTCTGTCAGCGTTCCCGATTTATCAATTCTTTCGCACAAATCGTTATGCTCCTTCTCTGCGAAGACGACAACGTCGCAAAGAAATTTTCCCACATCATCCGTTTGAATATTCTTCATGCATTTTTCCTTTGCGCATACAAGATAGATTATCTTCGCATGATGGGAAAGGGGCGCACACTGCTTTTGACGAAGCATTGCCATTAAACGCTGACCGTGTTTCAGCTGCTCCTTTGTTGCATCGTCAAGGTCGCTCGAAAATTGAGTAAAAATCTCCATCTCTCTGTACTGCGCAAGGTCGAGACGAAGCGTTGCCGTTGCCTGCTTCATTGCCTTTGTCTGGGCGTCGCCGCCTACACGGGATACAGATAAACCTATATTTACGGCAGGGCGCTGTCCGGAATAAAACAAATCCGTTTCGAGGAAAAGCTGCCCGTCGGTTATCGAAATAATGTTCGTGGGTATATATGCGGATACATCGCCTGCTTTTGTTTCGACTATGGGCAACGCCGTCATCGAGCCGCCACCCTTTTCCTCACTCAGTCTTGCGGAGCGCTCCAAAAGCCTTGAATGCATATAAAATACGTCGCCGGGATACGCCTCTCGGCCGGGAGAACGTCCCAAAAGCAAGCTGATTGAACGGTAAGCCACAGCATGCTTTGATAAATCGTCGTAGATAATAAGCACATCCTCGGATTTATTCATAAAATACTCGGCAAGCGCACAGCCTGCGTACGGAGCAATATACTGCATTGAAGCGCTGTCGGCCGCACTTGCACATACTATAACCGTATAATCCATCGCCCCGTGCTTTTCAAGCGTTTCATAAACGCTTTTCACGGAGCTTGCTTTCTGTCCTACGGCAACATAGACGCAAATGACATTTTTATTCTTTTGGTTAATAATGGTATCAACGGCAATTGAGGTTTTTCCTGTCTGACGGTCGCCGATAATAAGCTCTCTTTGCCCTCTTCCGATAGGAAACATTGAGTCTATAACGAGAATACCGGTTTCAAGAGGCGTATTGACGCTCTGTCTGTCCTTGATCTCTGGTGCCGGAGATTCTATCGGGCGGTAGTCTTTGGCTTCGATTTTTCCCTTTTCGTCAATAGGAAAGCCGAGCGCATCGACGCATCTTCCCAAAAAGCCTTCACCGCACGGCATACCGGCTATTTTTCCCGTCCGCATTACACTGCTTCCGGAGCCGACAACTCCGTCGGAATCGAACAGCACGCACCCGAGCTTATCCTCGCTCAGGCTGAGCACCATTCCTCTGACGTTTCCGTTGAAAATTAAGATTTCTCCGAGAAACGCCTCGTCAAGACCGGAGACGGTCGCAATACCGTCGCCGACGCTGATTACGGTGCCTACCTGCTCTGCATAAACGGACGGAACCCAATTTTCAACGCTTTCGCGTATGAGGGGAATAATGTTTCCGTCAGCGCTTGCCGAGATTTCATTTATTCGTTTCTTTAACTGTTCATATCTTGATTTTTTGTTCCAATTATATGTGTCGTTTCCGCAAACAAGGCGGAATCCGTCCTTCATGGAAATATCGGAAACCAATTTGAGAGCACAATCGTCGCCGTATTTGCTCTTCACAAAATCTAAAAGCGATTTTTCCTGCTCCTTGTTCGGTCTGACACTGTAATACAGAACAGCCGATTTGCTGTTATTTTCCATTTTTTACCGTCTCTTTCGCACTTTTAATGAAGGAATCGTAATCCTCATTTGCGCTGTCGGTAATAATTTTTTCAAGCGCAGCTTCGCAAAGAACCGCAATATCTTTGTCGGCGGAACGGATTATTTCAGCCTTCTTCTTTTGTGCGCTGTCCTTTGCCTTTTCTACTATTGCTTCGGCATCGGCGTTTGCCTTTGAGACAATCGCCTCGGCGCTTTTTCTTGCCTTGTCTTCGGCTCTTTGCTTAATAGCCTTTGTATTATGCTCAAGCTCGGATATTTTATCCTCGTATTCCCGCTTCAATTCCTCGGCGTCATGACGAAGCTTCTCGCTTTTCTCGTCATTCTTCCTGTACTCCTGCTCTCTCTTATCCATAAATTTCTTCACGGGAGAATAAAGAATAAAATACAGTCCGCCGAAAAGAATTAAAAAATTGAAAATATGAAGCAATATCTGCTGGATATCAATATTTAACGGAAGATTCATTTTACTTTTCCCTAATTAAAGTACAAAAATAATGAGTATCGCAACAATGAGGGCGTAAATAATCGCCGTTTCGATAAATACAAGACCCATCATCATTGATGTACGGATGTTTCCCGCCGACTCCGGCTGACGTGCTATTCCGTCGACGGATTGTTTAACGGCTATCGCCATTGCTATCGCTCCCGCAGCCGCCGCAAGACCTACCGTAACCGCCGCAGCTATTGCTTTGGAGCTTTTAACACTGTTTTCGTTTTCCTGAGTCTGCTCGTTTTCCGTAACCGAAGTTATTGTTGCGGTATCTTCCTCTGCCGCCGATGATAATAATGCGGTGAAAGAAATAAGAAGTATTACCGCAAGAAAAATTGAAATAAATTTTGTTTTTTTCATTTTTGTCACCCTCTTGATTTATTTTTTTGTTTTTTCTTTTCTTTTTTCTCGGTTGATTCTCCGTAGAATTGCGCCGTAAGCATTGTTAATACATACGCCTGAATCACGGCGTGGATAAGTGTAAATAATACTCCTACGATAACCGGCAATACAAAGCTTAGGGAAAAATAATAGTAAACAAGCTCTGTAACCAATGCGCCCGATAACAATGCGCCAAACAAACGGAAGCTCATTGAAATAGGCAGCGAAAAATCCTTCAAGGCTTTAAATGCTCCGCTCGGTCCCGCACAAATCAGTCCGCCGATCAATATTACCGAATACGAAAGCACGCCGAGCGATATTGCGCCGTTTATATCGGCAAGCGGGGCGGGCATGGAAATAGCATTGCCTGATGCGGTAATCGCCTGAAAGCCGAATAATTCAAACACCGTACCGATGAAAATATATACGCCCGCAGTGAAGATGTATGCCGACAGAAATCTATACCGGTGGGGGCTTTTTTCCCTGGCCATACCGTCGAACATACCGACCGACATCTCAAGCAGGGATTGCAATTTGCCGGGTATTCTTTTAAATTTCGGAACCGCAAAAATTCTTACCGCAAGCGCAAAAATCAGAATAATGCCCGTTACCGTAAATGCAGAAATCAGCCCCGGATTAACAAAAATGATGCCGAACAGGCTAACCTTTTCCGTTTCGTGTAAGACGGCGTCCTTCATAACCTCCTTAATCGATTCCTTTTCGGAAGAATCGGACGCCGTAAATATTATTCCGACAAGCACTATTGCGAGCAATAACGCAAAAACAATCAAACGTTTTCGGAATTGTCGTTTTGTCATTTTAATATTCACTCTTTTCTGAATGTATAAACAATTAATACGGGAGTAATTGTATTCCCTTTTTTTAAAAATGTCAAGCAATTTTTAAATAAACTTTTTTAAAAAACAGAAAAATAAAATCAAGACCGACAATTAATAAAGAGCCTGCGTTTTTCAGGCTCTTTACTTCATCTTTATTTCTTGTTAAGGATAAAAGCTATTCGAAAACAGCTTCTCCGGCAACGGTCTTAAGAACAATCTCACTTAATGCGGAATACATTAGGTATCCTATTCCGTATCTTTCAACGTAAGAGGAATAATCCTCAATGTCGTAGGAATTTTTGAAGTATTCGGCAAGTAAATCCTCATTCATTGTAATCGACTGCTCCTCGGCGATTGCCTGAATAATCAAATCCTTCTTTATTTGCTCGTTAATTTCTTCCCTCGAAGCCTCAATCAATTCGTCCGAATCCTTATATCCGATATTGTTCAGCATTTCATGATATGAAATATTGCTGCTTGATGCAATATTTTCAATTGAAACGCAAAGGGCCTTTGCCTGATAATCAAACATCAAATCGGGATATGAGCTGACATTGCACCTCTTGGAAAGGTAGTCGACTATATAGGAGTATTTGTTGGTATCCTCCGCCTTTAATTCTTCGTCCGTCGGAATATCGATATTTTCATAATCGCAAAGCGTTACGTACTCAAGCGCATTAATCCCTTTCCAGCAGCCCTTTTCGTCAAACGGCTCGCTGTAATCGAAGCTGTCAATACTAAGCTCCTCGGACTGCTTGTCTTCGGTATTCGCTTCCGAGACTTTTTCGGCGGTGTCTGCCGGCGCATTTTCCTCTTCGGTTTTTTTCGAGGCGCAGGAAACGCTCGCAAACGCAAGCAATACGCACAAAAAAGATATAATTAATTTTCTCATTTGTCAGTTATTTGCACTCGTATCGGTTGTATCTGTTGCTTCTGTTGCTTCGGTTGTTTCGGTCGTATCTGCCGGTGCACTGTAATCAATTTCGGCGTTTTGGATAAGGCTCTTGTATACCGTTTCGCCGATTGTCGCATAAACTATATAATTATGACCGTAGGTATTCTCGAACTGTGAATAATCGTCCAGACCGTATTCTTCCTTAAAGAATTGCTCAATGTAATCATCGTCTACCTTAATACCCTGCTCCTTAGCTATAGCTTGAGTAATAAGGTCTCGTTTTATATTCGACTTAATTGCGTCATCGTTTGCTTCCACAAAGGCGTTTATATTATCATAGCCCATGGCGGTAAGCATATCCTCCAGTGTGTAGTTGTAGCTTGAAGCATACTGTGAGTAGTATGCAAGAAGAGCGTTCTTCTGATAATCGTACATTGATTCCGGATAGTCGGAAATCGTGCAGTTTTCCAAAAGATAGCTGTTAATATAATTGTAATACGCATTCTCCGTAAGAGTCTTTTTAATACCCTCTTTCGCTTCGTCAGCGGTAGCCCAACCGTAATCGGCGGTAAGATTCTTGGCTACAAAATCATCGTTAAATTCGGGCAGATAGCTCTCGGAAATATAGTTTACCGTGACGCTGAACACAGCGTCCTTGCCGTTCAGCTTACTGGTTTGACCTTCTTTGACTTCCTCGTAATCCTCCGGGAAGGTCACGTTGACATCGAAGGTTTCGCCGGGTGTATGCCCTATCAGCTGTTCCAAAAAGTCGTCGATATAGGTTGTTTTGCCGATAGTTACATCCGTGCCCTTACCGTTTGTGTTTCCGCCTTCAAATTCAACATTGTCGATTGTGCCGACATAATCAATATTGAGCGTATCCCCGTCTTTAACGGCGCGGTCCGTGATCTTTTTCGTTTCGGTATACTGCGAGCGGAACGATTCGATTTGTGTATTAACGTCATCGTCGGAAACGGTTGCGTCTTTTACGGGAATCATAATCGGATCATAGTCGCAAAGCGTAATATAATCGCTAGCGTCTATACCTTCCCAAAAGCCGTTTTCGTCAATGCCGGCGCTGTAATCGAAATTCGCATATTCGGCTGTGTCGGAGTCTGTCTTATTTTCTGTTTTTATATCTTTGTCGGAGTCCTCCTTCTGAGGCGTAAGCAAAATGGTTGCCGCTATCGCTACTGCCGCTACCAAGGCTAGAACAATTATCACCGCCAAAAGCTTGCCGCTGTTTGTTCCCTTTGCGGGGATGGGCTTTGCTTCGTCCTCTTCGTCCTCTTCGCCCTCTTCGTCCTCTTCGGCTTCTTCGTCCTCTTCGGCTTCCTTGGAGCCGTCGTCTTCGGCATTATCGGCAGATTCAAAAGAATTATCGGGGGCTTCTCCCGTTAATAGCGTTGTTTCTACTGCTTCTTCGATTTCATTTTCGGTAAGCTCGTCCTCGTTACGAATGCTTTCATCACCGTTAAAATTATTTTTATCCATAGCTGCTTCCTTTTCGGTTTTTTGTATAATTATAACCTATTATCTGCTGTTTGTAAAGGGCTTTCACCAAAACTTCACTTTACCCCTTGCTCCTGTTCTTAAAAAACTGGTAAAACCCACACTCAAGCATACCGTTGTATAGCTTTCTCACCTTATCGGGGCGTCTTCCGTACAGCCTTGCAAAGTCCCTGTGCGATGTGATTATATATATTTGCCACGGCTCAAGGGAGGCAAAATGCCTGCCCATTTTACGGTATAGCTCTTCGCACTCTCTTCTATCGGAAAGCCGCTCGCCGTACGGCGGATTGCAGACAATAGTACCTCTTCTTCCGCCTTTCTCTATTTTTAATGCATCCTGAACAAACGCTTTGACATTTGTCTCAACGCCGGCTCTTTTTATATTTGCCTCGGTAATTTCTACGGCGGCAGGAGACAAATCGCTGGCATATGCCTCAAATCGGGTATCCTTTTCCGAATCCCTCGCTTCCTCTCTCGCTCTTGTCCATATATCTCTCGGAAACGAATCGTAATCCTCGGACGCAAAGCATCGATTTAAGCCCGGCGCTTTATTTCTCATTATCATTGCCGCCTCTATTGCGATTGTTCCCGAACCGCAAAACGGGTCCCATGTAAGCACCCCTTCTCTCGGTCTGGATAGCTTCACAAGAGCCGCCGCCAGGGTTTCGCTTATCGGCGCAAGCACACTTTCGGTCCTGTAGCCCCTTTTATGAAGACCCACACCCGTTGTATCGAGCATCATCGTCACAGTATCGTTCAGAATAAAAAACTCTATCTGCAGTCTCGACGCACTCTCTTCAAAACGCTCGATCCCGTATTCGCCGGAAAGCCTTGTGACTATAGCCTTTTTAACAATGCTCTGACAGTCGGAAACCGAAAAGAGCTTGCTTCTTACGGAATGACCCTTGACCGGGAAGGCGTCGTCGCATAATATCCATTCCTCCCAGCAAAGAGATCTTGTGCCCTCAAACAAATCGTCAAAGGTATATGCCTTAAACGAACCGATTTTCAAAAGCACCCTCTCGGCGCAGCGAAGCCAAATATTGGCTCTTGCAGCCGCCTCGATAGGTCCCTTGAACGTTACTCTGCCGTCTATGGTTTCCACTCTTTCATATCCGAGTGCGTCTATTTCCTCGCCCAGAAGTCTTTCAAGACCGAAAAGGCATGTCGCTACAAATTCATATTTATTATCCATAATTTCTCTCCGATTATATATACCGGTATTTTATCACATACTGTCGTATTTTTCAATTCTTTAATTTATTTTTTTGTAATTTATTGACACGCTTTGACGAGTGTGATAAAATTATAGGGAATTTTTATAAATATTTTGGGGATTTAAAAATGAGAAAGATCGGCTTTGATAATGATGCCTACATAAAAATGCAGTCGGAGCAGATAGGCAAGCGTATTTCCGATTTCGGAGGTAAGCTCTACCTTGAATTCGGAGGTAAGCTATTTGACGATTACCATGCGTCGAGAGTTTTGCCGGGATTTCTTCCCGACAGTAAATTAAGGATGCTCTGCCAGATTAAAGAGCAGGCGGAAATAGTTATTGTTATCAATTCCGAGCACATTGAAAACAACAAAATCAGGGGAGATATCGGTATCACCTATGATGTCGACGTTCTCCGTCTTATCGACGCGTTCAGAGGCATCGGTTTGTATGTAGGCAGCGTTTGCATTACTCAATACAAGGGACAAACCGCCGTGCAGACCTTCATGAAAAAACTCCGTGGCTTCGGCGTCAAGGTTTTCATCCATTATCCCATCGAAGGATATCCATACAACGTTCCGCACATTGTGAGCGACGAGGGACTCGGCAAAAATGAATATATCGAGACATCAAGACCTCTGGTTGTCGTAACCGCACCGGGTCCGGGAAGCGGTAAGATGGCTACATGTCTTTCACAGCTTTATCATGAGCATAAAAGAGGCGTTAACGCAGGCTATGCGAAATTTGAAACATTTCCAATCTGGAATTTACCCTTGAAGCATCCGGTTAATCTTGCGTATGAAGCCGCAACGGCAGATCTTGACGACGTTAATATGATCGACCCATACCATCTTGACGCATACGGCATAACAACGGTAAATTACAACAGGGACGTTGAAATTTTTCCTGTTCTTAACGCAATATTTGAAAGAATATCCGGAAAAAGCCCATACAAATCTCCAACGGATATGGGGGTAAATATGGCAGGCTACTGTATCACGGACAACGATGCGGTGTGCAGAGCCTCCAAGGATGAAATAGTACGCCGTTATTTCAAAACGCTGTGTTCCAGAAAAAAGGGGGACATCTCCGAAAATGCAGTTCAGAAGCTTGAAAGGCTTATGCGTCAGGCTGAAATTTCGGTTGATGACCGCCCTGTTGTCAAGGCGGCTATTTCACGTTCACAGGAAACGGATTCTCAACCGGCTGTTGCAATAGAATTACCTGACGGCAGAATCATTACAGGAAAGACCTCTCCGCTGCTCGGTGCGGCGAGTGCGGCATTGCTTAATGCGATTAAAGCTATCAGCAATTTGCCGAAGCCTGTTAAGCTGATTGACCCGAAAACCATAGAGCCTATTCAAACGCTGAAGATAACAACTCTCGGCAATCACAACCCCAGACTTCATTCCGACGAGACGCTGATTGCTCTTGCGATTTCCGCAACCGAAAACGAAGAAGCGGCGCTTGCATACAAAAATCTCGAATTGCTCAGCGGATGTGAAGCGCATTCCACTGTTATTCTTGCTCAAATCGACGATGATATTTTCCGCAAGCTCGGTATCAATCTCACATGCGAGCCTGTCTACACATCTAAAAAATTATTCCATAAATAATAGCCCTTTCGGCGGAAATTATACAGGTGTTTTTTTACCTCTTATATTTTTCAAAGACGGCTTTTTTCATAAAAATAATCCCCTCGGCACGGTTTTGAAGCTTTTTTCAAGCCCTGCCTTAAGGGGATTATTTGTTTTTAAATGAGTTCGTCGATCTTATCGGCTATCTTTTTTTCTATAATATTCTGTTTTGCGTTTCCGTCTATTACAACAATATTTTCATCGTCTTTGAAACGTTTAAACAGCTCAAGATAATTGTTTCTGACTCTATTCTGTCTTTCGGTATTTTCAAATATTTCTCTCTCTCCCCGCTTTGACACTCTTGACAGGGATATATCGCACGGAATATCGAGAAATATCGTCATGTCGGCTTTCAAAGCGTTCATTGCTTCGGAATTAACGGAAATAATCCATTCCTTGTTAAGAGCGGTATCGTTGTAAGCAAAGGAGGAAAAATAATATCTGTCGCAGACAACCCAGAAGCCCTCGTCCAGCTTTTCACTGATTCTTTGAATATGATCAAGTCTGTCGGCGGCGAACAAAAGGGCTATAGTCTTTTCGTCAAAGGAAATCTGTTTTTTCAGTGCCTGCCTTATGAGCATACCCACAGGTCTGTCGCTCTGAGGCTCGTTTGTAACAACGGCTTTTATGTTTTTTGATTTTAAATATCTGACAAGGCGGTCTGCCTGAGTAGATTTACCGCTTCCGTCGATACCTTCAAATACAATAAATTTACCTTTTTTCTTTATTTCTTCCATAATAATCGCATGTTATGCAAAAAAGCGAAACGGATAGCCGTTTCGCTCTCGTTGCTCAATAATTTTATTCTTCGGTTTGCTCTTCGCATTCACATTCATCCGAACAATCGTCGCAATCGCAGCAACAATCGTAATCATCACAGAAATCTTCATCGTCAAAACTGAAACCGTCGTCGCACTCGCATGCGGTTTTCTTATTGAATTTCTTTACAAAAACCATTGCTGCAACGGCAATAGCCGCAATAGCACCGATAAAAACAACCAATTTCACGATTACATCGCTTGAGTTCTCATTTTTGTTAGACATTTTATTATCCTCCTGTAATATATATTTTGCACTATGCAACTACAGTATATCACATAGTTTTTAATTTGTAAAGATAATTTTTTAATACGGCGCATTACCCTTTTAAGGCAATTCGCCGGGCGTTGCTTTTTAAGGTTCCGTAACCTTAGTAAACATAATACCCTTCCAGCCGCCGTCCGAACGGACATCCGATACTCCGAAGCCGTTTTCGTCCATAGCGTTGATAACGTCCTCTGCATATTCATCAATAATACCGGAGCATACTATTATCGAGCCGTATCTTGTAACTCTGCCCAAATCCGGAGCCATACGGATAATAATATCCGCTACTATATTGGCGCTGACCATATCATACTTACCCTCAACCTGAGAGAGTAAATCCGACACGAAGCAATTTATATTTTCGGTTCCGTTTGCTTTCGCATTTTCATTTGCGACTCTTACGGCAATGGGGTCAATATCGGTAGCGTCGACGCTTAAGGCGCCGAGCTTGGACGCACAGATTGCGAGAATGCCGCTTCCCGTCCCTACGTCAAGCACCTTCATACCGGGCTTAATATTGTCCTCGATAAGAGAGGCGCAAAGGCGTGTTGTTTCATGGGTTCCGGCGCCGAAGGCAAGGCCGGGATCCATTGTGATTACTGTATCCTCGGGCTTTGCGTCGTATTTTTCCCATGCGGGTACTATTGCTATATGCTTACCGATTACAAAGGGCTTGTAATATTTCTTCCAGGCGTTTTCCCAATCCTCGTCGCCGACGCCAATAATCTCTATTGTTGCGTCAAGCCCCAAATCACGAATTCTGTCTTCAATAAAGCCCCTTGCATCATTTGGATTCTTTCCGCCTTCAAGATAGATGCTGACGGAGGAATGAGTCCTGTCTGCATTCAGCAATTCTTCATCAATGAGCGTGCCGTATACCGTATCGAGATCCGTATCCATATGACTGAAATCCTCAATTTGAAGCCGGGAATCTATCATTCCGACAATAGCGCATATCTCATCTAATTTCTCGGAATCGCAGGTAACCTTTATCTGTGTCCAATTCATTTTATTGCCTTTCTATATGAAAACAAGCGGTTTTCAACTAACTCTTATTTCTTCTTTCTTTCAAAAAAGCTCTTTTTCTTTAAGTATCTGTTTTCACCGCATACCTCGGCAAAATCACGAAGAAGCTTCTTTTCCTTATCGGAGAGGTTTTTAGGTACTTCAACCAACACGGTGAATATCAAATCACCCTTGTATTTCGGATTATTTACATTGGAGACACCCTTGCCCTTCAGACGGAATTTTGTTCCGGTCTGAGTTCCCTCCGGAATGGTGTATTTAACGTTATCCTCAAGCGTAGGTACGGATATTTCTGCGCCGAGCGCCGCCTCTGGAAAGGAAATCGGAATTTCACAAAGAAGATTGTCACCGTCTCTTGTAAAAATTTTATGCTCTCTTACCGCAACCTGAATTACAAGGTCTCCTGCGCCGCCGCCGTTCCTGCCGGCGTCGCCCTGGGCTCTGACCGAAATTCTCATTCCGTTTGAAATTCCCTCGGGTATGGTAACGCTCAAGGTCTTTTTTACCCTTACATAGCCTGTTCCCCTGCAATTTTTGCACGGATTTTTTATTATTTTACCGGTTCCCCGGCATGCGTCGCAGGTCTTTTGGGTCTGCATCATACCGAGCATAGTTTTCTGTGTAACCCTTACCTGACCCGTGCCGTGACATGCCGAACAGGTTTCCGCCTTTGTGCCCTTTTCCGCCCCGGAGCCCTGACACTCGGAGCATTTTTCAATACGGTTAAAGGAAATATCCTTTTTACAGCCGAACGCCGCCTCCTCAAAGGAAACGCTGACTCTTGCCAAAACATCGTCGCCCTCCATAGGAGCGTTCCTTCTGTTACCGCCGCCTCCGAACATACCGCCGAAAATGTCGCCGAAAATATCGCCGAAGCCTCCGCCGGAGAAGTCAAAGCCTCCTGCGCCGGCATTTCCGTCAACGCCCGCATGACCGTATCTGTCATATTTTGCTCTCTTGTCGGGATCGGAAAGCACGGCATAAGCTTCGTTTACCTCCTTAAACTTAGCTTCTGCCTCTTTGTCTCCCGGATTCATATCCGGATGATATTTTTTGGCAAGGACTCGGTATGCCTTTTTCAATGCAGTATCGTCAGCATTTTTATCTATGCCCAATACTTCATAGTAGTCCCTTTTCTGGTCTGCCATTTATTGCTTCCTCTCATTCATAGCCTGACTTCAATTTAAAGTCGCTGTATAACCAATTCACAGGGGCGGTTCTCCGCCCCTGCTGAATTATTCATTACAAAATCATTTGTTCTCGTCTGTCTTGTCTTCAAAATCAGCGTTATAATAGGTCTGATCTCCGCCCTGATTTGCTCCCTGACCGTTAAAGCCGGAAGGATCCTGACCCTGAGCGCCCTGCTGACCGTAAAGCTTCTCGGAAATCTTATAGAATGCCTGCTCCAATGCCTCCGTATCAGCCTTGATTGCGTCTGTATTGCCGGTCGAAACGGTATTCTTTAATTTGTCGATTGCTTCACGAACGGGAGCCTTATCGTCGTCGGTAATCTTATCGCCCAGGTCGGAAAGCGTCTTTTCGCTCTGGAAAATGAGGTTTTCGGCATGGTTCTTTGCGTCAACCGCCTCCTTCATTTTCTTATCCTCTTCCGCAAATTTTTCGGCGTCCTTAACTGCGCGGTCGATATCCTCCTTGCTCATATTCGTGGAGGAAGTGATCGTGATGTGCTGTTCTCTGCCGGTTCCCTTATCCTGAGCTGTTACATTAACTATACCGTTTGCGTCTATGTCGAAGGTAACCTCTATCTGCGGAACGCCTCTGGGCGCTGCGGGGATACCGTCAAGATTAAATCTGCCTAAAGTGGTGTTACCCGCCGCCATATCTCTTTCACCCTGTAAAACGTGAATTTCTACGGATGTCTGACCGTCTGCGGCAGTCGAATATACCTGGCTCTTCTTTACCGGAATCGTCGTATTTCTGTCGATGATTTTGTTAAATACACCGCCGAGCGTTTCAATACCGAGCGACAAAGGAGTTACATCGAGCAGCAGCAAATCCTTAACCTCGCCGCCGAGAACACCCGCCTGAACAGCGGCTCCTATGGCAACGCACTCGTCAGGGTTAATTCCCTTGAAGGGTTCCTTGCCGATAAACTGCTTTACTGCGTCCTGAACTGCGGGAATTCTTGAAGAACCGCCTACCAGAAGCACCTTATCAACCTGACTCGGCGTAAGGCCTGCATCAGAGAGAACCCTCTTTGTAGGCTGCATTGTAGCTTCAACAAGATCTGCGGTAAGCTCATTGAATTTTGCTCTTGTGAGTGTTGCGTCAAAATGCTTAGGACCTGTCGCATCCGCCGTAATAAAGGGGAGATTGATGTTGGACGAGGTCATGCCGGAAAGCTCGATTTTTGCTTTTTCGGCCGCTTCCTTCAATCTCTGCAAAGCCATCTTATCCTTGCGAAGATCGATGCCGGAATTTTCGCGCATAAATTCATCTGCAATCCAGTCAATTATTCTCTTATCAAAGTCGTCGCCGCCGAGACGGTTGTTACCTGCCGTTGCAAGAACCTCGAATACTCCGTCGGAAATCTCAAGCAGTGATACGTCGAAAGTACCGCCGCCGAGGTCGAAAATCATAATCTTCTGGTCAATTTCCTTATCCAGTCCGTATGCAAGAGCCGCAGCTGTAGGCTCGTTAATGATTCTCATTACCTAAAGGCCCGCAATCTTACCTGCGTCCTTTGTAGCCTGACGCTGTGCGTCGGAGAAATATGCGGGAACGGTGATAACCGCCTGAGTTACGCTGGTTCCCAGGTATGCTTCTGAGTCTGCCTTAAGCTTTTGCTAAATCATAGCGGAAATTTCCTGAGGAGTATAGCTATTGCCTTCTATCGTATCCTTGTGC
>JAQXHN010000042.1 GCA_029007295.1 Clostridia bacterium | reverse complement strand
ATGTAATAACCGATGTATATGACCAGCACGATTATGACCAGAATCCCGAATACTTCCGCAAATCATACGCCGGCTATAACGGCAAGGCAGATAGCTTTAATCTGTTGTATAAAAACGATCAAATCTATATACCCGATCTTCCCTTCTTTATGAGCGAATTAGGAGGAATAAAATGGATTCCCGAAAATGAGCGGAAAAGTGCGGCAGAAAATTCATGGGGCTACGGCAACGCTCCCGAGACCGAGGAGGAGTTCTTTGCACGCTATGAGGGACTCGTTTCGGCTCTGCTTGAAGCACCTAACATTATGGGCTTCTGCTATACCCAGCTTTACGATATTGAGCAGGAGGTAAACGGACTTTATACCTATAGCCGAGAAAAGAAGTTTGACGATTACTCCCGCATAACGGCCGCAAACAGAAAAAAGGCGGCTATAGAGGAATAAATACTATCAGCCTTCAGTCTTTATTCGTAAAGAAAATTTGAGTTAAACTCGATAAAATTAAGGGTTTCTCAACAGTTCTTTTTTGGACACGAATGACATAAATCTACAAGTTCTGAGGTAGATTTGTCAATTTTTTTACAATGAGTTTTTTATATAAAGGAGTTAATAGGTAATGTTGCTTGAAAATGGAGATAGAATTGTATTTGCAGGCGATTCGGTAACGGATATGGGAAGTGCAAATCCTGTTGGCGAGGGGCTTTTTGACAGCCTCGGAAATGGATATGTTAGAGAGATTGAAAATCTACTGACCGCTTGGTATCCCGAACTTAATATTCGCATAACAAATAGTGGAATTAGCGGCAATACAAGTCGCGACCTTGCGGCGAGATTCGACAGAGATGTTGTTGATTTAAAGCCCGACTGGGTATCTATATGTATCGGTATCAATGACGTATGGCGTCAATTTGATGTCCCGGCAATTTCTGAGGCTGCAGTGATGCCTCAAGAATATGAATCAAATATGGAAGAGATGATATTAAAAATTAAAGATAAGGTAAAGGGAATTTTTATTATTTCGCCATACTATATTGAAGCGAATAAAGAGGATTATATGCGTAAGCGCATGGACGAATATGTGGAAATATGCAAAAAACTTGCCAAGAAGTATTCACTATATTTTGTGGATTTTCAAAAAGCATTTGAAGATTTCTGTAAGATCCAACATTCTTCCAAATTAGCATGGGATAGAGTACATCCTAACAGAATGGGAGCAATGCTTCAAGCAAAAGAGTTTGTGAAGCATATTGATTTTGATTTTAACAGATAATTTTTTTATTACATCATACCCATGGGACACTTGTGACGGTTCTCTTTGTTAAAATTGATTCGAATAGCAGAAAATCTTGACTTTTCAGGCACATTTTATTCGTGTCATTAAGTTCAAACTACCCAAGATAAAAAAGTCGGCATTTTCGGAAAACTGAAGATGCCGGCTTTTTTAACGTCCCTTTTATTTATTATTGTCAAAGGGGATTGATTATGTTCAACGAAAAACAAAGAAAATTCATTCAGTCTTTGGGTCTGAAATTAGACTTTGACAATTTGACTGATGATGACCTTGTTACATTATAAAAAAGTCAGGATTGACGGTTAATCAATCCTGACTTTTATACTGAAAACGGCTCTTTTCCTACTCTGTGCAGGATTATTTCGTCAATCACCGCATTGCCTCTGTTTTGCACTAAAAATGCAACCGTATCTGCAATATCCTCTGGCAGAATCATACTCTCACCCGATAAATCCGGCCGCGTTAGCTTAACCATATCCGTGTAAACACCGCCCGGACTTATCACATGGATGCGAATGTTATCTCTGTATACCTCGCGTGCCAGAGATTTGCTAAAGCCTACTAGGGCATGCTTTGCCGCCGAATACACGCTTTGATTGGGATAACCGAGGTGTGCGACTACCGACGCTATATTAATAATCATAGCATAATCGGACTTTCGGAGAAATGGCAGAATCCTCTGGGTTAGAAAAAAAGGAGCCTTGAAGTCAAGATTCATAATTTCGTCGAATTGAGCTTCGCTGACCGCTTCGAAGTCTTGGTTCATTGCACTGCCGGCGTTATTTATCAAAATATCAATTTTGCCGAATTTCTCGACCGTACAAGCAATTCCCCGATCTCTCGTTATAGGATCGGTTAAATCGCCGCAAAAGTATTCGCATCTGCCGCCGCTTTGAATAATTTCATCTTTGGTGTTTTCAAGCTTTGTCCTTGTTCTGCCTCCCAAAAGCATTATTTCGGCGCCGAGCAGCGACAGCTTTTTTGCAATTGCTTTTCCTATTCCGCTGCCTGCTCCCGTGATTACTGCGGTTTTACCGCTTATATTTCTTTCCATTTGCTCTTTTTAACCTCGTCACTTAATTAAAATACCGATAATTATAACTTGCTTCCCGACTATTATATCAGATGTAAAAATAAATGTAAATACGGCATAACCGATTTGTCAAAAAAGACTTTTTCATGCGTTTTTTCTCTTTTAATGCGTGCGGTTTTTTCATAAGAAATAAAACGCACAGACACGACAAAATCCGAATATATCGCAATATATATAAATAATTAAGAAAATACAAGTTTTTTTTTTTTTTTTTGTTTAAATTTTGTAAAATAACACGTTAATTTATTGACAAACTTATGCATATGTAATATTATTATAATGTATGGTAATTCGACAAAATTCTCTTTTTGAGTATTGATAACACGAATCCGAGGCAATCGCATTTTAATGTAGAACCATTGTAATTATATCTATGCGATTAGAAGAATGTTTGCCGACTGGAGGTGAGACCACGAAAAGAAAAAGCGTATATCTCAAATCGTGTATTAATAAGCTTTTAACCTTGTTTTTTACGATACTTTTTTTATTTAATGTATTTTATTCGATTGTTTTGTATGCTGAGGGCGAATCGAACTCATCTTCCGCAATCAAAACCAACAATTTGCAAAACGGAAGCTTTGAGGAAGGACAGACGTGGGACTCCGGATATCAACAGCCTGACCAGTCTAAGGTGCCTTCGTGGAACACAACAGCCTTCCAGGGTAAAATCGAATTGTTTCGGAAAAACACGGGAATATACATCAAAGGCGTAGTTCTTGAACCGACAGACGGCTTATATGCGGCTGAGCTTAACGCCGATGAAGAAAGCTCTTTGTATCAAAATCTAAAAACCGCCCCGTCCAGCGTATATGAATGGGGCTTAGACCACGGAGCGCGAAACGGTGCGGATACCATGGCTCTTATCATAGGTCCGTCACAGCCGGTAAACCCCTCCAAACCTAATAAGGACGGGCGCGACCAGCTAATGCAAATGGTCGACTGGCTGATTGCAAACGGAAAAACCTCCGTAAAAACCACCGCCGGTCTGGGAGAAAAAATCGTTCTTTACAGTAAAAAGTTTGCCTCAAGCGGAACGTTTGACAACAACGACGATAATAAGCCGTTCAGTATGACTAAAACAAGCGTACACACCGAGAGATGGGACATTTGGATTCTTTCGTCGCAGAGCGTTTCAACAGGTACAAACCCGTGGTCTCACTTCGGCTCCAACAGCACTGAAGAATCCGGTAACGGAAATTCGGGAACCGATATTGACCTTTCCAAATATTATTACTATTCCGTGCCATCGGGACAAACAGACACTCTGTTCGGCTTTGTATCAGTGGGTGTGTATAAACCCGCTATACAGGACGTAACAAAACAAAAAACGTACGGTAATTTTATTGACAATATAAACTTCAGCATTTACCATACTTTTTCAGGCAGCTCCACAAATCACGGAACGGGTATTGTTCAGACTGACGAAGACAATGTTCAGTACGAACACGCCGTAGACAAAGATAACAATGTTAAGATTTTTGTTGAGGACGGAAATAAGATTACGATTAACGCTTCTCTTCCGAAGACAGGCGTTGATGAAGGATGCCGTTTTATCGGAGTTTATTTGACAAAGCAGGATGAAAACGGAAATCCCGTTTCTACGTTCCTTTCTCTGTCCGGCAACGAAATTATTGACAACGGTAGCTTAACCGAAGAAGAAAAAGCAGGCAAATGGGTCAAATCTACCGATGAAAACGGCAATATCTTGTATTCTTATGACCTCGGTAGCATATCCTCTGCTATGAATGTACATTTTGTTTTCATCAAGAATCCGACGATTACATATGAGCCTAACGGCGGAAAACCGTATATCGTCGATACGGTTCCCGGCATAAACGATATCGAGGACAGCGAAAATGTCTACAACTTTAAACCCAAGGTAACAGATTCGGGAGAGTTCTATTTTGTTCCCCCGTACACTTCAAAGGCGGCGGAAGGTCAAAACGACGGCTGGAAATTCGTAGGTTGGTTGCTCACGGGCGATGTAGTTTCAAGTGATGAAATTCCCGAAGGCAGCAATATTGTTAATGACAATCTGCTCGGTTCCATGATTCTCCCCGATATTCATACCATAGCGTGTGATTATGAGGTTAAAAGCTCAGGTGAAGATAAATTTTCGCAGTATTTTAAAATATATAACGGTAATATTACTACACTTGAGGAACAAATACATTACGATGAAAACGACAACGTTACCGGAGTATCCTATAATACCGACCCCGAACCTCCTTTGCAGTATGCTAACTTTAACAACGGTCTTACGCTCATAGCTCAATGGCTGTGGAGACAGAGCTTTATTCCGCAAACGGACGACGGTGTAAATATTGTAAATTCCGATGAATTCGGAACGGTGAAAATTTTGGGAATTGACGAATCCGACCCGAATTATAACGCCGAGTATACCCCCGAAGGCGGAAAGAGTTATTTTGCAACTACAAACGAGTCGGTTACGGTAGTCGCAACCCCGAAAGAGGGCTACGGCTTCTTGGGCTGGTTTGACGAAGAAGGAAACAAGCTTACCGACAATAACGAATATTCCTATACGGAAGCAAAGGAAAGCGTAAAGAGCTATTACGCCAGGTTCGGCAGACACACGACCCAAACGTTTATACGCCAAAGGGAGATACCCTCCGGATGGGAAGCCGTATTTGACGATAACGTCGGAACCTTGGACTTGTATACTCATACCGATATTATAGGAACGGAGGTAAGCTCTACGGCTACCCCGACGGGAGATTACCGATTTGTCGGTTGGTATGACTCCGCCGGTAAGAAAGTTCCGGATTCCATGTTATTTGACGACGGAAGAACCATAAAGTACAATACCGTAAGTGATAACACATATTTTGCCCGCTTCAGCAACATAGTAACTCAAACCTATGAAAGAAAGGTAAAGAGCGGGGACAAGTGGGTAAATGCAAGCAACACGGTCGGCAACCTGGATATATATTCATTTAAAGATGAAATCGGAACGCCGATTTCCTGCAACGCTACTCCTGCGGCAGGCTATGTGTTCATCGGCTGGTATGACTCCGACGGAAATCCCGTTGACCCTTCAATGACTCCGGGAAACAAAAACAGACTGTCGTATAAGGTTAAAGAGGACGCAACCTATTACGCATATTTTGATGAATACTATACCTTGACCGTCAGCAAAATCGACGGCGATAATTCCACCTCGGAAAATAAAATTCCCATACCGGGCGTGGAATTTGCCCTTTACCGAAAGAATTCCGCCGGCGATACTACGATAAGATACAAGGGAAACGATGTTACCGTGAGCGAAATAGGACGCGCGACCACCGAGCTGACCGAGGATTCGTCAAAGGCTGTTGTCAGCTTTGAAAAACTCCTGATACCGGGCGTTGAGTATTATTTGGTGGAGACCGATACGCTGACGGAATATCAGCTCCCCTCCGGTCCTTTCCTGATTATTATCGACATAAACAGCGATAATTTTACGGTTAACGGATTATCTAAAAAGGTAGTCGATAAAAAAGCCGAATTTGAATTGGCTAATTACCGAACGATGAATATTCCTATTACGGGAAGCGGCTTCGTCGGCGGCAATTTATCGATTATCGGCTTGACGCTGATGCTTTGTGCGTCGGCTGTCCTTATTACTATGTTATTCCTAAAAAAAATATATAAAAACAAAGGAGAAAAAACATGAAAAAGTCAAGATTTTTAGGATTATGTCTCTCAGTCGTGCTCGTTCTCGCGATGTTTACGGTGAACGCAGCAGCGGCTCGTACCTTAGCAACCGATTCGACTGCGTCTATCACGGTTAAAAGTGCAGTTGAGAATGACGTTCTTGCCGCATACAAGGTGGTCGACATCACGTACAATGATACCGATAATACGCTGACCTATGCTTGGAACAGCGATTTTGCCGATTACTTTAATGGCACAACCTCCTACAACGCAATAGCATATACTGTTCAGAATTTTTCGGGTTTAACTACTGATTCCGCTGAGCTCAAGGCTCTTCTTTCAAACCTTCCCGGCTATATTGCAGAAAAATCTATCGCTTCCGTTGCAACACAAACCGTTAACAATTCCGGCGAAGCCGTATTTAGCAATCTTGCAATCGGTGAATACTTCATTAAGCCTAATTCTTCTACATCCGTATATCAGCTCATGCTTCAGAAGCTTGAGCCTACCGTTGAAGATAACAAATATGTAATAGACGATGTTGAATTCAACGCAAAGCATAAGGAAGTTAATGTCACAAAGGCAGCAGACAAGACAAGCGTTACCAAGAATGAAAAGGTAAAATACACCGTTACCGTTGAAATTCCTACATACGCCGCAAGCGCTAAAAACAAGGCCTTTAACATTGTCGACACCCTTGAAGATGGTCTTACGCTTGATACGGATTCAATAACCGTAACTATCGACGGTGTTGCTGTTAGCGAAGCAAATTACACCCTTACTTCCGACACAAACACCTTCACTCTTGCAGTAGACAATGCTAAGTATGAAGCATTCTGGAATGTAAACAGCGGTAAAACCTTGACTATTGTTTACAAGGCAGCTCTTAACGACAATGCTACCTCTGCTGTAAAAACTATTGAGAAAAACACTGCAACATATACGTATTCATTCTATCCGTTTACAGACTCCTCAACAAATTCCAAAACAGCTTTTGTAGATGTAACAACGTTCGGTATTAAAATCGACAAGTTCAAAAACGGCGAACCTGCCACTAAGCTTAAAGGCGCAGAATTTGCGCTTTACAGAACGCCTGTTGACACTGATACGTTGCCAACCGTTACTATACCCAATTCCTCTATCCAAGGCTACCTTCTCGAGCAAGGTATTACAACAGATGAGAACGGACTTGCTAAATTTGACAAGTACGAGGCTAACGGTACAAAGTATACCTACTACCTTGTAGAAACAAAGGCACCCAGCGGATACAACCTTATGACTACAAGTATAGATATTTCGTTTATCGACAGCGAGGTTGATGCTGAAGGTTACATTACTGTAGAAGTTCCGAACGAAAGCGGATTCCAGCTTCCTACCACCGGTGGCAGCGGCACCGTTATCTTTACCGTAATAGGTATTGTACTTATGGCAGGCGCAGTAATTGTACTCGCTGTTTCCAGAAAGAAAGCAAGAAAGTAATTCTTACTGTTTAACTGTAAGGGCGGCTTAATACAGTCGCCCTTTTTACAAATTATGAAAAACAAGTTATCTTTAATAATTATAGTCCTTTTGTTCCTTTGCGGTATCGCAGTTTTTCTGTATCCGACAGTTTCAAACTATTTATACGAAAAAAACAGCACAAGAGCAATTATCGAGTATACCGAAAAGCTCTCCGAAATGAGTCCCGAGTTAATAGAAGAGGAAAAGCAAGCGGTAAGAGAATATAATAAAAATTTACATAATGATTCCGTGGTTATTACCGACCCCTTCGACCCTAACGCCGTTTTCGTTGACGATGAGGAATATAATAAAAGGCTTTCCTTTGACGATATTATGGCGACACTTGAAATACCGGCGATTAATGTCAATCTGCCCATATATCACGGCACCGAAGAGACAGTTCTGCAAAAAGGGGTAGGGCATTTGAATAAATCCTCTCTGCCGTTGGGCGGCGAGTCTACGCATGTGGTTTTATCGGCTCACTGCGGACTGCCCTCGGCAAGACTTTTTACCGACTTGAATTTACTGAAAGAGGGAAATATTTTTCGCATTTATGTTCTTGACGAGGTATTAACCTATCAGGTTTTTAATATAGAGGTAGTCGAACCCAACGACAGCTCATCGCTGGTTATTCGCTACGGCGAGGATATAGCGTCCTTGATTACCTGTACTCCCTACGGCGTCAACACTCACCGTTTGATTGTTCACGGCAAACGAATAGACGAAGCGCAAGCGGAAATAATTGAGGAGCCGGCAAAAGTTGAATCCAAATCATGGGAGTATTATGCTAACATTATTGCAATGTCTGTAACAATTCTGTTTGTATTAATGCTTTTGATAATCCTTATTAAGAAATTGGCAGGTAAACGTAAGCATGAGAAAAATTCTTAGATTTTCAGCAATTATCATGCTGATTGCAGGTCTTTGTGTTTTTTGTTACCCTATTGTCCTGAAGCTTAAGTTTAATATTCAAAAGAACAACTTAATCGACAGCTTTAATAATCTGCGCGAAGAAATTCGGCAGGGAATTAATGTTACGCCCGAATCGGAGGGCGAATTGCCCTATAAAGAGCTTCGACAGGCGATGCTTGAATATAATGAAAAGCTTTTCCTTAACGGACAGGAAAAGCTTGTTGACCAGCTCTCCTACGAAAAAGCGGTATTTTTCCCGGAGGATTACGGGCTAAAAAGCGATATCCTCGGTTACATAAGTATTCCGTCGATTGACGTTGAGCTTCCGATATTTAACGGCGCAAGCGTTGAAAATATGTCAAAGGGAGCGACTTATCTTGTAAATACCTCACTTCCGATAGCGGGCGAGAATACAAACTGCGTAATTGCGGCTCATACTCGGGACAGGGGAATATATATGTTTAAAAGAATTACCGAGCTTAAAACGGGGGATGAAATAAAAATAACAAACTTTTGGGAGACGCTTGTATATAAGGTCACCGATACGAAAATCATTTATCCTGACGACATACAAAGCATACGGATTCAAGAAGGCAAGCAGCTTTTAACCCTGTCTACATGCTATCCTTATCCGGAAAATTATCAGCGCTATCTCGTATACGCCGAGCTTGTTCCGTGATTATAGGGATATTTATTAGTTGATATTAAAGATAATCGGTAATATGAATAAAGAAAAAAGCCGGGACTGCACACAGTCTTGGCTTTTTTATCATAAAGGTAGGTATGCTGTTTTTTATTATAAGAAGCTCTCATCATATTGTGCTCTGCTGCCGCCGATAAATTTAGGACGGGTACGAGCCGCAAGAACAGTAGCTTTGCCAATTTTATTATTGTTCAGTCTAAGGGGAACTGCGACTTTTTTCAAATGCATCCCGATCATCGTAAAGCCTATATCAAGACCGGCGTCCGCTTTTATTTCCTCAACAACAATGGGGTCCTCAAAAGCGTTATACGCACATGCTGCCAACGAACCGCCCGCCTTAGGCTGAGGAACTACGTTGACAGGCTCCGCAAACGAAAGCGCCTTTCTCTGCGTTACTATAGCTCGGTTTAAATGCTCACAGCACTGTACGCAAAGAAACAACCCCTTGCTGTTTGTATATTCGTACAGCGCCCGAAATATCTGATTCGCAACCTCGGGTCTTGAATCGGTACCTATTTTCGAGCCGGCTACCTCGCTTGTGGAACAGCCGACAACAACCGTACTGCCTTGGGTAAGCTTTGCCGTTTCACATAACTCGGATATCGCTGCTCTTGTCTGCTCATAAATCATATCTAACATAGTATGCTTCCTTTATATTTTTACTCTGATTTTTGACAATATTTCTATTATCAAAACGCCTATGACAATGCCTGCTGCTCCTTGAACGCCGTTCGCAGGGATATTAACGAGCGAAGGAACAAATCCGTACAATATGCTCTCAAAAATAAAGTAACCTGATATCATAACGATTTCAGCGGCAACTCCGCTTATAATTCTTGAGCCGAGATCGCCGATTTTAAAACGGATGGCTTTGAAAAGAAAATACGCAACCAATGCCATCAGACCCTTGATGACAAACGTAGCCGGAGCGTACGTTAGATACCCCGAAAAAACATCCGCTAACGCAGAGCCGACTCCTGCGGCGAGAAATCCGTAAAGAGGCGAGAGCAGCCAGCCGGAAATCAATACGATACAGTCTCCGATATTAAGATAACCCTTTAAAGGAGAGGGAATCTTTATTATCATGGTAGCGACGCAGGTAAGTGCCGTAAGTAAAGCGGCGGTAACGATTTTTTTTGTTCCTGTATTCATTTTTTATGCCCTTTCTGTAGCTTATGTAGAATAGTATACTCGTAAACTGATTATACGCAATCACCAAAAATAAAAAAAATAATATGACCAGATACGCTATGAAAAACAGATAAAAACATTTATTTATTTTTGGTTTACTGCCGGGGAAACCCGATAATTCGGTTTTTCGGTAACCGAGCGACATTAGTCTGAATTGAAATACTTGCCTATACAGTCTGTATTACAGCCGAAATGCTCCTTTCAAAGCTGTTTATTCTTTTTTGGGTAAATCCGCTTGCCCGAGGAATGAAATTCTCCTATCGTATCATATGCATAGTATTTTACGTTTTCAAATATAATCATCTGATTTTCGCACTATAAATTTGTATTTTTTAAAAAAATGGTCTGATTGTATTGATTTTTATAGATATTTGTGTAATAATAGAGGTATTATTTAGTATCTTGGGTTTAATATATGCTTTCGGCAGATAACCGTAAAATAAAGATGTTAAATAATGATAATACGGTTGATTTTTTGTCTGTTTTATTCTATGTGTTTATTCACTCCGATTTAATTATGAGTAAAAACAACTATAGACATGCAGTTAAGAAATTATGAAAGGATATCATTACTTATGGAATTGAAGATTGAAGATTTGGTTTCATCTATTAAAAAGGACGGTATTGACGCAGCTAACGCCGAGGCGGAGCAGATTATATCCGATGCGAAGAATAAGGCTGCAAAAATAATTGAAGACGCAAAGGCGGAGCAGGAAAAAACCGTACAGCAAACAAAAGCCGAGCTTGAAGTTTTGCGTGAAAGTGCGATTGTCAGCATTCAGCAGGCTAAAAGGGACGCAGTATTGCTGTTTGAGGATGCGGTAAAGAAAAAATTCGAAAAAATCTTGGAAGCGGACATTACAAAATCCGTTTCGGGACTCACGCTTGCAACTTTGATAAAGGCCGCAATAAATGAGGAAAATCCTGCCGATTACTCTGCTGAGGTTGCAGAGCTTACAGATGCGCTTAAGGGAGAGCTTGCCTCGGAAATTAAAAAAGGCATGGAGATTAAAATTTCTCCCTCTGTTAAAAAAGGATTTCGGCTTCGCGCCAAGGACGGCTCCGGATACTTCGACTGTTCGGATGAGGAAATTTCCGCTATGTTAGCTCCGTTCCTCTCGGACATCGAAATTTGACGGTGAGCTTATGGCGTCATATTTTTACTTAATGTCGAGTTTACCTATGCTGAAGGCGGACGGAGAAATGCCTATTAGGTACGACGAATTTTTGCGTTACTGCAGCGGTAACGTCGAGGAATCGAAATATGAAATACTTAAAAATCTGACGGTGGAATCCACCTTCGGGCCGCTCATTAAGCAGTGGTCTGATTTTTATCGCGGATTTAAGGGTGAGCTTGCATACCAAAGAAATAAAAAGCTCGAACGCCCCTCTAATAATTCATTGGATAAGGACGCAGAGACGTCAAAAATCATTGCGTTGGCTGTTGCGGATAAGAATCCGCTCAATGCCGAAAAAATGCTGCTTTCCATACAGTTTGATAAGCTTGATTCGTTAATCGGCACCCATGCCTATGACGATTATGCTCTCTTCGGCTACGCATTAAAGCTGAAGCTATTAGAAAGAAAAACGGTATTTAATCAGAAAAACGGAAAAGAAGAACTGAATAGACTTGTAAAAAGACTCGAAGAACAGATTTCGGGTATTAACTGACAAATCTGTTATTATATAGGAGATTGATAATGGAAAATGTAATTACCGGATCCGTAACCGGTGTAAACGGCAACCTTGTTTTTGTTAAGGTAGACGGCTCTATCAGAAAAAACGAAGTTGGGTTTATTTTAGTAGGAGACAAAAGATTAAAGGGCGAAATCATCCGCGTGAATAACGGCGTTGCCAGTATGCAGATTTATGAAATGACCGAGGGCATTAAGGTCGGAGATAAAGCTGAATTTACAGGCGAGCTAATGAGCGTAAAGCTCGGACCCGGACTGTTGTCCAAGGTTTTTGACGGACTTCAAAATCCGCTTCCGGAGCTTGCGGAGCAGTGTGGCTTTTTCCTTGAGAGGGGAGTATATCTTGACCCGATTCCCGATAAGAATTGGGAGTTTACACCCTGTGTCAGGGTCGGAGACACCGTAAGAATCGCAGAAACACTCGGAACTGTTCCGGAGGGACTTTTTAAGCATAGAATTATGGTTCCTTTCTATCTTGACGATACTGAGTGGACGGTTGAAAAGATTGCCGAAAAGGGCACCTATAACGTTAATGATACAATAGCCGTTATCAAAGATGAAAAGGGAAACACGGAAAGTCTTTCGATGGTATTTTCCTGGCCGATAAAAAAAGCTATCAAGTGCTACGAAAAAAGACTTTTACCCGATGAGCCTCTTATTACTAAAATTCGTTGTATCGACACGTTCCTGCCGGTTGCCAAGGGCGGTACCTTCTGCGTTCCGGGACCTTTCGGAGCGGGAAAAACCGTATTGCAGCATATGGAGGCAAAAAATGCCGACGTTGATATAGTTATTGTCGCCGCCTGCGGTGAGCGTGCAGGCGAGGTTGTTGAAATTCTTAAGGAATTTCCGGAGCTTACGGACCCCAGAACAGGCCGTTCTCTTATGGAAAGAACAATTATTATATGTAATACGTCTTCGATGCCGGTTGCGTCGCGCGAAGCGTCGGTGTATACTGCAATTACTTTGGCTGAGTATTACAGACAAATGGGTCTTAACGTCCTTATGCTTGCAGACTCAACATCCCGTTGGGCTCAGGCTTTGCGTGAAATGAGCGGCAGACTTGAGGAAATTCCCGGAGACGAGGCGTTTCCCGCATACCTTGAATCGGTCATTGCCGGTTTTTATGAGCGTGCAGGCAAGGTAGAGCTTAAAAGCGGAGAGGTTGCCTCCGTTACAATCGGCGGTACGGTTTCTCCCGCAGGCGGAAACTTTGAAGAGCCCGTAACACAGGCGACGTTAAAGGTTGTAGGCGCATTCCACGGCCTTTCCCGCGAGCGCTCCGACGCACGTAAATATCCTGCGATTCACCCCATCGATTCCTGGTCAAAATACAAAGGAATCATTGATATGGACAAGGTAAACAAGGCAAGCGAAATTTTAATAAGAAGCACTGAAATAAATCAGATGATGATGGTTATCGGTGAAGAGGGAACCTCGAACGAGGACTACATCATTTATCAAAAGGGAGAGCTTCTTGACAGTGTATATTTGCAGCAAAACTCGTTTGACCCGGTAGACGCGGCATGCGACACAGAGCGTCAGATTTTTGTTTTCAATCTGCTCTATGATGTTTTGATGTCCGAGTATTCTTTTGATTCAAAGAAGGAAATTCGTTTGTTCTTTAATCAGTTAAGACAGGAATTCCTTGACTGGCACACCGCTGCTTTTGACTCCAATGATTTTTATAAGCAAGAGCAGGTTATAAAAAATCTCTATATTAACAGAATTGCGAAATAAGGAGGTGCCCTAAATGCAAAAGATATATACAAAGATTGAATCTATTGTAGGCAACGTAGTTGTTGTAAAAGCTGAAGGAGTAAGAAACGGCGACCTTGCAATGGTTGGAAAAAGCTACGCAAATGTAATAAAGCTTGACAAAGACCTCGTATATTTACAGGTCTTCTCCGGAACTCAGGGTATTTCCACAACGGATTCCGTTAAATTTTTGAATAAGCCTATGATGGTTTCATACTCGGACAGTCTGCTCGGCAGAGTTTTCAACGGGGCGGGCGTTCCGAGGGATAAGGGTCCCGAGCTTTCGGACAATATGATTCCGATAGGAGGTCCTTCTGCAAATCCTGCGAAGAGAATAGTACCGAAAAAAATGATTAGAACCGGTATACCGATGATAGATTTGTTTAATACCCTTGTAGAAAGTCAGAAGCTTCCTATTTTTTCGGTTTCCGGCGAGCCTTATAACGAATTGCTTGCGAGAATAGCAATGCAGGCAGAGGTTGATGTTATCGTATTGGGCGGTATGGGCTTAAAGCACGACGACTACCTGTTTTTCAGAGATACGCTTGAGAAAAGCGGCGCCATGGGACATACGGTAATGTTTGTCCATACTGCGTCCGACCCTACGGTTGAGTGCACGCTCGTACCTGATATGTCGCTTGCAGTTGCGGAGCGCTTTGCTCTTGACGGTAAAAAGGTTCTTGTTCTTTTGACGGACATGACAAACTATGCGGACGCACAAAAGGAAACCGCAATTACAATGGAGCAGGTTCCGTCAAACCGAGGCTACCCCGGTGATTTGTATAGCTGTCTTGCGGCTCGATACGAAAAGGCGGTTGCCTTTGAGGGCTTAGGCTCAATTACAATACTGTCGGTAACAACTATGCCCGGCGACGACGTAACTCATCCTGTTCCCGATAACACCGGATATATAACGGAGGGGCAGTATTACCTTAAAAACGGCAGAATCGAGCCTTTCGGTTCTCTTTCCCGTCTGAAACAGAATGTTAACGGCGACACACGAAACGATCACCGAGCTTTGATGGACGCTATGATTAAGCTCTACAGTTCATACAAGGAAAGCCTTGAGAAAAAATCAATGGGATTTATGATGAGCGAATGGGACGAAAAGCTTCTTAAATACGGAGAGCTTTTTGAAACAAAGCTTATGGACCTGTCTGTTAATATCAGTCTTGAGGAAGCTCTTGATTTGGGATGGAAGATATTAGCCGAATGCTTTGAACCTAATGAAACGGGCTTGAAAACCAAATTGATTCAGGAAAGATGGCCGAAAAAAAGGGCATAAGGGTATAGAATATGGCATCTGTTAAACTTACAAAAAATGAGTTAAAGGTGCAAAAGGATAGGCTGAAACAGTTTGAAAGGTATCTTCCGACTCTTGAGCTGAAAAAGCAGCAGCTGCAAACAGTTATGATGAAAATTACGGCTGAGCTTGAAAAGAAGGAGCGGGAGCTTTCCGAGATGGTAAACGGTCTTGATGATTGGGTTGCCGTTTTTGCGGAAAATACGATATTTTCTGAAGATAAAAAAATAGAAAATCTCGTTAAGCCTTTAAACGTAATATGTACGGAGGACAACATTGCGGGCGTAAGAGTGCCTGTATTTAAGGAGCTGTCATTTGAGGAAATCAACTACGATGTTTCGGATTATCCTTTGTGGGTCGATGAAGCAATATTAAGAATGAGAGATATTGCAAGACTCAATATGCTGCTGAAGACTCTAAGAACTCAAAATGAGCTGCTCGGAAGGGAATTGCGTTTTACTTCTCAAAGGGTAAATCTGTTTGAAAAAGTGAAAATTCCCGAATCAAAGAAAAATATCAGAGAAATAGGCATATACCTCGGCGACCAACAGACAAGCGCCGTTGTCAGAGGTAAAATTGCAAAGAAAAAGCGACAGGAGGCAAGTGTATGATAGAGAAAATGAACTTGACCTATATTGTTGCTTTAGAGTCAAAAAAAGCGGAAATGCTTAATGCTCTTCGGGAGCTGGGCGTTTTGCATATCAGTGAAAAGAGCTCAGCCGACGAAAAAATCAGCAACAGATTCACAACGCTTCAAAAGCTGCTTACCGAGCTTCAGGACTATGCGCCAAAGCATGGGAAAGATACGCAAATACTGAGCGACAGTGAATTCGAAGAGCTGTTTGAAACAACAAAAAAAGCGCTGGAAAGAAAAGCTGTTTTGGATGAAATGAAATCCGCAAAGCTTTTGGAAATCGAAAAAATAAAGCCTTGGGGAGATTTTTCTCCTTCACAGGTTAGAAATCTCGTTTCAAGAGGGCTTGATTTTCATTTCTACCGTATAGAAAAGAAAGAATATAAGAAACTGGCCTTGGATGAAAATATCAGCTATTTAAAGCTCGCTTCTGTTGACAAAGTTAATTCCGTCGCGGTTTTGGGCGAGCTACCGTCAGACATTATTGCAAATGAGTTTATTCTTCCGGAAAAGGGAATAAGCGAATTAAAGGACGAGGTTGCAAGCTGTGAGAAGGAGCTTTCGGAAATCAGAAAGCTTCTCGAAGACTCGGCGAGCCGGCTTGAGAGCTATAAATTACAGCTTATAAAGACGCAAAACGATGTGGAGTATTCATTGGTCAGCAACACCGTCAAAGGCGATTCCGGTATTATTTGGTTAAAGGGCTACATACCGGTGGGCGATATGGATAATTTCATAGCGTGTGCAAAGGAAAATTCATGGGCATATCAGTATGAAATTGTCGACGTAGACGACGGATTTGTTCCAACAAAGGTAAAATACAATAAGCTTACGGGTATGATGAAGCCGGTATTTGACATACTCGGTACAGTACCGGGATACGGAGAATACGATATTTCATTTTGGTTTCTTTCGTTTTTCACGCTGTTTTTTGCAATGATAGTCGGCGACGCCGGATATGGGCTTATTTTCCTTATCGGAGCTGTTGCGGCGGTGTGTAAGATGAAGAAGTTTAACAATGCAACGTTGCTTCTTACCGTACTGTCTGTTGCAACCGTTATCTGGGGTGCGATTACCGGAACGTGGTTCGGCATCGAGGGTGCAATGAAGGTTCCGTTTTTAAAATCACTAGTCATCCCGTGCTTTGCAAACTATCCGCAGTATTTCGGTATGGAGTCGGCGTCCGTGCAGAACAGTGTTATGAAATTCTGTTTCAGTATAGGCGTCATTCAGCTCTCCCTTGCCTGCCTTATGAATATCAGACGTAAGATAACAACAAAGGATTTAAGCCTGTTCGCAGATCTTGGATGGCTGCTTTCTATCTGTGCGCTTTATTTTATGGTGCTTTTCCTTGTAATTAATCAAGCTGCAGATATGAAGCTTATTGCGATAACGGTAGGTGTTGGCTTCTTACTTGTTGTTTTGTTCGGAGGTATGGCTCCCGGAAAATCGTTTGCTGCCGGATTAAAATCGGGACTTGCCGACATATTCACTACATTTCTTAATACAATCAGTGCATTCGGTAATGTCATGAGCTATATCAGACTTTTTGCAGTGGGTATGGCGTCTTTGGCAATAGCGCAAAGCTTTAATAACATGTCCTCCGGGTTCAGCGGAGTGCTTGTGATTATCGGAATTGTGATTGCTGTTTTAGGTCATGTAATGAACCTTGTTATGGGTTTGCTCTCGGTTGTAGTTCACGGCGTTCGGCTTAATCTTTTAGAGTTCTCCGGTCAGCTCGGTATGGAGTGGTCGGGAAAGGCATATGAACCGTTTAAAAAATCAAATAAATTAAAGAAATAAAATTTCAAAGGAGAAATTATTATGGATATTCAAACAATCGGTATGGCGGCCGCTCTCGGTCTGTCAGCTGCCGGCTCTGCTTTCGGAGCGGGATATGCCGCAATGTCATCGGTAGGCGCATGGAAAAAATGCTATGCAAACGGAAAACCGGCGTCATTCCTTATGGTCGCATTTTCCGGCGCTCCTCTTACCCAGACAATTTACGGCTTTTTGCTTATGAACTTTATTCGTTCGGCATTTGAATCGGGAACAGCTCCGAAAATGCTTTGTATGGCTGTCGGAATATTTGCCGGTCTTGCAATCGGTTTGTCGGCTCTCTTCCAGGGAAAGGTTGCGGGGGCGGCAGCAGACGCCCTCGGCGAAACGGGAAAAGGTACGGCTAACTACTTTATCGTTATAGGTATCGTTGAAACGGTGGCGTTGTTTACGCTCGTATTCAGCTTGTTGCTCTTACAGTAATATTTACATAAAAAACTGTCTCGATTATTACCGAGACAGTTTTTTATCATGTTTTAGCGTCAAGGTTTTGCTTTAGCTTTCTTCGTATCCTGTTTATATTTCGGTTAAATTCTCCGCTTTTCAGTATCTCTGCCAAAATAAGCTGATCTAATGTAGGCACGGCGCAGGAATAGAAGCTTAGCTTTTGTGAAAAAAGCGTTTTCAGCTTGTTAGGTAAAACAAGATAAGCTATCCTTATGCCCGAGGATATTGTTTTTGAAAAGGTGTTTATGTATATCACATCGTCGTTTGCAGACATGGAGTACAGGGTATCGTACACCTTTCCGCTGATGCAAAATTCGGACTCGTAGTCATCCTCAATAATATATCCTTGCCTAGACTTGGCCCATCTTAAATATTCATTTCTTTTTGACGGGCTTGCCGAAATCTTACTCGGATAGCTTCTGTACGGAGTAATGTGAATGATGTCGGAGCGGCAGGAATTTAAAAATCTGCTTTCTATTCCGTCATTACCCAGCTCAAGATATTCGACCTTTATGCCTTTTGATTTGTATGCCTTTTCAATCTTCTCGTAAGACGGTTTTTCAATTCCGACAGATATTTTGTTGCCGAAAAGCTCTGCAATCAAACCGTATAAATATTCTGCTCCTGCACCGATTACAATCTGGTCGTCTTCGACGAACATATTTCTTGTTCTCTTCAAATATTTTGAAAGCTCATATCTTAAAGTTTCACACCCGAAAATATCGCATTTAGTGAAAATCTTCTCCTTGTATTCACTCAGAACCTTTCTTGCGGCCTTTGAATAAAGACTGATAGGAAAGTTGTTAACGGTGTTTGACGTTACTTTAGCAACGTCTTTTTCTTTTTCATTATTCACAACCGATAAAAAGCCGTCTCCGTTGGAGTATGAGGAATAATAACCGCTTCTCTCCTTTGCTTCAACATATCCCTCCGATAAGAGCAAATCGTATGCGTGTTCAACTGTTATCAGGCTCACACCGAATCTGTCAGCCGTAACCCTTTTTGACGGCAGCTTGTCTTTGAATGCATAAGCGCCCGAAATGATATCTTCTTTCAGAGAATTATAAACCGTAAGATACAATAATTCATTTTTCTCATTTTTCATCTGACCTTATATTATCTCCTGAAATATGTATTTTAATATTACCAGTGATATTATTATTATATACTTATTCTGCCGAAAATCAAGTACGAAAGCGAAAAAAGTAATATATAGATAATTTGACAATGGTAGAAATATAACGTCCTCAATACCCGCCTGCGACAATTTTGTGTTGAATTATTTCTCTTGTTGCTATTTTGTTTTGAGATTTAGCCTGTAACACGGACTTCCGTTCGTCACTTTTTTTCTTTGTTCTACCGGATAATGTGCAAAAATTGATATTTACATATTGACTTTTTGATATAAGTATGATACAATGTTGCGGTACGAAATATATAATTTTATGTTGATATTATTTTCGGGGTGTGGCTCAGCTTGGTAGAGCGCTTGGTTCGGGACCAAGAGGCCGCTGGTTCGAATCCAGTCACTCCGACCATATCGAGTATTCATAAGGGATTTCACTTGTGAATACTCGATTTTTTATCATGATACGGCTTTATGTACTGAGCAGGCGTGATGCCTGCTCTTTTTGGTATGACGGGCATATCAATGCTCTGTGGTGAAAGTCCACTGAGGCGTAGTTACCGACGAACTCAAAAGCGACTTGCAAGTTTCACACCGTGAGGTGTGAGAGAGAAGAAGCAATAGCGAAATCGTAGCCTGACGTACAGAAACCTGATACTAAGGCGTATTAAGCGGATAAGTTGACCAAAATTAACGAAGTCCAAGCGAGGCTTAATCAGTATTTCGGACTACTACCAAAAGGTAGCACATATTTAATTTTTAATTGAAGAGCCGTGTGCCGAACGGCACGCACGGTGGTGTGAGAGGGCGGTTAATTTTGCCCTACTCGAAAAAAACAATATAATAAAACATTTAGTTCATATAAAAAATAACCTGTCCGTTTGTTATCATATTTTTATTTTTCCCTAATATAATGTGTATATGAAAAGCATTGAAAGCAAATTGAAAGAATACTTCGACGCAGAAATACTGTCGGAATTAAAGCCTCTCGAAACGCTTGACGAAATAAGAATTCACCGCGGGGGGAGAATTTTTATAAGACGGGAAAATGAAAATATTCCGGTTGACCGTGTTGTTTCGGACGGAATGTTTACCGATATTCTCGATAGGCTGTGCAAGCATTCCTACCATACATACGCAGATATGATAGCTAAGGGATTTATTCCCTTAGGGGACGGTTTTCGATGCGGCGTCAGCGGAGTCGCTTTATGTCAGGATAATCGTATCGAAAATATATATCCTATAAATGATTTGGTAATACGCATACCGCATTTAATCCGCGGCGTTTCAAAGGAAATATTTAACCTGATTGAAAATAAGCGCCAAAGCATACTGATTTATTCAAGACCTTGCGAGGGCAAAACTACACTTATTCGAGATATTGCTATTAGATTAGCCGACTATCCGAACTACAAAAGGGTTTGCATTATAGACGAAAAAAACGAAATTATAATAGGCGATATGTCCCGGTATTCGTTATTAACAGCGTACTCTTTGTTTCCTAAGGACAAGGCCGCAGCATTTTGCATCGCTTCTATGTCGCCCGATTACGTAATATGTGACGAAATAGTCTCAACCGATGACGCAAATTCGCTTATGCTGTGTCACGGTTCCGGTGTGGGAATAATAGCGACAACACACGCAAATTCATACGAAGGAGCAATTTCAAGAAAACAGATAGCCGAGCTGTACAGAAACTCGGTTTTCGACGCTTATGTCGGAATCAAGAGAAGAAAGAACGGCTATGATTTTGAAATTACAAACAAATAAATGTTAAAACTGCTCGGTATCATTATAATAGGAGCATGCTCGGTTTACGGCGCATATTTTTCGATAATGAAAAATACTAAAAAAACCGAATATCACGAAGATCTGCTAAGATATATTGAATTTATACGTATGTGTATCGTAAATTACAGAATGCCTCTTTACGAAATAGAAAGCATGTATGACGGAAAAAAGAAGTTTAACATAATCAATCATTTCGAAAGCTGTCATAAGGACTGTGAATTCCGTGAGTATCTTGATAAGGACTCGCAGAAAGCCGTTATTTCATTTTCTTCGATAATTGGGAAGGTGCCCTTGGAGGATGAAAAACGCGAATGCGATATTCTTATTGACTTACTTAGAAAAAAGACAGATTCGGCGAAGGAAAATCTGCCCAAAATGAATAAAATCGAGTCATCGCTGTTTGTTTTAGGCGGAATCGGACTGATAATAACGGTTTTGTAAGGGAGAAAAATGGATATTTCGTTGATTTTAAAAATAGCGGGAATAGGTTTTTTGGTCTCGGTTGCCTATATGGTGCTGAATAAAGCGGGCAGAGAGGAGATTGCGGTTCTTGTTTCTGTTGCCGGCGTTATTATCGCACTTACCTTGATAATAACAAAAACAGCAGATTTACTGGATACCGTAAAGTCGGTGTTTGAAATTTGAATATTTTATCTGTTGTCGGGGTATGCATTGTCGGGTGTGTGTGCGCTGTATGCGTAAAGCACTTAAATAATTCTATAGGAATATTATGCAGCGTTGTTTGCTCGCTTGTTATTTCCGTTTTTATTTTTCAAAGAGTAATGCCCTGTATTGATTTCTTAAAGGCGCTTTCATCGGAAGGCGAAAATAACGAGTATCTTTCCGTTATGCTGAAGGGATGCTGTATTTGTTTTATTTCGGAAATAGGAGTGGATATTTGCCGTGATTTCGGAGAAATCTCTATTGCACAAAAGGTTGAGACAGCCGGAAAGGTTGAAATACTTGTTTTGTCATTACCGCTTGTCCGTTCGGTAATAGAGCTTTCTAGGGAGCTGATGTCAAATTAAGAGGTTATTCTTAATAATATTTTGCGGCATGGCGTTCCTCCTTTTTCCCATAAATGCTTTTGCATACGATATGCCGAAATCCCGGGATTATATGCCCGAGGAAGTAAATGAAATGCTGTCGGATAACGGGCTTGAAGAAATCACCGAAAACGGACAAGGCTTAGGAATTGGCAAAATACTGTCTGTGATAAAGGATATAGCGCTAAGGTATCTTAATCCTTCGCTTAAAATATTTGCGTCTGTTCTTTGCTGTGTAATATTAACCTCGCTTTTCACAAAAATATCTAAAATCGGAGAAAACAGCTCGCTGGACAATATGATGAGGTACATAGAAACGCTTGTTCTCGGGATTATTCTCTATAAGCTGCTGTGTGAAATGTGGGATTCGGCGAAGGAGGCGCTTGACAAGGTAAATACATTAATGAATTCAATGACCTTATGCTGTACTACGGTTTACGCAATGTCCGGTAATGCCGCTTCGTCGGTGATTTCCTCTTCTCAGACAATGATAATAATTACCGTAATCAGCGATATTTGCAATTACGGGATACTCCCTGTTTTGCGGCTTTGCTTCGGCCTTTCGTTTATTTCGGGGATAAACAGGGAGGTAAACTTATCCTCCGTTTCCGAATTTTTGAGAAAAGGGTATACTACGCTGCTTGTTTCGCTTATGACGGTAATGAGCGCCGTCATGAGCTTTCAAAGCATACTTTCACGCTCTGCGGATTCCATGGCTATGAGGACGGTCAGGCTTGTTTCAGGCCATTTTGTTCCTATTGTAGGCGGATTTGTTTCAGAGGCCATGTCAACAATGGCGTCCGGAATGACTGTATTAAAAAGTACGATAGGAATTTCCGGAATAGTTGCGCTGTCGGTAACTCTGCTTTCACCCGTTGTTATGATATTGCTTACAAGAACGGCGCTGTCTCTTTGCGGTGCGGTATGCGACGTCTTGGGACAGGGGACAAGCGGTAGGTTAATATCCGGCGTATGCTCGCTTTGTAATTTTATAGTAGCTCTTTTGTGTTGCGTGGGAGTGACATTTACGGTGAATCTGATAATTTTTGCAAAATCGGTTTCGGTGGTAATATGACAGAATGGTTTCAGTCAATAACGGTAGTTGCCGTCAGCTCCGGAATAATGCTTTTGCTTTGCAATCAAAAAAGCAAAACCAAAAAGTATTTAGAATATCTTATCGGTATTTGCGTTTTGTGTTCAATGATACTGCCCGTTTACCGAGCCGTCGGAAAAATACCTAAGCTGCTTGACAGTATCAGCGTCAATGCAAACATGTCCGGCGCTTATCAGACTGACAGTGAGGATTTGCTTATCGGTATACTGACAGACGAAATTGAATCAAGCGTAAAAAAGGATATTGCAAGACGGTTTCAAGTTGAAGTAAACAGAGTTCAATGCAATATCGAGTACAATAAAGCCGACAAAGAGGCTGTTCTTTGCGGATTAATAATAACCGTTTCGGGAGATTATCCGAAAATTGAGAGCGATATTGCTAAATATTTAAAATCTCTTTACGATTGCGACATTACTGTATTTAAGGAGTAAATATGACAAAATTTGATTTCGTTTTTTTAAAAAAGAAAAGCGTGATGGTCATTCTCGGACTGCTGTCGCTCGGTCTTTTATTGATTTCAATAGGTACGGCAAACGGAAAAAATGAAGTGAAATCAACCGAAAAATCGGATTTTAACGAAGAGGAATATACATTAAATCTTGAATCCGACGCGGCGGAGATGATTAATTCTGTCAGCGGTGTAAAATCATGCCGTGTAAACGTTACGGTTGAATGCACTTACGAAAAGGTATATGCTAAGGACGGAAACGACGTAATGAAAATAAGAAGCTCAAACGGAGATGAGAACGGCCTTGAGTTGACGGTAAAAATGCCGAAGGTCAGGGGAGTCGCCGTCGTTTATAAGGGGAATGACTCCTCTTATGTGAAAAAGGAGATAGTATCGCTTGTCAGCGCACTGTTTGACATTCCGTCTAATCGCATATATGTGGGCTGCAGGTAAAAAAATATAAATTTGGCATATTTCACTATCACGGTGAATAGTATTATAATAAATAAAAACAAAAGGAGCGAATACGATGAGCGAAGAAAAAAATATTATCAAAATCAGCGATACTGTTGGAAAATTAGGCAGCAAAATGAAGAAAATTAACTGGAAAAAGCACATTAAAAAGGACCTTATCGTTTTGTCTTCGGTTGCACTGATCGGCGGAGCCGTTTATTTGAATTGGTCGTTTTTCAAGGGGGAGGATAAAGCCGTCGGAAACACCTCGGATATTTTTCAGACCGACAGCGCAAAAAGCGCTTCGGCCACCGCAGGGGATGATTATTTCAGCGAAACTGTTCTGACAAGACAGAGAGCGAGAGATGAATCAATGGAGGTTCTTTCTCTTATAATTGACGATGAAAACTCGCTTGAAGAAGCAAAGAACGACGCAATGGTAGGCTTAAATAAAATTGCTTCGGAAATTGAGGCGGAGGCAAACATCGAAACCCTTGTAATGTCAAAGGGCTTTGAGGATTGCGTTGCGGTTATTTCGGACGGCAGCGCAAGCGTAATCGTCAAAAGCGACGAATTGCTCGATACCGAAATAACACAGATTCAGGAAATTGTATTGGAGCAGAGCGGAATAGCTCCGACAAATCTAAAGATAATTCAGAAATAAGTACAATTCATAGCAATACAAAGGTACATAATAACTCAGTTTAATTTCTGCCGAATCGCTCAAAGGGGGAAACGGCAGGCTATGATTAACGACGGGCTTTAAATGCCCGTCGTTGCTTTTTTTCTATAAAATTTACAAATTAGGCTGATTTATGTCCGTAACAGTAAGAATCGGGTTTTATCCAAGGAGCCGATTTTATTGTTTAAGCCTTGATTATTGAAATGATTTATGATATTATTGTTTTATCAAGGTGAAAAAACGGTAGTGATCGGAGGATAAAAATGCAGGAAATAAAATGTCCGAAATGCGGTGAAGTTTTTAAGGTTGACGAATCGGGCTACGCCTCGATAGTACGGCAGGTCAGGGATATCGAATTTGAAAAGGAGCTGAGTCGCAGATGCTCGGAAATCGAAAATAATAATAAAAGCGCAATTAAGCTCATTGAAAGCGAACAGAAAAACGAACTAGACCGAGCTCTTGCAAAAAACAAGGATCTTCTTTTGCAAAAGGAAATCGAGATTGAAAAGCTGAATTCCCGTATAGAAAGGTCCGAAGCCGAAAAGGAGCTTGCCGTTGCTCTTGCATTGAAGGACATGGAAAAGGAAATAGCCGATAAAAATTCCGAAATTACCAAATTAAAGGGGGATATAGAGCTAAAGGACAGGGAAAACAAATTAAATGAATCAAACCTTATTGAAAAACATAAAAACGAGCTTCTGATACGGGAGGATGAAATTGAAAGACTGAAGGATTTTAAGGCAAGACAGTCGACGAAGATGGTTGGGGAGAGTCTTGAACAGCACTGTCAAATACAGTTTAATCAGATAAGAATGACAGCTTTTCCGAATGCTTATTTTGAAAAAGACAATGACGCAAAATCCGGCAGTAAAGGAGATTTTATATTCAGAGATTATTTCGAGGGAACTGAGTACATATCCATTATGTTTGAGATGAAAAACGAAATGGATACAACGGCTGCAAAGCATAAAAACGAAGACTTCTTTAAGGAGCTTGATAAGGACAGAAACGAAAAGAAATGCGAATATGCAGTTTTGGTTTCGATGCTTGAGGCCGACAGCGAGCTTTATAATAACGGAATAGTCGATGTTTCATACCGTTACCCGAAAATGTATGTAATAAGACCTCAGTTTTTTATTCCTTTGATTACATTACTGAAAAATGCGGCGGCAGGCTCGATAGCCTATAAAAAGGAGCTTGAGCTTGTCAGAAGCCAAAATATTGACGTAACCGATTTTGAACAAAGTCTTATTGACTTTCAGACCAAATTCGGAAACAATTTCAGAATAGCAAGCGAAAAATTCAAAAAGGCAATCGAGGAGATAGATAAGAGCATTGACCATTTGCAGAAAATAAAGGACGCCTTGCTGGGCTCGGAAAATCAGCTCCGTTTGGCAAATGACAAGGCACAAGATCTGTCGGTAAAAAGACTCACCAGAGGAAATCCGACGATGAAAGCAAAATTTGAGGAATTAAAAAAATAAATGAGAATAATATATAATAAAAGAACAAATCCGTATTTCAATCTTGCCTGCGAGGAATATCTGATAGATAACGCCAAGGACGATATTTTTATGCTGTGGAGGAACGAAAGCGCAGTTATTATCGGTAAAAATCAAAATGCGTACGCCGAAATAAATGAAGCGTTTGTCAAAGAGCACGGAATAAAGGTTGTCAGACGCTTAACCGGCGGAGGAGCTGTATTTCATGATCTGGGCAACGTGAATTATACCTTTATAGTCGGCGAGGAACGCACCTCTAAGCTTGATTTTGAACGCTTTTGCAAGCCGATAATTATTGCGCTGAATAATCTGGGGCTCGATGCGTCTCTTTCGGGCAGAAATGATATTATCGCCAACGGAAAGAAAATATCCGGAACCGCACAGTGCGTCAGAAACGGTAAAATCATGCATCACGGTTGTATCCTTTACAGCGCCGATTTATCAGGGGTTGCGGGAGCGCTTAATGTAAATACCGATAAGATGAAATCAAAGGGTATAAAGAGCGTAAGAAGCCGAGTCTCGAATATAGCCGACCTGCTCGAGAACCCGTTGCCCGTTGAAAGCTTTATCGAATATATAATGAATACCGCAGCCGGAGAGCGTCTGGATTTGTCGGAGCAGGAAGAAAAAGAAGTTTCCAAGCTTGCCGACTTGAAGTATTCTACCTGGGAGTGGAACTTCGGTAAAAGCAAGAAATACGAAAAAACCGTATCAAAGCGATTCGATTACGGAGTAATCACCGTAAATTATACGCTTGACGGCGGTATTGTTACCGATATTTCCTTTGAGGGGGATTATTTCGGAGTCAGAGATACAAAAGAGCTTTCCGAAAAGATTATAGGTAAACGGTTCGAGAGTGATATTTTTAACGGAATAGATGTAGAAAATTACATATTCGGTGCAAGCAATAACGACCTTTTGAGCTTGCTGATACAATAATTCACAAAAGGGGTTGCCTTTTGGCGATAATTGTGTTACTATATTGTAAATATATTTTAATCTTCGGAGGCCAATATGTCAGAAAAAATTAAGGATGAAAATATAGATACTTTATTTCGAGCTATTCTTTCTTTAAAGGATATTCAGGAGTGTTATGATTTTTTTGAGGATGTCTGTACGGTTTCGGAAATAAAGGAAATGTCCAAGAGACTGTTAGCGGCAAAGCTTCTGAGCGAAAATTGCATATACACCGATATTGCAAAGCGTACGGGACTGTCAACAGCGACAATCAGCCGTGTAAACCGCTCTCTTAAATACGGAAACGACGGCTATATGCGAATGCTGGAAAGACTGTCGAAAGAGGAGAAATAATGTCCTCTCTATATTCATATCCCGCAGAGTTTTACGATGCGCTGCAAAGCGGGGTAGATTACAGAGCGTATTGCGATTTTGCAATAAAAATAGCCGAAAAATTTAATATGCGCCCCAAAACCGCACTTGACCTTGCCTGCGGAACGGGCGCTATCGCTATGGAATTAGATAAAATGTCGCTCGATGTTACGGCGGTTGATATTTCCGACGAGATGCTTTGCGTCCTGTATGAAAGGATAAGAAAATCAGGCTCCGATATTTTGGTTCTTTGCCAGGATATGAGAGAGCTGGATTTAAACGATACCGTTGATATGGCGGTTTGCGCCTTAGACGGTATGAATTATCTGCTTGATACCAAATCCCTGAAAAAAGCGCTCGAACGGGTTTACCTGTTTTTGTCACCCGGCGGAGTTTTTATTTTCGATATGAATACGGAGTATAAGTTCAGGAATATCTATGGCTGCCGCGACTATGTCCTCGAAAATGACGGCGTTTTATGCGCTTGGCAGAACAATTATAATCCGAAAACAAAAAAATGCGATTTTATTCTTTCGTTTTTTGAGGAATGTCCCGACGGGCGCTATCAAAGATTTGACGAAATACAAACCGAGAGATGCTACAGTAAAAAAACGGTTTTGCGTTTAGCGAGGGAAGTAGGCTTTGAAGAGTGCGGAGTGTATTCCGATTTTGATTATTCAGAAGTTGGCGACGAGAGCGAAAGAATGTACTTTGTATTAAGGAAAAAAGGGTGACGGATTCACATATTTAAAAGATGACGGGCATACTTTTTTACAGTTAGATTTTTTCGTAAAAATAATTAAAAAGGGTTGACAAAGTTATTATCCCGTGATATAATGTTATCCGTTGCACGGCTGTAGCCGATGCGCGGTATTCACGGGAGCATAGCTCAGCTGGGAGAGCATCTGCCTTACAAGCAGAGGGTCATAGGTTCGAGCCCTATTGTTCCCACCATTCGGCCCGGTAGTTCAGTTGGTTAGAACGCTAGCCTGTCACGCTAGAGGTCACGAGTTC
>JAQXHN010000041.1 GCA_029007295.1 Clostridia bacterium | reverse complement strand
GTGTCGCACCACTCCCAAAATATTTCATTGTCCACCTTATCCTTCAGCTTGTAAAGTGCGCGTTTAATATTCGAGGAAATGGCGGTCGCTTCGCCCTCAAAGGACTTGAACACATCACGAAGCGGCGGCTTGATATACTTTATATTCTCTCTGACCGCCGAAACAATATCGTCCGAGCGTACATACGAGGTGGTAATGATAGACAGCGCGGTTTCAAGCTCCTCCTTGGTGTTCTTTTCGTAATATGACAGCGTGCTTGTGGTATAGAAAAACGGAATCAGGGCAAACGCAACCGACAGTACCGGCATAAGAAAGATGTTATCTATCAGCACCGACACAATAATTCCCGCCGCAAAAAGAATAAGCGACGCACAGCAGACAATCGTAAACTGCTTAGATTTGCCCGTAACCGCAAGCGCGGTTTTCATCTTCACAAGTGTGCGGTAAAGGCGGTGTTTCTTTTTGTTTCCGCGAAGATTACGGGATTTATCCCGCATTGTATCGTTAGGCGTTATCAGCTTCATTAAATCGTCGGTGACCTGTTCGGGCGTTAGTCCGAAAAGACACACGACAGATATAATAATGAGAGCCGAGCTTATACATGAAAAGATCACTTGAAATCACCGTCCTTTACTAAAAACTGCTCCAAGGTTTTCTGCGGCACACCGAACTGCAAAAGCTTTGCTTTCAGGTGGTCGCTCATAATCTCCGGCTGTTCAAAGTAGCCGTCGATTTTGTACTTGCCGCGTTTCAATTCGTTTTTTGTGATACGATAACGGAAAAGCGTATGGTATTCCCGTTCGCCGGAGGGTGTAATCACGCACTCGGAGATGTCCATAATCTTACGGGAATTGTCTTCCAGCTTATGAGCGTATACTACCACCGGAAACGCCTGTCCCGCCTGCATAAGCGAGGTCGCAAAGTTAATGGGAAAGCGTTTCTGACAAAGCAGAGCCAAGCGCATATGCGCCGCGTCCGCCGCACTTGCGTGAATGGTAGATACAACCGTGTGTCCGGTTAGACTTGCTTCCACTGCCGAATAGGCCTCGGTATCGCGCATTTCTCCGACTACCACGATGTCCGGATTAAATCGGAGAGACGCTACCACCAAATCCTCTTGGGTTATATCGTATGCCGGGTTGTCCGACGGACGGGAAAGCGTATGCACCACATTGTTGATTACCTTGCCGTCCTTAACCTTAACAAGCGACAGCTCGCGGGAACCGGACTCAATGGTAAAAATTCGCTTATTATCCGGAATAGAAGTGAGAAGTGCGTTCAGAAGCGTCGTTTTACCCGATGAAGTCGCGCCGGCAACCACAAAGGATACGCCGTAGCGCAAACACATACAGAGAAAGTCTATCATTTTTTGTGTGGCATTACCGCCCTTTACAAGCGCTTTCATATCCACCCTCGACGGATGAAGCAGACGGATTGACACGCTGATACCACGGTCATCGTCTACAAGCGGTTCTTTCAGCGCCGTAATTCGGGTGTTGCCGGGCAGGTGTCCCTGCGACATAGGCGTTGCGTTGTCGATAATCATACCGGAATGATGCAAAAGTCTTTTCACCACATCTACGGCATGCTGCGGATTATAGAAATGCTCTTTGGCTTTCTCAATATGACCGTCCGTATAGGTGACGGCAATATCGTCCCAACCGTTGATATTGATTTCTTCAATTTCATCACGGCCGAGATATTTCGTCAGCACCGAATATTCCGCCATTTCAGAGTAGAGTCTGTCCGATAGTTCACGGAAGGTCATACCTTCCACCTCAAAGCCGCTGTCGTGCAGATATTTATCGATATATGAGCGAAGCTGCACCACCTTACTGCGGTCGGAAAGCGCCGCCGCATAGTTTTCGGAGATATATTCCTGAGATTTATGAAGCAGAGAAACAAAGTCGATTGTCTGAGCCATCAGATCACCGCCTTTGCAATGCCCGCCGCCACGCTCCTGTACTTTGCGTCGGGAAGCCGTTCGGACAGCGTTCCCGTAATGGTCTGCTGTTTTAATGCCTTTGAAAACGGAAGTGTAAAATCTACGCCCTTAAAGTGATTTGCAACCTCTGACACAGGCAAAAACAAATCCTTGTCCGCAATATTCATAACCTTAACGCGGTTTTCGGCGCCAAGTTCAAACATTCCGGAATTGGACGAATAGTACGCCATACATTTAAGGTCGGGAGTAATGAGCTGTACGAGCCTGTCCGCATGGCTTTTCGCCATAGAGGAGATAAGCCCGTCGGCACAGTCCACGATTACATAGTCTGCAAGCTCTCTTAAAATGGAAAACAGATTTAAGATTTTATCTTCGGTAGGTCGCGGAAAGGAATACTTGTTTTCACCGGCTTTGTAGCCAAGAAAGCCGAAGTTCTCCATTGTTTTGACATGGTTCATCTGGCGGAGCACATCCTCACGGTAAATGTCCGTGCGGTCAAGCGCTACGCCGACCGAATAAAGCTCCGCTTCCTTGCAGTTCGGGAATATAAATGCAAGGCAAGGTACATTCAGATCGGGCGAGAGAAATATAACCGAGCCTTTCTTCGCGTAATAGATTTCTTCCGCAATTTTAAGCGCGGCGGTTGTTTTGCCGCTGCCGGGAGCGCCGCAAACGGCAATCATCTTACTCACTTGCGCCACCTCCCGCAAAGAAAGCGTCCTGTTTTTCAAGGAACTTGTTTGCAGTTTCGTTATCTCCACGGTAAACAAGCGCCGCTTGGAGGGTAATGTCCGCCTCATACTTTGCAAGGAGCTTTGCCTGTTCGGTATTGCAAAGAACCGTAATGGTGCTCGGAATCTCAAAGCTGCCGTCCTCGTTCTTCACAACCGAGTCCTGGTCGATACCGCCCGCCGTTGTGGTGGTGATGACCTTCATATATTTAAGCTCTCCGGGAATGGTGGAAGTTCCGGCATTTTTATCTACAACAATAAGGGAGATAATATCTCCGTTTTGAAGCTTACCCGAAAGTCCCGCCGCAAAGGTATCTATGGTAACGCTGACCGCAACCTTTGTGCCGTTTAGCGTTGCAAATACATCTTCGGCGCTGTTCGCGTCGCCGGAAAGCTTAGCTTTGGTAAGAATATCTCCGGCATATAGGGTGGAGGACGCATATTTACCGACTACATCAGCGATTTTCACATACACGCCCTGCGGCATGGTATCCGTCTTAACCTTTACGGTTTCAACGAGTTCCTCCGTAATCTCAGCTCCTCTGCCGACATCCTGCTTCAGTCTGACAACCGTAGTTGTGTCGCTGGTCAGTCGGTTTACGATAGGTGCGACAGCAAAGGTCATGGCAACCGCAAGAATCATGCAGATAATGCCGATAATTGTTCTGTTCTTCAAGGTTTCAACCTCCTGTTTCTACATAAAATATGCCGTCATAAACCCGACGGCAAGGTAAGGGATCAAGGGAAATCCCTCGTCTTTCTTCTTTCTGTTTTTTATGGAATTGATAATGACTGCAAGTATCAAGCCTATCATCAGCCCTGTCATTCCTTGTACTGTGCCGAGCATAAACGCACACGCGGCGGAAAGTTTTATATCCGCGCCGCCGATACCGGTTTTCGTTATTACGGTGGTTACAAGCATAATGCCGCCTACAAGCAGCGCCGACAGTAGCATATTCGGCAGAGCCGCCATATCCGTCCCGATAAACGCTGCAATCACAATCATTATATGGACATCGTTCTCGCACTCTCTTGTTTTAATATCCTCATAAGAGGAGAACATAAGGAGCAGGCAGAAGATAATGCCCTTGACAGCGGTTGCAGCACATCCAAAAAAACAGAACATCATAAGGGTAACGAATGCCGTAATACCGACAAAGAAAAGAGCCGCTTTTTTCCTGTTTCCCTTATACTCATTTGCCGCAAAACGGCTGAGCGCAAAGGCAGTCAAACCGGCTATCGCAAACAGGACAAAACATTTTATGAGCATCAGCGGATTTTCAGTTAAGTTCGGTATACTTGGCGGTATAATAGGCTGAATCATTAAGTGTTGCATTGTATCGCCCCTTTCTGAGAAAAAATAGGCGGAGGGACGCCGCCTATGACGCCCCTCCGTCCGTTCGGTTTAACCTGCGTAATTGAACAAGCCCTGAATCTTGGTGGTGACAGTGGGCATAATGGTGCCGTTGAACAGCAGATACAGTCCGCCGAGCAGGAGAGCACCGATAACGACGGCAATGAGAATCTTTACGCCGGAATCGACATAACCCTCAGCCTTTTTACAGGCGACAGTAGCGCGGACAGTGGAAATTGCGGAGTTTACCTTGTTTCTGATTTTCTTAAACATATTCTTTTACCTCATTCTTTCTTTTTTAATTTTTGAGTGTGTTACGGATTAACCGTTATACGAGAACAGCTCGGTGATCTTGCTCGTCACGGTAGGCATGATCGTAGTGTTGAACAACGCGTAAAGACCGCCGAGCAAAAGCGCACCGATAACAACGGCAATGAGAATCTTCACACCGGAATCCACATAACCCTCGGCTTTCTTTGTGGCAATGACAGTCTGAACTGCGCATACGCCGGAATTGAACTTATCGCGGATAGACTTAAAAAACTTTTTCATGATTAAATTTCCTCTCTTTCTTTTAATTTTTTGGTTTGTTTTTTTGTAGCTGTAATTATTCAGCCTTTTCGCTGATTTTCTGCTCATAGGCAGCAAACACAGCGGATTCCAAAGCCTTGCGGACTTCGGAGTTGATGGGGTGGACGATGTCACGGCGGACATCCTTACCTTCGGCGTCCTGAACGGTTGCATAAGGCATCGCAACGAACCTTGCGTTTTCAGTCTCGATTACTCTGACATTATGGATAGCAAAAGCACCGTCCACGGTGACAGAAGCGACTGCCTTGAGGGGCTTGCCGTTCTCGATGACCTTGCGGATTTTAACATCAAACTGCATACTGTTTTTCCTCCTTCCTTTGAAGATTTTAATATGAGTGAAATTGCGGGCAGGGCAACAAAAAAGGCCGGGAAAGCTATTGCTTTCTAAGCCTTGTGCGCACTCTTTGTCACCTTACCTGCTCCCGTTGTTTCTTTAAATACTTTTGATAGAATTCAAGAGCTTTTATAACATAATCCTCAGCCATTCTGTCGTTATAGTCCTTTGGAATATACGGCTTCAGCCGGTCAAAGGAAAACTTGAATTTCGGCTTTTGGTTGGGCTTTTCTTCTGCCATAATATCCTGAACCTTATCGTAGTTGATTTCTCCGGCTTCAAATGCCTTGCGGATGCGGATTGCTTGGTCGTGCGACGGAAACGCTTCGGTTTCGTCAATACGGTCAACAATATCCCGTTGGGTTTCTTCATCGAGATAGGACAGTTCCACCGCCGGACGCATTTTCATTTCGCCCTTATCCACAAACTCCTGCAACTCGGGCACAAGATAGGTTAGGCGGATATATCTGTGTATTTGTCGTTCGCTATCATCGGAATTTTCAGCAAGTTCTGTGACTGACAACTTCTCGCCCACCGGGCGAGAAGTTAAATCTGTCCGCTGTCCTTGCCTTTTAATAGCGTCCAACTTCATTTTATATGCTCGTCCTTTATCGCAAGGAAGAATTACCGACCTTTGAGCATTACTGTCAACCATTAAGATAATCGCTTCATCTCGGCTGACTTCAACGACCTCGCAACGCAGGGTTTCCAGTCCGAGCCGTTCGGAGGCGTGTTTCCGTCGGTGTCCCGAAATCATCTCATATCTGCCGTCCTCCTTTTTGCGAACCATAGCCGGAGTGATAACCCCGCGATCTCTGATACTTTCCATAAGGTTTTGCATATCTTCATCATCAAGGACGCGGTATGGATGGTCGGGAAAATCGTCAATCTCCGAAAGAGGAATATCAAAGATTTTCGGGAGCTTATTTTCGGCTCGCTCTTTGTCGTTCATAAATAGCTCATCGAGAGCCGTCATTCCTAAGTCGAGCTTTTTCACGCGCGGCAATATCCAGCACCTCCTTCGTCAGATTTCGGTATGCGTCCGCTACCTTGCACCTGTTATCGTAGGCAAAGATACTTTTGCCTTCCATATTGGCTTCGGTCACACGAACGGACGTGGGGATAAAGGTATCAAACACATTGATTTTCATTCCGAAGGTTTCCCGCATAGACTCAATGACTGACCTATCGTTGACGGTTCGTGCGTCCACCATTGTAAATAGGATACCGTCGATTTTAAGGTCGGGATTGATACCGCGCTTTACCTGTGAATAGGTACGCAAAAGTAGGTCAAGACCTTTCGTTGAAAGTATCCTCGGCTGGCTTGGTACAATGATACTGTCTGCCGCAACAAAAGCGTTAATTGGCAGAAGTCCGAGCGACGGAGTACAATCAATGAGAATATAGTCGTAGTTCTTTTTAACCTGATTGACATAGGTTCTCATAATGCACTCCCGGCTCATAACCGTAAACAGATAGCTTTCAATACCGGACAGTTCCACATTACAGGGCATAAGGTCGATCCCTTCGTCACAATGGATGATACCGAAGTCATCATCAAAGGGATTATTGTCGATGACATTGCCCATAAGGGTGGCAAGGGAAACATCCAACTCATCCGGTCGTTTAATACCAAGACTGATAGAAAGCGAACCCTGCGGATCGGCGTCAATAAGCAAAACCTTTTTGCCGTGCATTTTCAATCCGACTCCGAGGTTGAGTGCAGTAGTCGATTTTCCCGTGCCTCCCTTCTGATTTTCGATTGCAATTACTTTGCAGTTCACTATATATACCTCCTAATTCAATTTGCCGCGTACACGCGGCTATGTACGGTCTGCAAGTAAAATACAAAAAACCTTGCAGACGCAAATTTAGGAGTAAAATGGGCATAAAAAAAGACCGTAAAATCTTTATGAACAAAAGAAATTACGGTCTAAATATGTAACTTTAGTTCAAATCCCTGTGGCGGGGTAGTAAATCCGGTAGGGTAGCGAAAAAGAGACTCAAAATCGGGATATTTTCAAAACCCCGGTTCAAGTCCCTTTGGTCGAACAATTTATTCAATTTTGTGCCCTAAAATTATGCTTTGAAATTTGCCCTTAAAACAGCGAAAAACCCTTGATTTCTCAAGGGTTTTCGGCTTTTGTGCTTTATAGTCGCACAATCATGGCAGGGGCACAAAGATTCGAACTCTGGACACGCGGTTTTGGAGACCGCTGCTCTACCAGCTGAGCTATACCCCTTCAGTCAACGGAATGAATTATATCATAAAACGCATTAAAAAGCAATAGCATTTTTACATTTTATAATATTAACTTTATATGAACAAGCTGTGCCGGAATAATACGAACTCTTGACAGCACGGTCGGTTTATGTTACTATAATTACATATTTTTTGGAGGCTTAACATGAAAAAAATACTGCTTGCCTTTTTGCTTATGTCTTTTATAATTTTCTCTTTTCAGTCCTGCGGTAACAGCTCCGATAAGAACGGTACTACCGATACCGAGAGCGTTTCGGCGAAAGATAAATTCATTTACGATGAAAATTTCGATAATGCCGTCAGAGTCTTAAAAACCGACAGCGATCTTGAATACGCAATTCTTACTACAATATATTATTACGATGGTGACGGTTCGTTATTTGCCGTGAAACAAACAGCAGAATATCAGGATCAGACAAAAGCCGATTTTGATTATAGTGTTATGAGCGCAATGAGTGATTATTTTTCCGAATATTCACAGGACGGGTTGAATTTATACTGCACCGTAGCTGAAGACGCAATAGAAAAAAACTTTTCAGATTCGGATTATAATTCCGTTATAGACTCCGCAAGGGAAAATTCTCTTAAATACGAAATACTGAAATAATTTAGGGGCTGCGATTTCGCAGCCCCGTATTCTTACCGTCTTTCGCCAACTATTTGAACCCGCAATACGTTTGCGGACACACCGCTTTCAAGCGGAATGCCGGCGGTTACGGCAACCTTATCGTTATCCTTTACAATGTCGATTTGCTTTGCACAGTCAACCGCATGAATAAACAATTCATCGGAGGAGGAAATAAATCTTGCCATGACGGGATAAACGCCCCATGAAAGCGACAGCTGATGAAAAGTCTTTACTAACGGAGTAGCGGCGACTATTGGCTTCTTCGGACGGAATTTACTCATTCTGCGCGCTGTATTTCCGCGCATGGTTACTGCAATTATTGCCTTAACGTCCAAATCCCTTGCCGTAGTACAGGTAGCGTCGCAAATCGCATTTGTAGTGTCACGGGAATCAATTTCGTATCCTATATCCTTGTATACATCCATTTCAAACGCGTCATTTTCAGCTTGTTCTGCGATAAGCGCCATTGTCTTAACCGATTCTATAGGATATTTTCCCATAGCGCTCTCGCCCGATAGCATAACTGCCGAGGTGCCGTCAAATACGGCGTTTGCAACATCCGTTATTTCCGCTCTTGTGGGAGTGGGATTGTTCAGCATGGATTCCAGCATTTGCGTTGCGGTAATAACCATCTTTCCGGACTGATAACACTTACGTATAAATCTCTTTTGTAATCCGGGAAGTCTTTCAAAAGGAACTTCTACGCCCATATCGCCTCTTGCAACCATGATCCCGTCCGCCTGAGCCAATATTTCGTCAAAATTAACAATTCCCTGCATATTTTCGATTTTGGCGATTATCTTTATATCATGACCGCCGTGATAATCAAGGAATTTTCTCATTTCAATTACGTTGGAGGCGCTTTGGACAAATGACGCTGAAATAAAATCGACATCATTTTCAATTCCGAACAGTAAATCCGCCTTATCCTTTTCATCAATAAACGGAATATCAAGCAAAACTCCGGGAATATTTATGCTTTTATGGTCTTTTATTTCCCCTCCGTTTGTTACTTCGCATTTAATGTCGATATCACCGACTTCAGTAACCTTAAACGATATTTTTCCGTCGTCGGCAATAATTCTGTCTCCGACGCCGACGCATTTTGTAATTTTTGCGAAGTTTACATACGCTTTTTCGCTGTTTCCGACACATTCTTTTACGGTTAACGTAAATTCGTCCCCTGTTTTTATAACGGCGCATCCGTTTTCGAAATTACCGAATCTGATTTCCGGTCCTTTTGTGTCAAGCATAACGGCGGCGGGATAACCCAAACGGTCACGGACCGACCTGAAGGTTTCAATCAATTTTTTATGAGATTCGTGCGTTCCGTGCGAAAAATTGAATCTCGCAATATTCATACCGCTTTTCAGCATTTGCTCGATAATTTCTTCATTGCTTGATGAAGGTCCGAGCGTGCATACAATTTTTGTTCTTCTCATAATTATCCCCCTTGAATATTAAAATATCAATTTTACATCAACTATTTCGGTTATAAATATATCCGTTGCCGTTTCGAGTATGCTGAAATACTGTTTTCTTGAAGAATCGCTGCCTATATCTCGGCGAAACGAACCGTCGTTTTTCATTATTTTATATGACACCGTATAAACCGTGGTTGTGTTACCCGTTTTTTTGTCAATTTCCTCGTTTTCGAGAGCTACGGTGATATCATATATTCCCTGCGGTCCGAAATCTTTAAATTCACCTTTGCTTTTTAAGTATTCTTCGGAAAATAAAGCATTTAATTTTGCGCTGTTTCCGTTTATTACGGCGTCAAAAAAATAATGCATTACTTCAAGGGGCAATCCTCCCCTTTTGATATAATCTCCGTCGGTTATATAATAACCGTTGCCGTACCCGTCATAGTATGTAATATCTCTCTGCTTGTCAAGATATTCTTTGTCGTTTCGGATATCCTCGCCGGGCTCCGGTTTATAAAAATGTCTTTCAACCGTTTGTTCTTCTTTTTCATTTTCATCAGGCGAGACAAATTTCAGTGCGGAATATAAAGCAAAAAGCGCAAGCAATGCAATAACTGCGCCGACAGTTATCCGAAGAAGTATTACTTTTCTTTTGTTATTCTTTACAGTGTTTTTTTCAGTTATTTTTTTATCCATGACGTAATTATAACATAAAAATATTATAAAGATACCTATATTTTATTAAAATTCGTTACGCTTTGTACATAAACACAATTCAAACATACTTGACAAAATCAAACACTTACTTTATAATCATACTATTGTATATCTTTGTTTTACATTTTTCTCAGGAGGTAAACATGAAGAACACAATAAAAGCGTGCGTAAAGCCGAAGTTTATATCAGACCTTCGAGACCTTGTGTGCGGTAACGCAAGACTTTACGGAGATAAAACACTTTATTACTACAAAGAACCCGGAAGCAAAGAGGTAAGAGAGTTTTCATATAATACGGCAATGGAAAGAATGAACTGGCTCGGCACCGCCTTTGCAAAGCTTGGAATCATGGGTAATCATATTGCGGTAATAGGCGACACTCACCCCGATTATATGACTACATATTATGCCGCCGTTAACGGTGGGGGCGTTATTGTTCCGCTTGATAAGGAGCTTTCTACGGAACAGCTTGTTAATTTCTGTAATTTGGCTGAAATTTCAGCAATTGCCTATACTTCTTCGTTTAACAATAAGCTTACGGATTTGATTGATGAGCTGCCTGACGTTAGGTACTTTATCCCGATATCTAAGGGTGAGGAATCCGACAACGACAAGGTTAGGCAATTTGAGGATTTGATCGAGCTTGGTAAAACCGAGCTGGAAAACGGAAACAGAGACTTTGTCGACTATGAAATACATGCGTCGGATCTTGCGGCAATTTTATTTACATCCGGCACTACGGGAACAAGCAAGGGGGTAATGCTTACTCAGGGCAATCTTACCGCTGCAACCAATTCTTCCTGTCAGTCTATGGAATACGACTATAATAATACCTTCGTTTCTGTTCTGCCAATGCATCATTCCTACGAAATAACATGCGGTCATTTTGCTATTTCAAATTTGGGAGCGAGTATTTTTATTAACGATTCGCTGAAAAATGCGCTTCGCAGCTTTTCCTATTTTAAGCCGAACGCTCTTATGCTCGTACCTTTGTTTGTTGAAACCATGTATAAAAAGATTTGGCATGAAATAGATAAAAAAGGCATGCACAAAAAGGTTCGCGCGGCAATGAAGCTTTCCGACGGCTTACTCGCTGTCGGAATTGACAAGCGAGATAAGTTTTTCGGTCAGATAACCGGCGCATTGGGCGGAAATCTGAAAAGCATCGTATGCGGAGGCGCTCCTATCGACCCTAAGCTGATTAAAGATTTTCGCTCTTTCGGTATCAGTATTTTTGAAGGATACGGTATTACCGAATGCGCTCCTCTTGTTGCGGTTAATTCTCCCGGAAAGGAAAGATACCGTTCCGTCGGCCTTCCTGTTTACGGATGTTCCGTAAAAATCGACAAAAAGCCGAACGAAGAAACCGGAGAAATACTCGTCAAGGGCGATAATGTAATGATCGGGTATTACAAAAACGAGCAAGCCACAAAAGAGGCGTTTACCGACGACGGATGGTTTAAAACGGGCGATATCGGATATATTGATAAGGACGGATATATATTTATTACCGGCAGAAAGAAAAACGTTATTATTCTTTCAAACGGTAAAAATGTATTCCCCGAGGAGGTCGAGGGCTATTTATCAACCTGCGAGCTTATTTCCGAAGCGGTTGTTATAGGAAGAAAAAATGCAATCGGCGATATTGTAATCACTGCCGTTGTATACCCGGACTATGAGAGATTTGAGGGAAAAAGCGACGATGAAATTCTTGCACAAATCAAAGAAAGAATTAATAATATCAATCGCAATTTGCCCTCATTTAAGCAAATTCGTGATGTTGAACTGAAAAAAGAAGAATTTGAAAAGACAACATCAAGAAAAATCAAACGTTTTCTTGTTAAATAAACTACTACATCAAAAGGAGAAAAAACAATGTTTGAGCAAATAAAAAATATCCTGATTGAGGAAATGCAGGTTTCCCCCGAGCTTATCACCGAAGACGCAGAGTTGGTAAACGATCTCGGAGTAAACTCATTGGAGCTTGCCGACCTTATTCTTCTCTGCGAAGAAAAATTCGATATTGAAATAGTCGATGACGACATACACAAATTCATTACCGTTGCGGATGTATGCGACTATCTCGAAAAAAAGACTCTCGAAAACTGAAAGAATATAACGGGAATTATCCCTGATTGTTTCGTTCCCTTCAATAATTAAAGGAAACCGTATAAAAATGAAATACTTTTTCATACCGCTTTTACTTTTTTTAATAGCTGCTTTTGTAACATACTTAATAAGTGTATCGGTTAAAAACAGCCATGCGAAAAATGAAGCGTCGCAAATATTATGGTACGGAAAAGACAGAGAATATTACGTGTACGAAATGATTGCATCGGCTTTTCCGAGGAAAAATGTATTCCGTAATTTGAATATTCCGATCCGTGTTCAAAATAACACTTATTTTTCCGAAATTGATATTGTTATCGTTACACATGCAGGCGTTGTTGTTATCGAGGTTAAAGGTATGAAGGGCAAAATAGATAACCCCGCACAAGGTCCATGGCAACAAATATACCGTGACAAAATTTTAAATTTTGAAAATCCCTTTGAACAAAATGACACGCACTGCAAAGCAATTCGCGCCCTATTAAAAAAACAGGGCATATTAAACGTACCGGTTTACAACGTTGTGGTTTTCGCCGACAAGAACGTCAGCTTTACCCACAAATATAAAATGTTATTTAAGGCAGAAGCCATTGTTGATTTCATTGCATACTTAAATGACAAATTCACTCTTTCGGGAAAAGATATTAAAAATATTGACAGTGTTCTTTCGCATTTTCAGAAAAAGCAACGGAAAATGCTTTATGAGAAAAAGCAAAAGGAATCAAATAGGAAATAATATATTATGGAAGTAAAAATATTAAAGCTGCATAAGGACGCCGTTATTCCAACATACGGCTCGCCGGATTCCGCAGGAGCCGATTTGTATTCCGTAGACGATGAAATTTTGTTTGAGCCGAATGAAACCAAGTTTATTCATACCGGCATTGCACTTGAAATTCCGACAGGATATGTAGGATTAGTATATGCAAGAAGCGGTCTCGCCTGTAAGCGCTCGCTCGCTCCAGCAAATAAGGTAGGCGTGATTGACAGCGATTACCGGGGCGAAATAATTGTGGCTCTGCACAATCATTCATTGTCGGCAGAATCAATCGAAAAAGGTGAGAGAATTGCTCAATTGGTAATTACACCTTATCTAAAAGCCGATTTTGCCGAGGTCTTGTCCCTCTCGGATACCGAAAGGGGAAGCAAAGGCTTCGGTTCTACCGGAAAAAAATAATCATTAAAAAAATTAATTATATAAAAAAGATGCACCTAATTTAAAGGCGCATCTTTTTTATAAAATCTCAACTGTTTTTCCCAATGCAAAGGAGTATAAAACGGTCTTATCCACCTTGATACCCGTAATATTTTCCATTGCCATTTTATAATATTTCAGCTGTAATGAATGCCTGTCGCGAAGCATTTTACAAAATTCGTCTTCGGCTCTGTTTCGTATTGCGTCTGTCTTATAGTCAAGCAAAACGGTTTTTCCGTCCTTCGTTTCGTAGTAACAGTCTATTACCCCCTGCACAAGGATTTTTTCACCTAATAATTCAAGCCTTTCCGATTCGTTTTCTGTAAAGTGTTCGCCGGGCAAAAGAGTATTAAAACGCAATTCCCTTTTAAGAAATTTTGCATTTCTCATTTCTGTAAATACAGGCGATTCAAAGAATGCTTTTAAATGCTCTTTTGATATTGCTTTTGCATTTTTTGCGTCTATAAAGCAATCATTAACCAATCTTTCGATCTCATATTCAATACCGTGCCGGACAACGGATTCAAAATCGCAAAACTGCATAAATAAATGCGTTGCGGTACCGGTAAACGCTCCGTCCTTGCGGGTTCGCCTGTCGAAATTAGGTTTTCTTAAGCTGTATTCTCCGGCAGATGTTATTTCGCCTGATTCATCAAGCTCGTCCAAAATACCGGGATATAATTTTGACACCGTAAGCTTGGCGGGGATTTTCGACGCTTTTTCAAAAGGATAGCAATATTCAATACTCTCTTTAATTTTCGCTTCAACAGCCTCATTATAACGGCAGGCGCACTTTTCCTCGGCTTGGGTCTCTTTTGAAAAATAGCATTCCTCTTGGTTTTCAAATATTTCAAGCTTACAGTCGTCGCTTGCAGGCGTTCTGAAAAGAGGTACGCAAATCCAGTCAAGAAAATTATTATCCTTATACATTTCAAAGCCGTCATAGCCGTTGGATTTAAAATTCAAAGAGGAAAGATAATCCTGCGGATTTTTCACAGAACCGACTATAGTAAGTGATTTTTGCGCTCTCGTCATTGCAACGTAAAGCAGCCTTTGCTCCTCGTCGAGCTGTTTTTTCTTATTATTCTCTATTACAGACTGCGTAAGCGGAGTATTGAATCTTATAAAGCCGCCTTTTGCTCTCTGTTGAAGTCCGAGCCCGAGTTCGGGATTGAAGATTATTCCCTTTTCGGAAACTCTGGAATCGTATAAATTTTTTTCAACATAGCCAAGGATAACATGTGGTGCTTCAAGACCTTTTGATTTATGAATTGTCATGACCTTAACGGCGTTCGCTTTTTCAGCGTTGTCTTCGTTTCCGATTTGGGTATTATTCTTATAAAGTTTATCGAGCTTCAAAACAAATTCATGAAGTCCTTTAAAGGAGCTTGCTTCGCTCTTTAAAGCCAAATCATAAATTGTATTGAGATTATTTTGAATCCGAACGGAGTCGGCTCCCTTTTGACACAAAAGCTTTCTGCGCACGCCGTATTCATCAAGAACGGATAATACTATTTCGCTCGCCGACATGCCGTAAGAAGCGTTACGCAATTCATCGGTATCTTTAATAAATTGTACAACCCTTTCGTCTTCGCATTTCAAAAGCGAATCATAAAGCTTTTCTTTCTTTCCGAACTTTATTCTTATTGCGGTAATATCGTCAAGCGACATTTGATACAGCGGGCTCATGAGAACGGAAACCGTTGAAATTTCATCGTCGTAGTTATCAATAAGTTTCAGTAAGGAATACAAAATCATTAAATCATTTTCCGATGATATCGTTGTTTTGCTCGCCGAAGCGCACGGAATTCCACAGCTTGAAAGAGCATTGCAAATTGCATTGCACTGCTTTGATTTTAGAGCCAAAATCATAATATCCGATGGTGATACCCGATTATTTATCAGGCGTTTTACTTCCGATGCGATTACCGTGTCGGACTCGCATACCTCCTTATCGGAAAGAATCAGCTTAACCTTTTCGTCCGAAGCGTTACTGTCTGTTTTGTTGTAATGAAGCTCGTCCTCTTCCTTGTATGAGATGATATTGCTATCCGTTCCGAAAATCGTTTCAAATACTCTGTTTACCGTTGAAATAATTCTTTCGGAGCATCTGAAATTTTCAGAAAGAAAAATCGTAGCGTCACCCTTGACCCCTTCGGTGTAATTTTGATATAAGTCTCTGTAACGGGCAAAAAGCGACGGGTCCGAGCCCCGGAACGCATATATGCATTGCTTAATGTCTCCGACTATAAATTTAGAGTTTTCCGGTGCTATACAGTTAATTATCATATCCTGTATAGGACTCGTATCCTGATATTCGTCGATATATACTTCATCATAGAGCGCAGAGATTTCTTTTGCCTCATTTGTCGGGGCGCCGTTTGAATATACTAATTTTAGGGCGTTTTTTGTAACATCGTCAAATGTCAGTACGCTGAGTCTGTTTTTAATATCCGAATAGAATTTATCAAATACAGTCAGTATTTCATGAATGAATTTTATTTTTTCTGACGCAGTCCTACACATTTCAATAAGCACATCTTCAGAGGGCGCATAATATCCGGATTGTAATAATTTAACCGCCCCGAGATAGTCTTTTCTGATTTTTTTGTAATAAGCTGCAATATCCTCCGGCGGCGCTTCTCCTGTTTTTGCTCTTCCGAGAGTTTCAGGGGAGATTCCGTCAATCAGAGTCTTTATTTCGGTATATGACTTTTCTTTGCTTTCCAGCTTCTTTAGGATTATCTCGGCATTATTAATTTCCGAAGCAAAGGGTCCGTAATAATTCTTTGCGGTTTTCGGATAAAGCGCCCATATTTCAAGAGCTTCCTTGTATTTTGTCTGATAATGCTTAAAAATCTCCGATGTTTTTTCTGCAATAAATTCGCCCATTCGACAGTTGAAAAAGGTTTTGTCGCTTATACTTTCAAGATCGTTCTCGAAGTTTTTCAGTGTATCTGTTCCGTTGACAGTCGAAGACAGCTCGTTATATAAGTCAATAAAAGCTTTTTTAACGTCAGTATTTGTAAAATCACGCTTTAGCTCGTTAAATTGCTCGGTCGACACCTTGGTTTTGCCTAAGTGAATATAGTCGAGAGTATCCTCCATTGCTTCGGTTTCCAATTCTGCGATGTCGGCGCCCTCGAAAATGTGCGAGGAGGAGGGTATACCCAGCTCAAAGCGGTATCTGTCGACGATGCTGTAATAGAAGCTGTCGAGCGTTGAGATGTTCGCATATGCGAGCTTATCCTTTTGGCGAATCAGCAGCTTGTTTTCAGGGTCCTCCTTTATTCTCTTAAACAGCTCGTTTCCGATTTTTTCTCTTAAATCGGCGCATGATGCCTTTGAGAAGGTTAATATCAACATTCTGTCAAGCATAACGGGGTTGTCTTCTCTCGTTATTCTTTCCATCAGCCTTTCCACCAAGACAGAGCTTTTTCCGCTTCCGGCTCCTGCCGATACTAAAAGGTTTCCGTCACTGTATTTTATTGCATTTTGCTGTGCCTGCGTCCATTTACGGCTCATATACATCACCCCTTCGGCAGATTGTTCTGTATTCGCAGGAGCGGCAATACGATTCGTTCGGATTGTCGGATTTAGAAGCTTCGCCCGCAAGAAGTATATCGCATATTTTATGAATACCCTCTTTGACGTCGGATTCTATTTCATCAACTCCTTCGCCGGATATTTCTTCAATCATTTTTGTGTTGGGAATACTGTTTTTTAAATCGTCGCTGACCTCTTGATCGTTCAGGCTGACGCCGCTCCTCTGTATGAAATTGTCAATATAGCTGTCACCGTCCGACTGCAGCACCTCCTTCAGGCACTCGCTTCCGATTTTTATATTGGGATCCGACATTCTGTAATAGATAAATCCGCCGGGAAGCATCTCCCCTTTTATACCCAGCTTTTTCTTTAACTCGCTGTTCTCTGTCCTGCAGAAGGAGAAAAGATACATCGGAAGCTGCATGCTTTTTCCTTCTTTAATTTCTTTTGCGTTGAAGGAGTTCTTTCCGGATTTGTAATCAACAACACGGCAATATGCATTATCACCGGACTTCAAAATATCAAGTCGGTCGCATATTCCGTATATAAAAGCCTTTCTGTTTTCGTCATACTGTACGGAATACGGGTATACATAATCTCCCTCTCTTGTTCCGATGGAGCATTCAAAAAGCGTTGGTATATACCGTGACTTACTGAATTCACGGTACATACTCGATGCAATCCTGCGTGCGGTTTGAGTCAAATCACAGAAAAGCGCATTTACAGTCGGTGCAATATTTTCCTGCGAGCCGAAGCCCTTACTTATGTAATTGAACGCTTCTTCCTCTATTATCCTTTTAAATTCCTCTTCACTCGCCGTCATTTCGCCTTCCGAAAAAACTCTTTTCAGACTGCGCTCAAACAGTGAGTGCAAAAATGTACCTGTTTCGTTTGAGAGGATTTCGGGTGATGTCATTTTAGATGGGGCTATATCATAAATAAGGCGGTATTTAAACGGACAGGAGGCCAAGGCGTCAATGCGCGACTTAGTTAATTTTATATCTCCCTTGTATAGAAGCGAAATATTGTCTTCGGATATTTTTTCATTGTCGCACACCTCAATTTGCAAATTCAATTTGCCCACTATGTTGTCTAGCGCCTTTTTGAGCATAGGGTCTTCTGTCAACACGCTTTGTAACAAAGCATCGTTTAACGTATGAATTTCCTTTAGAATGTCAGTTTTCGTATTCACGGCGTTTGGGAAAAGCTCCGTAATTCTTGTTACCGCCTCCGACGGTCTGCCGGAATAAATTACAGTTACGCTTTCACTCGCAAAAGAGATAGCTCTTGCGAAAAAGAATTTCTCGTCGTTTATACGTTTATCAATGTTATCCGGCATTTCAATACCGAATTCCTTTAACGTTTCCAATTCGTTTTCATAGAAAAATGAATTATCCTTTATAACCTTCGGGAATTCTCCGTCGTTTGCGCCGAGTATGATTATATGCTTTATATTATTTAAGCGGATCATATCCGCATTTCCGAGCGTTACCTCGTCGCAGCGAACCGGGATATTTCCGATATCGGTTGAATTAATTATCATCCTGAGCATGCGAAGAAGATTCTCCGTATTGATTTTATCCGGAGCGCAATCCGCATACTGCTCCAATACCTCCGTGAGAGTATTCCAGACAATATAATCCTTACTGTTGTTAAGCTTTTCGTCAAGACCTATTTTTATAAGAAATTTGTATATCAAACCGGCGGTATCCGTTGCGCTTTTAGAGGATAAAAGCTCATCCGATAAAGTCAGCAACGGCTCAACCAGCTTCTCTCTTATATCATTGATTATTTTAAGCTGAACGTCAATGTCTTCGGGTAAAGCGTCGGTATGGTCTTTTGTATTCATATTCCAAACCGAATCATATCTTCTTTTACCTCTGATATTCCAGAGTCTTATATATGAGGATATCAACGCGGCTTCTTCTGCCGAAAGACCCGTATATCCCGTTTTCATATAAGATATTATTTCTTCACATTTCCATCCGTGTGAAATGACACTCAATGCTCCGAGTAACACCCTGACTGCGGGATGAACGAAAAGCCTGTTTCTTTTCGAAATATGACACGGAATGTTTTTTGCCTCTAAATAGGTATCAATTATCCCTTCGTATTCACTCATGTTACGGGAGATAACGGCAATTTCTTTGTATCGGCAGCCCTGTCTTACAAGCTCTGCGCAAATATTCGCACATCGCCTTGACTGCGCATATTTATCATTTTCGGAATATATTTTAACGGAATTATTATCGTTTAAATACGGCTTTGCACAGTAATTCCACAAATTTGTATATGCGTATTTTACCGCATTATTAACATTATACGAAAATGGAGCCGTTGTTATTTCAGGCATCTGCCCTGTTAATTTATGATACCGCGAGCAAAGAGTTTGCTTCATTGAAAGCGGTCTTAAATAATTGACGCAGTCTTCACCGTCAAAATACTCTACGGTAAATTCACATATATCGGCGCTTTCCATTATCTTTTCTATAATATCAAGCTCCTTTGACGTAAAATCGTAAAATGAATCAAAATATACGCATTTGCCCGCAAAGAAACCATGCGTGCAAAGAATATCGTACAGTCTGTCCAAATCATCGTTTGCATCATCGTAATTTTCGGATAAAATATTCCGGTATTCGGTATAAATAAGCGCAATATCGGTTAATTTATCTTTAAGCGCCCCGTTTGCGCAGGAACACGCCTTATCAAGCATATCGGCTGTGATTCCGCACTGCCCGAACGTTTTAAAAAGCGAAAGCAGCTCCGAAATTAAGCTCTCATCCAAGGACTCGGAAATTTTGATTTGCCGAAGCTCAGGCTTAAACAAAGAAAGGACTCGCCATAAAATTACAGCTTGTCCTCCCTTGTTAACATAGTTATAGCAAAGACCTCCGTATTCACGGAACACTCTGTTGCAGAGCCGTTTAAAGTTTAACACTTCCAAATTCAAGGAATTTTTACCGTCGAGCAGTCTGCAAAGAGCAGCTTCCGCAATTACCGCCTCCTGCTCGGGCACCATCAGTATTACTTTTTTACCCTCGGAGAGCTTTTTAACTATTTGGGAATAGACGTATTCACTTTTTCCGGAATGAAAAGGAGTACAAATAAGCTTTACCATATTATATATCCGCCTTTGACGCATATTCGGAACCGTGGTCGCGAATAAATTCCTTTCTGGCTTCAAGATTGTCGCCGAGCAAGGTGTCGAATATTCTGTACGTATCCTCCTCGGACGAAGGGTCAACTCGAATAAGCCTTCTTGTCGCAGGGTTCATTGTGGTTTTCCACATCATCTCGGGTTCGTTTTCACCTAATCCCTTTGAACGCTGGAGAGTGTATTTTGTGCCCTCGAGCTTCTTCGTTATATCCGCTTTTTCCCACTCATTATATGCAAAATATATATTATCCTTTGTCGTGATTTCAAAAAGGGGTGATTCCGCAATAAAAATCTTACCCTCCCTTATCAACGTCGGCAACAGCCTGTAAAAAACCGTCAGTATAAGTGTCCTTATCTGAAATCCGTCTTCGTCTGCATCTGTGCAGATAATTATTTTGTTCCACTTCAGCAAATCCATACTGAAGGGAAGAAAATTTCCCTTTGCTTTATGACCCAGCTCTACTCCACAGCCGATGACCTTAAGCATATTCATTATAATTTCACTTTTAAAAATTCGGTCATAGGTGCTCTTTAAGCAGTTCAGCGTTTTACCTCTAACTGCAAAAATGGCTTGAAATTCAGCGGCTCTTCCGAGCTTACACGAGGTCAAGGCCGAATCTCCCTCAACTATATAAAGCTCGCGTTTGCAAGGGTCGTTGGACCTGCAGGCAACAAATTTATCAATTCGGTTAGTGATATCCATCCCCGAGGTAAGCTTTTTCTTTATATTAAGCTTTTCTCTGTCGGCGCTTTCGCGGCTTCTCTTGTTTATCAATACCTGACCGCAAAATTTATCAGCGTCAATAGGATTTTCAATAAAGAAGATTTCAAGAGATTTTTTAAGAAAATCCGTCATATACTTTGCAATGAAGGTATTTGTTATTGACTTTTTTGTCTGATTTTCGTAAGAGGTTTCCGTCGAAAAACTGTTTGAAACAAGACAAAGACAGTCTTCAATGTCTGTAAAAATTATCTTTGACTCGTTTTTTTGATATTTTCCGCTATCTCTTAAATATTTATCAACCGCATAAACAAATGCCGCTTTCACGGCCTTATCGGGCGAGCCGCCGTGCTCCAAAAAGCTGGAGTTATGGTAATATTCTATAAAGCTGCGGGTATTGGAAGCGGAAAAGACGACTTCAACCTTAAATTTATAATCCGGCTTATCCTCTCTGTCGCGTCCCACAGCCTCCGAGCTCCAAACAACAGGAGCGATAAACCCTGCCTCTCCTATCCGTTCCGAAAGATAGTCGGTTAATCCGTTCTCGTAATAATACTCCTCGGTTTCATATCCGGATTCGGTCTGCCATTTAAGAACGAACTTTATCCCGGAGTTAACAACCGACTGTTGGCGCAGAACATTTGAAAACATATCACGAGGAATGGAAATATCGGTGAAAACCTCTAAATCCGGTCTCCATCTTGTAACGGTTCCGGTTCTTCCTTTATTTTTTCCTTCAAGCTCGGTTTTGATAAGCTCGCTTACCGGCTCTCCCTTTTTAAAAGAAATTTCAGTGCAAACTCCGTTTTTATAGGATTTAACATCCATAAACTCTGAGGAATACTGCGTCGCACACGCACCTAATCCGTTTAATCCGAGAGAATACTCATAGTTGCCGCCGTCGTTATTTTCGTACTTTCCTCCTGCATACAGCTCACAGTAAATAAGCTCCCAGTTATATCTTCCTTCTTTTTCATTAAAATCGAGGGGAACTCCTCTGCCGAAGTCTTCAACCTCAATCACCATATCACGGGTTACGGTAACGTTAATAACCTTACCGAAGCCCTCTCTTGCTTCGTCAACTGAATTGGAGATTATTTCAAAGACGGAATGCAAACAACCGTCAAGTCCGTTTGAGCCGAAAATAACGCCCGGTCTTTTTCTTACTCTTTCAGCTCCCTTAAGGGCGGTAATACTTTCGTTATCGTAGCTTACCTGTTTGGTTTTATTGTTAGCCATACAACAGTCCTTTCGGTTTTATTGAGGAATCATGAATAAACATTTTAACGATTATAAATCTGTTTTCGGTTACACTGTAGGCAGACTTAAAGCAAATACGCTGTTAAATTCCGTCTGCAGAATTTACCGATATGCCAGAAGCTATCTTTTAATATCAAAAATAATTCGCATTCTGGCAACTGTTTTAACTATTATTGAAGCAAGCGCAACACTTATCGTTATCGGTGTGATGCTTGCGCTTTTAATCCCGCTTTCGTTTATTACTTTGGAGGCTTTTCATATAATCGGATTAGCTTCGGCGAAACGAAAAGGGCTGATACCGAAAAATCTGATTCATGAAAGCTCAAAAATCATGTTTATTAAATCGGGAAAGCATTATTTTTCAAAAAAAGCGGTATATCAAAGATATATGTCGGAAAGCTTCTCGGAGTCAGGCTATACCGTTTTTATAATTAACAAAAATTTGTTCATCGGCGGAGTATCAACGATTAAATGTTTGAAGCCGAATCTCTATGAAATAAAAATCGGGTATTTTTATTACTTAAAAAAATATATTTCCAGAAACAAAATTAAGGCCGATATTACCTATATATCATAGCTTTTCCTTGATAATTGCGTCGAGCGCACCGTCAATATCGCCTTCAAAGAGGTTATACATTTTTTCGCAAAGAGAAACTGCATTTTCGTCTGTCAGATCGCTGTATTTTTTAAGTGCGGCTCTTACTCCGCAGGATCTTGTGAATTCGCAAAGCTCTTTTGAAGGCTCGTCCCCCTCGGGTGCAAAGCGAAGCGCCGCCGCAAGACCGGCACAAATATAATAATACGGTATTGTGCACTCTATACATCTCTTTATCGAGCCGGGAATTCTGTCAAGAGGCGAAAGCTTACGAACCGTATCCTTGCCCACTCTTGCAATCGTATCTGCAAGAAGCTTATTATCGTATCTTTTAAGTAAATCAAAGGAATGCGAAATCAGGGGTCCGATATCTGCCTTATGATGAACGGAAAGCGCCTCGGCGGATTCCGTCAATGCCGCCAACGCAATATAGCGTATTCTACTGTCATTTGCGGCTTGCCAGATATATTCGTATCCCAAAAGATTGCCGATGTACGCACATACCGCATGGCTCATATTGTGCATATAGAGCTTGCGTTCTATGTATAGCTCGAACGGCGAATACGGAAGCAAATTAACTATATCGGGAATATTGCCTTTAAAGCCGTCCTTATCGACCGGCAGAGTACAAAACGGCTCAACACAAACCGCCAAGGGATATTGCTCTTTAATTTCGGAAGGAGTAGCCGGAACCATTCTTCCGATAGACGCCTCGACAAAACCGAAATTTGCATCTAAATACTCCTTTTCTTCATCGTTTAAGTATTCGGATATCAGGCCTCGCAAATATATGTTGGCGTCAATTTTGTTTTCGCACACTATTATATCAAGCGGACCCTTGCCTGCCCTCTTCCTCGCCTTGACGCCCTCGGATAACGGCTTTGCAATAAATTTTAGAATATTTACCCCGACGGCGGTCGCCATAATATCAGCATTACATACGGCGTTCGCTACCGCAAATAAATCGTTACCGTTAACACAGTTGACATTTTTCACCCAGGTCTTTTCATATTCTCCGTCTTTTGTAATAAAAACAGGGTATTCGTTTTTTGTATTTAATTCGTTTACAACACTGTCAACCACATCAACAAAGGTTGTGCTGTATCCCGATAACGAAAACAACTGTGCTATAAATCCTCTGCCGATATTTCCGGCGCCGTACATTACTGCATTCATCGATATACACTTCCTTGAAATAAACTGTCTTTATCATTTTATCACATAATTTGTTATTTGTAAACATTAAGCCGTCGCAAATTTTAAAATTTGCAACGGCTATTTTATCTTAACTTCGAATCTTTTTGAGCATTTTGGGCATTTAACCGTATGCTTTCCCGGCGACCTCGGCAATCGGATTACAGCCTTACATCCAGGACATTTACGGTATACATTAGTCTTTCTTTCACGAATACGGTCATACTGAAGCTTTATAAAGCTCTTAACGGGATTCCAGAATTTAAGAAATCTATTGTTTTCACGAATTCTTGTATAAATGTTTTTTGATAACGCCCTGATCATAATTAAAGCAAACAGAAGAATCATAAACAGGGAAATAACAAATCGCCTTGCAAAAATATTTATTATCCCGAATATTGCATAGAGAACAAACAATGCATAGTTTAATGAGTCATTACCGTATCTGCCCATCATAAACTGTCTAACTCTTTGAGAAAACCGAAACATTTCACCGTAACCTCCATACCGTATTATATCTAATATACATCATTATTGTTAAAAATAAAACACTTTACGGTGAAATTTTTTTATTTTACGTTTTTTAGGCAAAAAAAGCATATTTCAGGTTCATTTCGTCACCGTATGTTCACAATAAAACGGTAATGTGTTCACAATAGAGTTGTATAATAGAAAAACAATTTTAACCCAAGGAGATATTTTTCAATGGGAAATTCAAGCAAAAAATTTGAAAAAGAGTTAAAAAAAGTTTCACCGAAAAACGGCGCAGCCGACAGTTCGCACGCGCTTAATGTTGTACTGATTGCTCTTGCCGTTTTTTTATGTGTTGCAATAATAGCGGCAACGACGGTCTTGATTGTCACAAGCGTAAATGAAAAAAATGCGGCGCCGGACGAGCTTGTAGCATTTAAGTCAGACCACTACGAAGTAGATAACGGTATGCTTACATATTACTACGCTTCTAATTTTTATCAGTTTTATCAGTCTAATTATTATGCGATGGTATACTATTATTCGTTTGATCCCTCAAAATCACTTTCATCTCAGTATTACGACCAGGAAAACGGCACTACTTGGCACCAGTATTTTCTTGAATCCGCAGCAAATACCGCAATGCAGAACCTATATTTAGCCGAGGACGCATACGAGGCAGGTGTTAAGCTCGGGGATGAGGATAAGAAGATAATTGACGACGCTCTTAGCAATCTTGAAGCCGAAGGCAAAGAAAACAATATGGACCTTGAGACCTACATTCACTATCTCTACGGTAATATTAACGAAGAGAGCGTAAGAAAAGCAATGGAACTTGCACAGCTCGCAAACAAGCAAAATCAATTGCTCGTTGAATCCTTCGGCATAACAACCCAGGACTGCGAAGCATATTACACCGAGAATAAGACGCTTTTCGACAAGGTTGACTTCCGTTCATATGATATCCAAGCGGATGTAACTGACGATATGACAGACGAGCAACTTCAAGCCGCTTACGCTAAAGCCGAAGCTACTGCGAAAGACATTGCAAGCGCCGCTTCCGAGGAGGAATTCATTGCAAAGATATACAGCTATATGCTTGAAAAGAACGCAATTCTTGATACTCCTCTTGACGAAGAAACAGTAATGAATAATGCTAAATCCACCGAAACCGTAGGAAACAAATATACCGACGGCGGTGAAATGGATACATGGCTATATGACTCCTCCCGTAAGGTCGGGGACACTACCGTTATTTCCTCAAAGGAAGGAACATATACACCTTACTTTATCACTGCAACATCCTACCGTGACGATTACAATACCGTAAATGTCCGCCATATTCTTGTTAAGTCCACATCCAATGACGATGAAGCAAAACAGGCTGCCGCAAAAGAAACAGCAGACGAATTACAAGCTAAGTGGAACGAATCCGACAAAACAATAGACGCATTTGAAAAGCTTTCCGAGGAATATAACGAAGATTCATCCTCCCTTTACGAAAACGTCAAAAAGGGCGATATGGTTACCGAATTCAATGATTGGATTTTTGCGCAAGGACGTAAATCCGGTGATTGCGAAATGGTAAAGACTCAGTACGGTTACCACCTTATCTACTTTGTAGACAACGGAGACGTTGCATGGGAATCCGAAGCGAAAGATAAGATTTCCGAGAATAAGATGACCGAAAAGCTTACCGAATTAAGCAAAAAGTACGATATAGATTACGATTCTTCAAGAATAACAAAGATAGCGGATTACAACGCATATCAATTGAAAGATAATTCCTCAGCAAATACAACCAAGGCTACTGCAGATACGTCGGTTGACACTAAAGAATCATCTTCAACCGATTCAACCGCAACAGAATAAAAAGACATTATTAATTATCGCCGTAGCAAATATAATTCTGCGGCGATAATTTTTTAAGGAAAAAATATGAATATTAAAATAAAAAGGCTTGTTACTGCGTCAGTATTATTGGCATTGGCACTTGTTTTACCGTTGTTAACCGGTCAGGTTCCGAAGATCGGGAAGGCTCTTTGCCCCATGCATTTTCCGGTTATTATATGCGGTTATTTTTGCGGTATTCCCTATGGGGTTGCCGTCGGAATAATTGCCCCCTTGCTTCGCTATCTTATTTTCGGAATGCCCGTCATTATTCCGCAGGGACTCGGAATGAGTTTTGAGCTTGCAACCTATGCGCTGGTGGCGTCTGCTTTGTACTGCAAATTCAAGAATAAAAAGCTAAGGGTATATTATTCGCTCATTCCCGCTATTGTAATCGGAAGAATAATATACGGGATTGCGAAATTCTTTATATGCAAAATCGCAAACATTGATTTTGACATTTGGATATATTTTGTTGATGCCATTCCGGAAGCGTTACCCGGTATTATTTTGCAAATAATTTTGATACCTGTTTTAGTTCTCATTTTAGAAAAGGCCTTTCCCGAAACAATAAAAAACAGTTAGAATCGAAAAACGATTCTAACTGTTTTTTTATCGGCAATAGCCGTTTATTATATTTACAATCATGTCATTCAGCATTTTAACATCATAATCGCCGACAGTCGGCTCTAAATGCGATTCACCTACTCCGGAATCATCTGTCAGAAAAAGATATGTTCCTCCGCTTAATGCACTTGCCGTTCTCATTAAAAATTCTGTTTCGGTATCAACCCCGCTTGACGCTACGGGAATAATTCTTATTCCCTTTTTCGAAGCGAGCCTATAGCTTTTTGCAAGAGACGCCCCGGTTCCCTCGTGTGCGCCGGCGTCAAGAACTAAAAACATCAGTTTAACGGAATCTTCTCTCCATTCGGCGTTTAACGAGCTTTCAAGCGCTTTATCAACCGCCTCCGGATAGTCTCCTCCTCCATCGGGAAATTGCTGATCGAGAAATTTCCTTGCGTCTTCTATATCGGAATTAAAAGGATAATCGCGTACTACGTATTCGTCTCCCTCGTCCCGATATAAGGTAAAGCCGATGCGAATAGAAATACCGGTATTATCCGATTTTACTCTGTCTATTACATCGTCAAGCTCGGCTTTGAGATACTGAAGCTCATCGCCCATAGAGCCTGTAGTATCAATGACAAACATCAAATCTAAATTGTTGTATTTTATTCCGGCCTTACAGTCAATTGCCATCCCGCCGTTTTCTATATCCGCTTCTGTTACCGGCAAACCTATATCGCCTATTATGATATTATCGGGAATATAGCTACTGTCGCCTTTTAAATCGTAGTATATATATGCATTTCCGTCCGAATCCGTAACCGCACAGCCTAATATTTCATCTCCCTGCTTCAGGGTACAGTTAACATTTTTGCAGCTTGTTTGACCGTCAGTCAGCTGTACCCGAAATCTTTTTGCGGGACGCATAGACCATTTTTCGCTCAGTGCTTTCCATTCTTCCCTTTCAAGTACGCTTTTAAAAAAGTCGAAATTCTCATTGTCGTTCCATGCCCCGGCTGTGAGTGTGCCCGGCTCGTGGGAAATAGCATTATCGTTTTCGACGCCATTATGGATTTCACCGCCCGATATTTTCGACATTATGTCGCCGCTTCTTTCTCCAACTACCGCATAGTCGCCGAGCGAGCCGTCAGATTCACTTTTATCTAACAAATATTCTTCCTTTTCGGTTGGTTCGTATGATTCGGGTAAGGATAGGGATTTAATTTGAAGCGCTCCTTTGTTTTTTTCTACCTCGACGGATAAATACCTGATAATTAACCCGGTATCAATATCCACTTCGGTTTCACGGTTCTGCGTATATTTCAAAATAACCGTTGCTTTTCCCTCTTTTTTTGCCTTGATATTGAATTTTTGAGTGCCTCCCGAGCCGACAATATCTTCAGTTGTTTCGTTAGGAATATATTCTCCCTCGGTAATTTCAAATACGTTGGTTTCTCCCTCAACAATCCATTTATATCCTGTTGTACAATTTGTACTCAACGACAGTACGGCGGTATCTCCGTCAATCGAAGCGGAAAAATCTTCGCCGTCAATCATCATCATGTTTTTTGTTTCACCGCATCCGATAAAGGTAAGAAGCATTGTGAGTAACAAAATTACGGAAAATGTTTTTTTCATTTTATTTGTTTCCTTTCAATCGGTTTTTACCTCTTTTGACGGACAAAAAATAAAAAAGTTCCAAAAAAAGAAAAAATCGGGAAAACTTTCGTTTTCCCGATTTTAACTATTCTTATCTGCTCATCACACATACGTAATCGTCACCAATGGCGTAACCAAGCATTTTATAAATTGGTAAATCCGGATCATTGTAAAAGCCTACTGCGGAACCGTCGGAGAGATAATAGTACCAAATGTTATCTTCTATTTCGATAAATTCCCACGTATCTTTATAATACTTGCCATTGATATATGTTACGCATTCGCCGTTCGAGTAGAATGTTACCGTCATATCTATTGCTTCATAATACGTTCCGGTTACAACATCAATTATGTAAGAATTGTACCAAGTGCCGAGAATCAAATCGTTTGCACCGGAAACCGCAGTACAGGAGGTGCAGTGTCCGTTAACAAAGCTGTGAGGTAATTTAGCAACCGAATCAGAATATGAGGCGTTGCAGCAAACGCATTTGTAAACCCTTGTACCGGTTGATACGCAAGTCGGTTTTACTGTAATTACGCCACTGTCCCAAACATGCCACGCCTTAGTTGTAACCTCCTTTACCGTTTCACATCTTGTACAGCGATATGAAACTTTACCGTCAACGGTACAGGTTCTGTTATTGATAATACTTATTTGAACCCAATCATGACCAAATTTTTTATCGTAATTGCTGATAATGACCGAAATCATAGCACGTGTTGCGGTGCTCTTTGGCGATATCATTGTATCGCTCGTGCCGGAGATCAAATTGTTGCCTACGCACCAGCGCAACGCTTCAAACGCATATCCGGAAATCTTTGAACAATCCCGATAGCTTTCAATATTTGCCAAATTGACATTTACATTCATGGTGGAGGTTTTCTTTGCGTATGTATAAAGCATTACCGCAATGTCCTGTCGGGAAACAGCGGAATCGGGATTAAAATATCCGCCGCCCGTTCCCTTTGCAAATCCGTTTGCAAAAGCCCATTCTACGGCATTGTGATACCACTTACCCAAAGGAACGTCTTTAAAAGACGCCGTATTAGCATAAGAAGAAAGATTATCCCCCTTCATTTTTGAAAGGATTGTAACGAACATTCCTCTTGTAACCTTAGAATTGGGCGAAAATACGGCGTCCGAGGTTCCGTTCATATAACCCTGTTCAAAACAGTAAACAGAGGATTTTGCGTACCAGGTTTCGTTTTTAACGTCCATATATACCTTTTCTGCTTCGGTTTCGGCGTTTACACACAGCGAAGCGGCAAAAATAAGCAATACGGTAAACAATACCGAACAAATGATTTTCTTCATAAAAATCTCCTTTAAAATATTAAATTAATAAAATTATAACACAATAATCGCCATTTGTAAATCGTTTGATTTAAAATTTTTAATAAATTTAAGGCGCCGGCGGCACGGCACCTTAATTAAATTAGTTATTATTGTATTTCGCCCTTTTCGCAGACAAAATCGCAAACCTCTCCGACAGTTTTGTTTTCAAGAATGTCGCTGTCAGAAATTTTTATACCGAATGTTTCTTCAATTGCCGAGACAAGCTCAACCACATCGAGCGAAGTAGCTCCCAAATCGTCCGCAATATCGCAGTCGTCAAATATTTCCTCTAAGGAAATGCCGAGCTGATTTGCAATTATTTCCTTAACTTTTATATCAAAAATGGTATCGCCCACAGTGTTTTCGCCTCACTTATTAAATGCTAAAAGAGCCTTATACGTCATATAAAGGTCCGCTTTCGAAATAACCTCAAAAGGTGAGTGCATCGAGATAACAGCTACTCCAAGGTCAACGGTATCAATATTTCTTTCGGAAACGTATGCGGCAACCGTTCCGCCGCCGCCGGCGTCTACCTTGCCGAGCTCGCCCGCTTGCCATATGACTCCCGCTTCATCAAAAATATTACGAACAAACGCCACATACTCTGCGCCTGCGTCATTTGTGCCGCTTTTACCTCTTGCTCCGGTATATTTCGTCATTACAACGCCGCCGTTTATATAGCTGGAGTTTTGACGCTCAAAAACATCGGAAAAATTCGGGTCAAAAGCAGCGTTAACATCTGCGGACAAACATTTTGAATTATGACGGACCTTGTTATAATTTGCGCCCAGAGCCTTAGAAATTTCATACATAATATCGGTAAAAACAGCGCTTTTCATACCGGTGTTACCGTTTGAGCCTGTTTCTTCCTTATCCGCAAGAATGCATAAAAGAGTATGAGGTGAGCTTTCACTTTCAAACATTGCGGTAATTTCAGGATATGCGCACACCTTATCGTCATGACCGTATGCGCCGATGAGTGAACGGTCAAAGCCTATGTCGCGAGGCTTATATGCGGGAACAAGAGTCAGCTCTGCCGAGAGAAAATCCTCCTCGGTAAAGCCGTACTTTTCATTCAGGGCTTGCATCACCTGAAGCTTGATTCTCGACTTTTCCTCCTTGTCCTCGACAGGTACGGAACCGACAAGAATATTCAAATCCTCTCCCTTTACAAACTCGCTCGCCTTTTGCGACATTTGATTTGCGCCAAGGTGCGGAAGCAAATCATTTACATAAAAGCACGGCTCGCCGTCGTCTTCTCCTACGACTAAATCGACGGTTTTTCCGTTTCGAAGACAGACTACCCCGTGAAGTGCCAGCGGAATCGCCAACCACTGATATTTTTTTATTCCGCCGTAATAATGGGTTTTAAAGAACGCCATGTTTCCGTCTTCGTAAAGAGGATTTTGCTTCAGGTCCAGGCGCGGAGAATCAATATGCGCAGCTGAAATACGAATACCGTTTTCTATGTCCTCGGTACCGATTTTGAAAAGATACAGAGCTTTTCCCCTGTTATTAAAATAATATTTTCCTCCTACCTTGATTTCATTTCCGAAATCGTACGGAACATATCCGTTCTTTTCCGCCATGGCAACGGCCGTCTTTACGGCGTCACGCTCTGTTTTTGAGTTCGCAAGAAAGTCCATATAACCTTCGGCATAATCGAAAACGGCTTTTTTCGTTTCGCCGTCAATATAATCAAATACGTTTCTTTGTTTAAATAAAATACTGTTTTCCATGGTATCATCTCCTATAATGTTCTGTAAGAATTTCAAGAATTTTCTTTGCCTGAGTCTCTATTTCACCTTCGTTATTTGTAACGGTGATGTCCGCTCTTGAGGAATAATAATCATTGGAGTGCTGATTTTCAATGCGTATTTCCGCATCTCTTTCCGATATTTTGTCCCTCAAAATTATCCTTTTTTTTCGTACCTCTTTATCTGCAATGACGCAGATAACCGTGTCGCATATTTTTTCAAGCCCGGCTTCAAACAAAAGAGGAGCATCAAGCAAAATCGCCGCATAGCCTTCCTCTCTTTTCTTATTAATTATCTCACGACACTCCTTTGATATCAAGGGATGCGTAATATCGTTGAGAAGCGCCAGCTTCCCCCTGTCGTTAAATACAATATCGGCAAGCTCTTTTCTGTTTAAAGAGCCGTCGGCGTTTACAACTTTGCCGCCGAACCTTTCTTCAATTCGGCGCATACATTCTCCGTAACCGGAAGTAATGCTTCTGTACACGGCGTCCGTGTCTATAACAAATATCCCGGGATGCTTAAGCAATGAGCAAAAATATCCCTTTCCCGCACCGCTGGGTCCCGTTATTCCGATAATTTTCATTTTTCCTCCGAAAATTTCGAATATACAATATTATTGCCGGCAAAACAAATAAAAAATAGATATTTACGAATTTTTCATAAGCTTTCGGAAAAGCCTATTTCAGTATAACCTATGATTTTTGTTTTGTAAAGGAAATTCAAACATGTTTTTTATATATTTTGCTTAAATTATTATATAACCGCCTCGTTAATTTGTAAACTGTAAAATTAAAAATTTATCTTGCTTTTATTACTTTTTGTGCTATAATAATACATAATACCGCAAAAAAACAGATTATTCGTCGAGCAGAGCAGGCTCTGCAATTTATCTGTATCGGCTATTTTATTCTTTTCAAATTAAATAATTAATATCGGACTATTATTATCCTTTGTTAAATTTAAAGACATCAGGGATAAACAGTCTCTTTTTTATTTTTTTGAATTCGTACTGAAATAATACATTATATATTTTTTTGAGAATATGCTTATAAACAAACATTTTTAAGTATGCGAAAATTGATATGAAACGGGAGAACAGATATGGATTGTTCGGTAAATCATAAATTCAAAAGCGCCGATTTTACAAAGCAAATGAAAAGTACATATAAAATACTTGCTCCTAATATTTTCCCCATGCATATGGACCTGATTCAAGGCATATTTAAAATGTACGGTTATAATCTTGAAGTGTTGAAATATGAGGGCCGTAACATTATCGACGAGGGCTTGAAGCATATACACAACGATATGTGCTATCCCGCAATTTGTATGAGCGGCCAACAGCTATACGCCCTGACATGCGGGGATTACGATCCTCATAAGGTTGCCCTGATTCAATTTCAAACCGGCGGCGGGTGCAGAGCATCAAATTATATATGGATGCTCAGAAAAGCATTACATAACATGAACATGGATTACGTTCCCGTAATATCACTCAGCTTTAATCGCATGGAAAAATCAAACGGCTTTAAAGTTACTCCGATGATGATCGCAAAAGGCTTGATGGCGATAGTTTACGGCGACATGATGATGCTTTTGAGAAATCAGATTCGCCCCTATGAAAAAAACGAGGGCGATACTCAACGTGTTGTTGATAAGTGGAATAACGAGCTGATAAATCAGTTCTCGCACAATAAAGGTCTTATAGGACGCTCCCTTAAAAACAACCTGAAAAATATTGTTGACGACTTTTCCAAAATAGAGAGAAAAAATATTAAGAAAACAAAGGTGGGCATAGTCGGAGAAATATACGTAAAGTATTCTCAGTTCGGCAATAACGGTTTAGAGGCTTTTCTTGACTCCCAAGACTGCGAATACATGGTTCCGGGAGTAATCGGCTTTTTCCAGTTTATGTTTGATAATATTCAGACGGATTATGAGCTTTACGGAGGTAAATATTCTTCAAAGCTGTTTGCAAAGCTCGCAGAACGCGTTGCCGCAAAAATGGAGAATTATATGCTTGACGCTCTGAAGGATTATCCGTGCTTTGTAGCTCCTTCAAAATTTGAAAAAATCAGGAGGCTCGGAGATAAGGTCATCGGCAGAGGAGTCAAGATGGGTGAAGGCTGGCTTTTGCCTGCGGAAATCGCCGAGCTTATCGAAAACGGATATAACAACATTATTTGCGCCCAGCCCTTCGGGTGTCTGCCTAATCACATAGTCGGAAAAGGAACGATCAGAACCCTGAGAGAGCTATATCCGCAAGCTAATATTTGTCCTATCGATTACGATTCGAGTGCGTCGAAGGTAAACCAGGAAAACAGAATTAAGCTTATGCTGTCCGTAGCAAGGGAGAATGAAGAAAATGAAGCGTGTAGGAATTGATATCGGTTCAACTACCGTAAAATGCGTTATTTTAGATGAGAATAATCAAATTTTATATAAATCATACCGTCGCCACATGTCTTGTATTCAAGGCGTGACGTCCGATTTATTGAAGGAAATTTCAAATAAATTCGATGATGAACGAATGCTTCTTTCCCTTTCCGGCTCTGCGGGCATGGGAATGTCGGGCGTTTATGACATTCCCTTTGTTCAGGAGGTTTTTGCGACGAGAATTGCCGTAAATAAATTAAATCCCGATATAAATTCGGTGATTGAGCTCGGCGGCGAAGACGCAAAAATATTATTTCTTGACGGCAACCCCGAGGTTAGAATGAACGGAACGTGCGCCGGCGGGACCGGTGCATTTATCGACCAAATGATTTCTCTTATGGATATTGAACAAAGCGATTTGAACGCTCTTGCCGATAATTCCGAAAAAATATACACCATAGCCTCCCGCTGCGGAGTATTTGCAAAAAGCGATATTCAGCCTTTAATAAATCAGGGCGCAAAAAAAGAAGATATTGCGGCAAGTATTTTTTATGCCGTCGTTAATCAAACCATCGGAGGTCTTTCGCAAGGACGTAAAATCGAAGGAAACGTTCTTTACTTAGGAGGACCTTTAACCTTTTACCCTTATCTCAGAAAAGCCTTTGACAATACTCTCAAATTAAAAGGTACCTGCCCCGACAATTCCCTTTATTATGTTTCAATAGGCTCGGCGCTCTCACGTAATTCCGAGGAGTATAATTTGCTTGAGCTTAGCGAAAAGCTCGATAATTACAAAGCCGAAGGCGCTTATGCTTCGTGCGAGCCTCTTTTTACGTGCAAGGAGGAATACGGCGATTTTATCAAGCTGCATAACAGTCAATCTCATATCAAAGAATTAAAAGCTCCCTGCAAAGAGATGTTTCTCGGAATTGACGCAGGCTCTACCACTGTTAAAGCCGTATTATGTAATGCTCTCGGAGAAATATTCAGACCATTTTATACGTCAAACAGCGGAAACCCCATTCCCATAATTAAAGATTATTTGAAAGACCTTTATTCGGATTATCCGGATATTAATATAGTTAGCTCAGCCGTAACCGGTTACGGTGAGGAAATTATTAAGAACGCTTTTTCCGTTGACGAAGGTATCGTTGAAACGGTAGCTCATTATACCGCCGCAAAGAAATTTTGTCCCGAAGTGGATTTTATAATTGATATAGGCGGTCAGGATATAAAATGCTTTAAAATAAAAAACGGATATGTTGACAGCATTTTTCTGAACGAAGCGTGTTCCTCAGGATGCGGTTCATTTTTACAGACCTTTGCGGGCGTTTTGGGACTTTCAACGGAGGAATTTGCTCAAAAAGCGCTTTTTGCCGATAAGCCTGTAGACTTGGGCTCAAGATGTACCGTTTTTATGAATTCCTCGATTAAACAGGCGCAAAAGGACGGAGCTTCAATAGAAAACATCTCTGCGGGTCTTGCGGTAAGCGTTGTTAAAAACGCCCTTTACAAGGTAATCAGATGCTCCGATTCCAAGGCTCTCGGTAATAATATCGTAGTTCAGGGCGGAACCTTTCAAAACGACGCAGTACTTCGTGCCTTTGAAAAAGAGCTCGGTCATACGGTAATAAGACCGAGTATTTCCGGACTTATGGGAGCATACGGCGCCGCATTATACGCTTTGGATAATTACGATAACAAAAAATCCTCTCTAATAGACAAGGAAAAACTGTCAAGGTTTACTCATACAGTGAAAGCCGTTACATGCAATAAATGCACCAACCGTTGCAAATTGACTGTAAATACATTTTCCGACGGTAAAAAATATATTGCGGGAAACAGATGTGAAAAACCTTTAAATGCCGAAAATCAAAGAAAAAAATATAATTTATACGAATATAAAATTTCTCTGCTGGAAGCATACAGGAAAAATGAAATCGACAAAACTAAGCCTACCGTCGGAATTCCGATGGGATTGAATATTTACGAGCTTCTTCCGTTTTGGTATACCGTTTTTAAGGAGCTTGGCTTCAATGTCGCCGTATCCTCGCCCTCAACGCATGAGTTATATCAAAAGGGACAATATTCGATCCCGTCCGATACAGTTTGTTATCCCGCTAAGCTTCTTCACGGTCACATTGAGGATTTATTGGAAAGAAAAACGGATATTATTTTCTATCCGAGCATGTCCTATAACGTTAACGAGTCTAAAGGACACAATCATTATAACTGTCCCGTTGTAGCTTACTATCCGGAGGTTATCGGCGCAAATATAAAAAAATTAAAGGAAGTTGAATTTATTTCCGATTTTATCGGAATACACGATAAAAAAGAGTTTGATAAGCATTTCAGACTCATTCTTTCCAGCCACGGATATACTTTTCCCATCGGGATAATAAAAAAAGCCTCGAAAAAAGCTTTTGCGGAATTCGAAGCTTATAAAAACAGTATAAGAAAAAAAGCAAACGAATACATAGAAATCGCAGAAAGGGATAATCTACCCATAACGGTTCTTGCGGGAAGACCTTATCACATTGACAGTGAAATCAATCACGGTATTGATAATTTGATATGCAATCTCGGTTCGGTATTAATTACGGAGGATTCGATAGCTCATAAAATTGATAAGTTCGATACGACGGTTCTTAATCAATGGACCTATCATGCAAGGCTGTACAGTGCGGCAAAATATGTTGCGGTTAATAAAAATCCCAACATCAATTTGGTTCAATTGGTATCCTTCGGCTGCGGAGTAGACGCCGTTACAAGCGACGAGGTTCGTTCAATTTTGGAAAGCAGCGGTAAAATATACACTCAAATCAAAATAGACGAAATCACAAATTTAGGCGCGGTTAAAATAAGATTAAGGAGCCTGTTTTCCGTTGCCAAAGGTAAATAGGACCGTCGGTTTAAAATAAACTAACGATCCTTTTGCATCTTAAATTCGTTTTCGGCAAATGATACGCAATAGTCCATAAATATTTTACCTGCGTAGGATATAGAATCATCGCTTTTATACGCTACGCACATTTCACGGTAAATCGCAGGCGTTAAGCTCCGAATCACAATATCCTGATGATGTCTTTTTAACACAAGCTCGGGCAAAATGGCAATCCCGAGTCCCTGCTCTACCATATTCATTATTGTGTAGTCGTCATATACTCTGTACTGCTGGTTCGGTTCAATGCCCGCTTTATAGAAATATTCCATCGGCTCGCTCTTTTTTCCCTGATCAAGAAAAATAAACGGCTCTCCGGAAAAATCGGAAAGACAAATTTCTTTTTTTACAGCTTTGGGATGATTTTTCGGCATGATCATAACCATTTCATCCTTCAAAATAGGAATACTTTTTAAATTTTGAGCTACATCTGTCGTTAAAAATCCGAAATCTACGGTTGTGTCGTTTATCCAGCTTTTTACCGTATCATAATCGGACTGCATAAGATTAAATCTGACAAGCGGATATTCCTGTTTAAATTTTTTAATTACCGTGGGCAGAAAATTTGCGGAAATACTTGCAAAAGTCCCGACGCGAATAACGGAACCTTCCAAATTTTTAATTGCGGAGCTTCTGTCAAGCATATTTACATAATCGGTACAGAGTCTTCTGATATACGGTTCTAACTGTTTACCGTCATTCGTTAGATATATACCCCTTTTTGTCCTTGTAAACAGTGTTACATTAAGTTCCTGCTCCAGCGAATGTATTATCTGACTGATTGCCGATTGTGTATAACCGAACATTTCAGCAGTCTTTGTGAAATTACCTGTTTCAACAACACTGAGGAAAATTCTGTATCGTAACATATTAAGCCTCTATCATTAGAAATTCTTATGGTAACTATTATAATCATTTGTTTGACTTTTGTCAACTGCAGAGTTATTATAATACAGTAGACTAATTATTTATTAACCAAAGGAGAAGTCAAAATGAAAAAGGTTTTATCCTTATTAATTGCATTTGTTCTTGTCGGATGCTTTGCAGCATGTTCCAACGAAACAAAATCAACAGAAGAAAAGAAAATTACCGTAGGTATCTGCCAGTTGGTACAGCATGAGGCTCTTGACGCCGCAACAAAAGGCTTTATCGACACATTAACGGCAAAATACGGCGATAAGATTGAGTTCTTAAACGAGAACGCAAGCGGTGACGTACAGACATGTACAACAATCATTAACAACTTTACAAACAAAAAAGTCGATTTGATTCTTGCAAACGCTACCCCTGCTCTTCAGGCGGCGGCAAACGGCACAACCGATATTCCGATTCTCGGTACTTCCATCACGGAATACGGTACTGCGCTCGGTATTGATGATTTTAACGGAACTGTAGGCGCAAACATTTCCGGTACCTCAGACCTCGCTCCCCTTGATGAACAGGCTGCAATGATTAAAGAGCTTTTCCCCGACGCAAAAACAGTTTCTATTCTTTACTGCACTTCCGAAGCAAACTCAGCATATCAGGTTAAAATCGTAAAGGAAAATGTTGAAAAGCTCGGATGCACCGTTGTTGAAAGTGCGTTTACGGACTCAAACGATGTTACAGTTGCCGCAACAAAGGCCGCTATGTCCGATGTAATCTATATTCCGACGGATAATACGGCAGCAAGCTGTGCGTCTACGATCAACGGCGTTATAGGCACAACGCCCGTTATTGCAGGTGAAGAAGGAATATGCAAGGGCTGCGGCGTAGCTACGCTTTCAATCAGCTACTATGATTTAGGTAAAACAACCGGAGAAATGGCAATAAAGATTCTCGAAGGTACAGAGAAGATTGAAAACATGCAGGTAGAATACACAAGCGCTGTTAAGAAGTACAATAAAACCAAATGCACAGAATTGGGCATTGACACAGCTGCTCTTGAGTCAAACGGCTACATTGCAATAGAAGACTGATTATTAATACAATTCTTTGAATAGGCAAAACCGTTTATTCTTTTGGATAAACGGTTATTGCTTTAGTTAAGAGGTTAGCAAATGGATACATTATTAAGTTGGTTCGGAACTTTACCGGGTGCCGTAAGTCAAGGATTTGTCTGGGGAATTATGGCGCTCGGACTCTATATTACATTCAGAATTTTGGACTTTGCGGATTTGACTGTTGACGGCTCTATATGTACCGGCGCCGCGGTATGCACTGTTCTTGTAACCGCAAATTTCAACATTTGGTTTGCGATGCTTGCCGCATTTTTTGCAGGCTGTATCGCAGGCTTGATTACCGGATTATTGCACACAAGATTAGGAATACCGCCCATATTGGCAGGTATACTTACGCAGTTGATGTTATGGTCATTAAACTTAGTTATAATGTCCGGAAAAGCGAATATCGCTTTGTCCGGTTTTAAGTACAGGGACAAGCTGTTAATTTCTACGGGAAGCAGTAATATAACTAAGTCAATAATTATTTTGGCTGTAATTATTCTCTTTATCATTTCAATTCTGTATTGGTTTTTCGGTACTCAGTTCGGTATTTCGCTCAGAGCAACCGGAAACAGTAAAAATATGAGCAGGGCTCAGGGTATTAACACTAAATTTACTACGGTATTCGGCTTGGCTTTGTCTAACGGTATTGTTGCGTTGGCAGGCTCTCTTTTGGCACAGCAACAGGGCGCCGCCGACATAAATATGGGACGTGGAGCGATTGTTATCGGTCTTGCCGCGGTAATTGTAGGAGAATCTATCGTATCTAAATTTGCGACAAACTTCTACTTAAGACTTATATTTGTTGTTTTAGGCGCAGTTATCTATTGGATAGTTTTCCAAACGGTAATTTTCATCGGCTTGCCGAGCGAATATCTTAAGATGCTATCCGCTATGGTTGTTGCCCTTTTCCTCGGACTGAGAAACATAAAATCCTCGTCGGGAAAGAAAAACATTGTGAGAGGTAAGAAAAATGCTTGAGGTAAACAATATATACAAGACGTTTAACGCAGGAACCATAAACGAAAAAACTGCCTTGAATGATGTTTCTTTAAAGCTTAATGACGGCGACTTCGTAACGGTAATAGGAGGCAACGGCGCAGGAAAATCTACTATGCTGAACGCCATTGCAGGTGTTTTCCCCGTTGACAGCGGCTCAATAAAAATTAACGGAAAGGACATTACGAAATTACCGGAACACAAAAGAGCAAAATATATCGGCAGAGTTTTTCAGGATCCCATGCTCGGAACCGCCGCCGATATGTTAGTGGAAGAAAATCTGTCAATTGCACAGAGAAGAGGTAAAAAGCGTTATATTAAATGGGCGATTAGTTCTAAAGACCGTAAAAAATTTACCGAATTATTATCTCAGTTAAATTTAGGACTTGAAAACAGACTGTCCTCTAAAATGGGCTTACTGTCCGGAGGTCAGAGACAGGCGGTAACTCTGTTAATGGCGTCTATGTTAAATCCTGAGCTTTTACTCCTGGATGAGCATACAGCCGCTCTTGACCCGGCAACCGCCGCAAAGGTTTTGGAATTAACCGATAAAATTGTAGTGGAAAACCGCCTTACCGCAATAATGATTACACATAATATGCATGATGCGATAAAACACGGCAACAGGCTTATTATGATGAATCAGGGAAAAATTATCTTCGATGTTTCCGGTGAAGAAAAAGCAAAGCTGACAAAAACGGATTTGTTAAATAAATTTGCCGAAATTGCGGGTCAAAACCAAGAGTCGGACAGAATGGTTTTATCATAAGGAATATGCCCGATTCAACAATTAATATTCTCAATAAATAGTAAAAATCCCGAATGCTGACTCATTTTGGATCAGACCGAAAAAATCTGCAAAACTGCAGATTTTTTCTTTTTTTAGGTTTTTCAGAGTTAAGATAAGCCGCTTTTATAAAACATACAATGCGGAAAAGGTGCTTATTTAAAGCGGAAAAGTACTTGATATTATATACTGAAAAGTACTTGATATTATATACTGAATAGTATATAATTATATTAGAAAAATGTTTTCTTATTTTTCAAAACAGCAATTTGACATTTAGGAACGCTTATAAGCAGTAAAGCAGGTATAAAATGAAACCGTTTGTTGAATTTAAAAATGTTAGCAAAATATACCGTTCGGGAGAGGTGGAAATAAAGGCGTTGCACGACGCCTCCTTTACCGTGAATAAGGGAGAAATCTGCGTTATAGTCGGTCCCAGCGGAGCGGGTAAAACAACACTGCTGAATATTTTGGGGGGCATGGATTCTCTGACCTGCGGACAGATATTTCTTGACGGCGAAGAAATTTCAGGATACTCCGAAAGAAAGCTTACGGATTACAGACGCTTTGAAGTAGGCTTTGTTTTTCAGTTTTACAATCTTGTTCAGAATCTGACCGCACTTGAGAATGTGGAGCTTGCCGCTCAGATTTGCCGTGATCCTCTTGAGCCCGAAAAAATGTTGGAAATGGTAGGACTGTCGGAACGGGCCGACAATTTTCCCTCTCAGCTGTCCGGCGGCGAGCAGCAGCGTGTAGCCATCGCCCGCGCAATTGCAAAAAATCCAAAGCTTTTGCTTTGCGATGAGCCTACAGGTGCACTTGACTACAATACGGGAAAGGCAATTCTGTCACTTTTGCAGGAAATGAGCAGAAAAAGAGGAATGACGGTTATTATTATTACACACAATCAGGCTATTACCGCAATGGCAGACCGTGTCATAAAGGTTAAAAACGGTACCGTCGCAGACATTATTCAAAACTCTGCGCCCACTCCTGTTGAAAAAATAGAATGGTAACGGTGAATTATGATTTCAGCCTTCAATAAAAATGCGCTTCGTGAAATTAAAAACAGTATAGGACGTTTTCTTGCCATTACAGCAATAATTGCACTGGGAGTCGGCTTTTTTTCGGGTTTAAAGGTTTCGCAGAACGCAATGGTCAAAACAGGTAATAAATACACCGACGAATACAATCTTTTTGATTACAGACTTATTTCCACGCTTGGATTTTCAAAAGATGATGTACAAAAGATTGCTTCGGAGTTTCCCGAGGCTGATACGGTTGCGGGGGCTTTGAGCGAGGATTTTATTTACAACGACAATTCGGTTGAGTACGTAATCAGGGCTCATTCCATTACTCCCGGAGTAAATGATCTAAAGCTGTGCGCCGGAACGCTTCCTAAAGGCGGAGCCGAATGCGTCGGTGATTCAAGATTTTTTACCGAGGAGCAAATCGGCTCTGTTATAACGGTAAATGAAAAATCCGAGGATTCAAAACTTAAATACGGTAAATATACTATTACGGGTATAGTCAGCTCGCCGTATTATCTGAATTTTGAAAGAGGCACTACCTCTCTCAAAAACGGTTCGATTTCCGCCTTTGTATACATTCCGCAGGACGGCTGGGACTCAGAATACTATACTGAAATATTTTTAAAATTTGCAGATACCGGCTATTTATTCAGCGACGAATACGACGAAGCCGTATCCGTGTATAAAAACCGATTAACCGAAAAAACGCAAGCCCTCGCCGCCGAGCGTTATAAAAATATTGTCAGTCAAATAAAGGATAAATACGGCAATTCCCTTTCCGAATACAACGGTAATATTCAAAATACAGAACAGGAAGCAGGCGTATTCTCAAAAGAGCCGGAAAAATCAACAACCGGGATTTCCTTTGAAGATGATAAGCTTCTATCGAAGCCAAAGGAGCCTGTTTGTTATGTTCTCGGGCGTGATACCAACATAGGTTATTCCTGTTTTCGCAATGATTCTCAGATTGTCGACGGAATAGCCAACGTATTTCCGGTATTTTTCTTTTTGGTTGCCGCCCTTGTATGCATGACGACAATGACAAGAATGGTGGACGACCACCGCACTCAAATAGGTGTTTTGAAATCCCTGGGATACGGAAAAGCGGCGATTATCGGGAAATATACAGCATATTCCGGAAGCGCAGCCGCAATAGGATGCACAATAGGCTTTATTGTGGGGTCAATTACAATACCGAAAATTATTTGGATTGTTTTTGACATAATGTACGGCTTTGCCCCTCTTGTTACTGTTTTCGACCCCGTTCTTGCCGTGATATCGCTTACCGTTTCCCTGCTTTGCTCGGTCGGCGCAACCCTTGCCGATTGCTTTAAAGTTTTTTCCGATGTACCGGCACAGCTGATACGCCCTGCGGCGCCGAAAGCCGGAAAGCGTGTTTTTCTTGAACACATTCATTTTATTTGGAAACGTCTGAAATTTTTGCACAAGGTTTCCATTCGCAACATTTTCCGCTACAAAAAGCGCTTTGTTATGATGGTTTTGGGTATCGGAGGCTGTACCGCTCTGCTTCTGACAGGCTTCGGGATAAGGGACTCCATTCAAAATATTGCCGTTTTTCAGTTTGATGAAATTGAACTGTTTGACAGCTCGGTATCCTTTATGAGCAGTACAGATTCCGAGACTGTCGATACCATAAGAGAAGAATATTCCGACATAATTTCTAATGCTCTTCTTATGTATGAGAGCGGTGTCACGGTTACGGCAGATAAAGAATCCAAATCTGTCAAGATGCGAGTTCCGGCTCAAACAGACCTGAACAATTTTGTGAATTTTCATAATGCTGACGGTGAGGTAAGCTTTCCGGAAAAAGGATTTGCCATAATTAACACAAATCTTGCAAAAATGCTTGATATCTCTGTCGGAGATAAGCTAACTTTGGCGGACGGAGATGAAAAACGGACGCAAGTAACGGTATCCGGAATTTTTGATAATTACGTATACAACTATATTTATCTTTCAGCCGAAACCTATGAGCAATGCTTCGGCGAGAGTCCGCAGTACAAAACGGCATTTATCAATTTTTCCAAGAACAGCGACGTTCACGAAGCTGCGGCTAAGCTCTCCGATTGCGATCTTATAGCTTCTCTTTCCGTCAACAGGGATATGCGGGACAGGGTTTCAAATATGCTTTACAGCCTTGACTATATAGTGCTGATGGTTATTGTATGCGCCGGCGCGCTTGCCTTTATTGTTCTTTACAATTTAACCAACATAAACATTACAGAACGCATACGGGAAATCGCAACCATAAAGGTACTGGGCTTCCGTCCTATTGAAAGCGCCTCCTACGTATACAGGGAAAATTTAATCCTTACCCTGTTCGGGGCGGTACTCGGACTGTTGCTCGGTAACGGACTTCTTTCCTACGTAATGTCACAGATAAAAATTGACGTAGTCTCCTTTGATACGAGACTTTCTGTGCCGAGCTACCTTTACTCTATCCTCCTGACCTTTGCATTTACAGCGCTTGTAAACATCCTGCTTTTCTTCAAGCTTAAGAAAATTAATATGGCGGAATCGCTTAAATCCATCGAATAAAGTTTGATGAATCCGTTAATTTTCATCTGTTTTTTCACGCCCTTTATTGACTTTTTTCGGTATCTGTGATATTCTTATTACAGTTTAATTACCATCGTGCAACTGACGGAATTATGTGGGTTTACACAATGGAACACGATGAGTTACAGCCGACCGTCTGGGCAGAAATTTACTACGACTACAGTGAATTTCTGCCCTTCTTTACTTTTTAGGAGACAATTAATGAAAAAATATTCAATCGCTGAGAATAATAAAAGCAATCTTCAGCTAAAAAATAAATCAGTCATATCGAAAGGAAAATGCACTTTGCCGCATAATGACCGTTTTATTTTCGCATACACTATACCGAAGAGGAACGAAGAATTACCCTCCGAAGCAAAAAATGCTTTTTATCTTTATAACGGCAGCTGCAAAAAAAACCGCAATGTTTTCAAGCTCTGCCACGGCAGGGACAAGTGTACAGACTACAGGAGTACAAATATAAAATATACCCGTATAATAAGATTTATTAACGGCGTTGGCGCTTATATTCAACGGTGGATTATACCTTCGGTATACCGATTTCTTCCGTTGCAATTGACATAGCTCCCAACGCCGCTTCGCTTTTAAAATATGCTTGTATAAAAATTAGAAAGCCGCATTAACGCCGAATCCCAAAAAAGAAAGCCGATAATAACATAAATAATAATTATAAATTTTATAAAGGAGAATCGCTATGAAAAAAACCGTTCAGATGTATGAAGGAAAAGCAAAAAAGGTCTTTGCCACAGACGACCCGAATCTCGTTATTGTTTCCTACAAGGATGACGCAACCGCGCTTGACGGGTTAAAAAAAGGCTCTATTTCCGGCAAAGGAGCAATTAATAACAGAATTTCAAATTATTTAATGCAGATACTTGAGAAAAACGGAATAAAAACGCACTATGTAAAAGAGATTTCCGAAAACGAAACAGTTGTAAAAAAGGTGTCAATAGTTCCTCTTGAGGTGATTGTCCGCAATATTTCGGCAGGTCATTTTGCTTCCCGGTACGGCGTTGAAGAAGGCATTGTTTTTGATGAGCCCACTTTTGAGTTATCTTATAAGAATGACGATCTGCACGACCCGTTGCTTAACGTTTCCCATGCGATAGCATTAAAACTGGCAACCAAAGAAGAAATTGCCGAAATAAGAAGTATGGCTTTAAAAATCAACGAAGTACTCAAAGCATATTTCCTGAATCTCAACATAAAGCTTGTGGATTTCAAGCTGGAATTCGGGAAAACATCAAACGGCGAAATTGTGCTCGCCGATGAAATATCCCCCGATACATGCCGTTTTTGGGATGCCGCAACAAATGAGAAGCTGGACAAAGACCGTTTTCGCAGAGATATGGGCGGTGTTGAGGACGCATACAATGAAATGATTCGTCGAGTTTTGGGAAATTGAGGCAAGTAATGAGCAATATTCACGAAGAATGCGGTGTTTTCGGGATATTTAAACCTGAAAATACCAATGTAGCTGTAGACGCTTATTACGGACTTCACGCTTTACAGCACAGAGGTCAGGAAAGCGCAGGAATTGTTGTAAATAACGACGGTCTGTTTTTCATTAAAAAAGACGAGGGGCTGGTAAGCACAATTTTTTCTCCCGAGGTATTAAAAAATCTCGGTGAGGGCACAATGGCGGTGGGTCATGTTCGCTACGGAACAACCGGCGGCAACGGTGCGCTTAACGCCCAGCCTATAGTTGTCAATCACATAAAGGGACATATGGCCCTTGCACACAACGGAGATCTTGTAAACTCCTTCGAGCTAAGACAGGAATTGGAATTAAACGGCTCCATTTTTCACATGACAAGCGACACGGAAATTATTGCGTACCTTATAATAAAGGAGCGTCTTACCTCGCCGTCTATAGAAGAAGCCGTAAACCGTGCAGTAAGACGCCTTAAGGGAGCGTATTCGCTGGTTATAATGTCGCCTACCAAGCTAATAGCCGTGCGCGATGAAAACGGATTTCGTCCCCTTTGCTACGGTAAAACAGAGGACGGAGGCTATGTAATCGCTTCGGAAAGCTGTGCGCTGACCACGGTAGGAGCTGAATTTGTGCGAGATATTGCGCCGGGAGAAATACTTATAATTGACAAAAACGGTATCAGAAGCATAACCGATCATTGCAATATTGCACCGAAAAAAACATGTATTT
>JAQXHN010000040.1 GCA_029007295.1 Clostridia bacterium | reverse complement strand
TGCGCTCCCTTGCTTTTGCGGGACTCAAAGTATACCATATCTTCCTCTACTTGTCAAGTGCTTTTTCTTTTTTTCTTATGCCGTCTTCCCGTGTAATAATTATCTTATATTTTGCCATAATACTTGTATGTCTATTATTATTGTGCGTTCTGCTATAGTATTTATGCTTTTGAATCTCGGCTTACGGCTCACAGGAAAGAGACAGATAGGAGAATTGGAGGTCTCCGAGCTTATTACAACTCTGCTTTTATCCGAGCTTGCCGCCGCCCCCATATCCGACCCCGACATTCCGTTTCTGCACGCAATCGCCCCGATTTTCTTTTTAACCTCGCTCGAGGTTGTTTTAACCTTTATAACGTCACGCCATCCCGCCGTTAAACGAATAGTTGACGGACGTCCTGCCGTTGTCATAAGGAACGGTCATATCTGTCAGTCGGAGCTTGCGCTTATCCGCATGAGCGTTGAGGAGCTTCTTTCTCAGCTCCGTTCGCAGGGTATCGGAGATGTACGCGACGTCCGTTATGCTTTGTTTGAGCAGAGCGGCCAGCTTTCCGCTTTCAAAAAAAGAGAGTCTTCCGGCAACATTTTGAATCCTATTATTTGCAACGGAAAATTCTGTAAATATTCGGCCGATATCGAGGGGCTGACATATAACGCAGTTAAAAAAAGTACGGCAAAGGCAGGATACAGAATCTCCGACTATTTTCTATATGCTGTTGACGAAAAAGGTGCCGTATACTATATATTGAAGGAAAAGTAATGAAATCTTTTATTGTAGCACTTATTATCATATTTATTTTACTCGGTTTAACCACAGCAAACGCTTTGATTATTTCAAGCAGGCTTTCCTCCCTTGAGGGGGATATTGCCGCGCTTAAATTCGAAAAATCCGACGGTGACAATATCAAATATCTCTTATCGCGCTGGAATGAAATTCGAAAATTTCTGTGCATTACGGTTAAGGAGAGCGTTTTGAAGGAGGGGGATGCTTTGTTTTGCGCTTTGAAATTTTCCGCCCGTTACAAAGACGAGGAACAGTTTGAATATTGTTTGTCTTCGCTGAAAGCCTTTCTCAAAGACCTGAAAAAAGCTGATATTCCCTATCCTTTTGAAAGCATTCTTACATGATTGTAAGGACGCTGATAAGAATGCTTCGGCTTATGTAATCAAAAAACCGCCCGAGGGCGGTTTTTAATTTACTGTTAAATTTTGATTCGGTCTTTAAATCAACCGAATTTCGCAGCGTTAACCTTAACGCCCGGACCCATTGTAGAAGCAAGCACACAGCTCTTAATATACTGACCCTTTACTGCCGCAGGTCTTGCCTTAATAACAGCGCTCATCAGAGCGTCAAGGTTTGTATAAAGCTTCTCGGCTCCGAATGACGCCTTGCCGATGGGGCAGTGGATAATATTTGTCTTGTCCAGACGATATTCAATTTTACCGGCCTTAGCTTCGCTTACAGCCTTAACGACGTCGGGAGTTACCGTGCCCGCTTTCGGGTTAGGCATAAGTCCCTTAGGACCGAGGACCTTACCGAGACGACCGATCATACCCATCATGTCGGGAGTAGCGATGATTACATCGAAATCGAACCAGTTTTCCTTTTGAATCTTCTCGATATATTCTTCTGCGCCCGCATAGTCGGCGCCTGCATCGAGAGCCGCCTGAACCTTTTCGCCCTTACAGAAAACAAGGGTGCGGACCGTTTTACCTGTACCGTTGGGGAGAACTACGGCGCCGCGAACCTGCTGGTCTGCGTGACGGGAGTCAACGCCTAAACGGATGTGTAATTCAACGGTTTCATCAAACTTTGCCTTTGAGGTCTGACATACGAGAGCAAGAGCCTCTTCGGGATCATAGATTTTTGCCTTATCGACGAGCTTTGCGCTGTCCTGATATTTCTTTCCCTTTTTCATTCCTGTCTACCTCCTTATTCCTCAACCGTAACGCCCATGCTGCGCGCAGTGCCCGCAATCATGCTCATTGCTGTTTCGAGGCTTGCCGCATTAAGGTCGGGCATCTTTGTTTCCGCAATCTGCTTTAACTGTTCCTTTGTGAGCTTGCCGACCTTGGTCTTGTTAGGAGTTCCGGAAGCGCTCTCTATGCCCAGTGCCTTCTTGATGAGCACCGGTGCCGGAGGAGTCTTGCAGATGAATGAGAACGTACGGTCGGCATAAACCGTGATTACAACGGGAATGATATATCCCATCTGATTCTTTGTACGCTCGTTAAATTCTTTTGTAAAGTTGGGAATGCTTACGCTGTACTGGCTGAGTGCAGGTCCGATAGGCGGCTGAGGAGTTGCCTTGCCGGCTTGGATCTGAAGCTTGATAAGACCGACTATTTTCTTTGCCATTTTCTTTAACCTTTCTTATTGTGGTTTACGCGAAAGAATTGAATGAATTTTTCTTTCTCCCACTGTTTGTTCTCGCTATTTCAGTCAATAGCCTCTACGCTGTCCGAATCAAGTTCGACAGGTGTTTCGCGTCCGAACATCGACGCCAAAACTTTAATTTTCTTTTTGTCTTCGGAAATTTCCTCGACAACACCGATAAAGCCCGAAAGCGGTCCGGATATAATCTTAACGCTGTCGCCGACACCGTATTTCAATGCGACAATGCGTGTTTCAATGCCCATTGCCTCAACCTCCTCGTCGGTCAGGGCAACCGGCTTTGAGCCCGGTCCCACAAAGCCCGTCACGCCACGAATGTTTCGTACAACGTGCCAGCTTTCATCGGTCATTACCATCTTTACGAGAACATAACTGGGGAACACCTTGGTAACGATTTCCTTCTCGTTTTCCTCACCCTCGTTTTCGACGGTGATTTCAACCGGTATTCTCACATCCTCGATAAGATGATGAAGTCCGCGGTTTTCTACTATCTTCTCAAGGTTGGTCTTTACCTTGTTTTCATAGCCGGAATAAGTATGAGCAACATACCACCGCAGTTCTGTATCGTTATCGTTAAAATCGCTCATCGTTTGTCTCCCGATGGATTAGATAAGCTTGCCGAGCCAAGCGATAAGCTTAGCAAAGCCGAGATCCAAAAGTGCAATTACAACGGCGACAACAATCATGCTGACGATTACCAAAACCGTGTTGTTGAACGTGTTACGCTTGCTTGACCATACAATCTTCTTGAATTCCGACTTGAAATCTCTCCAAAGCTTTGCTATCCTTGTCTTAAAAGACGGCTTGTTGGACTTGGCCTTTACGCTCTTTGCAGTCTTAGTCTCAACTGCATTATCATTTTTGTTTTCCATCAGCTGTCTCCTTACTTGGATTCCTTGTGAAGAGTGTGCTTTCGACAGAAACGGCAGTATTTTTTCATTTCGAGTCTGTCGGGATCGTTTTTCTTGTTTTTCTTTGTGTCATAATTGCGCTGCTTACATTCGCTGCAGGCCATTGTGATTTTTACCCTCATGCGGTACCTCCCGATATAAATTTCGCCGCGCTTTAAGACCATGGCAGCCGACGATTATCTCCCTCAAGCGATTCGGTTTTGCCGGCATTTTTGAGGACACCGAAAAAGCCCTCTTTCGCAGAGGTAGAACCATTTTAGCACATCGTTTAATTATTGTCAATGGTTTTTACAAAACTTTTTAATCAGCCCAGCTCTACGCCGTCCCATTTAATACCCTTTTCGATTACGGGCAGGAATTTTTTATACTTTTCAAAATCCATGGGCACGCTGCCGGTGACATAATGATTGAAGCCTTTTTCTTCGCCGTCATTCCACTCGATTAAGAGAAATTTTTTGTCCGAGTACATTACGGGAAGGAAACCGATTACCGAATTTTCGTTGGCGGGACAGCTATACTCTCCTTCGCAAAGAACTTCTCCGGTCAGAGCGTCCTTTATACTATAATTTCCGCTTGCGGCCTTGCTTGTAATATTGGACGCAACAATCCGGTTTCCCCAGCTTTCCGTTTCGCCCATCATAATGACAAACGGCTTTTGAACCCTTGTAATATAGCTGTACGCCAATTTCGGCTCGTAGTAATAATCGACAACGGCATCGGACATCTCCGGCCAACCGTCAATCAAGTTCCACCAAATTATTCCTCCTGCGTAGGGTCGGTTGATTCTCATTCTTTCAATGAAGTATTTTTTTGCCTCTGCCTGAGAAATTTGGGAAGCCAAAGTATACTCGTCGATATTGTCCGGCAGAAATCCGAAGAGCTGAATTACCTGCTTTTCCATCAAATCTATTCTTGCCGAATTCTTTACATTGTCCATTGTGGAGTGGAGGTTCCATTCCTCGTTGTTTTTGTAGCTCCATACCTTATCGGGAGAAATGAACTTTACTATCTCTTTTTTTGAAGGACAGCCGTGATAACCCGATTCGGAAACGAAGCAGCACGTTGCTTTTTTATAAAAGGGCTCCTTAAAATACGCTCTCGGTCCCCACAAATGAGCCTCCGAAGCTCTTTCCTGAGAATCGGTCTTTCTGTTTTTAAACAATTTGAACAAGTCGCCCGAGATATAGGGAGAGGACGGAAGATACGGTCTGGACAAATCGTTGTATAGCACAACATCTCGTAAAATTTCGCGGGTGATTTTATTCTCGTCGGGGTTGCGGTTTTCCGAAGCATAGTTGTCGTCGCACTCATTATCCCCGGACCAGAGCGCAATAGACGGATGATTGCGAAGCCTTTTTACGGCAAACAGCGCTTCCTTCTTTATTACGTCATAGAATCGGTCCTCCTGCGGATAGAAATTGCACGCCATACAGAAATCCTGCCAAATCATAATGCCGTTTCTGTCGCAGAAATCGTAGAATTCGTCGCATTCGTAAACGCTGCCGCCCCATACTCGCACAATATTGCATCCGCAATCGTACATCATCTTGAGCGCCTTCGGGGCTCTTTCTCTGTCCCTGGAGTGGAAAGCGTCGAGCGGAACCCAGTTTGTTCCCGTAGCAAAAACGGGAGTGCCGTTGACAATAAAGCGGAATTCTCCTTCGACTCCGTCGGCAATATCCGTTCTCCTCAGCTCAACTTTCCTGATACCGAAGGTGTCGTCTCTCTCGGCCAAGACCTCGTCTCCTATGCGTATCGACATTTTCACGTCGTATACGTTTGGTTCGCCGTAGCCTCTTACATTCCATATCTTAGCGTTCGGAATGTGCATGTGAAGGGTTCCGATATTAGTTGAAATATGCGTGCTTTTCTCGATAACGCTGTCGCCGCAGACCGCTTTCGCATAAAACCTTGCGCCGCCTTTGATATATAAATCTTTCGTGCACTTTAACGTCCAGCAGAAAGCGACGTCCGCGCTTCCGTCATCGTTTATATACATAGTTGTGATATAGCAGTCGTCGATTTCACAATCATCGTAGGTGCGAATTTCGCAGTCGCGCCAAATACCGCTTGTCATACAGCGGGGCATGATGTCCCAGCCGAACGAGTGCGCCGGCTTGCGAATTGTCTGAAATTCGATACGGCAGTTGTTCGCATAGGCAAGCGAATATACGGGCGAGGTGTATTTGTGGCTCTCAAGCATGGTCGATTTTATGTGGACAATCAGGGTGTTTTTGTCCTTAAGCTTGCCCGTTACGTCAAACGCATGTGCGATCAGAGCGTTTTCGCTGTGTCCTATTTTTTCGCCGTTCAGATAATAGTCGGCAAAGCAATCGACTCCGTGAAAATAAAGCTCGCACCTCTTTGTTTTCTGTTCTTCGTTTGCAAAAAAGTCGCGTACGTAATACCATTCGTGCATCTGATATTCGTCAACCTTTTTGATATTCTGTGCGAAAAATAAATCAGAGGGTAAAATTCCCGCTTTGGATAATTCGAGCTCGCAGTTTCCGGGAACTGTAGCGTTCACCTTATCGAAATTCGAGCTCTCCAGCTCCTCCTTCGTTGAGTAGTCTTCGTCTCCCGTCACTCTGTAATAGAGTTGCCATTCGCCGTTTAATGTTGTTTTTTTCATTTTATCTTCCTTTTTGTATTATTTGTATCTCCGTAAGTGTTATTTACCGAATACGGCTTTTTCTGCCTCAATGCACAGCTTGTGATATACGGGCAGGTGATACTGTTGAATTTTATATGTTTCGTTTGCCGGAGCCAAAACCGTCGTATCCGCCAATTTTATCAGCTCCCCGCCGTCCCTGCCCGACAGAGCAAGCACCGGAATACCGAGCACCTTTGCGACCTTGACGGCAAGACAGACGGATTTTGAATTGCCCGATGTGGAAATTGCAATAAGCATATCTCCCTTTCTCGCTAAAGAATATACGGACTGGGCAAATACATATTCGCCTTTTTCGTCGTTTGCAAACGCCGTATTCAGAGCAGCAGTTGTCGTGAGCGCAACTGCCGGAATGCCCCGTTGCAGCGAATTCGGAAAATCTTCCTTCGGAAAAAGAGCGTTGAACTTTTCCGCTTCCGCTTCTCCCATTCTGCGAGAGAGCAAAAAGCCCTTCATCAGCTCTCCTACAATATGGTCGGAATCGGCGGCGCTGCCGCCGTTTCCGCATATTAATATTTTTCCGCCGGCATTGTAGCAGTCAAGCATCATATTGGCTCCCTTTTCTATGTTCTCTCTCTGCGGGAGCAATTTGGGAAAATCCTTAAACAACTCATCGCTTTCGTAAATCCTGATCATTTGCCTGTTCCTTTCCATTGATTTTTATCTTTAAAAACCGTAACGGCACCGCCTGTACCCCGTCGCCCGAAACAGCACGGAATAACGCCTTTGCCGCTTGATTTTTGCTTTTTACAGCTTTCTCACAATATCACGGAAGGTGTTTCCCCTTACCGCAAAATTCGGGAATTTATCAAAGCTTGCCGATGCGGGAGAAAGCACAACCGCTTCCCCCTTCTCGGCAAGAGAAGCCGCTTTTTTAACCGCTTCTTCAAAATCCGAAACGTCGTATAATTCAAGTCCGCTTGATTTGTAATTTTCGTTTTCCTCTATCGCCTTTCTTATTTTAGGTGCGGTGGCTCCGGTCAGAACGGCGCAGCGGGCGTTTTTTATTACCGGCTCCGCAAGAGGCTCATAGGGTATTTTTTTATCGTACCCTCCTAAAATGACGATAACCTTTTCGCTGCCGAACGCCGATAAAGCCGCCTTTGTTCTCGACGGGCTTGAATCAATGGAGGAGTTGTAAAATCTAACTCCGTCCTTAACTCTGACAAGCTCAAGCCTGTGCTCTACTCCGCCGAAGGTCTTTGCGATTTCCGCAACGCTCTCCCGTCCCGCAATGGGATATACGGCGCCGATTGCCGCCATGTAGTTCTCGACATTGTGGCGGCCGGGGAGCAAAATATCCTTTACCTCGACAACTCTTTCGTCGCCGTAATAAATCGCCGCATCCTTTTCATACACACCGTCAACACCGTTAAAGTGGATAATCCTTACACCCTTGACCGCCTTATTCTTCAGAGACGCCGTAATTTCGTTTCCGGCGTTCAAAACGAGGGTGTCACCCGGCTTTTGATGAGTAAATATATTCGTTTTAGCCTCAACATACTCCGCCATATCCGAATGGTAGTCAAGATGATTGGGCGAAAGATTTGTAATCACGGCAATTTCGGGAGATTTTTTCATAGTGTGAAGCTGAAAGCTCGAAAGCTCAAGCACGGCGTAGTCGTCCTTTTTCATCTCGGACAGCTTCGGAAGCAGCGGAGCGCCTATATTTCCGCCGACAAAGGCTCTCTTTCCTGCCTTTTCCAACATTTTATATATCAACGTCGTTGTTGTCGTCTTTCCGTCCGAGCCTGTTACCGCAATTGTATGGCAGGAGCAAAGCTCAAAAAACAGCTCCATTTCCGAGGTGAGAAGCGCCCCCTTTTCCTGCGCCTTTACAAGCTCGGGGCAGTCGTAACGAAGTCCGGGCGTGCGAAAAATGATATCCGCATCTATATCTGCCAAATAATCTTCGCCGCCTATAAACTCAATCCCCGAAGCTATAACCTTTTTCCCCTCCTCCGAAAGGGCGTCTCTTGTTCTCCTGTCACGGACGGTTACAAGCGCCCCGTTGTCAAGAAGATATTTAATTAACGGAGTGTTCGACACTCCAAGACCGATAACGGTCGCCTTTTTATTATGTAAATTCATCTATCCAGCCTTGCGATAACCGCAATCTCCTTTGTTTCGTTCAGCAGAGTCGAAGCGCCCGATTGAATAAGCACCTCGGCGTCCCGGTAGCCCCATGTTACGCCGCAGGCGTAAAATCCGCAGTTCTTGGCAGTTTGCATATCAATATTCGAATCTCCTATGTATAACACCTCTTTCGGCAAGGTTCCCAGCTCTTTTGCAATGTACAGTCCCGAATCCGGGCAGGGCTTGGTCGGAAATTCGCTCGTGTTGCCCAATACTATATCGAATAAGCCCTTGCGGAATATATTCGAAACCAGATTTACGGTATGCTCATGCCCCTTGTTCGACAGCACTGCGAGCTTGAAGCCCTCGTTTTTCAGCATTTCAAGCGTTTCGGAAATGCCTTCATAGGGCGCTGTTTTGTCAAGATAATGCTTCGAATAATGATAGTTATATCTATTAAAGCAAATTTCAAACTCTTCTCCCTCGGCGTTAAAGTCTTCGGGCAGGCATCTGCGGACAAATTCACGGGAGCCGTAGTTTACGGCTCTTAGAATTTCGTCGCTCGAACGGGTGGGATAGCCAAGCTCCGACAGCATTTCATTCATTCCCGTCTTCAGATCCTCTATTGTATAAGCCAGTGTTCCGTCAAGGTCAAATATAATCGCTTTAAACATTAAAAATACCTCTTTTTGAACAATATTAACGCAAATATTAACTGCAACCTAAATTATCTACATTTTACACTTTTAATTCTGCGGTGTCAAGAAAAAAACGTAGTAGATTAAAAAATAACTGCCGCATTGTCTGCGGCAGCTATTTAAACACCGATATATTACCATCTATCCGGGGATGCGCCCTGGTCGTATCTTACGCTTGAAGAGTCGGTTCCCTCTTTTAAGCCGATATCATATTTCATAATGCGGTCATACAACCGTTTGTTCTCGGTTATATATTGGTTTTTCTGTGCGTCTGTACCGTTCAGGTAATAAGCGCTGTATGTTGCGCACTGCTTGAGATACAGCCATGAAGAATACGAACAATCGACTCTCTCGGTATACTCCGCATTGCCCTTGGCTTCCTCGAAAGCTCCCGCCCAGAGCGCTTCGATTTCGTCAATTCTTTCGATTACCTCGTCATAATTAAACGTCATATTAACCGGTGCGTTAAAGCCTACGTCCTGTCTTTCGGTCAGCTCCTCGATAATGTCGATATAGCGGCGCAGATAAAGCTCTTTATCGCCGTAGTAATTACGTATGAAGCTGTTTATATGATCGAAGTATTCTTCTCTTGTGATGTTGGGATTATACATCAGCCGAGTCCACAAATAACCGCGAAGCTCGGTAAATTCGCCGCAGGATTTGTCAACCGCATTTATGAACAAGCCTCTTACGCCGTTGTCGTAAAACCATTTTACATTATCGTACATTGAGTAGAGGTTTGCGAACGGAATCATGCAGTATGAGAAATTTGCGGAGTAATCCCATACATACATCTTTTTCGAAATAGCGCCCCAGCCCTGAACGTTACTGCAGGAAGCGACATTCATTGAACAGCTCGGGTCATTGTAGGGATGCAAATAGCAGTTGGAAATCATGCAGTAGTAAGGAACTATATTATCTGCGGGAACCGTCTTCTTCGGCGGCTTGATTGCATAATTGTACGCAAGTGTGAATATTGTCTTTCCGGGATAGTCCTCTTCAATAGCCTCAGATACTCTGTTGCAAAGACGTACTATTGTAGCGGCTCTTGTACCGTCCTCGCGGTAAGCCGCCATACATGCGTCGCACTGACAGTATTTATCGGAGTCGTTCATGGAAACCCACACCGCATTTCTGCCCGGGTTAGCATCGAAAAGCTCTTTTGTCTTTTCGATTATCTTTTGTATATTTGCTTCCTTTGAAAGACAGGGAGTTTCTTTATTGTAATCGCCGTCACCGCCGTATACCCAGTTGTAAAGCTCGTGAACCCAGTTTACACCGGAGTAGTAGTCTTCATTTAAGAATACATCCTCCCATGCTCCCTGCATGTATATTGAACGAGACTCATAGGACATCTCGAAATTGTAGCTATAGCCGTCGTCAATGTTAATATCGGAATCAGGAACGCAAATTATGCAATCATCCTGGAAAAACGAGAAGCCAAGCTCCTTCTCGGCAAAGAAGAAGGGAGCGTAATAGGTAGCGTTACGCTTTTTTTCGTCCTTTGCACCCGCAAGGTACAGCTTATCTCCGATACAGCGGACAGTGAATTCCAGATCGTTCATTTCGTCTCTCGGAATATCGCCCTCTTTCTCTCGGTTTGTCTGACCTACAAGTATTTCGCACGTCTGCTCGCTCTGCTCGTCGGTTACAATTTCAAGCTCTACGCCCGTTGCGGTCTTAATAAACTCCTGAAGCTTGACAGCCGCGTCGCTGACCTTGCTGTAACAGTTTGCAGGCTTTACAATGCGATACTCGGTAATACTGTTTCCGTTTATCGTCATTTTTGCATTTCCCGGATCAGCGTACGAGGGCACCTCAACCGAACAAAGCGAACGCATAATAACGGCAACAGTTGCCCTTGTGGCGGTGTTTTTAGGAGCAAGGAGAACATCCTCGCCCGACAGTACGCCGCTGACAATTCCGTTTTTAACCGCCCATTTGAAGCCGGGGATCGCCCATTCGGACACGGTTGAATAATCGGAATATCCGGTAATGTCAAGGTTCTCTCCCTTTGTCATATCGTGACCGATAAAAGCGGCATACTTGTATATCATCGCTACAAGCTCCTGCCTTGTGACGGTCTTGTCGGGAGCAAACTTTCCGTTTCCTACTCCGCCAACGAGGTCGTTTCGGTAAGCCCATTCAACAGAGGCGGAATACCATTTTCCGGTAGGTACGTCTGAAAAAGATGAAGTTGTGTACTGCGTCTTATCGACGTTTTCCTTCGATGCAAGAACGGTGACAAACATCGCTCTCGTCATGCCGGAATTCGGCGAAAAGGTTGTTTCGCTTGTACCGGAAAAAAGATTGTTCTCGACACAGTAATAAACCGCATCGTAATACCACTTTCCCTCGGGAACGTCCTTGAAGACACGCTTACTCTCCTCTGCCGAGGCGGAAAAAGAAAACGCCGACAGAAGCATCGTTACTGCCATGAGTAAAGCAATCGTTCTTTTCATGTTTTTTACTCCTTATTTTGGGTGGGTTATATCGAAATAAATTCCGAGTCTAACCTTTACCGCCATTATAGCAAAAAACAATTTCGTTGTCAACAGAAAAAAGGCAGTTCATATATTGTTAATCTTTATATTTAATTACAAACGGCACGCTCGCTTATAAAGCGAAAAATCTAAATGAATACGCAAACGGCGAGCCTTTACAGCCCGCCGTTTACGACCTTAATCAATAGCGTCTTCGGATATTATTACCGTAATTCCCGGACATGCGACGAATACGGCGGCGTCGAATGCGCTCCGCACGTATATAAAGAATAATGAACGCAACGACCCCGAGAAACAGAATGATCAGAACGATAAGAAGAATAACAAGAAATACACTCGTTCCGCCCTCTCCGTCCAAAGGAGCTAACGGAGTCAGCTTGGTGCAGATTTCGTTTGCCAGGGCAAAAACTCCGGCATCTGTCATTCCCTGAGCAAAGCTCTCCTCGAAGCTCGAAAGAAGCTCCTTTGCAACATCGTATGTGATTACGTCGGAAACGCCCTTTCCGACCTTAATATCATAGTCCGGATCTTGGCTTGCCAGAACAAAGACTACTCCGCAATCCCCGTTATCCGCAATGCCCTTTTCAGCGTATATTCTGTCGGATACGCTCGAGGCTTCTTCGCCGGAAAAGGTTGATACAATGTAAAAATAAACTCTGCACCCGTTTTTTTCAAAGAGCTTTTCGAACAGCTCCTCAATTTGGGAGGTAACCCCTTCGCTCGTTATCGATTCGTTATTTGAAACATATGTGCCGGTTGCAAAAGAGTTTACGGAAAAAGCAGCCGCCAAAAGCAAAGCCGTCAGTATTATCGAGACTAATTTTTTCATTTTTCTTTCCTTATACCGTTTTTTAATTATTCTTACTCCGCCGTTTAAATGTTATTACACATACATTATACTTCATTTTGCGTTATTTTCAAGTATATCGGCAAAAAATCACAAAATTTTCAAAAAAATGAATCGGAATTCGCCCTCTTGTACGGAATTTCATACGCTCGGCTTCGTGTACCGCAGACACGACGGCTTATGCCGAACGTTTTGTCAGCCTTTTCAGTTCATTGTATTTCCGTGTATATCGAAAAGGCGGGAAAGCATTTTCCGTGCGTTCAGGTTTTCTTTTTTCTCCAGATTTTCATCAAGCGTCAGCGTGTGCGCCGCACACTCAAACGCCTCCCTCAGTACGTTCATATCGGCATTCTGCGCAAAGCAGAATTCGGCGCTGCCGCTTTGCCTTGCTCTGCCCGAGTTCGACGGAAAAAAGTCGCCCGGTCCCCGTTGCTGTAAGTCTCTTTGTGCGATAACATATCCGTCGTTGGTTTCGGTCATCACCTTAAGTCTTTCAAGCGCCTCCTCCGTTTTGGTATCGGACACTAAAATACAAAACGATTTGTATTTTCCCCGTCCTACTCTTCCTCTCAACTGGTGAAGCTGAGAAAGACCGAAGCGCTCGGCGTTTTCAACAATCATAAGCGTGGCGTTCGGCACGTTTACTCCGACCTCTATTACGGTTGTGGATACTAATACTTGCGTCCTTCCTTCGGCAAAATCGGACATTATTTTTTCCTTTTCGGAGCTTTTCAGCTTGCCGTGCATAAGAGCTGTTTTAATATCGGGCGATATTTTACCCCGAAGCTGTTTTTCGTAGTCAACGGCATATTTTATTCCCGCTCTCCTGCGTTCCTTTTCGGTGGACTGTGCGTCGTCCTCCTCTCCCTCGATTGCGGGACATACAATGTACACCTGTCTTCCCTGCTTAACCTGCTTTTCAATAAACCCGTTAAGACGGGCTCTGTACGATTCATCTATAAGAAAGGTCGATACTCTCTGTCTGCCGGGCGGCATTTCATCAAGCTGGGAAAGCGACAAATCGCCGTATAAAATCAACGCCAGCGTTCTCGGAATGGGCGTAGCGCTCATAACCAGAATGTGTGCGTTCCTGCCCTTGTCGGCAAGGGACGCCCTTTGCAAAACGCCGAAACGGTGCTGCTCGTCAGTCACAAACAGCCCGGCCCTTGCAAAGCTTACATCGCTTGTAATTAAGGCATGCGTGCCTATAACCAAGGGAAGCGTGCCGTCGGCAAGGCGCTTTTTTATTTCGCTTTTCTTCTTCCCGGGGGTTGAGCCGACAAGCAATTCGCATTCGTAACCGAGAGAGGCAAACAGCGGCTTTAAATCCGAATAATGCTGACGTGCGAGAATTTCGGTCGGAGCCATAATTGCACTCTGAAAGCCGTTTGCAAGAGCAATATAGCATGCGGCGGCGGCGCACACGGTTTTACCGCTGCCGACATCGCCTGCAACAAGGCGAGACATCGGAATGCAATCCTTGGACGACACGTCTTTTTTTATCTCGGAAATGACTCTTTTCTGTGCGTTTGTCAGGGTGTAAGGCAGCTTTCTTTCAAGCAAAGAAGTATCGGTTACCGAGAATACCGGAGCCTTCCCCTTTTGAATTTTCTTCTTCGACAGCAATACGCCGAGCGCAAAAATGTAAAGCTGTTCGAATATTATTCTTCGCTTTGCCTGTCCGAGCTCCGCCGAATTTTTCGGTTGGTGAATACTGCGAACCGTGCTTTCCGTATCGGGCAGGGCGTACTCTTCTTCTATATAACCGTTAAGAACGTTTATTTCGGAAAAATCCGAAATTTCCGACAAGGCGGTTGAAATAATTTTCGTTAAATATTTTTGATTGATTCCCTCGGTCAGGGGATAAACGGGTACTAAATCCGAAAGCTTCGCCCCCTCGAAATAAGGCTCGTATTTCGGACAGATAAGCTCCCTTTTATACCGTCCCTGCGAAAGCTTTCCGTAAAAGCGAAAGGTCGAGCCGACAGTAAAAACGTCCTTGACATACGGCTGATTGAAAAAAACAATGTCGCATTTTCCGCTTTCGTCAAATGCGGATAATTTGGACAGCACCATATTACCCCTGAGGCGAGCCGAAACAACGCCCGTCGAGCAGGTCAGTATAAACGAGTGGATTTCGTCAACAGGAGCGCTTGCTATTTCACGGATGTCTCCCCTGTCCTGATAAGCTCTCGGAAAATGGCACACAAGGTCGCCGAGCGTTTTAATACCCAATTTGGCTAAGCTCTCGGCTCTCTTTTCACCTACGCCCGAAAGATAACGGACGCTGGTTTCACAAGAATAATTTTTTGTATCAGACATAAATTACACCCTGTTATTCCGAATAAAGAAATAATTATACGATAATACTACATAAAGAAATAAATGAAAGGATAATCAGAAATGACAAGCAGTAACAGCATGAAATGCATAGGAAACAAAGTAATGGAAATTGCCGAATCAAAGGTAACGGGCAAGGTGGATATGGGGGTTTCTCTCGCCCCGAAAAACAGCTCGTCATCCGCAAAAAGCGCCGCTTTGCACTGCAAATGCTCCGTAACAATGTGGAAGCTTTTGCTCGGAGCCATAGGTGTTGCGGTTGCGTTTTGCCTTGTGTGCATGATGCTAAAGGGCAAAAAGTGTAAGGATTGCTGACAGGTCGGGAACGCCCGACCTGTCGGTTATTTACATACCGTAATCTGTCCGGCAATTCATCCCAATCATACACCGAGTTCGGCTAAACCCCACTCACCGAGTTCATCTAAACCTCACTCACCGAGCTCAGCTAAACCTCACTCACCGAGCCCAGCTAAACCTCACTCACCGAGCCCTGTCAAACAGTTACAGCTAAACAAGCAACGAGTCGGCTGTCGGGCCGTCCCGACCGAGTTGCCTGCAGGCGCTCGCCTGCCCGAGTTATTTTTTTGTAAGCTTTGCGTAAGAGCCCATCATTTTTTTTGTTCCTACAGTGTCAAATGCGATTTCGTAAAGCAAATC
>JAQXHN010000039.1 GCA_029007295.1 Clostridia bacterium | reverse complement strand
GGTAAGAATGAAAAATTTTCCGTCACCAACGAGCGCGGTGGGGAGAGGAATGATCTCCGCTTCTTCCACGTTCGGCTCACTCGGCAACCCACAGGACACGGTGGAATCGTATCGAATCGCAGGCGTTGTTTCAAACATATTACGCGAGAGATTTGTGCCAATGCTGCGGCGACCGTTGTACTCTATCTCTCCGTGCTCTTTCATATCGGTGAGGTATCTCTGCACCGAAGTTTTCGAGATTCCCGTGCCCGCCGCGATGTCGCGCACCGTCGGAGATTTGCGGTTCTCCATAAAATATTCGTCTATAAATTGGCGGATCGCCTCCGCCCTCTCGGGATTCCACTGATTCATAAATGCCTCCAAATTAAACAAGGTACAATTGTACCGTTTAGTAATTATAGCACACCAAGTAAAGTTTGTCAATGGGTTTTGAAAAAATTACAAAAAAGAAAGCCGCTATCGCGGCGTGTAAATCACGCTTTGATAGCGGTTATTAAGCTTTATACTGTTACTCAAACCGATCCATATCCTTATACTGCAATATAATAAGAGAATCTGTTTTTTATTTATCTTCATCGTTTGAGTCCTCCTTAACATCTCGGTCATGCAGCTGATGCAGTACGCTCTTTATTTTATCCGGTACGGGAAGTCCCAGGTATGCAGAGTTTTCCAAAAGCGAGAGGCTTTCGTTGGATATATAGAAAAACAGTGTTGCCGTTCTCAATACAGAGCCGGTTTTGATGATATAGACATCAAGGATATTTGCAAGTCCGAAATATGCAAAGATAAGTACCTTTTTGCAAGTCTATTGTTTACTGTTCGGCTGCATTGCATACTTAACAATCAGCTGTCATAACGCTTATATACTTCCTTTGCATATTCCCGCGGCGTCATTTTCATTTTTCTTTTAAACGCATAGCTGAAATATGATTGAGACGAAAAACCGCACTCGTAAGAAATTTCTGTCAGGGTTAAATCGGTTGATACCAACAGCCCTGCTGCTTTTTTTATACGCTGTTCTTCCACATATTCGTGAAGAGTTTTTCCTGTAGCCGCCTTAAAGCAATTATGAAAATGAATAGAGCTCAAAGACGCATATGACGCTACCGCATTAAGCGACAAATCCGATGTGAGATTTTCCTTTATATATTTTATTACATCTTCGATTATTTCATAATTTCCGCTTTTAAGCCCATTACGATATAGCTGCTTTTTTGAATCCTTGTCCAAAAGATAAACAAGCTCCAAAACAAGACTGAATGCCTTAATTCTGTCGATTTCAAGGGGAGAATTGGAATGCTTGCATAGTCCCTCAAAGATTTTCCTGTATTCCGCCGACCTTTTTGTTTCAATAAAGACAGGAATATCCGCCAGAATATCATACAATGTGCCGGTGTTTAAAATCATATGTATATAATAGCATTTAAATGGCAGCTTTGTGTGACGTATCTGACCGGGCTTTGCGCATATTACAATATCGGGCGAAATATGCCGTTCCTCCGAAGCTATATAAGAAATCCCGCCTTCCTCTATTGGAATTTCAATTTCAAACATCGTTGCTTTTCTGTTTTTGGTAATCGCTCTGTCCTTTACCGCAATTTGGGAATTATAAATTCCCGCCGCCACAATTTCAGGTAGAATTATATCCATTCTCTGTTTCTCCAAATAAATAATAAGATTTCTAATAAATATAGTAAAATTTATGTATTTATTTTATATAAAATATTATAAAATAAAAATATCAAAAAGTCAACGGAAAGAAGGAGTTTTATGAAAATAATCTGGCTTGGGCAAGCGGGACTGCTTTTTATTAAGAACGGTTTTAAAATCATGATAGATCCGTATCTGTCGGACAGCGTAGAGAAAATCAATCCGGCATCGTTCAGACGACAGGCGGTAGACGAGTCTTTGTTTGAAATAAAACCGGATGTTATGATTTTTACGCATAATCATCTTGACCACTATGATCCTGAAACCGTCTGCCGTTTTATTTCCGCTGATACGAATATAGTTGTTCTTTCGCCTGCTTCGGTATGGCAGGAGGTCCGAAAAATCGGAGGCGGCAATAATTATATTCAGTTTAACATACATACGGTATGGACGGAAAACGGAATAAAATTCACTGCGGTAAAGGCCGAACACAGCGACATATCAGCAATCGGAGTGATAATTGACGATGGTGATAAAAAATATTATGTCACAGGTGATACTCTGTATAATGAGGAGATTTTCGGCGACATTCCAAATGACATATATGCGGTATTTCTGCCGGTCAACGGTGTCGGCAACAATATGAATATGACAGACGCCGCAAGATTCGCTAAGCGTATAAACGCCGAAAGGACAGTACCGATGCACATAGGTATGTTTGATGAAATTACAGCAGATGAATTTGACTGTGAGAATAAAATAATCGCAAATATTTATGAGGAGATAAAGCTATGATTTACGATGTCAGAAATTACGGCGCTGTGGGTGACGGAAAAACATTGAATACCGCAGCCATTCAAAAAGCAATAGATGACTGCGCCTCGAAAAACGGCGGCACTGTGCTTTTGGAGGACGGTACATATATGACCGGCTCCATAGTATTGCGAAGCAATGTTAATTTACATATCGAGCAGAACGCCGTTTTGTTGGGCTCGCCGAATTGCGGGGACTACCCCGAAAAGCAAAACCTTAAGCATGTAATCAGTGAAAATTTGCCGAGAACCCGTAATGCCTCAATGATTTTCGCGGAGGAATGTGAAAATATCTCCATAACAGGAATGGGGAAAATTGACTGTAACGGAACAAGATTTGTAAGAGAGAAGCAGGGGGAATGGACCGGTTGGCGATTTGAGAGAATCGACGCACCCACTCCGCCGAGAGTTGTCTTCTTTGCGGGCTGCCGTAATATTAAAATAGAGGATATTACAATGCTTAATCAGCCTTCGGGGTGGTCATATTGGATACATGACTGTGACTATGTAGTATTTGATAAATGCAAGATTTTAGCCGAGGTAAGATACCCAAATAATGACGGAATACATATAAATTCAAGCAGAAATGTAACTGTATCAAACTGCGATATAGTGACGGGCGACGACTGTATTGTTGTCAGAGCGAATAACCGATCTCTTGCGGAAAACAAGGTCTGTGAAAAGGTGACCGTTACAAATTGCAATTTAACGAGTTATTCCGGTGGTATAAGAATAGGTTGGATAAGCGACGGAGTTATAAAAAACTGCACATTTTCTAATTTGGTCATGACCGATACGGTCATCGGAATTTCTATTGTTCTTCCGGATTTTTCAAAGGTACCCGACAGAGGAAGAGAGGATACTTTGATAGAAAATCTCTTGTTCAACAATATTGTTATGGACAAAATCTATGGCAGACCGATAAAAATATATATCGGACAGACCGACGGTACAAGATGCGAAGCGATAAGGAATATTTATTTTTCAAAGGTTGTCGCAAGCGGATTGGAATTTCCTTATCTTTGCGGCAGAAAGGATAATAAAATCCGCAATATTTACTTTAATGACTGCCGGTTTGAATGTCTTTCCGATGAAGAACTTCCTAATTTCAGACAACATGGTGCTGCGGACTGGGATAGAAGCCACGGCGTTCCTATTTTTGATAATATTGAGAATATAGTTTTTAATAATACTAATTTTTCTAAATAGTTAAGGGGGATGAAGGTTGAAAGTTACAGATGTAAAAACCTTTGCGGTAGATTGCTTCCGAACCAACTGGGTATTTGTCAAGGTATATACCGACGAAGGAATTGACGGGGTGGGAGAAGCCACTCTCGAATATAAGGAAAAAGCACTGATAGGTGCTGTTGAGCATATTAAGGAATATCTTGTAGGCAAAAATCCGCTTGCTATTGAAAAACACTGGCATGATATATACCGTGACGCATATTGGCGCGGCGGAGCAGTGCTGATGTCGGCGCTGTCGGCGGT
>JAQXHN010000038.1 GCA_029007295.1 Clostridia bacterium | reverse complement strand
CCCATAGAATTGGTAAGGAGGCTGACCGAGCAGGAAGTTACACCTTTTACGCCTGATACTGCTTTTTCCACCCGAGCAGTACAGGCGGCACAGCTCATACCGGTTACTGTATATTGTTCCATAGTTTATTCGTAACGCCTCCTTTTATTTCATAAGTTTTTGCAAGGTTACTACTAATTCGTCAATTACATCATCATTGCCGTTTCGAATATCTCTTGCAACACAGCCCTTGATATGACTTGCCAACAGTTCCTTATTAAAAGCATTAACTGCAGCATTCACAGCGGCAGACTGAATCAAAATATCCGCACAGTAAGCATCTGTTTACACCATTCCGCGAATCCCGCGAATCTGCCCTTCCATTCGGTTTAGACGGTGGATTAGTTTTTTTCTTTCTTCTTCCGAGCGGTTTGTTGTTTTTCCACAGCATCCGCATACTTCTTTATCATACATCGTCACATCCTCCTTATATACCCCAGTGGGGTATTATCATTATATACCCTGATAGGGTATATGTCAATAGAAAAACAGCATAACTGCGAATAATTTTTTAATTTGAATCCTAAAGATACCGATTCTACACCGAAAGAGTTTTCTAACTGATTTCGTATATCAAAAAAGGTGGCCGAGTTATTCGACCACCAAGATTCTTGGGACTTATTCACTTATCTGAACTAATATTGAAAATACCCTGAACCCTATTGACGGCATTGTGAAGGGTTGTTTATATCTTAACAAACAGAAAAACCGAAATAGCCTTTATATGAATTCTTCTATTGCTTTTCTTAATTTCATAAGCGCCTTTTCACATTTGTTATGAGCTGTATTTGCCGAGCTGTATTCGTGGTCGGTAGCGATATTCGTATATCGGTGCTTACACAAAAAAATATAAATAAGTTTATAAAATTTGCCGAATGTGATATTGACATATGTATGCTTTAATGATATAATATCGGTAATCTTTAAATCGATACGAGATATCGGCAAGATGATGAACAACATATTACTATTAACGACGGTTTACATTATAGTTTAATTTTTGTAATTTCACCTTGCCTGTACGGCAAGGTTTTTTATTGTCAATAAAACTCCCTGAATACAGGCTTCTTTAAATCGATACTGTGATGTCGGCAAGAATTTTTTATATAAATACGGTTTCTGCGCAATTTATATAACCTTGCTGACTATGCAAGGTTATTTTGTTTCGGAGGTTATACCGTGACAGCAGATAATATTATTTATTATACAAATGAAGGCTTTAATAAAGAGATTTTAGATTTTCGGGATGAACTGTCAAGGCTTTCTCATAATAAACAATACTGTGTGTTTCCGGGATTTTGCGACGTTCATGTTCATTTTCGCGAGCCGGGATTTTCGTATAAAGAAACAATTAGGACAGGCTCGCTTGCGGCGGCGCGCGGCGGCTATACGGACGTTTGTACCATGCCGAATCTTAATCCCGTTCCCGACTGCGCCCGCAATCTGAAAATTCAAAAAGATATTATTGAAACAGACGCTATGATTAATATTTACCCGTACGGCGCAATTTCCGTAGGGGAAAAGGGCGAACGGTTAGCGGATTTGGAAGGTATGGCAAAAGACGCTGTCGCTTTTTCCGACGACGGCAAGGGAATACAAAGCAAAGAAATGATGAGAGAGGCTATGGTAAGAGCAAAAAGACTCGGAAAAATCATCGTCGCTCACTGCGAGGACAACAGCTTACTGCGGGGCGGATATATTCACGAGGGTGAATATGCCATGCTTCATAATCATAAAGGCATTTGCAGTGAAAGCGAATGGATGCCCCTTCAAAGGGATATTGAGCTTGCAAAGGAAACGGGATGCAAGTATCATGTTTGCCATATATCCTGCAAAGAAAGCGTAGAGTTAATACGAAAAGCCAAGACGGACGGAGTCGATATTACCTGTGAGACGGCGCCTCACTACTTAATACTTACCGACAGCGATTTAATAGACGACGGAAATTATAAGATGAATCCTCCGCTAAGAAGTGAAGAGGACAGGGTTGCTCTCATAGACGGGATCAAGGACGGAACCGTTGACATGATATCTACCGACCACGCTCCCCACAGTGCCCAAGAAAAAAGCAAGGGTCTTGAAAAAAGCGCCTTTGGAATCGTCGGGCTTGAAACGGCTTTTCCGCTTTTATATACGGAATTTGTAAGGAAAAATATTATAACCGTAGAAAAGCTTCTTGAGCTTATGTGTATAAATCCGAGAAAGCGCTTTGATATCCCGTTCGGAAATTCATTTACGGTATGGGATTTAAACAAGGAATATCAAATATCTTCAAAAGACTTCCTATCAATGGGAAAAGCAACACCGTTTGAAAACCGGAAAGTATTCGGAAAGTGTATTTTAACCGCAGTAAACGGAAAAAAAGTATATAACAGCAATAATTAATATTAATTTGGAGGCAATAAAATGAGTAAGAGAACAGACATTAAAAAGGTTTTGATTATCGGTTCCGGTCCGATTGTTATCGGTCAGGCCGCCGAATTTGACTACGCAGGAACACAGGCTTGTTTGGCGCTTAAGGAAGAGGGCTATCAGGTTATTCTTTGTAATTCCAATCCTGCGACGATTATGACCGATACTACGGTTGCCGATAAAGTATATATGGAGCCTTTGACTCTTGAGTACATTGCCAAAATACTGCGATACGAAAGACCTGACGCCATTGTTCCGGGCATCGGCGGTCAAACAGGTCTTAATCTTGCAATGCAGCTCGAAAAGAAGGGTATTTTAAAGGAATGCGGAGTCGAACTGTTAGGCACCTCGGGCGAGAGCATTGAAAGAGCCGAGGACCGTGAGCTTTTCAAAGAAATGTGCGAATCTATCGGCGAGCCGGTTATCCCGTCCGAAATTACATACAGCTTAGATGAAGCAAAAGCGGCGGCAAACCGTATAGGCTATCCCGTTGTTCTCCGTCCTGCATTTACATTGGGCGGAACAGGCGGCGGATTTGCGGAAAATGACAAGGAGCTTGAAGAAATCGGCGTGAATGCATTCAAGCTTTCTCCCGTTCATCAGGTTTTGATTGAAAAGAGCGTAAAAGGCTACAAGGAAATCGAATTTGAGGTTATGCGCGACGGCGACGATAATGCCATTACCATTTGCGGCATGGAAAACATTGATCCCGTCGGAGTTCATACAGGCGATTCGGCGGTTGTGGCTCCTATCCTTTCTTTGAATGAAAAAGATCTGAAAATGCTTAATGACAGTGCCATAAAAATTATCCGCGAGCTGAAAATTTCCGGAGGCTGTAATGTTCAGTTTGCGCTTAATCCGAATTCAAGCGAATACTATTTGATTGAGGTAAATCCCCGTGTTTCCCGTTCTTCCGCACTCGCCTCCAAGGCAAGCGGATACCCCATTGCCAGAGTAACGGCAAAAATAGCGCTCGGTATGTCGCTTAAAGAGATTGAGGTTGCCGGCGGAACCGCCGTAACAGAGCCACAGCTTGATTATATAGTCGCAAAGTTTCCACGCTTCCCGTTTGATAAATTCCAGGATGCGCCTAACGACTTGGGAACGCAAATGAAAGCGACGGGCGAGGTAATGGGAATCGGTTCGACGCTCGAAGAATGTATTCTAAAATCCGTGCGTTCCTTGGAAACAGGCGTTTGTCACCTTTATCTATCCTGCTTTGACAGCATGAAAACCGAAGAAATTTACGAATATTTAAAATCCTTCAAATCGGATAATCTGTACGCTGTCGCCGAGCTTTTGCGCCGTAACGAAAGCATTGAAAAAATCCATAAGGTCACTATGATTACCGAGATTTTCATTGAATCAATCCAAAAAATCGTCGACATGGAAAAGAAGCTTGCGGAACGTCCCGAGGATTTACGAACACTTAAAGCCGCAAAGATTCTGGGCTTTTCCGATAAATATATAGCTAAGCTTTGGAATATTGAAGAAAATCAGGTTGCAAGACTCAGAAAGCAAAATGAAATCACTCCGATTTTCCGTATGGTGGATACGCTTCATACCGGCAAATATATAGCTTATCTTTACTCGAGCTATATCAATTTGTGTGATGAAAAATTCAGGAACGAGTCACGGCTTACCGACAAAAAGAAAATAATCACCCTGGGCGCTGGTCCTATTCGTATAGGTCAAGGCGTTGAGTTTGACTATTCAACGGTTCACGCCGTTCAAACCATTAAAAAAGAGGGTTATGAAGCAATTATAATTAACAATAACCCCGAAACGGTTTCTACCGACTATACAACCGCCGACAAGCTTTATTTTGAGCCTCTTACTCAGGAGGACGTTATGGCTATTGTCGACTATGAAAATCCGGAAGGCGTTATCGCTTCCTTAGGCGGTCAAACAGCTATTAACTTAGCTCAGCCTCTAATGAACAACGGCGTTCGAATCATAGGTACCGACTGTGCGGCTATTGAAAGAGCCGAAAACCGAGACAGCTTTGAAAAAATTCTGAGTGCTCTGAATATCCCCCAGCCTAAGGGAAAGGCCGTCACAAAAATCGAAGAAGGTATAAAAGCCGCAAATGAAATCGGCTATCCCGTTTTGGTTCGGCCTTCATTTGTTTTGGGTGGCCGTGCAATGCAGATTGTGGCAAATGAAGAACAGCTCCGTCATTATCTTAAAACCGCTGTTGAAATTGACGTTGATAAGCCGGTATTGGTAGATAAATATATTCAGGGAAAAGAAGTTGAGGTTGACGCAATATGCGACGGCAGGGATGTATTTATTCCCGGAATTATGGAGCTTGTCGAGCGGACGGGAATTCATTCGGGAGACTCGATCAGCGTTTACCCTACCTTCAGTATCTCAAACAGGGTTAAAGGAATTATTCTGCAGTACGCAAAAAAATTAGGACTCGGAATCGGCATTGTAGGACTTTACAACATTCAGTTTATCGTGGACAACGACGAAAACGTTTATATTATTGAGGTAAATCCGCGCTCTTCAAGAACGGTTCCCTTCCTTTCAAAGGCAACGGGCTTCAGCTTGGCGGATATTGCAACTGAGGTAATTTTGGGAAAATCCTTGAAAGAGCTTGGATTCTTTGACATTTATCCCGAGGAAAAAAAGCGTTTCTACGTAAAGGTTCCCGTATTCTCATTTAATAAAATCAAGGGACTTGACGCATACCTTTCTCCGGAAATGAAATCAACGGGCGAAGCAATCGGTTATGACGACAAATTAAACCGCGCATTGTATAAGGCGCTTCAGGCGTCCGGCACACATTTACAGAATTACGGCACTGTTTTCGTGACGGTTTCAAGATACGACAAGGAGGAAGCGCTTCCTTTAATCAGGCGCTTTTATAACCTCGGCTTTAATATTCAGGCGACCGAGGGCACTGCACGTTTCCTGAAAGCAAACGGAATAAAAACTCATATACTAAAGAAAATCAGCGAGGACCCGGACGAAATTCCAAATGCAATTCGTCAAGGTCATATAGCCTATGTCATAAATACAAGAGACATCGGCTCTACAACCGCCGAGACAGACGGTATGCAGATTCGAAGACTTGCTACCGAAAACAGCGTTACCATGTTTACATCACTCGACACCGTTAATGTTTTACTCGACGTACTTGAAGAAACAACTCTTACCATTTCAACTATTGACTCATAAGGAGAAAACGAATGAAACAGTCGTTGTTTACGGTTATTTCCAACCGTTCGCTAAACAGCAATGTTTATAAAACGGTTCTTTCGGGAGATACCTCTGCAATCACCTCCCCCGGTCAATTTGTCAACATCAAGCTTGAGGGAAAATATCTTCGCAGACCAATTTCGGTTTGTGATTATGACAGCGAAAGCCTGACGCTGATTTATAAAACCGTAGGAAAAGGAACAGAACAGCTGAGCAAAATGCAAAAAAACGAAAAGCTTAATATTCTTTCGGGTCTGGGCAACGGATACGATATAAGCAAAAGCGGAAACAATCCTGTTTTGCTCGGCGGAGGAGTCGGCATACCTCCGCTTTACCGATTGGCAAAGGATTTAATCGCCCTTGGGAAAAAAACCGCAGTCATTTTAGGCTTCAACACAAAGGAAGAGGTCTTTTACGAAAAAGAATTCGAACAAATAGGCGCCAAGGTATGGGTTGCGACTGTCGACGGCAGCTACGGCAAAAAAGGCTTTGTAACCGATTATTTGCCGGACAGCTATTCGTATTTCTATACCTGCGGTCCCGAGCCTATGCTTAAAGCCGTTTACAAAGCTACCGATACAAGCGGTCAATTCAGCTTTGAAGAACGTATGGGCTGCGGATTCGGCGCATGTATGGGGTGCTCCTGCAGAACAATTACGGGATATAAACGTATCTGCAAGGAAGGACCTGTGCTTACAAAGGAGGAAATTCTATGGAAAGCTTAAAGGTTAATCTTTGCGGAACAGAGCTTGACAATCCCGTTATCCCCGCTTCGGGTACATTCGGCTTCGGTTATGAATTTGCCGAAATTTACGATATTAACTGTCTCGGCACCTTTTCATTTAAGGGTACTACAAAGGATGAGCGCTTCGGAAATCCCACACCGAGAATCGCCGAATGTCCCAATGGGATGATAAACTCCGTAGGTCTTCAAAATCCCGGAGTTGAAAAGGTTATCCGTGAAGAGCTTCCCAAGCTGAAAAAGTGCTTTCGTAAAAAGGTTATTGCCAATGTCGGAGGCTTTTCGACACAAGAATATGCTTATACTTGCGAAAAGCTCGATAAGGAGGACGCAGTCGGCTGGCTCGAGGTGAATATCAGTTGTCCTAATGTCCACGGAGGAGGCATGAGCTTCGGAACAAATCCCGACAGCGCCGCAGAGGTTGTAAAAGCGGTAAAGAAAGTCACAACAAAGCCTGTTATTATTAAACTTACGCCTAACGTTACCGATATCGTTTCCGTTGCGAGAGCTTGCGAAAATGCCGGAGCGGACGGATTAAGCCTGATTAATACTATGCTCGGAATGAGAATCGATTTGAAAACAAAAAAGCCGGTTATTGCAAATGTGATGGGAGGTTATTCAGGTCCCGCAGTTTTTCCCGTCGCCCTCAGAATGGTTTATCAGGTATCAAATGCGGTGAGCATTCCCGTAATAGGATTAGGGGGCGTTTCATCCGCCGAAGACGTAATCGAAATGATGCTTGCGGGCGCTTGCGCCGTACAAATCGGCTCTGCCAATTTGGTGGATCCGTTTGTATGCAGAAATATTATCGGCGAATTACCGAGCGTTATGAAAAAATATAAAATAGAAAATTTAAAGGATATAATAGGAGCAGCAAAAAATGGGTAAGGATGTAATAATTGCATGCGATTTTGAAAATGCGGAAAAGGTCTACTCTTTTTTGGATAAATTCACTGACAGAAAGCCTTTTGTTAAAATCGGCATGGAGCTTTTCTATTCTCAGGGTCCCGAAATCGTAAGACAGATAAAAAAACGAGGTCATAAAATCTTTTTGGATTTAAAGCTTCACGATATTCCGAATACGGTTAAAAAATCAATGGCGGTGTTATCAAGGCTCGATGTTGATATTTGCAATCTTCATGCAAGCGGAACCGTACGCATGATGGAGGCGGCTATAGAGGGACTTACACGCAAAGACGGCTCCCGTCCGTTGCTTCTTGCCGTTACAATGCTTACTTCAACCGATCAGGAGAGTATGGAAGATGATTTGCTTATCAAGGAAAAAATCGAAGATGTAGTTCTTCATTATGCAAAAAACGCAAAAAAAGCAGGTCTTGACGGTGTTGTCTGCTCCCCTCTTGAAGCAGGTTTGGTGCATGAAAATTGCGGAAAAGAGTTCTTAACCGTCACACCCGGCGTTCGTTTTGCCGATGGCGATATTGGGGATCAAAAGCGAGTAATGACTCCGGCGGAGGCTAAAAAAATCGGTTCCGATTATATTGTTGTAGGACGTCCGATAACCGCATCGTCCGATCCTGTCGCCGCATACAATCGCTGTGTTTCGGAATTTGTTGATTAAGGAGATAGATTAATGGAGCTTAAAAGTTTAATTGCAAAGGATTTACTAAAAATTAAAGCGGTATTTTTCAGACCTGAAGAGCCTTTTACATGGGCAAGCGGAATTAAAAGTCCCGTTTATTGCGATAACCGATTGACGCTGACGTGTGTAGATGTCAGAAACGACGTAGAAAACGGCTTGGCCTCGCTTATTAAAGAAAATTATCCGGACGCCGAAGTGTTGATGGGAACATCCACCGCAGGAATTGCCCATGCGGCGATCACAGGTCATTTGTTAAAACTTCCCATGGGATATGTACGCTCGGGTGCAAAGGATCACGGCAGACAAAATCAGATTGAAGGCAGGCTTGAAAAAGGACAGAAGGTAGTTGTCGTTGAAGACCTTATTTCTACCGGCGGCAGTGTTATAGAGGTTGTTAACGTTCTCCGTGAAGCCGGAGCAGATGTTTTGGGCATTGTTTCTATATTTACTTACGGCATGCAAAAGGGCGTCGAACGTTTAAGGGCGGCTGATGTAAAAAACGTCTCTTTAACAGATTTTGACCATGTTGCCGAGGTTGCCGCAGAAGAAGGATATATAAAAAAAGAAGATGTTGCCAAGCTAATCGCCTTTCGCAATAATCCCTGTGACGAAACCTGGATAGGACATAATAAATGAGAAGTGTTATTGATGTTTTGGATTTATCGGTAAAGGAGCTTGACGAAATCATTGCCACCGCCGAGGATATCATGGAAAATCCTCAGAAATACAGCGACATGTGCAGGGGCAAACAGTTAGTAACCATGTTTTTTGAGCCGTCTACCCGCACAAGACTAAGCTTTGAATCTGCGATGTACAGCCTGGGCGGAAATGTTTTGTCTGTTACCGACGCCGCGTCTTCTTCCGTAACAAAAGGAGAGACTGTTGCCGACACCGCAAAAACCGTTTCTCAATATGCGGATATTATAGCTATTCGACATCCTAAGGAAGGCGCCGCTTTAGTTGCCGCACAAAGCGGCAGCATTCCCGTTATCAATGCGGGAGACGGAGGACATTGCCACCCGACTCAGACCCTCTCGGACTTGCTTACCATTCATAGGGAAAAAGGAAAATTTGACGGACTTACTGTTGGATTTTGCGGAGACTTAAAATACGGAAGAACCGTCCATTCCCTCATTAACGCTCTGTCAAGATATTCCGACATAAAATACGTATTAATTTCTCCAAACGAGCTTAGGCTCCCCGAATATATAAAAAAGGAAGTAATCGAAGCGGGAGGCTTTGAATATGCAGAAACAGCCTCACTCGAGGAAGCTCTGCCGACCCTCGACATCATATATATGACTCGAATACAGGGGGAAAGATTTGATGACAAGTCTGAGTATGAGCGCCTGAAGGACAGCTTTATTTTAGACTCCGAAAAAATGAAGCTTGCAAACAGGTGCTGTTCGGTGCTCCATCCGCTTCCGAGAGTGAATGAAATAAGTGTCGACGTGGATGAAGATCCCCGCGCCTGTTACTTTAAACAGGTTAAAAACGGCAAGTATATGCGTATGGCGCTTATTCTTAAATTGCTTTTTGAAAATAAAGGCGAAGAAGAAGCGAAAGAATATATTTACGATAAAAAATGCACGAATCCTCGATGCATAACCTCTGTTGAGAGAGGAATAACACATAAATTTATCAGGAATAAGGATAATTCCTGCCGATGCCTATATTGTGAATCCAAATGCCGTTAATTATAGGTTATTATCATTTCTGCAGAGCTTACTACAATAGTACAGAACAAAATGAAAAGCGCCGAGAACGGCGCTTTTACGTTTGTTTTGCAGTATTTACTTTTATTTTGTATTATAGGTGTCTGAGATATCCTGAACCTTGGATACGACGTTCTCCTTAGCCTTAGAGGTCTTGATTCTTTCCTGAAGCATTTCCCAGTATTTCTCGCCGTCGTTCGGTAATTCGACCCATTCATTTGTCCATGAAGATAAAATCATGGCGTTGGAAATAGAAAGCGATAATATTCCGTCCTCTCCGGGAGCCAACAGAGGAGTACCGGAAAGAATGTTATCGGTAAAGTTTTGAATAATCTGTCTGTGACCCTTGCCTACTCCTGTCGGCACTACCTCAAAGGTTTCAGACTCAATTTTTCCGAAGCCGGAATCAGATTCATAACAGAATTTTCTGTCGTCAATTGAGTTCTTTGTCATCAACAGCTTGCCGTTTTCATATACAAGCTTGCCGAGCGAGCCTGTTATTTCAAGACGGTTAGTTCCGGGATATTCACCGGTCGTAGTAATGAATACGCCTGTTGCTCCGTTTTCATATTCCGCATAGGCGGTTACTTCATCCTCAACCTCAATATCGTGATACTTACCGTTATACGCAAAAGCACGGATACGCTTGGGCATACCGAATATCCACTGCCACAGGTCGAGATTGTGCGGACACTGATTGATAAGAACGCCGCCGCCCTCGCCGGCATAGGTTGCTCTCCATCCGCCGCTGTTGTAGTAATCCTGCGTGCGATACCAATTCGTAATAATCCATACACAGCGCTTCAGTTCGCCGAGCTCTCCTGCCTTCACAATTTCACGAATCTTCTGATAGTAAGGCTCTGTACGCTGATTGAGCATAATGCCGAAGGTCTTCCCGCTCTTTTTTGCCTCCTTAATAAATTCCTCAACCTGCTTTGTGTAAACACCTGCGGGCTTTTCGGAAAGAACATGGAGTCCCTCGTGGAATGCATCAATACCGATAACGGGATGCAAATAATGAGGTGTTGCGATAAGTACGGCATCAATTGTGCCTGAAGCAAACATCTCCTTGTAATCCTCAAATGTTAAAAGGCTCGGATTGAACTCCTTTGCCCATTCCAATCTTTGAGGATTAATATCGCATACTGCTGTCAATTTGCAATTCGGAACCTTACCCTCTGTTAATTCAATAACATGAAGCGATCCCATATTGCCTATTCCGACAATACCTAATCTTAAATAATCCATTTGTTAAACCCTTCATTTTATTTGCAGCAAAAGTGCATATTTGACAATATTATTATATATCCGACTAAATACATTTGTCAAGAGAATTATAAAATCAGTTACAAATCATATTTGTATAAACGCCCTTGTGATCTCCTATGATTTTGGCGTTAAGATGCTTTATATAATAATCTACGGGACCCGCATTTATTATGATATATCCGTAGCCCTTTTCACGCATTGCGGTAAGACAACAAGATGTGAGCGCCTCTCCTATACCTCTTTTTCTCATCGAAGAGGCAACTCCGAGAGGACCGTAATACCCAAGCGCTACGGAATCATAGCAGGCAAATCCCACAACCTCGTGGTCGTGAACGGCGATATAGCAGCTTGAGGGAGTGTTGAAGATGGCTTTTTCTGCCTCATCCGCCCATCCGTTTGAAAATTCCCGTCTGATAAATTCAAGTATTTCGGTTTTATCGGGAGATACGGCACGCTTAATATAAATTCCCTGTGCCTCCATTTTCGGCCTGGGGTCTGAATAATCGGGCAAGTTGTATAAATTGACAACAAGGTCAAGATCCTGTAACATATTTTTCTCCGTTATTATGTAATTAATTTTACACTATCATTATATAACAAATATCGCAGTTTGTCAAAGGAAATTAACTACATATTATTGAAAAAACAAAAATGTTATTGTATAATAGTGTAAATATCGAAAAAGGTACGGTATTAAGGAAAATGAGCGTAGTTATCGGAATAGACGTCGGAGGCAGCACCACAAAAATTGTCGGCTTTGATGAGAATATGATCCTCATTGAACCGCTGATAGTCACAGCCGCCGACCCTATCACATCAATTTACGGTGCATTCGGTAAATTCACCGTTGAAAACAAAATATCACTTGAACAAATTTCAAAAATAATGGTTACGGGAGTCGGCTCTTCATATATTAAAAAGCCGATATACAATCTCGATTGCAGGACTGTTCCCGAATTCCCCAGCGTAGGTCACGGCGGGCTTTATCTTTCATCTTTGGACGAAGCCGTCGTTGTCAGCATGGGAACGGGTACGGCTTTTATCCATGCAAAAAAAGGTGCTGAAGTCACTCACCTCGGAGGAACGGGCGTAGGGGGCGGAACTCTTATGGGGCTTGCGAAAAAGCTCCTTGACATGGAGGATATTGAAAATATTATCGACCTCGCCGAAAAGGGAGACCTTAATCGCTGCGACCTGCGAGTAACAGATATCACAAGCAAGGATACCATGCCTGAAATATTGGGAGAATTAACTGCGGCAAATTTCGGCAGAATAAGCGATTTAACCGAAAAAGAGGATATTGCGCTTGGGATTGTTAATATGATTTGCGAAACGGTTGCTATGCTTGCCATTTTCGGTGCAAGGAGCAAAAATCTCTGCGACATAGTCCTGACGGGCAATCTAACCACATTTCCGATTATTAAAAAGACATTTTCCAACCTTGGAAAATTGTTCGGCATGAATTTCATATTTCCGAACAGATCCCAATACGGAACTGTTATCGGGGCGGCTCTTTTATCAAAAAAATATGACTGATAATATTTGGCTGCAAAGGCAGATTTCTTTAATAGGTGAAGATGCTACGGAGAAATTAAAAAATTCGAGCGTGCTTCTTTTCGGCGTAGGCGGCGTCGGAGGAGCCTGTCTTGAGGCTCTTGTTCGCTCGGGTATCGGAAAGATTACTGCGGTAGACTCGGATGTAATTGACGCAAGCAATTTAAACAGACAGCTTATTTCCACCGTTTATGACATTGGTATGGCTAAGGTCGATATTGCGAAAAAAAGAGCCGAAGCGATAAACCCGAATATTAGGTTTAATGCCGTTCGCACTTTTGCCGACGAGAGCAACTGTTCGGATTTAATCAGCAGTGCCGAGCCGGATTTTGTCATTGACGCCATTGACTGTGTATCAACAAAAATTCTGATTGCCGTTTACTGTATTGAAAAGGAAATTCCGATAATTGAAGCAATGGGCACCGGAAACAAGGTCGACCCTACGAAATTTGAGATAGCCGATATTTCAAAAACCTCTGTTTGTCCGCTGGCAAGAGTTATGCGCCGCGAGCTTTCAAAAAGAGGCATTCGGCATTTACCCGTTCTTTATTCAACCGAACAGCCCCGTAAAAACGGTATGCGTACCCCCGCTTCCATATCGTTTGCTCCCAATGCGGCGGGACTTATCATTGCGTCGTATGTAATACGCAAATTAGGGGAATTTTGAGTACAAAATAATTTTTCGATTATTCCTTCTGCTAAGGAAAGGACGTTAAGTATAAATAATATGATAGATTTACTCGAATTACATAAACAATTCATTGCACCGCATATCTTCAAAGGGGCCGTATGCGCCGATTTTACAATGGGCAACGGGCACGACACGCTTTGGCTGTGCAGGCAATCGGGGAAAGAGGGCAGAGTTTATGCCTTCGATATTCAGGAGCAGGCAATAGAAAGCACACGGACCCTTTTGAAAAAAGAACTGAATTACGAGAATTACACCCTAATACACAGCTCGCATGCCAATGCTCTCGATTATATAAAGGAGCCAATCAACGTCGGGATGTTTAATTTAGGCTATCTCCCCGGCGGAGATAAGAGCATAACAACTCTGCGTCCCTCAACTCAAAAAGCCGTGGAAGCCGCAATTTCCCTGCTCGGAGATAATGCCGTTTTGCTTGTCGCCGTTTATCCGGGACACGCCGAGGGCGAGGCCGAGGGGGAGATGCTCGGTAATTATTTCTCGACGCTGTCAAGATTCAAATACTGTTGCGGAATCTTCCGTCTGATGAATTCCCCTACCTCTCCTTATTTTTATATTGTTGAAACCAAATAATAATAAAGCCGAAAATCCGAGATTAAAAACCGTTTGTTTTTAATCTCGGATTTTTTTAAAGTATTTTCTTAATATCGTCGGCGTGTCCCATAACAATAATGTGTTCGTTTTCTCTGAAAACAAAATGACTGCCGACAACCGGTGAAACCTTTTCGCCGTCCTTGCTTGCCAGTAAGGTAAGCCCGTATTTTTGCCGCATGGAAATATCTACCGGGGTCTTTCCTATCCATTTTTTGTTAGGTGCTATTTCGCATATCAAATAATCGTTTGCAAGTGTAATACACTCAAAAATGTTGTCGGATATTTCCTGCATCGCAAGATTCTTTGCCGTTTCCTTTTCGGGATAAATAATACTGTCCGCACCGCTTTTCAAAAGAAATTTTGCCTGAATATCCTTGTCTGCCTTGCTGAATACTTTTTTCGCTCCCAGCTCCTTAAGTATATCCGTAATCTCCAGACTGCTTTCAAAATCACTTCCGATACAGACAAAGCATGCCGAAAACGAAGGGATATCAAAGCTTCGAACTACCTCCTCCTTGGTACAGTCGGCAACCTTGGCGCTGACTACATACGAAAGCATGTCTTCAAGCGCCTCGCTGTTCTTATCTACTATCATTATTTCGCATTTCATAGACGCAAAAGCACGGCACAGATGATGTCCGAAGCTTCCCATTCCTATTATCAAAAAAGATTTCATACTTACTCCTATAATAATAATTATTATCCTACCGTAATATTTTCCTCCGGGTATTCAACCGCAGGAGCTGCTCTTTTTTCCAGCAAAGCATTTGCAAAGGAAACGCTGCCGACTCTTCCTAAGAACATTAACATACATATAATTAATCTCGATACCGGAATTAAATCTCTCGTTATTCCCGTCGACATTCCTACGGTTCCGATTGCGGACAGTGTCTCGAATACGGCGTCCTCAAGTGATACCTCTTGAATTATCATTATCAGCATGGCTCCGAATATCGCAAGTGAAAAATTATAAATAAAAACGGTCATTGCTTTCTGCAATATATCTTTATTAATTTTTCTGCGTAAAACAAACGCCGATTTTGAATGTCTTGCTTGAGAAATCGCAAATATTATCAGAACCGCAAGCGTTGTAACCTTAATACCGCCCGCAGTAGAGCCTGAACCTCCTCCGATGAGCATCAGAATCATTGTAAGAAGCTTGCCGCCCCCCGACAGCGAGGCAGTGTCAACTGTATTGAAGCCTGCCGTCCTCGGCGTTACGGCGTCGAAGACAGAACACAGTATTCTGCTCGACAAAGTTCCCTCCTTTTCCATCATGAAAAACAAAGCTGCGCCGCCGATAATCAAAATAAGATTTGTGATAATTACTATCTTAGTATGAAGCTTCCATTTTTTTATTTCTGTTTTTCTGTAACATAAATCAGCCCAAACATAGAAGCCGAGACCACCTATCAAAATAAGTGCAGTAAGAGTCAGCGTTACAAGACAGTCATCGTAAAATGCCGTGAAAGAGGAGTATTCTCCGCTGTATGTCCCCATTAGGTCAAAACCCGCATTGCAAAAGGCGGAAACCGAATGGAAAACCGAATACCATATCCCTTTTCCGACTCCGAATAACGGAATAAATCTGACGGATAAAACGGCGGCTCCTATTCCCTCGGTAAATACAACTCCCTTGCAAATAAAGCCTATCATCTTAGGAATTTCGTTGATATTCGATGAACTAAGGCCCTCTGTAATTATTTCCTTTTCACGAAGTCCGACCCTTTTTCTTAACAGCTTCAGAAAAAACACCGCTATTGTCATAAATCCGAGACCGCCTGTCTGAATGAGCAAAAGCAACACGCCCTGTCCGAACGGGGTAAAGGTTAATGCTGTATCAACTACAACCAATCCGGTAACGCAAGTTGCGCTGGTTGAGGTAAACAATGCTTCGCCGAAGCTGATTTTTCGGTATGCGGACACAGGCAACATCAATAAAAGTGCTCCGACGATTATCATTAAGAAAAAGCCAAGCGCAATTATTTGAACATTTGACAGCTTTTTTTTCAATGGTGACTCCTTTACATCAAACCTGATTTTTTAGCTTTATTCTTGATACTCGACTTCAGATAAAATAATCTTCAACGGGAAAATCATTCAGCGAATCAAAAAACACACAGGCATTAGCTTTTACTTCATCTATGCATTTTTGATTTGAAAAGTCAGGCAAGCCGACAACAAAATAGCCGGCGCTTCTTGCGGTTTTTATTGCTACAAGCGAGTCCTCGAATACAACGGTTTCTTCTGCCGTGCCGCCGAGCAAATTTGTGCATTGATTGTAAATATCGGGATACTTTTTGCTTTTTCCCGCTTCCGTGCTTGTTCTTATTACCGAAAAATAATCAAATAACCCGTGCTTTTTCAAAATCATTTCGACTATTTCTCTGTCGGTAAGGGTAGCTAATGCAATTTTTACTTTGCGTTCTTTTAGGCTTTTGAGCAATATTTCAGCTCCGTTTTTGGGCACGACCTCGTTTAAATATTTTACGGTGACCATTTCGTTAACCTCTTTCAGAACCTGCTCCGCCGTCTTATCGAGATTATATTCGCTTATAAACAGCTGCGCACCCTCCATAGGCTTTAGCGTGTAGAACTTATCAACAAAGCCCTCCCTGACTTCAAGCCCGGAATATCTGACATAATCGGTACAGATATTTTCCCATATATTCATAGACTCTAAAAGAGTTCCGTCCATATCAAAAATTGCATACTTAAAATTCATTTTCCTTCTCCTAAAAAACGCTGTTGACTAATTGCCAACAGCGTTTAAATCTCATTGAAAACCAAATCAAAAACCGAAATTGCCGAAGCCGTTCGGAGCCTTGTTAGGCTGTGTCTTTTTTGAATTGTTTACAAGACCGATAATGTCTCCGAAATCATCGTCATTCATTCCGGGTCCTTCAAAGCCCTGATTGGGAATAACGGGTGTTGCCGCAGGTGTTTCGGGGGCGGCGCTCTTGGGGCTCTTTTCGCCGAAGCCTGTAGCGATAAGAGTTATCTGCATCGAATCCTCAAGGGAGTTGTCAAATGTAACGCCCCAAATAACCTTTGCGTCGGGACGGGCTTCGTTGGAAATAAGCTGAGAAGCCGCGTCGACTTCGTCAAGTCCGATGTCAGGGGACGCCGTAATGCTGATGAGAAGTCCGCTTGCCCCGTTAATGGAGGTCTCAAGCAACGGGCTGGAGATAGCAAGCTTAGCTGCGGTTTCGGCCTTGTCCTTGCCGGTTGCAAAGCCTGTGCCCATGTGAGCATCGCCTGCATTTTCCATAATGGTTGTTACATCGGCAAAATCGAGGTTGATAAAGCCCGTATTGTTTATAAGGTCAGAAATGGACTGTACGCCGCGACGGAGTACGCTGTCTGCCATATCAAACGCATTAAAGAGCGTGATCTTCACATCGGAAACATCCTTTAATCTCTCGTTCGGAATGATGATAAGAGAGTCAACTACCTTGCGAAGCTCTTCAATACCCTTCATGGCGTTTTCCATGCGGACCTTGCCCTCAAAGTTAAAGGGCTTTGTAACTATACCGACGGTAAGTATTCCCATATCCTTTGCAACCTTTGCGACAACGGGAGCCGCACCGGTACCGGTACCGCCGCCCATACCGCATGTTACGAATACCATACTTGCGCCGCGGATAGCGTTTGTAATTTCCTCTATACTTTCTTCAGCAGCCTTGCAGCCTACCTCGGGCTCACTGCCTGCACCCTTGCCGCTGGTTGCCTTTTCACCGATACTGATTTTATTCGGTGCGCTGGAACGAACCAAAGCCTGCTTGTCTGTATTAATTGCAACAAATTCAACGCCCTTTACATTGTCGGAAATCATACGGTTAACCGCATTGTTACCGCCGCCGCCGACTCCTATTACTTTAATGAGGACGCCACTATCGTAATTATCAGCGAAATCCTGAGCCATTTTTGTATCCTCCTGTTTACTCTTCTGTATTATTTTAAAAATCATCCTTAATTTATTTATTCAATATATGATATACAGTAATATAGTAATATTTTTTTCGTCCTTTTGCAAGAGTTTTTTTCAAAATTAAATATATGTTAACAAAATGCGTTGTATTTTTATTCGAATACCGCATTTGAAGACAGTAACACATATCCTACCTCTGCGTCGGTAATATCTATCGTACCGCTTGATTGACCGAGATCGTTAACTATGCCGTTCAAAAACATCAGCTTTACATTCATATCCGTAACCGAACCCATCATCGCTTTCAGACGGTGATCGTAATATAGGCAAATATCGAATTTATTAGATGCGTCTACGCACGTAATCCCGGAAAATACCTCGCTGTCGGAAAGAAACGACAAAAGCGAAACAAGAGCTTCGGAATAGGTATCCGACTTAAATGTAATTGTTTCTCCCACGACAGCTCTCTTTACGGGAGACGTATACAGCTTTTTTATGTCGGGGTATTGCGAAGTCATATCCTCGGAGTATGTATATTTTCCAAGCACACGTAATTCGTCCGATATAAGAAAATATTCGTTTCCTATAACCGTATAATAAGTAGGCTTATCGAATTTTACATTTATTTGCACGCTTGACGGTATACTCTTTTTGATGTTTACACTGTATAAGAGCGGAAAGGCGTCCAGGAGTCTTTTCTCTATTCCCGTTGAATCCAAAAGAAACAAATTTGTTCCTATCTCAATATTGCCTGCGTCGATTATTTCCTGCTCCTGATAATTACCGTCGCCCTTTACAGTAACCGTTTTGACGCGAAAAAACACAGCCGCAACCGCCGCCGCAAATGTGCAGATTAAAAGAAACATGAGAAATACGTAAAGAACAGTTCTCTTTATACGTCTAAAGATATTCTTTCTCCTGATTCTTTCAAAGCTTTCCACATATTCGGTTTCAATTGAGTTGTTTCTTTTTTTTCCGTCAAAACGCTGAACCGACATTTACTCTCGTCCTTTAATTTATAAGTTTCTTTATGTCGTTATAAATTACTTCGGCGGCATCCGATACCGCAAATGCGGCAACTGCCTTTTCCATTGATTCTCTTTTTTCGTTATCCTCACAAAGCATTTTAACCGCTTCGGTTAATCTTGTTTCATCGAGCTCCTTTTCCTCAATCAGTACTGCCGCTCCTGCTTTTCTTAATACATCGGCATTTTTAAACTGATGATTGTTGGTAACGTTCGGCGAGGGAATCAGTATTGACGCCCTGCCGAGGAGCGCAAGCTCAGACAAGGTCATTGCGCCCGCTCTGTTAATTACAACATCTGCCGCCGCCATTTTATTCGGCATATCGTAAATATACTCGGATAAGTGAATATTCTCACATTTATCCAAGCCCATGCTCTCAAACTGTTCCTTACAGATGTTATATTCAATCGAGCCGGTGGCATGGTAATGTATAATATCTTTTTTAAGAGAGGTATAGTCGCGCATTACCTTTAAAACATTGTTGTTTACAGTCTCAGCTCCCATGCTTCCGCCGAGAGAGAGCAGTACCGTTGCATTTTGAGGGATGCCGAGCTTCTCTCTTGCCTTGCCTCTTGTAATATCGGCAAATCCCCCCTTTAAGGGATTTCCGACCCTCACCGCCCTGTTTGGATATTTAAGTGCTTTTAGCGTATCCTCGAAGTTGACATATATTCTGTCAACGTGCGATTCAAGCATCTTCACCGCAAAGCCGGGCACTGCGTTGGATTCGTGTAACACACAGTGTACTCTCAATGCGCTCGCCGCTCTTATTACCGGCCAACATGCATATCCTCCCGTACCGATGACAATATCCGGCTTGAAGGATTTTATTATTTTTCTGCATTTAATAAAAGCTTCGGCACAAAGAAATGCCGTTTTGATATTTTGCAGTGAAAGAGAACGTTTTATCCCGCGAATTTCTATTTGATATAGCTTATAGCCCTCCTTCGGAACCAATTTACTCTCAATACCGTGTCCGGTTCCGACAAACGCTATCTCGGAATCGCTTTCCAGCTCTTTAATTTTGTTTGCAATTGCGATTGCCGGATTTACATGTCCTCCGGTACCGCCTCCGCACATCAAAACTCTCATCTCAGTTCTCCTTATATGAGTATCTTGAAACAGACAGAATAACACCCATTTCCGCCATTAATATTAACAGTGCGCTTCCGCCGTAGCTGAAAAACGGCAATGTAATACCGGTGTTGGGAATCACGTTTGTTACAACCGCAATATTCAATATTGCCTGAATTGCAATATGTGCGACTATGCCGATAACCGCAAGCGACGAAAATGTGTCGGGAGCTCTCATTGCGATGACAAAGCCCCTCCAAACAAACATCACAAATAATGCTATGACTCCGAGCGCACCGACAAAGCCAAGCTCCTCGCATACTATTGAAAAAATAAAGTCGTTTTGCGGCTGTGATACAAAGCTGTACTTTTGGTAGCTGTTGCCTATTCCAACGCCGAGAAAACCTCCGCTGCCTACCGCATACAGCCCCTGCAGGGTCTGCCAGGTTTCATCCGTTACCGAATAATTCTCCGGATGAAGGAATATATCCACTCTTTCCCGAACATATCCGCTGGTAGCATAAATAATACCTCCGAGCACGGAAAAAACCCCGCCTGCGCCGAGAATCCAGATTTTTCTCGAGCCTGCGCAGTAGATTACAACTATTCCGATAAGGAACATTATTATCGTACCGGAAAGATGCTTTTCAAGCGCTATTTCTATGCATACAAAAAGCAGAATCATACCCGGAAAAAATGTTCCCCATTTGGATGACTGCCAAAAATCGGAGTAATTCGTTACCTTTTCTTGATTGTTTGCGTAATAATTTGCCAAAAACATCGCAAGAATCGGCTTCATCAGCTCGGAGGGCTGAATAGAAATCGGTCCCAAATACAACCATCTTCTCGCGACGCCCGCCGCAGTACCCATTGCCAAAACGATACCGAGCAGCACTACGGTTCCGAAAAACATCAGCGGTACGAATTTACGAATTATCCGGTAATCAAAAAGACTGATACCGCACATTACTCCTACGCCGATAATTGCGTAAATTATTTGCTTTTTGATGTAAAAAAAGCTATCTCCCTTTTCGCTGTTTGCCGTTGCATAGCTTGCACTGAAAACCATAACCGAGCCAAAGCAAAGCAAAAGCATGATAATTATCAGCATTGTACGGTCTATGCCGCCCCTGACCCTTATTATATCGTGGCTTTTAATAAAATCGTTTTTTCTCTTGGAATTACCGGTTCGCCTTTTTTCCCCGGCTTTATGTATATCGTCTTCCCTGTTAGCAGTTCTGTAATTTGCACTTTGATTGCCCTTATGAGCGTTCGGAGAGCGTCTTTGATTGTTATTCTGTTTTGAGTTCACAAAAGCACCTCCGAAATAATGAATTATACTGAATTATCTTAAGGAAAAGCTACGTTATCTTAAGCCGAAATACGCCGCAACGCCCGCAATTACCGTAATTAACGAAAATACGGCGCATATTTTGATTTCGCTCCAACCGCACTGCTCAAAATGATGGTGAATAGGAGCCATTTTAAATACTCTTTTATGCGTCAGCTTATAGGACGCAACCTGAATTATATCGGATAGGCTTTCCAAAACGTAAACAAATCCGACAACGAGTATTATAAGCGGATTTCCGATAAGAAATGCGAGTCCCGAAACAAGACCGCCGAGAAACAGCGAGCCGGTATCGCCCATAAATATTCTTGCAGGGTAAAAATTATAAACGAGAAATCCGGCGCAGCCTCCGATAACCATAGCCGAAATCAGCGCCGCAGGCAATACGTCCGACATGAAGGACGCTATAGCGAAAAATGCGCCGACAACGATGGTAACGCTTGAACAAAGTCCGTCAATACCGTCATTTAAGTTTACACTGTTAACTATGCCTACAATAACAAATGCCGATATAATATAATACCATATTCCGAGGTCAATATCAATATTGAAATACGGAATATACATAACGGAATTAAAACCGCAGAATTTATTCATCAAAACGAGATACAGGACCGCAATTACAACCTGTAAGGAAAATTTCTGCCAAGCCTTAAAGCCCTCGTTTTCCTTTTTTCTTATTTTTAGGCTGTCGTCCCAAATACCGATTGCGGCAAAGAAAAGCGCCATTCCGTAAGTAAAGAAAAACTGCTTTGCCCAGTGTCCGCTTGACGTTATACTGGCATATATTCCTACTGTCAGTATCATCAGCGTCATTGCTATCAAAAACGAAAGTCCGCCCATTGTAGGCGTACCTTCCTTGTTTTTGTGCCATCTCGGTCCTATATCAAGTATTTTTTGTCCGACCTTCAGGCTCTTTAATTTAGGTATTAAATAGCGTAATATTATCGCAGTAATCGCAAATGTTAATACCAGTGTCAATGCAAAATAGATTCCGTATTTCATTGACGTCTTCCCCTTTTCAACCGTTAATTTTTAAGATATTCAATAACTCTTTCGAGCTTGACGCCCCTTGACGCCTTAAAAAGAACGTTATCTCCCCTTTGCAGCTCGTGCTTCAGGCACTCGCCGATTTCGTCGGCGCTTGAAATATCGGAAAATCTTTTGATGCTTTCGGGCTTAATGCCGAAGCTTTCGGCGCCGTCGCCGATATATCCTGCGTCGGTTCCGAAAAGATAAAGCTTATCAATTTCAAGCCTTGCGGCTTCCTCTCCGACGCTAACATGCAAATCCTTAGAATATTCGCCGAGCTCGAGCATATTTCCGAGCACGGCAATGCTTCTGCCTCCCCTTGCTTTCTTGGAATTGGCAAGCACGGAAAGCGACGCCTTCATGGATTCGGCGCTTGCATTATAGCAATCTTCAATAAAGGTTTTTCCTTCAAAGTCGTAAAAGTTCTGTCTCATTTCGACTCCCTCAAAATTTAGGAGTCCCTTTGCAATCTCTGCGTTTGTCATATTGCAATTATCGCCTACGGCATAAGCAAAGGACGCATTCATAACATTATGCATACCGGGAATGTTAATACGAAGATCACGGCATATTTCCCCGTTTTTCTTTACAATATCGAAGGTTGTTCCGCCGACGTCTTCACGAAGATTAACCGCACGGTAATCGCACAGCTCATTCTTGATTCCAACGTAAATTGCATTGTCTATGCCAAACAGCAAAGGCTCGTCGCCGGATAGGATAAGCTTTCCGTCCTTCTTAAGGCCGGCTCTGATTTCCAGCTTTGCGTCTCTGATACCCTCTCTTGAGCCGAGATTTTCAATATGAGATGTCCCGATATTCGTTATAACGGCAATGTCCGGCTGAGCAGTTTTTGAAAGGCGCTCTATCTCCCCCTTGAAGCTCATACCCATTTCGAGAACAAGGGCGTCTGCGTCCGACGGCATTTTCAGCACCGTCAGCGGCAGACCTATTTCGTTATTAAAATTTCGGTCCGTTTTATGTGTTTTATATTTAACGGCTAATACCGATGAAATAAACTGCTTTGTCGTGGTTTTTCCGACGCTTCCCGTAATTCCTACCGTCAATGCGCCGACATCCTCCCGGTGTCTTCTTGCAATTCTGTGGAGTGCGTCAAGGGTACTGTCAACGAGAATAACATTTCCCTTAACCTTGTACGGAATGCGCTCCGCCACTATGCAGGCAGCGCCGTCCTCAAACGCCTTACCTATATAATCGTGACCGTCAAAGCGTTCTCCCTTGATTGCAATAAACAGCGTTCCCTCTTCTATCTCACGGGAATCGAGCGATATATTTTTTATGGTAACAGGTCTTGAAAAGAACAACTCCCCTTCTGTTATTTTTGCTATTTCATTTAGAGACATATCCATTTTATCAACGTGAATAATGCTCATGCTTTCTGTTTTTCCTTCCTTTAGATTCCCGACAATGCTTCCATAATTGCCGATTTTTCGTTATATTCATGCTTGCCGAAAGCATCTTCCGTGTATCTTTCGTGTCCTTTTCCGAGAAAAAGCAAAACGTCGCCCTCTCTTGCGCTTTGTACGGCGTAGCTTACTGCGTTTGTCCTCGACGGAATTATTATCCTCACAGTCAAAGAAGCCCAACCCGATAGTATATCCTTTATTATCGAGTATTCGTTCTCGCTTCTCGGATTGTCGCTTGTAAGTATTACTTTATCCGCCGTTTTGGACGCTATATATCCCATTTCAGGCCTTTTTTCTACGTCCCTGTCTCCTCCGCAGCCGAAAATCACAGTAAGCTTTTCTTCTTTTTTCATGATTTGTCTGACGGACGAAATTGCATTTGCCATAGCGTCCGGCGTGTGCGCATAATCTATAAAAATTTTGAAATTACCTTTATTGTGCGGTATGGCCTCGAGTCTTCCGTCTATCGGCAAAAGATTGGAAATTTGCGAAGCTGTTTTTTCAAATTCAAATCCCATTTGTGACAGACAGCATACGCATCCGAGAGTGTTCAATATCTGATATTTCCCAATCAGAGGTAAATGAACTCTCCTTTTGCATGTCGGTGTTGCTAAATCAAAATCGGAGCCATGATAGGACGAAACAATATTCTCCGCCCTATAGTCTCCCATATCAAAGCCGTATGTGTATTTTTTTCTGTAATGCTCCTTTGCGCATCTGTACGAATATTCGTTTTCAGCACAAAAGACGCCGAGAGAGCATTTATTGAAAAGAGAGGACTTAACCTTGTAATATTCTTCCGTGCTCTTATGAAAATCCCTGTGCTCGGGTGTAAGATTCGTAAATATTCCTGCGTCAAAGCGAATCGGCGAAACACGCTTACCTGCAATTGCGTGAGATGAAATTTCCATAGCCGTACACTCAACTCCGCGCTTTTTCATTTCTCTTAATTTCGGAAATAGAATATCCGGAGTCGGAGTAGTCATATCGTAGCCTATAGTCCCAATAGCCTCCGCTTTGTGACCGGCACCGTTCAAAAGCTGGGATATAATTCCGACGCAAGAGCTTTTTCCGTTTGTTCCCGTTACTGCAATAAGCGACATATCCTTTGTCGGATATCCGCAATACGAATTCCACATTGCGCTGTATGCATAATGTGTATCCGGCACACGAATATATTCCGCACCGTCAAAGGCTACTTCTCTTTCAGTCACGATAACAGCAGCACCTTTTTTTACAGCTTCGGAGATATATTCGTGTCCGTCTTGCTTTTCACCCGCTATACAGGTGAATATACATCCCTTTGTCACCTTTTTGCTGTCGCAAACAGGGATACCGTTTGCCTTTATCAGCGCATTGGGCGACATATCAAGTATTTCAACATCCCTTAATATGCTATGCATTATCATGGGATATTCCTTTCAAAGTAAGGTAGAACTACATCCTGTTATTCCGTTCCGTTCATGGCACGGACCGATATAGTGACCACACTGCCCTTAGGCAGCTTTGTTCCCGCTTCGGGATTTTGTGACGTTACCACTGCGCCCTGTGCCTTTAACGAACCGTCTACGTTTACATTAAAGCCGAGCGAAACAAGCTTAGCGTTTGCGTCCTCCGCACTGTACGACGCAAGATCGGGAACAGTTGCGGAATTGTCATCCTCTGTTTCCGCGCCTGTATAGAGAACTATTTTGCCGCTTGATACATATATTACGCTTCCGGCGTCCGGCTTTTGTGAATTTACTGTCGTACCGTCGCCGACAACCTCGCAGCTAAAGCCCTTTTCCGCTATAGCCTGCTTTGCGTTCTCTATGTCCCAACCGGAATAATTTCCTACCGACGCAGTAATCAACGATGAATCTGTCGAATCGTAGTTTCTGTCAACACCGACAATAGGAAGAATATCTTCCATCACACTTCCTACATAGGGAGCTGCGACTACGCTGCCGAACTGTCTGTCGCAGGTCGGCGTGTCTACCATAATAAGAACGGCAAGCTTTGCGTCGTCGTAAGGCGCATAGGCAACGGTTGAGCCTACAACATCGTCCTCGGGAGTGTCTCGCTTCTCGGAGGTACCGGTCTTTGCCGCAATAGTATATCCGGGGACATAAGTGTTCTTTGCACCGCCGTCGGTTCGCACACCCTCTTCGAGAACTTCGCTGACGCTTGAACATATGTCGCCGGAAATAACCTGTCTTGTTGCCTCGTCTTCAAAGCTCCAAATAACGTTTCCGTCGTCGTCGACAATGTCGGATACCACATGCGGAGTTACAAGATAACCGCCGTTGGCTATAGCGCATATTGCGCGAAGCTGCTGAACGGGAGTGACCTTAAAGGTCTGACCGAAGGAGTAAACGGCAAGGCTGACGTTTGAAAAGCTTTCAGACGGCGTATAAATCGGCAAAGCCTCGCCGGGCAAATCAATACCCGTTTTCTCGGTAAAACCGAAAGCCTGAAAATAATCGAGAAACATCTCTTTGCCGAGCCTTGAGGCAATATTCATCAGCGTTACGTTACACGACTGCTGTAAGCCGTATCTGAGAGTTACGGTTTGATGTCCGCCCTTTTTATGACATTTAATAGGATTAGACCAGCCGTCCACACGGTAATTATCATATCCGCAATAAAAGGTGTCTGTCAGCTTGACAACATTTTCCTGAAGGCACGCGGCGGTTGTCAAAACCTTAAAGGTTGAACCGGGCTCGTATGTTTCGGAAACCGCCTTGTTTTTCCACATATCGTAAAGCAGATTCCAGTAAAGCTTGTTGTATTCCTCGCTGTCGGCGGCAAAACCGCTTTCATCGAGCTTTTTCTGCGAATCTTCGTCAAGGGTATACGGAGAATTCAGATCAAAGGAGGGATAGACAGCCATTGCCTTGATGGCTCCCGTTGAAGGCTCCATAACAATGCCGCACAGCCGCTGCGTCGGGTCGTCGTCCTCGTACGCTTTTTTCAGCTGAGCTTCCAAAACCGCCTGTATTTTCACATCAATGGTTGATACTAAATTACCGCCGTCCTGTGCGTCGATATAGCTGTCGTATTTATACGGCATATTTTTGCCGTTAGCGTCCTTTGCCGTTATGTATTTTCCGGCTACGCCGGTTAATTCCTCATCGTACTGGTATTCCAATCCGAAAAGTCCGCCGTCCGTACCCGTGATGCCTATTACATGAGCCGCAAGAGAGCCGTAGGGATAATACCTTGCCGTATTTGCCTCTGCATGAATTTGTTTATCGAGGTCATACTGATTAATAAACTCAAGTACACGATTGTACGTATCCTCGTCAACATTCTTCTTTATTGTTTCATCCGCACGATTCTTCTTCGCAGCCCTTTGCGATATTGTTTCGTAGTCTACGCCGAGAATATCGGAAAGACCCCGCGAAATCAGAGCCGATTGCGTTTCATCCTCTATATCTCTCGGAGAAATAAAAATTCTCCATACGGTGACATTTGTTGCGATGGGAACCATATTACAGTCGTAAATGCTTCCTCTGGCGGCGGAGACGCTGGTTTCCTTTTGGACGTTGTCAATGACCTTGCCTTGATATTTATCATAGCAGACAACCTGCAGATAAAACAGTCTGATTATCAGTCCGACCCACAGCGCCATGCAGATACAAATAATCGCAAGAGAGCGTCCCGGCAATTTTTTATTTAGCTTCATTTTCATGTCTGTCACCACTCTGAATCGGATTGGTATGTGTATAATACGGGCAAAACAGACGGCGCTCGATTATCAAACGTCGTCCGTGCTCTTTTATCCGATTTTCCCGCTGATTCGATTATATGCTTTTTTATTGCAGATATTCCAACAAGCCCGTAAAATTAGAAAGGAATGCGCTCATCACGGTTGTAACTACCGTCTTGTCTTCCGTAGGCTCTGTCTCAACGACCTCGATTTTATCCTCACGGTCTATCGTAATATGCTTTTTCGTAAGCTGATCCAGCTTGACCATATGCAGATTTTCGGTAGCATACTGCTCAATAGCCAGCATATCGTTTTTTTCGTCGAGCTGATATGTCAAATCCTTTCTCTCCGACTGAAGGGATGACAAGTCGGAGCGAAGCTTTGATACCTCGAGGGTATATTCGTTTATCTGGACATAGCTCATTATAAGAAACATAAACAAGCCGGTGACTATAAGCGTCATCACAAGCGCCGTCATGGGAAAGGGAATGCGCTTTGACGCCTTTACGGTTTTCAGCTTGGCGTCGTTTTTTCCTGTATAAATACTGCTCTGTACCGCCCTTATAAGGTTGTCCCTTGAAACGTGAAAAACGTGTTTTTTATGCTCCGCAACCGGATTCACTTTACGGCGTACCACCGCATTGGTTTTAGCGCTTCGGTTTGCGCTTTGGTTTTTTACGCCGTTTCCTTTGTTATTCAACTTATTTATATTATCACGGAAAGCATCGCTTTTTTTCAGCTCCTGCTGTTTCTTCAGCCTGTCGCTGTTGCTGATTTCAAAATCCATTACTTTCCCTTCTTTCCCTTATTAATATACTTCAAATATCCTCAGCTTTGCGCTGGCGCTTCTCTTGTTTTGTTTTAATTCCTCTTCGCCTGCGACAATCGGTTTTTTATTAACCGCAAATCCGAGCGGCTTTTTATTGCAAACGCATACGGGTATTTCCGGCGGACAAATACAGCCCTTTGCATTTCTTGCGAATGCCTGCTTTGTCAGTCTGTCCTCGAGCGAATGGAAGGTAATTACCGCTATCCTTCCTCCCGATTTCATGCAAGATATTGCGTCGTCTATCGTAGGAGTTATTACCTCAAGTTCCCTGTTAACTTCAATGCGTATCGCCTGAAAAGTTCTCTTTTCCGGATGAGGCTCACGGTATGTAGGTAATACAGTGCGAACAATGTCCGATAATTGCAAGGTTGTTTCTATCGGTCCATGCTCCCTTTGATTTACAATCGCACGCGCAATGCGTCCGGCCTGACGCTCCTCTCCGTAATCACGGATAATTTGCGTCAATTTATCGGCGGAGTATCCGTTGACCACATCGAATGCGGAAAGCTCCTGCTCCCTGTTCATTCTCATGTCGAGCCTTGCGTTTTGCATATACGAAAAGCCTCTCTCGGCAGTATCAAGCTGAAACGACGATACACCCAAATCAAGCAGAACTCCATCAAGCCTTCGCTCTCCGATTATCGCCTTGATATTCTCGAAATTGTCGTGAACAAAAGTAACCCTCGGAGCAAATTCGGCAAGTCTCTCTTTCGCTGCGGACAGAGCATCGGCGTCCCGATCAACTCCGATAAGCTCCCCCGTTGTCAGACGCTGTAATATCAGCTTGCTGTGCCCGGCACCGCCGAGCGTTCCGTCAAAATACAATCCGTCCGGTTTAATATTCAATCCCTTGATAACTTCCTCGGGCATTACCGGCAAATGGTTAAATTCAAAGCTCATCAGAAGTTTGCCTTGCGGAGAATGTCAATAATTTCGGGCTTGTCTTCTTCTATCTGCTCGTTTGCCCACAGCTCGCTGTCCCAAATTTCCGCAAAGCTGCCGACTCCGATAATTATAACGTCCCTTTGAAGATGAGCATAATCGTACAGATTCTGCGGAATTACTATTCTTCCGTGGGCGTCGCAAGTGACCTCGCACAGCCTCGAATAAATTTTCCGTCTTGCAAGAATACCGTCCGTCTCGGATAAAGCCTCAAGCTTCTTTTCAAACTTTTCCCATTCGTTTAACGGATAAAGAGCAATACAAGAAGAAAAAATACTTCCCACCAAAATCATTGTTTCGCTCATGTTATCGCGTATCTTAGCCGGCAAAGCAAGGCGCTTTTTGGCGTCTACGGTATGTCGAAACTCGCCGTATATTCTGGCACTTTCCATTTTTATTGCTCCTTTCCGCTGAATTTTGTTATTTTTTGTATTTTCATATGGGATTTTATCCCATTTTGTGGTACCGTAAACCACTTTTACCATAATTATAAAGTATGTTTAAGGAAAATGCAATAGTTTTTTCAATATTTCCAATAAATTTTTATTTTGTTTACAATTAAATTCGCCGTTTTTCGTTATTTATCATCATTATATGTAATTTGCGGCTCGGCAATTTCCACCCTTTACGCTTTCAGTCGGCTCAAAAGAATAAGAAAATTATTTAAAAAATCTCAACGCTGGATTATTGACTTATACTTAATAATGTTATATAATATATAATTATTTCCGAAAGGATCCTGTAAAATGTCATCAAAACAGAAGAACACGAGAAATTTCTGTATTATTGCTCATATCGACCACGGAAAATCTACGCTTGCCGACCGCATTCTTGAAAATACAAACGCCGTTGCGTCGAGAGAAATGGAAGAACAGCTGCTAGACAATATGGATTTGGAACGAGAAAGAGGCATTACCATAAAGGCGCGCGCCGTAAATCTCGAATATAAGGCCGGCGACGGTGAGATTTATTCCTTTAATCTCATTGATACCCCCGGTCATGTCGACTTTAACTACGAAGTGTCACGTTCTCTCAACGCATGCGAAGGCGCTTTGTTGGTTATAGACGCAACGCAGGGCATAGAGGCTCAGACCCTCGCAAACGCTTATCTTGCGGTTGAGGCGGGCTTGGAGATTATTCCCGTAATAAACAAAATTGACCTTGCGTCTGCGGACGTTGAAAAATGCAGAAATGAGGTCGAGGACATTATAGGTATTTTGGCGCAGGACTGTCCCGCTATTTCGGCAAAAACCGGACTTAACATTCAGCAGGTGCTCGACGCCGTTGTCAATGATATCCCCGCGCCTCAGGGCGATCCCGACGCTCCGCTCGAGTGCTTGATTTTCGATTCATATTATGACTCATATCTCGGAGTTGTCGTTTACATTCGAGTTAAGAACGGAACCGTGCGTCCCGGCGATAAAATCAAAATGATGCATACAGGCGCCGAATTCGAAGTGGTTGACGTCGGAATAATGAACGCCTTTGGCTTAACAAAAAAGGATTCCCTTTCCGCAGGCGACGTAGGCTATATAACAGCCTCTATCAAGAATGTATCAGACACCCGCGTAGGCGACACGGTAACAAGCGTCGCTAATCCGACAAAAAATCCTCTGCCCGGCTTTAAGCAGGCACTGCCTATGGTTTACGCCGGTATTTATCCTGCAGACGGCGCAAAATACGGCGATTTAAGAGACGCTCTTGAAAAGCTTCAGTTAAACGATGCCGCGCTTGAATTCTCACCCGAAACCTCTGTCGCTCTCGGATTCGGATTCCGTTGCGGATTCTTGGGGCTTCTTCACATGGAGATTATAGAGGAACGGCTTGAAAGAGAATTTAATCTCGATCTCATCACAACCGCACCGAGCGTTATATACAAAATAAAAAAAAGAGGAGGAGAGACGGTTTATATTGATAATCCCTCCTCGTACCCTTTGTCCGACGAAATTGAGGAAGCCGCCGAGCCTGTTGTACGTGCGGATATCATAACTCCGAGTGAATTTGTCGGAAACATTATGTCTCTGTGTCAGGATAGACGCGGCGTTTTTCTCGACATGAAGTATCTTGACCAAACGAGAGTAGAGCTTCACTACACTCTGCCGCTAAACGAGATAATATACGATTTCTTTGACGCACTAAAGAGCAGAAGCAAAGGCTACGCTTCTCTTGATTATGAAATGCAGGGTTATGAAAAGAGCAAGCTCGTAAAGCTTGATTTTCTGTTAAACGGAGACCCTGTTGATGCGCTCTCATTCATCGTACACGAGGAAAAGGCATACCCGAGAGCAAGAAAAATCGCCGAAAAGTTAAAGGATAATATTCCGCGCCAGTTATTTGAGGTGCCCGTTCAGGCGGCTATCGGAGGCAAGGTTATCGCCCGTGAAACCGTAAAGGCGCTTCGTAAGGACGTGCTTGCAAAATGCTACGGTGGCGACATTACGAGAAAAAAGAAGCTTCTTGAAAAGCAAAAGGAAGGCAAGAAAAAGATGCGTAAGCTCGGTTCTGTAGAGGTTACGCCGGAAGCTTTTATGGCAGTACTGAAATTAGATGATGAATAAGGAGAAAACCAAATGAACAATCTCGGATTATATGTACACGTTCCCTTCTGTGCGAATAAATGTCCCTACTGCGACTTTTATTCAAGAACGGACTCAAGAGAATACGGTAGATATGTAGACTCGCTCCTTTTGCAGATGGAGGACTACTCCGACGCTGCGTCAAATTATACGGTTGATACCGTGTATATCGGAGGTGGAACCCCCACTGTCATTCCGGACAAGGATTTGCTTCGTCTGGTAGACGGAATATATGAGAATTTCCGTGTATTTATGGACGCCGAAACAACCGTAGAGGCAAATCCGGCGACTGTAACCTCTTCCTTGCTGAAAAAGCTTAAAAAGTTAGGCGTTAATCGAATTTCGTTCGGTGTGCAGAGCACCTGCGACAACGAGTTAAAGGCGCTGGGAAGGATACACGATTGGTCGGACGCCTGCCGAAGCTTCGGCATTGCAAGAGAGGCCGGTTTTGATAATATCAATATTGACCTGATGTACGGAATACCGGAGCAAACAATGGAAAGTCTCCGTCTGACGCTTGAAAGGATATGCGAGCTTGAGCCGGAGCATATTTCATTATACAATTTGAAGATAGAACACGGAACAAGGTTTGACGTTATCAGAGACGAGCTTGCTTTACCGGACGAGGATACCGAATATGAGATGTATAAGTTCGCCATAGATTTTCTGAAGGCCCACGGCTATGAGCAATATGAAATAAGTAATTTTGCAAAGCCCGGTTATGAATGTCAGCACAATCTCCGTTACTGGAGCTGCGGCGAATATCTCGGATTGGGGCCTGCCGCACACTCCTACTTTAACGGCAGACGCTTCTCGTTCAAAAGGGACCTTGAATCATATATGGCGGCAATGGAAAATCCCGAGGACGAAATAGATACAGTCGACGAAAACTACACTATTTTGCCAAATGAGCGTATAGGCGAATATATTATGCTCGGCTTGCGTTTGAACAAAGGCATAGATACTGTTATTTTTTCAAAGCTGTTCGGCCTTGATTTCGAAAAAATGTTTTCCGATTTACTCCCCGCTTATGTTGATTCAGGCTTTATGACTCACGAGGGGACAAAATACGCCCTGACAACAAAAGGAATGTTCGTTTCGAACTATATTCTATCATCAATGCTCGATTTCGATTCCGAAGCGCAGGAATCTCTGTGCTCCGGAATCTAAGCTCGCAAAAAAAAATAAAAGGATACAATAATGGCAAACGGTTCTGATTCTATCTCGAAAAAAATTAAAAGCACCGTATGGGAATATTTATTCCTGACGGTAGCCACAATACCTATGATTGTTGGTGTTTCTCTTTTTAAATATTCCAACAATTTTACATTCGCCGGCGTTACCGGCATTTCGGTTGTACTTTCAAGGGTGTTTGAGCCTATTCTCCCGCTGACCTCCGCCGATTACAACCTGATTTTTAATATTATTCTTCTGCTTCTTGCTTTCATATTAATCGGCAGGAGCTTCGGAATAAAAACCGTTTATGTTACGCTGCTGTCTTCATTCGGAATGAAGGCAATAGAGCTTATTCCGTTTGTACGGCAACACATTGCGACAAAAACACCGATTTCCGGTTCAATGGGCATCGATTTGGTGTTTGCAATCATTCTGCCTGCGGTATCGACCGCTCTTCTGTTCAGTCATCAGGCCTCTGCGGGAGGAACGGAAATTGTTGCCATGATTATTAAAAAACACTCGAACGCAAACACGGGCGTGGCGCTATTAATAGTTGACTCTTTTGTTACGGTTTCATCGTACTTTGTATTCGGTATTTCAATCGGCCTCTATTCTACTATCGGTCTCATTGCAAAGACTTTTGTTATTAACGGAGTACTTGAAAACATTAATCTATGCAAATTCTTCACTATTATTACAGATAATCCCAAGCCGATTTGCCGATTTATAAGTGAAGAGCTTCACAGAACCTCTACCATTCACAGCGCAAAAGGCGCCTACTCAAACAACGATAAGACCGTTATCTTAACCGTTATGGACCGTCACCAGGGTATCCTTTTGAGAAATTATGTAAAAAGCATTGAACCTCATGCATTTATGATGATTACGGACAGCTCGGAAATAATAGGTAAAGACTTTAAAGTTCACAGCGAATATTAAATTATCTTTATTATTACGGAGGACTTTTAAATGTGGAATACGGTAAAGAAATTAATATTAAGCCGTAGGGTAGTTGTCGTTGCCCTATTGCTGCTTCAGATTTTCACTATCACCGTTCCGTTTTATTTTCTCGGAAAATATATGAGAATCGTTGAAATAATTCTTTGGAGCTTTTCCGTAATTGTCGTTCTCTACATTATTAGCAAGCGTGATAAGCCCGCTTATAAGATAATTTGGATTATTTCGATATTTGCATTCCCTGTTTTCGGCGGACTCTTTTATTTCTTGTTGAGATTTCAGGCTACGTCGGGAAGGCTGAAAAAAACGTTCGACCATTATGATAAAATAAGAAGAGACGAGCTTTTGAAATATCCCGACGCATCTTCGGATATGAGAAGCGATTATCCCGAATTCATTAACCGAATTAATTATCTTACCAATACTGCGGGATTTTCCGTGTGTTCCAACACTCAAACAACCTATCTTTCCCCCGGCGAAGAATTTTATCCTCATTTTATTGAAGCGCTTGAAAGCGCAAAGAAATTCATTTTTATTGAATTTTTTATTATCAGCGAAGGGAAGATGTGGGACAAAACCCTTGAAATACTAAAGCGAAAAGCAGCCGAGGGAGTTGATGTTCGTGTTATGTACGATGACGTCGGAAGCGTCGGCTGTCTGCCCGCAAGATACGGACACTCCCTCGGACAGTACGGAATTAAATGTAAGATTTTCAACCCGTTCCGTCCTCTTTGGACGTCGGTGCAGAATAACCGCGACCACAGGAAAATAGTAGTTGTTGACGGCAAGGTCGGCTTTACGGGGGGAATTAATATCGCAGACGAATATATCGGTTTGGTTCAACGCTTCGGCGATTGGAAGGACTGCGCGGTTGAATTCCGCGGAGACGCTGTCTGGAGCTTTACCGTTATGTTTCTTGAATTATGGAATGCGGTTAATCACACCGATGAAGATTATTCAAAATTTCATGTAGAACAGCCGCACCTTGAAAACACTCGGGGATACGTTATTCCGTACAGCGACAGTCCCCATTCGGGCGAGAATGTATGCGAGCATGTTTACATGCAGATGATCACCGGGGCAAAACGTTATATGTATATTGAAACTCCGTATTTGATTCTTGACGACAGTATGCAGTCTGCACTGATTTTAGCCGCAAAAAGCGGAGTCGACATCCGCATTATTACTCCCGCAATTCCCGATAAGAAAATGGTATTTATGACTACCCGCTCCTATTACAAGGATTTGATGGACGCAGGCATTTCCATTTATGAATACACCCCCGGTTTTATTCACTCAAAGGTTGCGGTATGTGACGATATTATTGCGGCTGTCGGCACTCCCAATTTTGATTTCCGTTCCCTTTATCTTCATTTTGAGTGCGGCTCTCTTCTCGTGGGAACCCAAACCGTTCAGGACGTTAAGCAGGACTTTCTCAATCTTCTGCCTAAATGTCATAAGGTTACAACAGGCGAGGTAACAAGAAACCCCATAGTCAGAACCTTCCAGAGCGTTTTAAGAATATTCGCTCCGCTGTTTTGAAATAATCGTTATGCCACACTAAGCTGTGGCATAATTTTCATATCTGCGAATATAATTATAAAAAAAGGATTCGGTAAATATGAGTAAAAAATTAAAGTTTAAAGTTTTGCCCGTGCTTTTCGGAGCCGCAGTTATTTTACTTGTTGCCATTATTATGCTTATTGTAATTATATCCGGCGGAAATGAAAGAGTGAAAAACGGAAAGGATACTGCCATCACAAGCAACGATAAAATCAATTACATAAAACAGATTATTCCCGATGGTGAGATGAAGGGCATTTGGATTGCAAGCGTAGGAAATATCAATTATCCGTCGCAAAAGGGCTTGTCCGCTGATATGCTGAGGAACGAGCTTGACGCTATCGTAGCCATGTGCAAGGAAAATTCTCTTAACACTATTTTATTTCAGGTAAGGCCTTGCTCGGACGCTCTCTACAGCTCTTCGGTTTTTCCAAGCAGCGTTTATGTTTCCGGCAAACAAGGTATAAAGCCCGATGGTGACTTTGATTCGCTTGAATATCTTGTAAACAAGGCGCACGAGAACGATATTATCGTATTTGCATGGGTAAATCCGTTAAGAGTAACAACGAGCGAAAATACCGTTTTATCTCCCGATAATCCTGCTTCGCTTCATCCGGAGTGGTGTATTTCCTACGGAGATAAGGTATATTATGACCCTGCTCTGCCGGAGGTACAAGCGCTTATTTCAAAAGGCGTTTGTGAAATTGTTTCGGGCTATTCGGTCGACGGTATAGTTTTCGACGATTATTTTTATCCGTATCCGATAGACGGGATAGAATTTGACGATTCGGCGTCTTACAGCCTATACGGAAAAGGCAAGGACAAGGACGAATGGAGAAGGAGCAACATTAATTCAATAATTAAATCCTGCTATGAGGAAATCAAAAAACAAAGAAAAGACTGTCTGTTCGGCGTTTCTCCTTTCGGTATTTGGAGCAACGATAACGGTGTAAACGGAGGCTCGAATACTCGGGGTCTGTCGGCGTACAGCGAAATATTCTGTGATGCTTTATCCTGGATAGACGGCGGCTATATAGACTTTATTTCACCGCAGATTTATTGGGATTTTAATTCCGTTGCGGCTCCTTATGCCGAATTAGTTGACTGGTGGAAGGAAAAAACCGAGAATTCGGGTGTCGCTTTGTTCATTTCACACGGGGCTTATAAGGCCTCCGAATGGAATTCGGAAGAAATAACAAGGCAAATAGAATATGCGAAGGAAAAGAACTGCGACGGCTCAATTTTTTACGGCTACAGTGCAATAACTTCAAATGAAAACGGCGTTCTTGACGCAATTGCGTCGGCATACGATGAAAGCAATAACTAAAACAAAAAAGAGGACTCTTGACAGAGTCCTCTTTTTTTAATTTACCGTTAGATCAAAGGGAAGAACGAACGCTGCATAGGATACATCTTCTGCGGCAGCATCTATTCCTCTGATTTCTGCAGGTACAATTATTATTATTTCTACAACCGCACATTTTGTCGACCTTCTTTTTCAAATTGAGGTTTCCCTCACTACATTATAGTCAAATTTACAAAATATGTGCTTTTTCGTTTTTACTCCTGATTTTTCGGACAATCACCAAAACGGCAAACGATAAGCCTACGCCGAGGGTTACTCCCGAAAAATCAATAATTACGTCTCGGAGTTCACAACTTCTTCCGGGAACAAAAAATTGATGTATTTCATCGCTTACGGAATATAAAAGACCGATTAACAGAGCAAAAATGATAATTTTGTAAGTTCTGTTATTATCCCCCTTTAAGGAAAATGTTGAAAACAGCGCCCAGTATGATAAAATACCGATTATTGTATATCCTGTAAAATGTGCGATTTTTCTGACAATAAATTGCAGGGAGTCAATAAGCTCGTATTTTTCCGTAGCAGTCAAGCTTTCATAATCCGGCTTTACAATTTTTAGGATCGTTTCAATAACTTCCCCGCTCGATTTTGAGGATTCGCTTGCTTCCTGTGACGACATAGAAAAGATAAATGCCATCCAGAATAAAAGCATAATCCATAATATTACTGCACATATTTTTCTTTTTGCCGTTTGATTGTTCATCGTTACCTACCGTATAAAACACAAATATTGGCAATAGTATAATATTAAAAATTATCTTTTATATTACTGCAGCTAAGCAATACTGCCAAAAACGGGGAAAGCAGCTGCTTTCCCCGTTTTAAAAGTCAAATCGTATAATTAGTCAAGAATCTCGGTGACGACGCCGGATCCAACAGTACGACCGCCTTCACGAATAGCAAGACGCAGACCCTTTTCAATAGCGATAGGAGTGATAAGCTCAACAGTCATATCAACGTTATCGCCGGGACGGCACATTTCTGTTCCTTCGGGAAGAGAGATTGTACCTGTAACGTCAGTTGTTCTGAAGTAGAACTGAGGTCTGTAACCTGCGAAGAAGGGCTTCTGACGTCCGCCTTCTTTTTCGGTAAGAACGTAAACCTGAGCAACAAACTTCTTGTGGGGGTGAATTGAACCGGGCTTGCAGAGAACCTGTCCTCTTTCGATTTCGTTCTTTGCGATACCGCGGAGCAAAAGACCTACGTTATCGCCGGCTTCTGCCTGGTCAAGAAGCTTATGGAACATTTCAACGCCTGTGATAACAGTTGATTTCTTTTCATCGGAAAGACCAACGATTTCAACTGTATCGCCAACCTTAACTGTACCGCGCTCTACTCTACCTGTAGCAACAGTACCGCGTCCGGAGATGGAGAATACGTCCTCTACAGGGAGGAGGAAGTCGAGGTCAGACTTTCTGTCGGGGGTAGGAATGAAGCTGTCAACAGCGTCCATGAGCTCCCAGATAGGTGCGTATACTGCGTCGTCGGGATTTGTGGATTCGCTGAGAAGAGCTTCTCTTGCAGAACCGCGGATGATAGGAGTATCATCGCCGGGGAAGTCGTACTTGCTGAGCAAGTCACGGATTTCCATGTCAACAAGGTCGAGGAGCTCGTCATCGTCAACGAGGTCTGTCTTGTTCATGAATACAACGATTGCAGGAACTTCAACCTGACGTGCAAGAAGAACGTGCTCACGGGTCTGCTGAAGAGGACCGTCTGTACCGGCAACAACGAGGATTGCGCCGTCCATCTGAGCAGCACCGGTAATCATGTTCTTAACGTAGTCGGCATGTCCGGGGCAGTCAACGTGAGCATAGTGACGGTTGTCAGTCTGATACTCAACGTGAGCGGTGTTGATTGTGATACCTCTTGCTCTCTCTTCAGGAGCCTTATCAATC
>JAQXHN010000037.1 GCA_029007295.1 Clostridia bacterium | reverse complement strand
TTGATGATTTCTTCTTTTGGGTTATAGTGATCGGTCATCTCCCCCGATATTTGTCCTATTCTCACATTGTTAACTCCGCCCGAATATAAAACGTATTTGGCGCAATCAAGTCCTGTTATACCTCTCTTTGTGCTTATTTTCGAGTATTTCCTATAAGTATTCTTAACCTTTATGCTTGCAATAAGAGCTAAGATAAAAGGAATTATCGAAAGCAATACATACCAATAATTTGAAAAATAATAATAGTAGTACATTACTCAAATACATCTCCTATCGAAATACCTCTGCCCCGAATAAAATCCGCGGCGTTCATTCTTTTCTTTCCTTCCGGTAAAAGCTTGGTTATAATTATTTCTCCGTCCCCGCAGGCAACGTGAATACCGTTATCAAGCCCTGTTACGGTTCCAAATTTCCTGCCTGATATTTTATCCGAAGGCTTGCTTTCGATTACCTTTATTATTCGGCCGTTTAAACGGGTATAACAAAGCGGAAACGGCGAAAGAGCTCTTATTTTATTGTGAATATTAATCGCCGTATCCGAAAAATCGAGTATCTCGTCATCTTTTGTTATTTTTTCCGCATAAGTAGCTTTTGATTCGTCCTGAGGCTCGCATTTTACCTTTCCGCTTTCAAGCTGTGAAATAACCTCCAAAAGCAATTCAGGAGCGCAATTTGCCATATTATCATGTACGGTTTCAAGATTATCGTCAATACGTAATTTAAAGGATTTTTTTAACAGCATATCTCCGGTATCAAGTCCCTTTGCTATTTTCATTACGGTCAAACCGTACTCCGCATCGCCGGACATGATCGCTCTTTGCATAGGAGCCGCCCCCCTCCATCTGGGCAAAAGAGAAGCGTGCGCATTTATGCAACCGAATTTTGCGCCGTTAAGAACATAATCCGGCAAAATTTTACCGTATGCCACAACGACTATTATATCGGGTCTTTCGCTTTCAAGCAAATCCTTTATTTCACCGTTCCTTAACGATTCGGGAGTATACACGGGAATACTGTATTTTTCAGCACATACCTTTACGGGAGTAGGATATAATTCATAATTTCTTCCTTTAGGTTTATCAGGCTGAGTAACTACAGAGCAAACAGAATGCTCCGATTTGCACAAGCCTTCAAGCGAAGGAACAGCAAAATCGGGTGAGCCCATAAATAATATTTTCACAGATATTTCCTTTCCGATAAATAAAATATGATAACAGTCTAGCTTAGCTCCTCAAGCTCCTCTTGAGAAAGCATACGAATCGCATTATCTGTAAAAAGTTTACCCTCAAGATGATCCAGCTCATGACAAAAAGCTCGTGCGGTTAAATCTTTGCCTTCGTACTCTACGGCTTCGCCTTTTCTGTTGACAGCTCTTACCTTTACCCATTTCGGACGGTGAGTAATTCCCCATTTTTCCGGAATGGAAAGACAGCCCTCAAGCTCTTCCTGCTCTCCCTTTGAATCAATAATTTCAGGATTTATTAATTCGAGGACCTTACCCTTTTCATTCTCAACGAGAACAATTCTGCGCAGAACTCCAACCTGAACTGCGGCAAGCCCGACGCCTCCCGACTTTTTTAAAGTGTCCTTCATATCGTCGATAAGCGTCAAAATTCTCGGTGTAATTTCGGTAACCTCTTTTGATTTTTTGCGAAGAATATCTTCGCCTTCTTTTACAATATTCAGTATAGCCATTTTTTTATCTCCGTTTTTATATCATATTATATTACCATTTATTAAGAAAAAAATCAAGTATGATACGATAAATTATCATTACTGCCTATTCAATAAAATAAATGCCCTCGGCAAGGCCGAGGGCAACTATAGTTATTTTAACCGCCGAGATATGCTTTTCTTACTTCATCTGAGCTTGCAAGCTCTTTACCCGTACCTGACATTGTAATACGTCCGGTTTCGAGTACATAGGCTCTATCTGCTATAGACAGCGCCATCTTAGCATTCTGCTCAACAAGAAGAATCGTAGTACCGGCTTTATGAAATTCGATTATTATCTCGAAAATCTGTTCAACCAACAAGGGGGAAAGACCCATAGAAGGCTCGTCAAGCATCAAAAGCTTAGGCTTTGACATAAGAGCTCTTCCCATAGCGAGCA
>JAQXHN010000036.1 GCA_029007295.1 Clostridia bacterium | reverse complement strand
CCATTGTTTTTACCTCAATTTTGTTGTTTAATTATCTATCAAGCTTGTGTATTATAATCTATTAAGGGTAGGTTCATCGCCTACCCTTGTTTAATTTTGTGTTTCTGCTATATCTCCGAGTAGACTGAACAAGCACCGAGTGGGATGTCGGACCGTCCCGACCGAGCTTTTGAAAAAGCTCGAGCAAAACTTTAAACTTACAAAGTTCAGCTAAACTTCACTCATCGAGCCCTGTCAAACAGTTACAGCTGAACAAGCAACGAGCTGCCCGTCGGGGCTTCCCGACCCGACCGAGCTTTTGAAAAAGCTCGAGCAAAACTTTTAACTGACAGCGTTCGGCAAACCCCACTTACCGAGCCCTGTCGAACAACTGCGACTAAACAAGCACCGAGTTGCCTGCAGGCGCTCGCCTGCCCGACCCGACCTTCTTTTTCTCTTTTTCATCTTGCGGAAGAGAAAAAGAAGCAAAAAGAGACCACGCGCTTTGAAGTCCAAGGAGCTTCGCACTCTGCGGAGTGCGATTCAGGGCGTTGCCCTGAAAACCCACGAGCTTTTGAAAAAGCTCGACCAAAACTTTAAACTAACAACATTCAGCTAAATCTCACTCACCGAGCCCTGTCGAACAACTGCGACTAAACAAGCACCGAGTTGCCTGCAGGCGCTCGCCTGCCCGAGTTGGTTAATCGGCTTTGTTGTGCTTTGCCGAAACCGTTGCCTGAACCTTAATCGGCAAGCCGTAAAGGTTAATAAATCCCGCCGAATCCTTTTGGTCGTAATCGCTCTCGCCGAAGGTGGCAATATCCTCGCTGTACAGTGAGTAATCACTCCAAATACCGGCTTTAATGATATTACCCTTGTAGAGCTTCAATTTAACCTTGCCCGTCACGCTTTCCTGAGTCTTGTCAACAAATGCGGAAAGCGCCTCGCGAAGAGGAGTAAACCACTGACCGTTGTATACAAGCTCCGCAAAGGTAATGGAAAGACGCTGCTTCTCATGAAGCGTCGCTTTATCAAGGCAAACGCTTTCCAAAGCCTCGTGCGCCTTGTAGAGAATGGTGCCTCCGGGAGTTTCATATACGCCTCGGCACTTCATACCGACCAAACGGTTTTCCACGATGTCAATAATTCCTATACCGTTTGCTCCGCCCAGCTCGTTTAACTTGAGTATGATTTCCTTAGCGGTCAGCTTTTTACCGTCAAGAGCAACGGGCGTGCCTTTTTCAAATTCCAATTCAATATATGTCGGCTTGTCGGGAGCGTCTATCGGGGAAACACCCATCTCCAAAAAGCCCTTCTTTTCATACATCGGCTCGTTGCCGGTGTCCTCTAAATCGAGTCCCTCGTGGGACAGATGCCAAAGATTCTTATCCTTTGAATAGTTGGTTTCGCGGTTAATCTTCAAGGGAATATTGTGAGCCTCGGCATAATCAATTTCCTCATCACGGCTCTTAATATCCCACTCACGCCAAGGAGCAATAATGGGCATATCGGGGCAGAAATGCTTTAATGCAAGCTCAAAACGAACCTGATCGTTTCCCTTGCCCGTACAGCCGTGACATATTGCGTCCGCTCCCTCCTTAATTGCGATTTCGGCAAGACCCTTTGCAATGCAAGGACGTGCATGGCTGGTGCCGAGGAGATAATCCTCGTAAACTGCGCCCGCCTTCATCGTGGGGATAATATATTCGTCAACATATTCATCGGTCAAATCGAGAACATAGAGCTTTGACGCACCGGTTTTTATCGCCTTTTCCTCAAGTCCCTCAAGCTCGTCCGCCTGACCGACATTGCCGGAAACGGCTATTACCTCGCAGTTGTTATAATTTTCCTTCAGCCACGGAATAATTATTGACGTATCAAGACCGCCGGAATATGCCAATACTACTTTTTTAATGCTTTCTTTATTGATATTCATTTTGATTATCTCCAAACCGTATTTGAATTATTATGCAATAATTATAGCACATTGTTCCGTTTTGTCAAGTAGTTTTGCAAAATAATTCATAAAATATTGAATAAACTTATCAATTTTTTCGTTAATATCCGAAGATTCTGCAAAACGCCGCCTTGTTTTGCATATATTTTTCATCCTCGGTTTCGTCCTTTTGAATCAGCGAAGCGGTGGACATTCTGCGAATGCAAAGCAAAGTATCGTCCGGAAAAACATTGAGACAGGAATAGCTTTTTGCAAATTCCGTATCGCACAGACGAACCGAATATTCATCATTCGCATATTCGGGAACACTGTCAAGCACCTGCCCGAGCGGCACGAAGGCGTTCTGCTCAAGGAGCATTTCATACCATTCGGGGTCAAGCAGACAAATACTCGATTCTCCGGTAAAAACATGCGTCGTAAAGGAGTTTCGGGTGTTCTGCATCTCCTGCATATTAACGGCAAAAAGCTCGCCGTTTTTATCTGCCTCCTCCGTTTTTTTCTCCTTTTGCTCCTCGGTCAAAAGGAAAAAGGGCATAAGCTTTGCGTTGTTTTTTCCGTCGCCGTTCAAATCCTCATATACTATACTGTCAAAGGCGCCCTCTATTTCCCTCGTCTGATTGGCGGTAATATTTTCCGGTCCTGCATAAATAATCGAAATATCGTATTTATCCTTTGTAATAAACTGCGCCGCAAGAACGGATAAAATAACAACGAAGGACACCGAAATTATCGTCTGCCATTTGTAATGGTACCAGAAATTATCCAAGCGCTTATAGATTTTTTTGAAAATATTCATTTCATTATCCTTTATATCTGAAGAATATTCGTTAGCATTAATTCCGAGTTCGTTTTTTATACCTTCGGTAAATGTTGTTCCGTCAAGAATCAGCGGATTAGTTAGCCTCAGATATGCCGGAATTATTCTGCTTCCATACCTTTCGTTGCCGGTAAGTTTAACA